>CBDBIZ010000001.1:0-83778 GCA_965206195.1 Gammaproteobacteria bacterium
GTTGTTTGGGGGGAGAGTTGCCAAGAAGCATTTCAACAGTTAAAAACAGCGTAACTGTAGCACCAGTTCTAATCATACCAGACTGGTGAAAGCATTTTATTCTACAGACTGATGCATCTCCCTACTGGTTGGGATACACTATAATTCAATTGGATAGTCAGGGAGAAGAGCATCCCATAGCATTTGCGTAAAAGAAGTTGTTAGCAAGTTTTGACAGTTGTATTTTTTTGCTATTTTTTAAATATTTTTGGAGGGATCATATATAATGTACATGAACCTTTAATATTCCCCTACTCCTCAATCCTGACCAACTCCGTATCCTCCCTACACACAACTCATGAGACCAGGAATATATTTCTACTGAATATATACACAAGATTGACCCCAACCACCCACTCCAAACACTCCAAAATTCCCACACTAATTGCATGTTGTCCCAGGTACATCCACTTTTTACACATGGACATTGAGAACTAGTTAATTGTTAACTCCACTCATCCCCTACTCACACGCATGGGCTGTGGGATCTTTCCCCACCCTCTCCTAAACATGGGCACATGGGTCACCCACAACCTCCCTCGATTGGTATCCATGTATCTCTCACAACCTCACACAACCTCTACTATACATATGGGCTCTGAAATCTTTTTCCCCCCCACTCCCTCTTCAATGGGTTCTGGAATCTTCCACACCGCTTGCATATATTTCTTGAATGTCCCATCCTAAAACCACACCAAATAAATATTAGCCTAAATATCATGCCTAGACTAACATACATACTAACTTAAAAGTAAACTTACCCACAAAAATATATAATTGATAATATTTACTTTTTTGTTGATTCTAATTCTACAAGCCCCATGCAGTGGTTCACATATATTAATAAATGTATCATACAGCAGAAATAAAGAACTATATATATTACCAAGAAACATTCAGTACAATGAGTCCTACTAAATATCAACTGATTATAACTTTTCTTCATCTTTGATGGCATAAGCTTCACATTACTGGTGGGATTCTGGAGTGTCAAGTGAATCTCGTCCACAACTAGGCGTACTGTTAGCAATGAAGCTTGCAGGACCAACACAGCTCTGCATAGGATTGCATGGTATGGCTGAGCCGGTCATGAAAGGTGACAAAGCTACACACTGTGGGGATGTTGGGACTCCTTCAAATGTAGTGTAGGGAACATCCAGGTAGCATCCAGAATAAATACCATCTCTAGTAGAGGCAGCTGCAGCAACTTACATCTGATGCTTAGTTTTTAGGTACTTCCTTCGACCCTTGCTCTGCTGAATGGCACAGCCTGTCTCATCTTGTTTTCTATATAAAGCGCATCTATTCTGAAACCAAACCTTAAAAGTAAGATTATAAATGCAAATATATAATATTTTTCAAATACGACACCACATATAATGTTCGTGATTAGCTATACGAGGACAAACAATATTGATAATGCTCTATAAAATAAAAATTATTCTCTATGACTTATCTTGACGTATTGCATTGGAGTAACATAAATGGTCATTGATTACAATCATTGACATGTGTAAATTCACCCTTGGGTGCAGCTAAACCATCTGAACTCATGGATGAGATATTGGCTGAACTATATATAACTTCATAGTAATAAGGCATGCTTTTATAGTAACATGGACCAAAATTTCGCAGTAGAAATTTTAATCACATATATATTCAATTAATCAATTATTTCATTTTACCTACTTATTTCAAGTATGACAAAGAGATCAAATTATTTGAGATAATTCATGGTATATTACCCGAATATTGTTTTCTGGGATGTTCAGATTCTTCGAAAGAAGATAAATTGCCTGACGACCAGGGTATTGGGTTACATCAGAGGCATTCTCCAGTTCATCTAACTGGAAGTTGTTGTACACATTTCTTGTTCTTTCTTTCTTGGTTGGCTCATCCACCTCACTATGACTAGAGTGTGTACCCAAAGTAGATTCATCACTGGTGTCAGCATACATGTTTTTGCCAGTATTAGATTTCATGGATATCTTGGTTCCTAAAAAATTGAAAGCAAAAAGTTTTAAATAATGTGTAGATGCAGCAGAGGATGTAATAATAATGTATGGTATGCTCTACTGGTCTATGTGAACTGAGATATTTATAAAGGATTGGCATAACACCACTCACACTTGACATTTTTGGATGTATTTGTAAACAAGTCATTTATTTTACCTTTGGCATTCTTCAGAGAAAGTGCCCTTGTAGGTCTGCAAGAATCAGGAGGATCATAGTTACACACCTATGGAGAGAATAATTGTAAAAGCCATATATTGTGTAAAAAATCACCATAATGATACCACTTGGAGATAAGTAACTTATAGAGACTACTATCCATGGGAATGAACTCCAGAGATGTGCTGTATTTGAGTTTTGGAACCATGCCACTGATGGATACCTCCATCAATGGAAACATCATCCTGAATTGGATAAACATCGATGGCTTACAGGGAAAAATGTTATATTTCTTTTAATTAATTAATACCTGTGAAAATACATTATATGAAATCATTATGGACTTTGATAATATAACATCAAGATGACACTTTAATTTGGAATCCACCTACAAGTTGTCCTTGCCTAAATGAATATATTTGTCACAAAATTTAGTATAACAAAATTTTAAAAAAAATTGAAACAATGCTATTCCTGATAATGAATCACAAATGTCAGTCATCTGTGTTCCTGGTATTCTTCTTGGCTACATGGACAAATTGCGATGAAAGTCTGCTTGAATATTTCCTATTACACAAGTATGTGACTGAAAAAAAATAAAGTTTGGATTGGACTAGGGCATGAGCTTAGGCAAGAAATTTTCAGCATTTTTTGTAAAGAGTTATCTTTATAAAGCACAGGATGGAGCAATAAATATTCCTTAATGCCACAGTATGTAACAAAAAAAATATGGTTTTGAAAAAAAAAAGACTGGAAAAATAAAATAAAATTTATAGCTACACTTCTAAAATGAATTATGCACGAAAATTTTCAAACTTATTGATTCCAATTACCATCGGGTCAATGAACTCGATGAACTCTAAGGCTGAGAATTGAAAATCTTTCGAACTTCCACTCATTAAAACCAAAAACAATTCACAAGACAATATCAATAACTTGCTATGATGAACATATGCAGCTGAAGACACATCACCATTCTGGGGAACTGAGACATCATAATCATAAATCTTTCTCTGGGTTTGTAAGGTTTAAATTGCCCAAAAAATGGTACCTAGGCAAAAAAACCCTTGGCTGTGGGCTCGGTCCAAATCATTGTACCACCAAAAAATAAAAAATTTATAAAAAAAAAAACTCTCTTCCTGACAGTCAAATACTATAGCAAGAATGTTTTCATCCAACCATTTTAGGATATTTGACCACACCTCTTCCTTCAGGCATGTCAGGCCTAAAGAGTCAAAATAGTGTGATCTATTTTTTATACTTTTGAATGATCAAATTCGAACAATTAACTATGAATGAGAAAGTGCTGGTCACACTTGGTCACACCTTTTCCTGAGGGTATATCTAATCCCAGGCAAATCATAGGGTAAGTCTACTAGTAAATAATAGCAAGATTATTGTGGACAAAATTATATTAAATCTGTAAGATAACTAGAAGCTCTGTAAAGATGGAATCCCACAATATATGCCATCTGTTTCTTCTCCTGCTGGTTAAGAGATTAGTTTACTTAATTTAAGATATTTTTTACATAAAGTTCACTAAAAACTTATTTACCTTTTTTTTACATCAATTAGTAGTAGTTATTGTAATAGAATTGAGCGAGTGGATAAAGTTGCAAAATAGTGTATATGCACAGGTGGAAACATAATATGTTTTCATAAATGATTATTTTTCAAAATTTATTTGTATTTATTTAACAAGAGTGGTCCGCACTAAGAACTGTGGCAGATAATTACAATACTATTTATTTAAAGTAGTATTTTATACAAAGCAAAATAATTATTCAGAAAATTTAAAATGAGGTTAAAGTTTTGGTAACACTTAAAATTTTAGGTTTCTATACAGTAAAAGTACATAATTGTAACCAAGGGGTCTCCATATTATTTTTTTTTAAATTTTGATCTACTGATTTCGGTCATTCCAACAGTCCAAAAAAAAAGAGAGTTGATCACACGTTGTAACTCTTAAACGCTACAAATGGCAAGAATATTTTCACACCCAAACATCTATATCATTATGAAACCAAACCTTCTGTTGACTCACCAATCAGGGCCAAACCCATGCTCTTGCTGACGCCAGAAACCCTCCCAGCTAGCAGGTCTTCCACTGTGGGACGCCTACTTTCCATACAGCAATCCTTACTTCCCAAACAGCTCGGAACCTAGCTGTTGACCATGATGCTGACCGTGATGCTGACCGTGATGGCACGAGGTACTAAATACAATGGCCACACTGAGCGAGCATGCGTTGTAATTTTTTTTTTTGTGGGATATTTCTAGTAGAGTATATTAAAAAGTGGATATGGAGTATTGAACAAGAACGACCCTTTACCTTCTCACCCCTAAGAATAAATCATAGCTCAACGCTTAACCGCATTAACTTGGTTTCTTCCGCAATATATCTTATTTAGTTCAAAAGAAAAGAAAAAGGCAATGTTAGCTATTGGGTGGTTAAATTTTTTTTTTATTATCAATTAGTCAAGAGTTAGGCATCATCAAATTAAGAAATAAGGGTATCTATTAAGAATCAGCCAAGACATTGTCATATTCTTCTAATCATTTTAATCCTAACAATTTGAAGCACTAATGCTTTAAATATGTCCCTGACATGCCCTACTAGCTATATTTATGTTTATTTATGTTTGACATTAGTTAAAAAAAAAAAAAAAAAAAAAATTATTTCCTCTTTAAATTTATATTTACCTGTGACTCTATATTTATATATATACCTATATAAACACCGAATTAATACTCAAATAGACAGATATATAAACACAATTATGCAACACATATACACACATATATACATGTGTATACACATATATATATTAAATATATATACAAACATTGGTAAAAAAAAATTGGAAACACTGGTGAAAGAAAGTAAAATTAAATTTTACATACCAAAATTGCCTGAATACGAAATGGGAATGACATGGTAGTACTATTTAATGAAGGAGATATTTAGTGTTGCCATTAGTAAGCATAACACCAGTAAGTGTCATAATTAAATATATATGTGAATATACTCGTTTTAGCAGTGTCACAATTATACGTTCAGGGATATGTCAGCATCGCCAACCACCCGGGAAAGAAATTTACAGGAAAGGGACAATATCTGTGTTTGAAGTGGATGGAATCGACCACAAGCTCTACAGTCAAAATTTGTGTCTTGGTAGAAGTTGTTTCTCGAGCATAAGGCTCTCTATTTTGATGTAGAGCCTTTTTGCTTTTATGTACTGACTGAGGTGGATGTGCAGCGCTGTCACATTGCAGGATACTTCTCCAAAGTATGTAATATGGAACATCATGTTTTTATAAGGGTAAATGGTCTGAGCCCCTGATACAAGGCATCAAGAATGTGTCTTTATATTTTGAGACAACTACATTGATGGGGTCTTACGGCAGTAATTTCCGTTGTGGCAAATGTGTTGAATATACTAAATATGCAACCATCATTTTGTACAAATGAAACATTTATTTACATTTTTATATTAAATTTTAGTTGGCTGAATAATATATGCTCATTTTTTTATTTCATTCTCTGTGGGCATGTGTTAAGTGGTTGCTATGAAAAATGGTTGTCTTCCAACTTGTAAGAATTTTTTCTATAAAAAACACTGAATTCAAATATCAATTAGCCAGAAATAACTGTGCGTGTTGCCCTAAAATTATGAAGTGATTTCCCATTTCTCTAAATAACTTTTTCTTCTCTTTCTATTATCATCACTTTTGTGTGTGAACTCATGGTAATTTCAAATATGTATTTCCTTATCTATTTTTTATTCAATATCATTCCTTGACTTCCATAATTCATTCATTCATATGTTTAGGTTTCCTGCAGGAAAAGGAAAATCTGCAGTACAACAATGTTTCTTTCATCCTCACTCTTCCTCCATATCAGCCAGCGTAAAGACTACGGGAGGTTTCTCATTGAGTTCAGCTATGAGCTCTTCATAAAAGAAGGAAACTTGGGCTCTCCCGAAAAGCCCCTGTCTTACGTGGGCAAGTTGATCTACCGACGCTACTAGTCTTGGGGGATTCTGCTTGAGATACTCAAAAATGCAATCAGAACACCATCTATTAAAGACCTGAGGTGAGTGATGGTAATTTTTTGGCCTCTATTAAATCTTTGACATATATACTCTCAGTGCATATTTGATTAACAATTGATATGAAAATTGAATATTTCATCAAGAGCATGAGAATATCCTTTTATGCTGATTGAACAGTCATATTAGTCAGAAGATTCAAGCTGGTGTGTTCATTTTGTAGTGAAGATCAAGCGGGACATGTGGATAGCTGTATTAATATATTTCCTTGTTGAGGAAGACAGAAGAAGTTAGATATGGCTATAATTGCTATCAATTGAGTTTTGTGTTGTGTCTTGTTCTTTGGCTGGAACAACATCAAGCTTCATGCCTCAATTGCGTCTCTTGGTATTGAGTGCACATTAATATTAACTGCACCAAAAGAAAAAAAAAAAAATTATTAATATACTTTTTACTGGAAAGATCAAATAGAAATAGCTTCTTCTAGAGTCAAGCAGGCCTGTGGATTGTGAACTTCTGTTTTTAAAAAATGTATTTCAGTTTTACTTGGAAGATAAAATAGAACATAGCCTGGTTCAAAGCTTTAGCATAAACATCAAACCTATTTTGTTATGCATTGAAGAATTTTTCATTAGATGACCTTGTAAAATAAATCCTGCTGACAATATACCAGACTACTAGTTATCTATCATTCTTAATAACCCAGGTACCTAAAATTACTTGAAGGGGAGTTATAAAAAAATGACTTAAAGTTTAAACATTTCCAGGAAGAATAAAAAATAAGAATACTAGTCATGTATGGCTGCAGCCAGAGGAGGCAAAAGGAGCATTTAGCCCCCGATTTTTTCAGAAATTTTTTCTTCATTTTTTCAGAATTTATTTATTTATTCTGAGCCAGCAGTGGCATGTACCGGCCAATGGAAACAAACCTCCAGTTGGCCAAAGTGAAGTAGAAGAATTCAGAATGGTGGAGTGACTCCAGTAAGTTGTTCACACTGCCGAATGTTCCCTCTAGGGCTCTTGCCATTTTCATTGTATCCTTGGTGGAGAAGGACTCCTCTGTTGCCTTAGGGGGGTTATGAACACCCCTGACTGTCAGCGAGTCTATCCGGTGCTTGATAAAGTGGGTGTGGGGGGCGAGGGGAGGCCAGGGGTCTGGTGGGCCACCATAGCCAGCATGGTGTACATGGACATCAGGTGGGTGTGGTCAATCAGAGAGGAAGACCGCACCAACACCCACTAATATTTACAAGACATACACACATTGCACACACAACAACAAGTATTTAATAGTTTCCACAGCAACATCACTCAGCTGCATTATTTCAAAATACTTGCACAAGAAAACTGCATCATGTTAGAGGCTCAAATCATTAACAATAGAAATCGTAACCAAACCACTTTGTCACTGACTATCACCTTCCTCTTGTCCATATAAATTTCTCTACTCTTTCTGCTGTTCCCTTTTTCTTCCCCACCTCTCTTTCTCAATTCCTCCACCCACACCCCCCACCCCCCACCCACCCCCCAATTTAAAACTACTAACAGTATCATGGAAGGATGGCTTGAACAGCTCCGTGTGGCAGAGATACACGTTGACCAGGTCAAGATTAGGTAGGGCCCGATTCTGACTTCTACTCAAGAAAACACATGCATACGCAAGCACGTACGCATGCACACACACACACACACAAATTATTGGACGTGGTGAGACCTCAATACAATGTCTGCCTCACTAGAAAAAATTTTCTTAATTTTTAAAGACAAACATGAAATATTGTCTTATTGAAAATATTTACACATTTTTTTCAGAACTAATTTTTTTAAATTTTTATTGTTCTTATTTATTTACTTACTTCCTCTTTTCTCTTTTCTACTGGACTACACTGGCAACTAACAAGGTGCCACCTATGGTTGTCACCCATAGATAAGAAGTGTTACAAGGGTCTACCTGGGTGAAGAAGCTCTATAAACTGGGCATGAAGGGTTCCCAAACAAAATACACATACACACAAGGATATGTTACCTTAGTAGAGGCCATGAGCTCCTGAACATTTAGCGTGGCATTTGTTAGGCCTAAATTCTTAAATTAAAAAAAATATATTTATCTTCAATGTAACTAATGAAATAACTGGTCATTGTGGCACTTGCCTATGAGTATGTTAACTTGAGTTATGTGCGCTGAAGGTAGTTCCAGATGAATGGCTGCCTGAATGGCTGCCTGAATGGCTGCCTGGATGGCTCCAGAACGTCCAGGAAGGTCGCCATACACCAATCCAAACTTACCAGGAGCTGCAGCAATAAGGACTTATATTAATCATATATGCGCAGGAAACCAGAGACCAGTAGTCGTGGCCGAGTGGTTAAGGCGATAGATTGGAACTAGACACCTATGTATATACTAGTAATCTATTGGGCTCTGCCCGCGCAGGTTCGAATCCTGCCGACTACGAATTTTTTTTTTTTTTTTTCTCAATTTTTTTTTTCACTTTACTTTCTTTCCCATCTCCTTCCCCACCCCCCCCCTTTTTTTTTTTTTTTTTATGACCGTCCAAATATCCTCTTCCATTCCAAATCCTCTTACATTAACTCTATTCTATTCCCTTGCATTCATTCTATTCCCTTCCATTCCATTCACTCTATTTCCTTTATGTGAGAGTGAGTTAGTCTGTGACAATGTAATTGTGCATGTGCGTGATATGTATGTTTGTGTGAGAGTGTGTACATGTGTAGTGACTATGAAGCTTCAAGCATGAACATGGAAATTACACTAATTGCATGCCCTATACAGACAGAGAAACCTACACAGACATGACACACGCACCTTTTGTATATGGTTAATGTCATCATGCTTTCCTTGCATCTTCCAGTTGACTCTCCTCCCAAGACAACTGACTGAGTCCAAACTATGTTCTTTCCCATTATCACCTTCCATAACTAATCGTGTAATATTGATATGGTTTAAAGGCACCCCACTCATCCATGCGGCGATCAACTGAACCAAACAAGATCACATGTCAGTAAGTAAGGTTCCTAAATTAGTGTGTTATTTGTCCAACTGCATTATTTCCAAGGAAGCTATCAGATTACAAGGTTATATGATATTATTTGTACCACATTCTAATGCCACACACACATAAACATTCATGTACCAAAATGCACTAACAAATCAACAAAAACAGAAATAATAAAAACCAAAGCACAAACACATTAACTTCAACATGCAAGCAAGCACCAACATATGCACTAGCAAAATCATGCATGCACCAATAATCATGCAAAACACAACAATCACACAACAATAAACATTCACCAACAATCCCAAACCAACACGCAGGCACCCTCTGAAAAAGAACATGAGACCACACTAGTGCTCTAACACAAACACATTAACATTCATGCATACACCAACAAGCTTGCACTTATAAGAAATGTGCATGCCAACACTAACCCACCAATGCCCATGTTTGCTCCAGCATTTCATACTTACATGCAGGCAACAACATACATGTACAAACACATGCTCATATGCCAAAACGCATGAATCAACACCCACTTAATCACATCCCATCATAAACGACATGAATGAACGCACAAATCAGAATGCAAGTAACAACACACACACTTAATTACATGCACACAGGTCACACCAACACTCCAGCAGCAACAAACAAGCTTAAACACAAAGGAATGCACTAAAACACGTGCACTAACACACAAGCACAAAAATTCATGCATATAATAACTGGGATGTATAAGCATTCACATAATTGTCAATACACATATAGTATAGCATATGCATGCACAAACAGGAACACTTGTAACGACACACGTGCGATAAATGACACTAACATACATCACATATATTCAGACACACATACACACTCCGTAAGACATGGTCTCCGATAAAACACATCCTCCAGTAAGACAAGCCTTCCAATGATAAAAACTATTATATGACATGTCTTCCTTTAAGACATCTTCTTTCATTAGAAATGCCTTCCTCTAAGATACATTTGTGACAACAGCACACCAAGTATGGGCCTAGTTAATAATGCAGTGATTGCATGCTAGTATAAATATTGATATATTTAGAGATGGAGGTAAACATCTATTTAATGTGCTCTAAAAACTTGATGTGACATAAAATTGATCAACATGCAGATTCGATTCATTAAGATTATCTAGTTGCTAATTCAAATTGATCTTCAATCACTTACTATTCTCTGAATTTTTATGTGCGAGTGAGTTAGTCTGTGACAATGTAATTGTGCATGGTCATGATGTGTATATGTGTGTGGGAGTGTGTACATGTGTAGTGACTATGAAGCTTCAAGCATGAACATGGAAATTACACTAATTGCATGCCCTATACAGACAGAGAAACCTACACAGACATGACACACGCACTTTTTGTATATGGTTAATTTCATCATGCTTTCCTTGCATCTTCCAGTTGACTCTCCTCCCAAGACAACTGACTGAGTCCAAACTATGTTCTTTCCCATTATCACCTTCCATAACCAATCGTGTAATATTGATATGGTTTAAAGGCACCCCACTCATCCATGCGGCGATCAACTGAACCAAACAAAGATCACATGTCAGTAAGTAAGGTTCCTAAATTAGTGCGTTATTTGTCCAACCGAATAATTTCCTAGGAAGATATTATATTACAAGGTTATATGATATTATTTGTACCACATTCTAATGCCACACACACATAAACACAACTGCACCAAAATGCACAAACAAATCAACAAACACAGAAATAATAAACACAAAAGCACCAACACATTCACTTCAACATGCAAGCAATAAAATGCCAGCACCAACATATGAATAAACAAAATCATGCATGCACCAATAATCATGCACAACACAACATGCACACAACAATAAGCATTCGCCAACAATCCCAAACCAACACGCAGGCACCCTCTGAAAAATGAAAATGTAACCACACTAATGCTCTAACACAAACACATTAACATGCATGCATACACTAACAAGCTTGCACATACAAGAAACGTGCATGCCAACACTAACCAACCAATACCCATGTTTCCTCCAACATTTCATAACAACATGCATGCAATAACATACACGTACAAACACATGCTCACATGCCAAAACACATGAATTAACACCCACTCACGCACGTCCCATCATGACTGACACCAACGTACACACAAATCAGAATGCAAAGAATAACACACACACAAAACTACAGACACAAGGGTCACACCAACACTCCAGCAACAACAAACAAGCTTCAACAAGAAGGAATGCACTAAAACACACGCACTAACACAAAAGCAACAAAATTCATGCATATACTAACTGGGATGTATAAGCATTCACATAATTGTCATTACACATGTAGTATCACATACGCACGCACCAACAGGAATATTTGTAACAGCATACGTGTGATAAATGACACTAACATATATTAAAATGTATTCAAAGACACACATACACACACCGAACAGCAAGCATGCACAAACAACTATGCATATACAATACACATGCACTCATAAACATGCATAAACTCGCTCACATACATGCACAAGGTAGCAATTATGCATTAACATGTATGCACCAACAGACAGGAAAAACCAGCACAACCCAACACATGGGCCCTGATATCTCCCAACCCTCTATATATGGCCCTGAATTAACTAGTCCCCATCTAGATATGGTCCTAGAGTTTCCAACCCCTATATTGTGAGAAGTGAGGACTATGGCAAATGGCCAATGCTCTGGATATGTGAGTACTGCCTCAAGTGTGTTTGGCTCAAGCGCACCTATCTGAAGCACATCACCCTCTGTCAGCATCGCCAATCACCCGGGATAGAAATTTACAGGTAAGGGACAAACTCTGTGTTTGAAGTGGATGGAATCGACCACAAGCTCTACTGTCAAAATTTGTGTCTTTGGTCGAAGTTGTTTCTCGAGCATAATTTACTCATCAATGGAAATTTTGATTACCCACCATTCGAAACTATCTTAATTATTTTGATTAATACTTCATACAGATGTTTCTATTTGGCCACTTCTAATCTTTTATATTTCACTTTCTTATATGGTACTTGTATTGTTTCAATAATTTTTTTGTCAATCCTTTGTACCTGTGCCTCATATGGATGTGTTGTTACGCAGAAATGTTGTTTGTTATTAGTTCCAACAATTTTATTTACTTATCTCCATAGCAATTTATATTTTGAAGCCGCCCTTTCTAAACCATCCTAAGTAATTTGATTAATATTTCTTGCAAGATGTTTTTATTTGGGACTACTGGTAGGTGTGCAGATTTGCTGTCAGTATGTCAGTAGCTAAATTATTATCTTTATTTTTGTAAACAATTGAAAAAAATGTCTTGTATATTTGTGTGAATGTTATTTCACTTTTGACAGCTTGCAGAGAAGAAGATTTGTGTTCAAATGAAGTGGGATGTTAATGCACTTACCTTAGCAGACATCACTTGTGGATATTCCTTGAGATTCCTTCTGATCCTGACTGTCTTTGAGCAAGAAAAACTGGTGCAACACTCTTTGATGTTGGCCAACGTATACCTTCCCAGTAAGTTAAGAGAGCAATATAGAGAGATTATGTCAATTTCTCCTTTGACTCTCTCAATTTTTCATTTCACCAGTCCTTTCAATCTTATGAATTTTCTAGCTCTCTATTCTTCAGTTCAGCTCTCTTTCGCCCTTACATCCAGCATCATCTGTAAATTATGCATGCCTCATGGATACAGATTAAGGTTTCATGTCCACCAGAAGTACCCCTCCATCACTTATCGCCTGTGACTGCTTGGCAGAACTTTGCAGCAACTGCAGTCAGCCAAATATCCGGTCTGTGTGGAAATCATGGAATATGAGACTGAAATTCATAATGTGAATCTATTTTGAGTGTGTGTAAATGTCTGTGTTGCGTATGTGTGTTGACATGTATGCGTTCGTATATGTGTCAAAAGAATTGAGAATCTTACTGATGAACATTTTTTTTCCAGTAAATTTCTTCCTCTCACAAAGAAATGCTTTGATAATATCTTCCTAATTTAGAGTTGGGTACAAAAATCTCTTGTTTCTTGGAGGCATGTGTAACCAAATAATGTTATTTGTAGTTTCTAATTAGTAGGGGCTAGCATGTTTATTTCACCTAAAATCTGTATGCCTACTAATGGCTTCAGTGAGCACCAGTACCATAACGATTTTATTGGCATTGATGACTGGAAAAGCTATTTTTGAGAACTGCAAATGCGTGGCAGATTTTGTGACATAATCGAGCAAGTCATTATTCCTAGAACATTATTTATTTAATTCCTATCATGTTGTGACCTGCCACATGATGACATTACCATCCCCACATTGTCATTATGTCTGTGTGTCTGTGTGTCTGTGTTTGTGTGAACAAATAACATGAATATGATGAGATTTTGTGTGTAATAATCTTACTTTTGATGTTACAGGAGCAGCTAATGATTTTCCAAGAGTGTATTAGAGAAGTGATGATACAGAGAATGTTGAGAGAACAACCAGATGTTGAAACAATGTCTGTGACTACTGCAGACTTTCTGAAAGATGGTGACGAAACTCAAGACTGTAGTGATGATTCACTAGCTGTGGCCAAGTAGCGAGTAATGACATCCAGTTAATATGTTTATGTATATCCCCCATCCCCCAGGTATTAACCTCTTTTTGTGCTACCAACCTCCACCCCAGCTGTAAATGAAAGGGCTGAGTGTCTCCAACACTAACACCACATTTTGTAATGCTAATTGTTCTTTGCAGTTATTTCTATGACTTTAATTCTCCTTCATTTTATAAAGGTGCTCCCCCATTATAAAAAGAGAGAACTGAACATCTGCTGGTTGTGTATTTAAAGAAGCAAAAGTTTTATTTCTGTTTCATCAATTTTGTTTGAATTTATTTATTACTCCAAGTGACTCTGCCTGTGACAAGACATGGAACAAGTAAAGGACATCAAGAAATTAATAATATAAAAGAGAATAAAGAAATGAATAAGAAAGATGATAATAACAAAGTTAATTAAGACAACTAATTGAGATAATGTGTGTTATGTGTTTCCGTTGAAGGAAATTAATTATAAGAACAAGAAAACGAAGTGATTACAATAAACTCATTTAATGAACAAACAGCCGGCCAGGCAGGGCGCAGGAGCAGGGCCCCCAAATGGTCTGACTATAAAAGACACAACTAAACTGTTATGAGAGAGAAAAATGTCCACGTGGTAACTGAAAGTGTTATATTGTATATTGAATATTGGAAAGATCACTGTTGTTGTACAGAGAGTCTCTGACCAGTATTTAATACTATCTATTTTGAAGCAAGACAGGATTTGTGAACCAACTGTTGGCTACACATAACAACAGTTGGTAGCCTTAGTTAGTACTATAACAACTGGTGATTAACTAGTGAGCGGGGCAGCTATCCTAGCTTGCAGAAAATATTAGCTGAAGCTAGGGTAGCAGCTCACATTGGTGGTAGCAGTGGGATAGCTAAGTAAATATTTTATTAAGAACTAGAAATTATCTACTATCAACTTCTGAAAAGAATCATGTCTGTGCCAGGAGAAGACAGGCGCACTCGAAGTCAAACATCAGGTGGAGCTGGAATGAGAAACTCTACAGCCTTCTCTACCCCTCCCAACTTTCCTACATTCACCACATGAAGGGATACCTAGCCTACAGGAGCTTAAACATCGTCGGGCAGAGAGAGATGAGAGAAGGGCAGAGAAGGAAAGGCAAATCAGACAAGAGGTATGGGAACAAAGAGAGGAAGAGCGTCAAGCTAACAGAGAACTACTGCTAGAGATCATCAGAGGTCTACTACAAGACTAACGGGCCCAAGCACCTGCAGCCGCATGGCTCACAGTGCAGAAATTCAATGAGTCTACAGATAACATAACCGCTTACTTAGATACTTTCGAAGCAGTGGCTGCTGCCAAAAGATGGAACCAAGATATTTGGGCTCCATACCTACGCGGGTCACTAGCCGGAGCAGGACTTCTGGCAATTTCATCACTCCCTGCAGTTCAACAGAATAATTATAGATCGGTGAAGTTAGTTCTACTAGCAGCCTACCAATTATCCGTGGAGACCAGGCGAAGAAGGGTGTGGGAATTTTGCTTCAACGTAGCAAACAAAGACTTGTGACTGAGGGACTTTCACAAGAAATTTTGCCGATGGTTGAACACCAGTTGAACCATAGATCGAGAGATGGTTGTGAAGGAACTTGCCATAGCCAAACTCCCTAATAGGCTGGAGTCCCAAATCCGGAATTTGAACTGCCAGTCCTTTGAGGAACAATCCGAAGCCATTGTTGGATATCTGGGCAAATCGAGGATGAGGAGAGATAAGGACTACTCAAGGAAGGAAGACAGGAAGGAATTCAAGAAGGAAGAACCACGGTTCTGAAAGGATCAAGCACCCCAAACTTGGAGGAGAGAAGGGCCTCCATGTTACACCCCATCGACAGCTGTTGAATGCTTTAGATGTGGGAAGAAGGGCCATGTTAGGAGAGACAGCAGAGTCAAGATGGAAGAGGCTAAGTGTAGTATGGTGGCTCCACAAGCTCCACCAGAGTTGACGAAGACCCTAAAGATCAATGTGCCTACCGTCACAGCACTGCTCGACACTGGCCGCACCAAGTTGTTGGTGCACCCGAAGTATGTGGAATAGACAGACTACCTTGGATGAAGCATCCCTTAACACACTGCTTCAAACAAATGGACATACTTCCCAGCTGCCAGAGTGACGATGGAGCTAGAGTGGAAGGAAATGACCTTGGCTGTGGGAGTGTCAAAACGCTTGAGCGAGGAAATGCTTATGGGCAGGGATATCCCCCATTTTAAGCAGTTCATCAGGAAGGAACTCGAAAAGGAGATGAGGTTGAACACATCACATGCTACCGCTGAGACAGAAGCAGGGATGGTGGTCACTCGATCCAAGCAACGCCAACAGGATGCCCTCGAGGAGGAGGAGCAACTGGGGCTGGACGAAGACGGAGCTGTCTTGAGGATATTGAAGTCGGTGGGGGACACTACTGAGGCATGCGGGGAAGACTGGATGGAGGAGCAGAGTTCAGATGGGTTCAAGAAGGATATCCAACCCGATGAGTGTTCGGTTGAGGTACCTGGAGAAGACCAGACACAGGAGTTGAGCACTGAGGGGGATGGAGTATCGGAACAAATAGCGGGAGTTACCACTGAGGTTTTCATCAAGGAGAAGCTGGCCGAAGCCCAGAATTATGAGAGTGACTTACAGAGTATAAGGGAGAAGGCAGAGGGAGAAGGGAACCCTTATTTTTGGCATGGAGGGCTTTAAATGAGGGAACTCTATCAGATCCTAGAGAAGAATTTATTGATTACGCCTAAAATAGCTCGCCAGAAAGTTTTGACCATGGCCCACAACTCCCAAATTGAAGGACACTTTGGGAGAGTGAAAACCCTGCAGACTACTAGAGGGGGAATGGATTGGCTGGGGGGTGGAGCATGACGTGAATAGGATGTGGGCAGCTTGTCCTATCTTTCAAAAGGCCAAGCCAGCTAGTACCACCAAGGCCCCATTGCAGCCCCTACCTGTAATTAAAGAACCATTAGCCAGGTTGGCTATGGATATAGTGGGACCCCTGAAACGTACAAAGAAGGGAAATAAGTGCCTTCTTGTAATAATGGACTATGCTACAAAGTGGCCCGAAGCTTTTCCCCTACGAAACACCTTCACTGAGACAGTGGTAGAGCGACTAGTGGAAGTAACGGCCAGGATGGGCATGCCCCAGGAGTTATTGACCAATTACGGGTCCAATTTCGTATAAAAAATAATGCAAATATTTTGCACAGTTAAAAGGATTAAACAAATAAGAACTTCCCCTTACCATCCCTAAAACAATGGGATAGTAGAAAAGTTTAATGGTAACATCAAGCATTTGTTAAGGAAGCTAGTGTCCAACCCAGATGTGGAATGGGACAATTGTATACCCTATGTACTATGGGCTTATCGGGGAACTATCCATAAGTCCATGGGTTACTCCTATTAGCAACTGTTATTTGGAAAGACAATAAGGATGCCCCTCAATTAGTTAGTACATTACTGGAAAGGGAAGGAGGGGGAGGATGCCCGTAGTACATCAGAGTGTGTACAAACCTTACGGGCTAATATAGAACTAGTTCGGGACCTAGTCTATGAGAAGGAAAGGAGTGTGAAAGTGAAACAGAAAGGCTACTATGACCAGGAAGCTAGAGAGAGTAGCTTTGAAGTTGGTAATTTCGTCTTATTATTTAGACCAACCCTAATGAATAAGCTGCTTAACCAGAGTCAAGGACCCTACCCGATTACAGAAGTTGTGACCCCAGTGACTTACAGAGTACCATGTAAATTGCATGAAGAAGTGGAACTCCACTTAAGCAGCTGTTTTTCTAGCTGAGTCTGAGGATTGGGAAGGCCTGGAAGAGGAAGGGAAAGGGAACAGAGACAACAGCCTGCATGGCTCTCAGCTGCATGAACTAGAGAACTAGAGAAATTTAAAAGTAACTATCGGGATGTTGAGAGATGTCCCAGGGAAAACTAATCTGGTGTATCATAGTATTCCTACAGGAGATACTTGCCCAGTGAGACTACCCCCGTATAGACTGGAACAAAAGGCTCAGGACACATTAAGGGAAGAGATTAAGACCTTATTAGGCCCGGGGATTATAAGACCATCGACCAACCCGTGGGCAGCCCCCATTGTGCCCGTGCCTAAAAAGGATGGCACCAGGAGAATGTGTGTTGACTATAGGAAATTGAATTCTATCACCACTAACGTCCCTTATCCACATCCTAACATAGAGCAACTAATTGCTAACCTTGGCAATTCCAGTTATATAACAACGTTTGACCTCACTAAAGGCTATCAAGTGCCTGTAAAGAAAGATCAGATTGAGAAAACCGCCTTCATTACCCCTTATGGAAAGTATTAATATTTGACCATACCCTTCTTCTTAGAAACAGCCCCCTCTACTTTTCAGAGGCTCATGGATAGAATCTTGCAAGGTTTGCATGGATTTGCAGTCGCTTATTTAAATGACATACTTACCCATAGCAGTACGTGGGAGGAACATTTAGAAAATTTTCCTTCGTATTCGAAAAATTAAGGGAGGCTGGATTGACAGTTAAAGAAACCAAGTGCACATTTGGGGAAGCTACTTGTATACACTTAGGTTATGTGGTTGGCAGTGGGACTGTCAAACCCATGCAAGGTAAAGTGTCTGCCATAAAAGAATTCGGTAGACCAAAGACAAAATGAGAAGTGAGATCTTTCCTGGGCATGTGTGGGTACTATCGAAAGTTTATTAATAACTTCTCGACAGGTACAGAACTAGTTACTTGGTAACTCCCCTCATCTCCTACTCCCACGCATGGGCTGTGGGATCTCTCCCCACCCTCTCCTAAACATGGGCTCATGGTTCACCCACAACCTCCCTAGATTGGGATCCTTGTATCTCTCACAACCTCACACAACCTCTCCTATACTTATGGGCTCTGAAATCTCTTTTCACTCCCACTCCCTCTTCAATGGGTTCTTGAATCTTTCACACCCCTTGCATATATTTCTTGAATCTCCCATCCTAAAACCACACCAAATAAATATTAGCCTAAATATCCTGCCTAGACTAACATACATACTAACTTAAAAGTAAACTTACACACAAAAATATAAAATTGATAATATTTACTTTTTTTGTTAATTCTAATTCTACAAGCCCCATGCAGAAGATTACCACATTTTTCAGTGGTTCACATATGTGAATAAATGTATCATACAGCAGAAATAAAGAACTATATATATTACCAAGAAACTTTCAGTACAATGAGTCCTACTAAATATCAACTGTTTATAATTTTTCTTCATCTTTGAAGGCATCAGCTTCACATTACTGGTGGGATTCTGGAGTGTCAAGTGAATCTCGTCCACAACTAGGTGTACTGTTAGCAAAGAAGCTTGCAGGATGAACACAGCTCTGCATAGGATTTCATGGTATGGTTGAAACGGTCATGTAATGTGACAAAGCCGCAAACAGTGGGAATGTTGGGACTTCTCCAAATGTAGTGTAGGGAACACCCGGGGTAGATCCAGGGTAAATACCATCTCTATTAGAGGCAGCTGCAGCAACTTGCATCTGATGCTTGGTTTTTAGGTACTTCCTTCGACCCTTGCTCTGCTGAATGGCACAACCTGTCTCAGCTTGTTTTCTATATAAAGCACATTTATTCTGGAACCAAACCTTAAAATGAAGATTATAAATGCAAATATATAATATTCTTCGTATACAACACCATATATAATAATAGTGATTAACTATACGAGGACAAACAATATTGATAATGCTCTATAATATAAAAAATATTCTCTATGACTTATCTGGACATATTGCAGTGGAGTAACTTAAATGGTCATTGACTACAATCATTGACATGTGTAAATTCACCCTTGGGTGCAGATAAACCATCTGAACTCATGGATGAGATATTGGCTGAACTATATATCACTTCATAGTATTAAGGCATGCTTTTATAGCAACATGGACCAAAATTTAGCAGTAGAAATTTTAATCATGTATATATTCAATTAATCAATTATTTGATTTTACCTACTTATTTCAGGAATGACAAAGAGATAAAATTATTGGAGATAATTTATGTTATATTACTTGAATATTCTTTTCTGGGATATTTAGATATTTGAAAGAAAATAAAGTGCATAACGATCAGGATATTGGGTTACATCAAAAGCATTCTCTAGTTCATCTAACTGGAAGTTGTTGAACATATTCCTTGTTCTTTTTTTCTTGTTTGACTCATCCACCTCACTCTGTCTAAAATGTGTATCCGAAAGAGATTCATCACTGGTGTCATCATACATGTTTTTTTACCAGTATTATATTTCATGGACATCTTGGTTCCTAAAAAATTGAAAGCAAAAAGTTTTAAATAATGTGTAGAAGCAGCAGAGAATGTAATAATGTATGGTATGCTCTACTGGTCTATGATAACTGAGATATTTATAAAGGATTGACATAACACCACACACACTTGACATTTTTGGATGTATTTGAAAAAAATCATTCATTTTACCTTTGGCAATCTTCAGAGAAAGTGCCCCTGTAAGTCTGCAAGAATCAGGAGGATCATAGCTACAAGAGGGTCCCTGGCTTTCATATACCAATGACTGATTGATATTGGTTGGTTTCTCTGGAGCAATGCCATCTGCACAATAATAAATTGATATACATGCTAAAGCCCCCATTTTAGCATGGGTCAGCAGCATTAATAATTTTGAGATACTATGTACAACACATTGATACACCATGATGCCCACCCCCCCCCTCCCACTAATTTTGGCATGTTAATTGTAAAATTTCTAAGCAAACCCAGTGAGCTTTTTATACTTCTCTTTTTCTTTACCCTTTTTAAAGCTAGTTCCCCCCAGGGGGGGTGGGGGAATTGGATAACTACTGAATTTGGGTTCAAAAACTTAAGAAAAGAAGGTAGGCATATCTGTAGAAATAGAAAAATGTCAAAGAAATCTTAATAATTTCAGCAGAAATTATTGTAACTATTGTTATTCTACTAGCTTGCTTTAAGTGTATGAAAATGGCATACCTTGGCACTCCCTCTGACTATGCACTTGTTTAGAGGAACCCAAGGAAGAAGGAACAAATTTCTTGGACTCTTTTTCCATGATTAGTTTGACTGTCTCACATCTGGGTACCCAGCTTTTCCTGGAAAAAAAGGATGAATTTACTGCATTTACTGGAATAACTAAAAAATCTTTGCCACCAAAAAAGTAAACAAATAAAAAAAATTTCATACCTCCAAACAAATTTTAGAATTTTTTTGTCAACACATATACAAATCTGAAACAATAAATTCAAAATGTGAACTAAAAAGAGTCCCTAAAGACAATATATCATGTTAAGAAGATTAAAACCCTTAAAAAGAACTTCATTTAGTTATCTTGGGGAACCCCAAATGAACACTGAATGTCCTGCTCACACACCTATGGAGCAATGAATTGTGCAAACCGAATAACGTGTACAAAATTACCACATAAGATTTTTCTTTCAATTGTTTATGCAAATGTTTATAATACTGCATAAGTACAATTAAACTCAATGGAAAACATAGAGCAAACAAATGAACCTAAGTCTTTTAAAAATGTGTTTGTTGTTTTTTTTGTCGATTTTTTTTGGCAGTTGCATTTTTATTTGCAAATGTGAACTTTTTTATGAGGGATCATATATAATGTTCATGATTGTATTTCCATTAGTATTGACTGATAATTTAAAATGCATAATAAACCTAATCATAATTGGTTGCCTTTGAACAACATTGACTCACCATTCAGAGAGTTTGACCCATAAGATGCATTCTGGGAGAAGTGTGGTGATATTGCAGGCCATTGTGTCATCATAGCACTTTCAACCCTGCAATGATGAGATTATAGTGAAACAAATTGCAACTATAACAAAAATATTTATGAGTACAATCAATCAATAGACAGTGCAGACCTGAGGTAAATATAAAGCTAATTCCCCACCTCAACCCCACCCCCAAGGTAATAAAGTATCCAATAGATATTCCTTAGAATGTATATCAAAGTAATATTCACTAGTAATATGGCATATATCATATATATATCCCTTACCCCGATTTTTCATCTCTGAAGGTCCTTGCGTGAGGGTTGTGCTGAAGTTTCAGCTTGATGATTTCATTGTTCTGATAGACAATGCTCTGGATATGTGAGTACTGCCTCAAATGTGTTTGGCTCAAGCGCTCCAATCTGAATCACATCACCTTTTGTCAGCATCACCAACCACCCAGAAAGGAAATTTACAGGAAAGGAACAATATCTGTGCTTAAAGTGTATAGAATCGACCATAAGCTCTACTGTCAAAATTTGTGTCTTTGGTCGAAGTTGTTTCTCTATTTTGATGTTGAGGCTTGTTGCTTTTACGTACTCACTGAGGTGGATGTGCAGGGCTCTCACATTGCAAATAAAAGGGTATATGGCTTGAGACCCTGATACAGGGCATCAAGAATGTGCCTATATATTTTGAGACAACTACATTGATGGGGTCTTATGGCAGTAATTTCCTTTGTGGCAAATGTGTTGAATATACTAAATATGCAACCATCATTTTGTACAAATGAAACATTTATTTACATTTTTATATTAAATTTTAGTTGACTGAATAATATATGCTCATTTGTTTCATTTCATTCTTTGTATACATATGTTAAGTTGTTGCTATGAAAAATGGTTGTCATCCAGATTGTAAGAATTTCTTTCTATGTAGTACTCCCGCATTTATTTATTAAGGTAATTGGACCTGTGAAGTACATTTCTTCACTGCTTCACTGCTTCACTTCAACTTCAAGAAAGTATAAGCCATTTCAAATGACTTCAAACAAACTAAGGGAGGAATGTAATTTAGAATGTAACTATTCCAACGATGCACCTTACGGATTCACCCTACAGTGTATGTCAGCCTTAACTTGATGTGATAAATACGTAAATTCTGGTAATAGTATATGTGGACAACTTCACCTAGTGTCAAACTGAATTGCCAAATGATGCCCAACGCTTTGCAGAATCAAAATAGAGCTGAATAATTTTAATTTTATTCAAACAGGAAGGACTCCAGAAACTGGCCTGGGTTTCATGAGGAATGTTATGGAATGGCATGTGGAGGATTGCAATTATAAAATAGTAGTATTTTTCCTTTGTGATACCCCTCCACAAGTAGCCATCTTTTTGAGAGACCATTTTATTCATTCATCATTTGCTTAGCCAAGGGGGGGGGGGGGGTTGGGGGGAGAAAGGGGCATATGCCTCCAATTTTTTCATGATATAAATAAAATAGAAGTAGGCCAGCAAAATTTCATTACCATTATTCTTTTAAAGTACTATCTCATCTTTTAAAGCCAGATTTAAAGTGATTCACAGCTGTAGGCTTTGGAAAAGAAGCAACTGAGGTGACTTGGTGGTGATTGCTATCCCTAGATTAATTTTTTTTATTGCCAGTATTTTCCTAGGAATGCATTTTCTAGACAGAATTAGAAAATGGTTTACAGATGTTGACTTTGGTTATACTGCTAAAGTTGGTAACCTTAGTAAGCAGGAAGGTAAATAGAAGAAAAATAACAAAATAAAAATATCAGCTGTCTAGATTTTCATTGACTACTTATTCTGTGAGCTGTAGCTAATTGTTCTATTTTCATGCAAATTTAGTAGTGCTTCACAGCATTCGAATAAGGATGTGGATTAGAATAAAGATGTGTATAAGAATAAGGATGTTGATTATTTGAGGGAAAATTTGACGTCTTTTTATCCAAGCAAAGCTTGGTACTAACTTGTACTAGTTATCACCATAATCAAGACATGTGAAACATCGTATTAGCACCAATTATCACAATGCTGGGTGTGTTACCTGCTAATGAGTGTAGGTGACTAATATTTCAGCTATGACAGGTAAAGCTTTGAACAAAATCACTCTAGCTGTAATAACTAGAAGGGCCATTTTTCGAGTCAAACTAACCATGGAAAAAGAGTCTAAGAAACTTGTTCCTTCTTCCTTGGGTTGTAAAGAAGTGCATAGTCAGAGGGAGTGCCAAGGTATGTCTTTTCATATATTTAAAGCAAGCTAGTAGACTAACTACAGTTACAATAATTTCTGCAGATGTTATTAGGATTTTTTGGACATTTTTCTATTACTACAGATATGTCTACCTTCTTTTCCTAAGTTTTGAAACCAAAATTCAGTAGTTATCCAATTTCCCCTTTCCCTTTGGGGGAACTAGCTTTAAAAAAAGAAAAGAAAAAGGAAGTAAAAAAAAGCTCACTGGGTGTGCCTAGAAATTTTACAATTAACGTGCCAAAATTAGTGGGATGGGAGGGGGGGTTATCATGGTGTATCAATGTGTTGTACATATAGTATCTCAAAAATATTAATGCTGCTGACCCATGCTAAAATGGGTGCTTTAGCATGTATATCAATTTATTATTGTGCAGATGGCATTGCTCCAGAGAAACCAACCAATATCAGGCAGTCATTGGTATATGAAAACCAGGGACCCTCTTGTAGCTATGATCCTCCTGATTATTGCAGACCTACAAGGGCACTTTCTTTGAAGAACGCCAAAGGTAAAATAAATGACTTGTTTACAAATACATCCAAAAATGTCAAGTGTGTGAGGTGCTATGTCAATCCTTTATAAATATCTCAGTTAGCATAGACCAGTAGAGCATACCATACATTATTACATCCTCTGCTGCATCTACACATTATTAAAACCTTTTTGCTTTCAATTTTTTAGGAACCAAGATGTCCATGAAATCTAATACTGGCAAAAACATGTATGATGACACCAGTGATGAATCTACTTCGGGTACACACTCTAGTCAGAGTGAGATGGACGAGCCAACCAAGAAAAAAAGAACAAGGATTGTTTACAGCAACTTCCAATTAGATGAACTGGAGAATTCCTTTGATGTTACCCAATATCCTGATCGTCATGCAATTTATCTTCTTTCGAAGAATCTAAACATCCCAGAAAAGAATATTCGGGTAATATACCATAAATTATCTCCAATAATTGTACCTCTTTTTCATACTTGAAATAAGTAGGTAAAATGAAATAATTGATTAATTGAATATATACATGATTAAAATTTCTACTGCGAAATTTTGGTCCATGTTACTATGAAAGCATACCTTAATACTATGAAGTGATATATAGTTCAGCCAATATCTAATCCATGAGTTCAGATGGTTTAGCTGCACCCAAGGGTGAATGTACACATGTCAATGATTGTAATCAATGACCATTTCAGTTAGTCTACTGCAATACATCCAGATTAGTCATATAAGAATATTTTTTATTATATAGAGCATTATCAATATTGTTTGTCCTCCTATAGCTAATCACGAACATTTATGGTGTTGTATTTGAAGAATATTATATATTTGCATTTATAATCTTCCTTTAAAGGTTTGGTTCCAGAATAGACGTGTTCGATATAGAAAAGAAGCTGAGACAGGCTGTGCTATTCAGCAGAGCAAGGGTCGAAAGAAGTACCTAAAAACAAAGCATCAGATGCAAGTTGCTGCAGCTGCCTCTACTAGAGGTGGTATTTCCCCTGGATGCTACCCGGGTGTTCCCAACACTGCATTTGGAGGAGTCCCAACATCCCCACAGTTTCCGGCTATGTTGCCTTACATGACCGGCTCAGCAATACCATGCAATCCTATGCAGAGCTGTTTTGATCCTGCAAGCTTCTTTGCTAACCGTATGCCTAGTTGTGGACGAGATTCACTTGATACTCCAGAATCCCACCAGTAAAGTGAAGCTGATGCCTTTAAAGATGAAAAAAAATTATAACCAGTTGCTAGTTAGTAGAACTCATTGTACTGAAAGTTTCTTAGTAATATATATAGTTCATTATTTCTGCTGTATGATACATTTATTAAAATATGTGAAGCACTGAAAAATGTGGTAATCTAGTGCATGGGGCATGTAGAATTAAAATTAACAAAAAAGGAAATATTATCAATTATATTTATATTTTTTGTAAATATACTTTTAAGTTAGTATGTATGTTTGTCTAGGAATGATATTTAGGCTAATTTTTTTGTGCTGTGGTTTAAGGATGGGAGATTCAAGAAATATATGCATGGGGTGTGGAAGATTCCAGAACCCATTCATGTAGGAGTGGGGGTGAAAAGAGATATCAGAGCACATATGTGTGGGAGAAGTTTTGTGAGGTTGTGAGAGATACAAGGATCCAAATGTAGGGAGGTTGTGGGTGACCAATGGGCCCATGTTTAGGAGAGGGTGGGGAGAGATCCCAGAGCCCATGCGTGGGAGTAGGGGATGAGGGGAGTTACAAATTACATGGTTCTCAATGGCCATGTGTAAAAAGTGGATGTACCTGGGCCAACATGCAATTAGTGTGGGGATTGTGGAGTGGTGTTGGGAGGAGGGGGGGAGGGGAACAATCCTGTGCACATATTCAGTAGAATAATATTCCTGGTCTCATGAGTTTTGTGTAGTGGGAATACGGAGTTGGTCAGGTTTTAGGAGTAGGGGAATATTAAAGGGTCCATATATAGCAGTGGTTGGGGAAATTCCAGCGGCCATGTGTTGGGAGGAGATGTGAAATTTCTGCCTGGAATTTTCACCCCACACTTTATAAATAAACCATGATATCTCCCATCCCTCCACCAACCAACACTTAGATCCTTGAACTTCACCGCACCATCCCAATCCCCCCTCCCACAAAACATCCCTTCACCCTACACATGATGGGCCCATGAATCTGCCCACCACCATACTATTTTGTTCTGGAATCTCCCCATGCTCTCCACAAATGTCCTACATTATTCCACTCTACACAAGTGCGCAGGGATTTCCCCCCTATTTATACCACCATCACCCCACCCCCCCTCCTCTCTATAATGAGGTTGAGATCTCTCTCCCCATCTCCTCATTCAAATGGGCCATGGAATCTTTCAACCCCCAGCCCCCCTTTAACTTTGTCCTCATGAACCCTCTCCCCAACCTCCTACTATGGGCTCTGATATCTTTTTCAATCCACTCATAAATATGGGCCCTGGGGTCACTCCCAACCTTCCTAACTTCGAATCTGGGATCTGTTCCAAACTCCCACCATATACATTGGCCTTATGTATGAGGCCTGGAATCTTCTGTCACATATAAGCCTTAACCTGAAATCTTCTTCACCAAAAATCTTCCAAACGTAAAAAAATTGGGGCCTGGGGTATCTAACCTCCCAACCAATGGATATATGATCTCTCTCCTAAATGAGTGAGTCAGAAAGTTAGTAGTGAGTGAGTGAGTGAGTGAGTGAGTGAGTGAGTGAGTGAGTGAGTGAGTGAGTGAGTGAGTGAGTGAGTGAGTGAGTGAGTGAGTGAGTGAGTGAGTGAGTGAGTGAGTGAGTGAGTGAGTGAGTGAGTGAGTGAGTGAGTGAGTGAGTGAGTGAGTGAGTGAGTGAGACACCTGGCTGAAAAAAACCTTGTAACTGAGATAAAATCAATCAGGAAGATCTTTAAACCATCAATAGAGGTGCAAGAAACAATGGTGGAGGATACATCTCAGAGTTGAAAATCACTCCTAAAGGCAGTGAAGAACAAAGTTGCTTATAGTGATGCCAGTAGATGCAAGTCAGAAATTCTGGCTCTTCCCGTCCAGGGTCTTCTTTTTACCACCATCACTACACTTGGAACAGATCCAACCTAAATATGGGCAGATGCCATCAGGTCTCTCCCGAATGAGTGCTATAAATTTGTGCTAAATGCTGCCCATGACACTCTTCCCCATAACTCCAATCTCCATCTCTGGAAAAAGAAGCCAAATCCATCGTGCCCATTGCACTACGGAACTCACTCGATATTCACAAGCACCTAGGCAGGCCATACATCAGCAACACAATAGCAACAATAGCATCCACAGCTGAGTCACTCAGTGCTCCATCTGGAGTGCCACATCCACTCCACCAATTGTAAACACCGTTCACAAACATATACAAAAAAAGTTTATTCATATTTAATGCACCCACAGGGGCAGTGAATATTTTTTATAGTTGAGTCTATTCCAGGATATCTTCTATTAAATACAGGGACAGATTGGGTGAGTCATTTAGTGTATTAATGAATGGAGAAAAAAGCAAGGAAGGAAGGAAAAAAAAGGGAGAAGATATAAGAAATGGAATAATAAAGTGAGTAGGGTGAGTGGGGAAGGAAAAAGAAGTGTTTACTTTCTGGAACAAAGAAAGAAGGTGAACATGAACATTTGTTAGCAGTTGCATAAAAATTGTTTTGATGCACTTCTGGGACAAGACCTACCTTTTTTCTGGAACTGGGAAAACACCTGATATGCCCAGAACCAGTAATTATTGAAGTCCAGACTAGAGCACAAACTCAGAAAGCAGGAAAAGAGCTAAAAGATGATGAGGATGTGGATGAGTGGTAATATGAAGACCATTACACTGAGAATATTAGCGAGTCCATTTCCACAGTAGTTAGATAATATGTGTGTGCCAGAGAGAGGAGTGAAAACATATCTCACTGGCAATGAGAAGAGACAGCAACATCTAAGCTATGTGTCATTGAGTTCAGCTCAGCACCCACTCGACCGTCATTTAGGGACCTGTTCAGAACTGAACTTCTAATAACATACATCAAATTGAAACCACAGGAATATTGATAGATCTGATGCCTCGTGTGGAGTAAACTTGCAGTGGCTTAACAAGGAATGTGTTTATATGGAGCCTGTTCTGGTGTGGTCATGTAAAACCGGTCTCAGATAGAGATTAAAATATTTTCATTGTGCGTTCACCTAAAGGCTTAATTGATTGATGCTCCATGGAAAAAATATTTTGCGCCTCTCAGTGCTTGTGTGTTTCTTTCCTGAATAGGGCCATCCCAGCATATAAATAGCAATTAAGAGGAACCTATTCAGGTTGGCAATGGTGCAACTAGAGTTGGGCAGATTTGAGTTTTTTTGGTGAACTGGCCACTGTTAGTAAAATGTATGTAAAATTTTATTTTCTGCAGGTTGAAGTTGGCTGTCCATATATGAGCTGCACTCTGTCCAAGCACATCTCAATGAAAAAAATTAGTATATCCCCCTATGTAGTTCCTCGGGCCCTCGGAGCGGCTCTTCATAAAGTTGTAATTTTGCAGTTGCAATAATCAAAGAACACAGACGCACATGTTATTGCATATTGGACTTCTTTCTGTTACATTGTCATTCTATGTTCTCACTTAAGCCAACTCAATTATTACAAGAAAATAGTAAATGAGTTTTATTAGGTTTTACAGGAGGAACCTGGTCCATAAATTTTACTTTGACAGACATATTTGAGATTCTTTTGTAACTTGAAAGTCTCCAGTACTTCCACATTTCAACAATTTCCACAATACTTAAACCCATTATAATTTCCATTTGTATTTTCAACTTGGCAAATGACTCTTATTCCAGCAGGTAAAGCACATTACACATGATGAATTAGTTTTCATGGAAAAGGAATGCATTGTTAAAATGTCCACTTATTCTTGAAACAGAATGAAGGGAATCTTCCTTCAAAGAAGAGATATGGGCACTACTCATGGAGATACGCAACAAAAAGATTCATTCAAGCTGTTCCAAGGAGAATACCAAATTCACTATACACTGTCATTACATCAAATATGAAGAAATACTTTATAAACAATAACGCATTTCTTCATAAAATGAATCTAGAACAAAATAAGTGTGCATATATGCATGTATTAAATTTTGTAATGGTATAATGTGGATGTGTTCATGTAAAACCATCACATCAATGCCCTACAAAATATCTTTGATATATTTCAATGCAATTGTTGTTATATTTGAATTATTCCTATTTAAACTAAGAAAAAAAATTAATTACTTGATATAATCAAGAAAAAACAATCTATAAGGAAAACCCCTTAGATTAAAAAAAATGCAGGGTTAAAATTGTTCTAGAACAATTTTGAACAATTTTTTTAATTTATGTTTTAATGTGAAAATAACATGAACTGATAAAAATGAAACCTTAAAGCGATTTGGTGTATTTTCATATGAGATATCCATTTAAAAGTTCAAATTTACTACTTAATTAAATAGATGTGTCTTGCAAATTTCCAGCATGAATTGGCATTTTTAGCACTTTCAACCCTGCAATGATGAGATTATAGTGAAACAAATTGCAACTATAACAAAAATATTTATGAGTACAATCAATCAATAGACAGTGCAGACCTGAGGTAAATATAAAGCTAATTCCCCACCTCAACCCCACCCCCAAGGTAATAAAGTATCCAATAGATATTCCTTAGAATATATATCAAAATAATATTCACTAGTAATATGGCATATATCATATATATATCCCTTACCCCGATTCTTCAGAACTTAAGGTTATGGTTATTTATTGTTGACTTAGAGAAATTTGGCATAATTAAAAATTTGAAATTTTTCCTTCTAAATAACATACACAGGTTAAGCTCTCTCTCCAAGTCTGTCATAACAATAACCTTAAGTTCTAAACAAAAAAAAAAATTAGAAATTAATTTCTAAATTTTCAAGAATTATTTCATGGAATATTTTATATTTGCATTTATAATCTTCATTTTAAGGTTTGGTTCCAGAATAAATGTGCTTTATATAGAAAACAAGCTGAGACAGGTTGTGCCATTCAGCAGAGCTAGGGTCGAAGGAAGTACCTAAAACCAAGCATCAGATGCAAGTTGCTGCAGCTGCCTCTAATAGAAATGGTATTTACCCTGGATCTACCCCGGGTGTTCCCTACACTACATTTGGAGAAGTCCCAACATTCCCACAGTTTGCGGCTTTGTCACATTACATGACCGTTTCAACCATACAATGAAATCCTATGCAGAGCTGTGTTGGTCCTGCAAGCTTCTTTGCTAACAGTACACCTAGTTGTGGATGAAATTCACTTGACACTCCAGAATCCCACCAGTAATGTGATGCTGATGCCTTCAAAGATGAAGAAAAATTATAAACAGTTGATATTTAGTAGGACTCATTGTACTGAAAGTTTCTTGGTAATATATATAGTTCTTTATTTCTGCTGTATGATACATTTATTCACATATGTGAACCACTGAAAAATGTGGTAATCTTCTGCATGGGGCTTGTAGAATTAGAATTAACAAAAAAAGTAAATATTATCAATTATATATTTTTGTGTGTAAGTTTACTTTTAAGTTAGTATGTATGTTAATCTAGGCATGATATTTAGGCTAATATTTATTTGGTGTGGTTTTAGGATGGGAGATTCAAGAAATATATGCAAGGGGTGTGAAAGATTCAAGAACCCATTGAAGAGGGAGTGGGGGTGAAAAGAGATTTCAGAGCCCATAAGTATAGGAGAGGTTGTGTGAGGTTGTGAGAGATACAAGGATTCCAATCTAGGGAGGTTGTGGGTGAACCATGAGCCCATGTTTAGGAGAGGGTGGGGAGAGATCCCACAGCCCATGCGTGGGAGTAGGAGATGAGGGGAGTTACCAAGTAACTAGTTCTGTACCTGTCGAGAAGTTATTAATAAACTTTCGATAGTACCCACACATGCCCAGGAAAGATCTCACTTCTCTTTTTGTCTTTGGTCTACTGAATTCTCTTATGGCAGACACTTTACCTTGCATGGGTTTGACAGTCCCACTGCCAACCACATAACCTAAGTGTATACAAGTAGCTTCCCCAAATGCGCACTTGGTTTCTTTAACTGTCAATCCAGCCACCCTTAATTTTTCGAATACGAAGGAAAATTTTCTAAATGTTCCTCCCACGTACTGCTATGGGTAAGTATGTCATTTAAATAAGCGACTGCAAATCCATGCAAACCTTGCAAGATTCTATCCATGAGCCTCTGAAAAGTAGAGGGGGCTGTTTCTAAGTAGAAGGGTATGGTCAAATATTAATACTTTCCATAAGGGGTAATGAAGGTGGTTTTCTCAATCTGATCTTTCTTTACAGGCACTTGATAGCCTTTAGTGAGGTCAAACGTTGTTATATAACTGGAATTGCCGAGGTTAGCAATTAGTTGCTCTATGTTAGGATGTGGATAAGGGACGTTAGTGGTGATAGAATTCAATTTCCTATAGTCAACACACATTCTCCTGGTGCCATCCTTTTTAGGCACGGGCACAATGGGGGCTACCCACGGGTTGGTCGATGGTCTTATAATCCCCGGGCCTAATAAGGTCTCAATCTCTTCCCTTAATGTGTCCTGAGCCTTTTGTTCCAGTCTATACGGGGGTAGTCTCACTGGGCAAGTATCTCCTGTAGGAATACTATGATACACCAGATTAGTTTTCCCTGGGACATCTCTCAACATCCCGATAGTTACTTTTAAATTTCTCTAGTTCTCTAGTTTATGCAGCTGAGAGCCATGCAGGCTGTTGTCTCTGTTCCCTTTCCCTTCCTCTTCCAAGCCTTCCCAATCCTCAGACTCAGCTAGAAAAACAGCTGCTTAAGTGGAGTTCCACTTCTTCATGCAATTTACATGGTACTCTGTAAGTCACTGGGGTCACAACTTCTGTAATCGGGTAGGGTCCTTGACTCTGGTTAAGCAGCTTATTCATTAGGGTTGGTCTAAATAATAAGACGAAATTACCAACTTCAAAGCTACTCTCTCTAGCTTCCTGGTCATAGTAGCCTTTCTGTTTCACTTTCACACTCCTTTCCTTCTCATAGACTAGGTCCCGAACTAGTTCTATATTAGCCTGTAAGGTTTGTACACACTCTGATGTACTACGGGCATCCTCCCCCTCCTTCCCTTTCCAGTAATGTACTAACTGATTGAGGGGCATCCTTATTGTCTTTCCAAATAACAGTTGGTAATAGGAGTAACCCATGGACTTATGGATAGTTCCCCGATAAGCCCATAGTACATAGGGTATACAATTGTCCCATTCCACATCTGGGTTGGACACTAGCTTCCTTAACAAATGCTTGATGTTACCATTAAACTTTTCTACCATCCCGTTGTTTTAGGGATGGTAAGGGGAAGTTCTTATTTGTTTAATCCTTGTTACTGTGCAAAATATTTGCATTATTTTTTATACGAAATTGGACCCGTAATTGGTCAATAACTCCTGGGGCATGCCCATCCTGGCCGTTACTTCCACTAGTCGCTCTACCACTGTCTCAGTGAAGGTGTTTCGTAGGGGAAAAGCTTCGGGCCACTTTGTAGCATAGTCCATTATTACAAGAAGGCACTTATTTCCCTTCTTTGTACGTTTCAGGGGTCCCACTATATCCATAGCCAACCTGGCTAATGGTTCTTTAATTACAGGTAGGGGCTGCAATGGGGCCTTGGTGGTACTAGCTGGCTTGGCCTTTTGAAAGATAGGACAAGCTGCCCACATCCTATTCACGTCACGCACCACCCCCCAGCCAATCCATTCCCCTTCTAGTAGTCTGCAGGGTTTTCACTCTCCCAAAGTGTCCTTCAATTTGGGAGTTGTGGGCCATGGTCAAAACTTTCTGGCGAGCTATTTTAGGCCTAATCAATAAATTCTTCTCTAGGATCTGATAGAGTTCCCTCATTTATAGCCCTCCATGCAAAAAATAAGGGTTCCCTTCTCCCTCTGCCTTCTCCCTTATACTCTGTAGGTCACTCTCATACCTCTGGGCTTCGGCCAGCTTCTTCTTGATGAAAACCTCAGTGGTGACTCCCACTATTTCTTCCGATACTCCATCCCCCTCAGTGCTCAACTCCTGTGTCTGGTCTTCTCCAGGTACCTCAACCGAACACTCATCGGGTTGGATATCCTTCTTGAACCCATCTGAACTCTGCTCCTCCATCCAGTCTTCCCCGCATGCCTCAGTAGTGTCCCCCCCCCCCCCCACTTCGATATCCTCCAGACAGCTCCGTCTTCGTCCAGCCCCAGTTGCTCCTCCTCCTCAAGGGCATCCTGTTGGCATTGCTTGGATCGAGTGACCACCATCCCTGCTTCTGTCTCAGAGGTAGCATGTGATGTGTTCAACCTCATCTCCTTTTCGAGTTCCTTCCTGATGAACTGCTTAAAATGGGGGATATCCCTGCCCATAAGCATTTCCTCGCTCAAGCGTTTTGACACTCCCACAGCCAAGGTCATTTCCTTCCACTCTAGCTCCATCGTCACTCTGGCAGCTGGGAAGTATGTCCATTTGTTTGAAGCAGTGTGTTAAGGGATGCTTCATCCAAGGTAGTCTGTCTATTCCACATACTTCGGGTTCACCAACAACTTGGTGCGGCCAGTGTCGAGCAATGCTGTGACGGTAGGCACATTGATCTTTAGGGTCTTCGTCAACTCTGGTGGAGCTTATGGAGCCACCGTACTACACTTAGCCTCTTCCATCTTGACTCTGCTGTCTCTCCTAACATGGCCCTTCTTCCCACATCTAAAGCATTCAACAGCTGTCGATGGGGTGTAACATGGAGGCCCTTCTCTCCTCCAAGTTTGGGGTGCTTGATCCTTTCAGAACCGTGGTTCTTCCTTCTTGAATTCCTTCCTGTCTTCCTTCCTTGAGTAGTCCTTATCTCTCCTCATCCTCGATTTGCCCAGATATCCAACAATGGCTTCGGATTGTTCCTCAAAGGACTGGCAGTTCAAATTCCGGATTTGGGACTCCAGCCAATTAGGGAGTTTGGCTATGGCAAGTTCCTTCACAACCATCTCTCGATCTATGGTTCAACTGGTGTTCAACCATCGGCAAAATTTCTTGTGAAAGTCCCTCAGTCACAAGTCTTTGTTTGCTACGTTGAAGCAAAATTCCCACACCCTTCTTTGCCTGGTCTCCACGGATAATTGGTAGGCTGCTAGTAGAACTAACTTCACCAATCTATAATTATTCTGTTGAACTGCAGGGAGTGATGAAATTGCCAGAAGTCCGGCTCCGGCTAGTGACCCGCGTAGGTATGGAGCCCAAAGATCTTGGTTCCATCTTTTGGCAGCAGCCACTGCTTCGAAAGTATCTAAGTAAGCGGTTATATCATCTGTAGGCTCATTGAATTTCTGCACTGTGAGCCATGCGGCTGCAGGTGCTTGGGCCCGTCCGTCTGGTAGTAGACCTCTGATGATCTCTAGCAGTAGTTCTCTGTTAGCTTGACGCTCTTCCTCTCTTTGTTCCCATACCTCTTGTCTGATTTGCCTTTCCTTCTCTGCCCTTCTCTCATCTCTCTCTGCCCGACGATGTTCAAGCTCCTGTAGGCTAGGTATCCCTTCATATGGTGTATGTAGGAAAGTTGGCAGGGGTAGAGAAGGCTGTAGAGTTTCTCATTCCAGCTCCACCTGATGTTTGACTTCGAGTGCGCCTGTCTTCTCCTGGCACAGACATGATTCTTTTCAGAAGTTGATAGTAGATAATTTCTAGTTCTTAATAAAATATTTACTTAGCTATCCCACTGCTACCACCAATGTGAGCTGCTACCCTAGCTTCAGCTAATATTTTCTGCAAGCTAGGATAGCTGCCCCGCTCACTAGTTAATCACCAGTTGTTATAGTACTAACTAAGGCTACCAACTTTTGTTATGTGTAGCCAACAGTTGGTTCACAAATCCTGTCTTGCTTCAAAATAGATAGTATTAAATACTGGTCAGAGACTCTCTGTACAACAACAGTGATCTTTCCAATATTCAATATACAATATAACACTTTCAGTTACCACGTGGACATTTTTCTCTCTCATAACAGTTTAGTTGTGTCTTTTATAGTCAGACCATTTGGGGGCCCTGCTCCTGCGCCCTGCCTGGCCGGCTGTTTGTTCATTAAATGAGTTTATTGTAATCACTTCGTTTTCTTGTTCTTATAATTAATTTCCTTCAACGGAAACACATAACACACATTATCTCAATTAGTTGTCTTAATTAACTTTGTTATTATCATCTTTCTTATTCATTTCTTTATTCTCTTTTATATTATTAATTTCTTGATGTCCTTTACTTGTTCCATGTCTTGTCACAGGCAGAGTCACTTGGAGTAATAAATAAATTCAAACAAAATTGATGAAACAGAAATAAAACTTTTGCTTCTTTAAATACACAACCAGCAGATGTTCAGTTCTCTCTTTTTATAATGGGGGAGCACCTTTATAAAATGAAGGAGAATTAAAGTCATAGAAATAACTGCAAAGAACAATTAGCATTACAAAATGTGGTGTTAGTGTTGGAGACACTCAGCCCTTTCATTTACAGCTGGGGTGGAGGTTGGTAGCACAAAAAGAGGTTAATACCTGGGGGATGGGGGATATACATAAACATATTAACTGGATGTCATTACTCGCTACTTGGCCACAGCTAGTGAATCATCACTACAGTCTTGAGTTTCGTCACCATCTTTCAGAAAGTCTGCAGTAGTCACAGACATTGTTTCAACATCTGGTTGTTCTCTCAACATTCTCTGTATCATCACTTCTCTAATACACTCTTGGAAAATCATTAGCTGCTCCTGTAACATCAAAAGTAAGATTATTACACACAAAATCTCATCATATTCATGTTATTTGTTCACACAAACACAGACACACAGACACACAGACATAATGACAATGTGGGGATGGTAATGTCATCATGTGGCAGGTCACAACATGATAGGAATTAAATAAATAATGTTCTAGGAATAATGACTTGCTCGATTATGTCACAAAATCTGCCAGGCATTTGCAGTTCTCAAAAATAGCTTTTCCAGTCATCAATGCCAATAAAATCGTTATGGTACTGGTGCTCACTGAAGCCATTAGTAGGCATACAGATTTTAGGTGAAATAAACATGCTAGCCCCTACTAATTAGAAACTACAAATAACATTATTTGGTTACACATGCCTCCAAGAAACAAGAGATTTTTGTACCCAACTCTAAATTAGGAAGATATTATCAAAGCATTTCTTTGTGAGAGGAAGAAATTTACTGGAAAAAAAATGTTCATCAGTAAGATTCTCAATTCTTTTGACACATATACGAACGCATACATGTCAACACACATACGCAACACAGACATTTACACACACTCAAAATAGATTCACATTATGAATTTCAGTCTCATATTCCATGATTTCCACACAGACCGGATATTTGGCTGACTGCAGTTGCTGCAAAGTTCTGCCAAGCAGTCACAGGCGATAAGTGATGGAGGGGTACTTCTGGTGGACATGAAACCTTAATCTGTATCCATGAGGCATGCATAATTTACAGATGATGCTGGATGTAAGGGCGAAAGAGAGCTGAACTGAAGAATAGAGAGCTAGAAAATTCATAAGATTGAAAGGACTGGTGAAATGAAAAATTGAGAGAGTCAAAGGAGAAATTGACATAATCTCTCTATATTGCTCTCTTAACTTACTGGGAAGGTATACGTTGGCCAACATCAAAGAGTGTTGCACCAGTTTTTCTTGCTCAAAGACAGTCAGGATCAGAAGGAATCTCAAGGAATATCCACAAGTGATGTCTGCTAAGGTAAGTGCATTAACATCCCACTTCATTTGAACACAAATCTTCTTCTCTGCAAGCTGTCAAAAGTGAAATAACATTCACACAAATATACAAGACATTTTTTTCAATTGTTTACAAAAATAAAGATAATAATTTAGCTACTGACATACTGACAGCAAATCTGCACACCTACCAGTAGTCCCAAATAAAAACATCTTGCAAGAAATATTAATCAAATTACTTAGGATGGTTTAGAAAGGGCGGCTTCAAAATATAAATTGCTATGGAGATAAGTAAATAAAATTGTTGGAACTAATAACAAACAACATTTCTGCGTAACAACACATCCATATGAGGCACAGGTACAAAGGATTGACAAAAAAATTATTGAAACAATACAAGTACCATATAAGAAAGTGAAATATAAAAGATTAGAAGTGGCCAAATAGAAACATCTGTATGAAGTATTAATCAAAATAATTAAGATAGTTTCGAATGGTGGGTAATCAAAATTTCCATTGATGAGTAAATTATGCTCGAGAAACAACTTCGACCAAAGACACAAATTTTGACAGTAGAGCTTGTGGTCGATTCCATCCACTTCAAACACAGAGTTTGTCCCTTACCTGTAAATTTCTATCCCGGGTGATTGGCGATGCTGACAGAGGGTGATGTGCTTCAGATAGGTGCGCTTGAGCCAAACACACTTGAGGCAGTACTCACATATCCAGAGCATTGGCCATTTGCCATAGTCCTCACTTCTCACAATATAGGGGTTGGAAACTCTAGGACCATATCTAGATGGGGACTAGTTAATTCAGGGCCATATATAGAGGGTTGGGAGATATCAGGGCCCATGTGTTGGGTTGTGCTGGTTTTTCCTGTCTGTTGGTGCATACATGTTAATGCATAATTGCTACCTTGTGCATGTATGTGAGCGAGTTTATGCATGTTTATGAGTGCATGTGTATTGTATATGCATAGTTGTTTGTGCATGCTTGCTGTTCGGTGTGTGTATGTGTGTCTTTGAATACATTTTAATATATGTTAGTGTCATTTATCACACGTATGCTGTTACAAATATTCCTGTTGGTGCGTGCGTATGTGATACTACATGTGTAATGACAATTATGTGAATGCTTATACATCCCAGTTAGTATATGCATGAATTTTGGTGCTTTTGTGTTAGTGCGTGTGTTTTAGTGCATTCCTTCTTGTTGAAGCTTGTTTGTTGTTGCTGGAGTGTTGGTGTGACCCTTGTGTCTGTAGTTTTGTGTGTGTGTTATTCTTTGCATTCTGATTTGTGTGTACGTTGGTGTCAGTCATGATGGGACGTGCGTGAGTGGGTGTTAATTCATGTGTTTTGGCATGTGAGCATGTGTTTGTACGTGTATGTTATTGCATGCATGTTGTTATGAAATGTTGGAGGAAACATGGCTATTTGTTGGTTAGTGTTGGCATGCACGTTTCTTGTATGTGCAAGCTTGTTAGTGTATGCATGCATGTTAATGTGTTTGTGTTAGAGCATTAGTGTGGTTACATTTTAATTTTTCAGAGGGTGCCTGCGTTTTGGTTTGGGATTGTTGGCGAATGCTTATTGTTGTGTGCATGTTGTGTTGTGCATGATTATTGGTGCATGCATGATTTTGTTAGTTCATATGTTGGTGATGGCATTTTATTGCTTGCATGTTGAAGTGAATGTGTTGGTGCTTTTGTGTTTATTATTTCTGTGTTTGTTGATTTGTTTGTGCATTTTGGTGCAGTTGTGTTTATGTGTGTGTGGCATTAGAATGTGGTACAAATAATATCATATAACCTTGTAATATAATATCTTCCTAGGAAATTATTCGGTTGGACAAATAACGCACTAATTTAGGAACCTTACTTACTGACATGTGATCTTTGTTTGGTTCAGTTGATCGCCGCATGGATGAGTGGGGTGCCTTTAAACCATATCAATATTACAAGATTGGTTATGGAAGGTGATAATGGGAAAGAACATAGTTTGGACTAAGTCAGTTGTCTTGGGAGGAGAGTCAACTGGAAGATGCAAGGAAAGCATGATGACATTAACCATATACAAAAAGTGCGTGTGTCATGTCTGTGTAGGTTTCTCTGTCTGTATAGGGCATGCAATTAGTGTAATTTCCATGTTCATGCTTGAAGCTTCATAGTCACTACACATGTACACACTCCCACACACATATACACATCATGCACATGCACAATTACATTGTCATAGACTAACTCACTCGCACATAAATATTCAGAGAATAGTAAGTGATTGAAGATCAATTTGAATTAGCAACTAGATAATCTTAATGAATCGAATCTGCATGTTGATCAATTTTATGTCACATCAAGTTTTTAGAGCACATTAAATAGATGTTTACCTCCATCTCTAAATATATCAATATTTATACTAGCATGCAATCACTGCATTATTAACTAGGCCCATACTTGGTGTGCTGTTGTCACAAATGTATCTTAGAGGAAGGCATATCTAATGAAAGAAGATGTCTTAAAGGAAGACATGTCATATAATAGTTTTTATCATTGGAAGGCTTGTCTTACTGGAGGATGTGTTTTATCGGAGACCATGTCTTACGGGTTGACATGACTCACTGGAAGACATCTGATTAGACGACATTTCTAAAGGGGAAGAAACATGTCTTGCTGTAAGATATATCTTCTTTCACCATTCTGTCTATGGGTGATAGTTTTAAAATATTAAAATTTTGAATTGTAGATTTTCCACAAGAAATTTATTTTCCTTTTTTTTTAATTACCTTACCAACTGTGTTAAAGAGTGGACCACAAAGGCTTCATTCCTTTTACCTTTACTCTACAGCTGCAATGGGAGTTGCTAAATTGGGTTCAATGTAGTCTGATCTATCATAACCTAATGTACCAATAAACTATTCCACTTCTTGCACATGGTAGGCACTGCCTGGGCAATCTCTGCTAGAATATATGTGTTATTAGTGGAAGATTCAAATTTCCCATCCCAAAGAGTACACTTTCTAAGGAGTGTAGAGTAGTACTTAGTGATTGCATATTCAGTCAGGAAAATTTGACCGAATAGAAATATATACTTACCCTAATTAGATGCTTCCTTGCAATGAAGTAGAGAGGTTTTTCCTTCAAATTACACATCCCTACCATTCACCACAATTTGTGGACTGTGCATGGATAGAGAAAGTATTCCAACCAGTCTTCACTTCGAAATCGTTGTAATGAAAAAAAAAGAAGATTAAAGATAAATGATACAAGGAAAAAAATAGAAGTTTAAAATAGTAAGGAAAAAGGTGAAGTTCCAAAAAAAATAGAAAAAAAAATGATAAAAGGAGGAAAAATGTAGAAGGAAAGTGATAGGTGAATATTGAAGAAGAAAGTATTCTTTGATTTACACAAGGTTTCTTAAAAAGTTTCCATTAATAAGCATAACATCAGTAAGTGTCATAATTAAATATATATGTGAATATCCTCGTTTTAGCAGTGTCACAATTATACGTTCAGGGATATGTACACAAAATTAATTCAACATTAGAAATCGAAATATAATTCATAACCATATACGCAGCCATACGTTATAATATAATTGCTAAAAGATGTACTGTGCCTGAGGAACAAAAAATCACTTGGATTCTAACCACACTCGGACTTGCAGATTCTTTGCATAATGGCTGATTTCTACAACTCGTTTATTTGCTACTGATAGTAACATCCCAATTATCAACATGTCTCAATATGCCAAGGAGCTCAAGTACAGCGTCCAAGCAGAACAAGGAACACTATAGCATCTAATGAAAATAGGCCATGCTTTCTCTCTTTTCCTCATAGTTTCCAGCATTGCTCTTTATAAAAATCACAGAGATACACTTGGCACTCTAAGTAGACGTCGGTTATAGCACTCATTTTTCCTTCAGACCAAAGAAAAGTGAAAAATCTTGGTGTACCACCAGTATCTCACGTTATTAAGAACTTCATGATTGAGTAATTGGTAGAATATATGTGTTATTAGTGGAAGATTCAAATTTCCCATCCCAATGGGTACACTTTCTAAGGAGTGTAGAGTAGTACTTAGTGATTGCATATTCAGTCAGGAAAATTTGACATAATAGAAATACATATATACCCTGATTAGAAGCTTCTTTGTAATGAAGTTGAGAGGTTTTTCCTTCATATTACACACCCCCACCATCCACAACACTTAGTGGACTGTGCATGGACAGAGTAAGTATTCCAACCAATTTTCACTTTGAAATCATCGTAATGAAAAAAAAAAGAAGATTAAATGAAAAATGATACAAGGAAAAAAATAGAAGTTTAAAATAGTAAGGAAAAATGTGAAATTCCAAAAAAAATTGAAAAAAAATGATAAAAGGAGGAAAAATGTAGAATAAATGTGATAGGTGAATATTGAAGAAGAAAGTATTCTTTGATTTACGCAAGGTTTCTTAAAAAGTTGCCATTAGTAAGCATAACACCAGTAAGTGTCATAATTAAATATATATGTGAATATACTCGTTTTAGCAGTGTCACAATTATACGTTCAGGGATATGTACACAAAATTAATTCAACATTAGAAGACTAAATATAATTCATAACCATATACGCAGCCATATGTTATGATATAATTGCTAAAAGATGTACTCTGCCTGACAAACAAAAAATCACTTGGATTCTAACCACACTCGGACTTGCAGATTCTTTGCATAATGGCTGATATCTACAACTCATCTATTCCCAATTATCAAAAAGTCTCAATATGCCAAGGAGATCAAGTACAGCATCCAAACAGAACAAGGAACACTATAGCATCTGATGAAAATAGGCCATGCTTTCTCTCTTTCCTCAGCGTTTCCAGCACTGCTCTTTATAAAAATCACAGAGATACACTTGGCACTCTGGGTAGAAGTCAGTTATAGCACTCATTTTTCCTTCAGACCAAAGAAAAGTGAAAAAAATTTGTGTACAATAAGTATCTCACATTGTTAAGAACTTCATGAATTGAGTAATTAGTTCAAACATCTATGATTTTATAATAAAGTCAGCAACCACCAATTCTACATTTATCCTGCCTGAAACAATTATCAATAGGAGGTCATATATTTGTTATTTCGTATGTTTTATGTTGAGTAAGTTGTGTCAATGAGAGTAAGTTGTGTCAATGAGAGTTCTGGAATTGCCATAGAGTTTTTGTAGCTGTTACTGTTACACTAAATTTCTCCTTCATTAAATAGTACTACCATGTCATTCCCATTTCGTATTCAGGCAATTTTGGTATGGAAAATTTAATTTTACTTTCTTTCACCAGTGTTTCCAATTTTTTTTTACCAATGTTTGTATATATATTTAATATATATATGTGTATACACATGTATATATGTGTGTATATGTGTTGCATAATTGTGTTTATATATCTGTCTATTTGAGCATTAATGCAGTGTGTATATAGGTATATATATAAATATAGAGTCACAGGTAAATATAAATTTAAAGAGGAAAATTTTTTTTTTTTTTTTTTTTTTTTAACTAATGTCAAACATAAATATAGCTACTAGGGCATGCCAGGGACATATTTAAAGCATTAGTGCTTCAAATTGTAAGGATCAAAATGATTAGAAGAATATGATGACAATGTCTTGGCTGATTCTCAATAAGATACCCTTATTTCTTAATTTGATGATGCCTAACTCCTGACTAATTGATAATAAAAAAAAATTTAACCACCCAATAGCTAACATTGCCTTTTTCTTTTCTTTTGAACTAAATAAGATATATTGGGGAAGAAATCAAGTTAATGCGGTTAAGCGTTGAGCTATGATTTATTCTTAAGGGTGAGAAGGTAAAGGGTCGTTCTTCTTTAATACTCCATATCCACTTTTTAATATACTCTACTAGAAATATCCCTGAAAAAAAAAATTACAGCGCATGCTCGCTCAGTGTGGCCATTGTATTTAGTACCTCGTGCCATCACGGTCAGCATCACGGTCAGCATCATGGTCAACAGCTAGGTTCCGAGCTGTTTGGGAAGTAAGGATTGCTGTATGGAAAGTAGGCGTCCCACAGTGGAAGACCTGCTAGCTGGGAGGGTTTCTGGCGTCAGCAAGAGCATGGGTTTGGCCCTGATTGGTGAGTCAACAGAAGGTTTGGTTTCATAATGATATAGATGTTTGGGTGTGAAAATATTCTTGCCATTTGTAGCGTTTAAGAGTTACAACGTGTGATCAACTCTCTTTTTTTTTGGACTGTTGGAATGACCGAAATCAGTAGATCAAAATTTAAAAAAAATAATATGGAGACCCCTTGGTTACAATTATGTACTTTTACTGTATAGAAACCTAAAATTTTAAGTGTTACCAAAACTTTAACCTCATCTTAAATTTTCTGAATAATTATTTTGCTTTGTATAAAATACTACTTTAAATAAATAGTATTGTAATTATCTGCCACAGTTCTTAGTGCGGACCACTCTTGTTAAATAAATACAAATAAATTTTGAAAAATAATCATTTATGAAAACATATTATGTTTCCACCTGTGCATATACACTATTTTGCAACTTTATCCACTCGCTCAATTCTATTACAATAACTACTACATAATTGATGTAAAAAAAGGGTAAATAAGTTTTTAGTGAACTTTATGTAAAAAATATCTTAAATTAAGTAAACTAATCTCTTAACCAGCAGGAGAAGAAACAGATGGCATATATTGTGGGATTCCATCCTTACAGAGCTTCTAGTTATCTTACAGATTTAATATAATTTTGTCCACAATAATCTTGCTATTATTTACTAGTAAACTTACCCTATGATTTGCCTGGGATTAGATATACCCTCAGGAAAAGGTGTGACCAAGTGTGACCAGCACTTTCTCATTCATAGTTAATTGTTCGAATTTGATCATTCAAAAGTATAAAAAATAGATCACACTATTTTGACTCTTTAGGCCTGACATGCCTGAAGGAAGAGGTGTGGTCAAATATACTAAAATGGTTGGATGAAAACATTCTTGCTATAGTATTTGACTGTCAGGAAGAGAGTTTTTTTTTTTATAAATTTTTTATTTTTTGGTGGTACAATGATTTGGACCGAGCCCACAGCCAAGGGATTTTTTGCCTAGGTACCATTTTTTGGGCATTTTAAATTTTACAAACCCAGAGAAAGATTTATGATAATGATGTCTCAGTTCCCCAGAATGGTGATGTGTCTTCAGCTGCATATGTTCATCATAGCAAGTTATTGATATTGTCTTGTGAATTGTTTTTGGTTTTAATGAGTGGAAGTTCGAAAGATTGTCAATTCTCAGCCTTAGAGTTCATCGAGTTCATGGACCCGATGGTAATTGGAATCAATAAGTTTGAAAATTTTCGTGCATAATTCATTTTAGAAGTGTAGCTATAAATTTTATTTTATTTTTCCAGTCTTTTTTTTTTCAAAACCATATTTTTTTGGTTACATACTGTGGCATTAAGGAATATTTATTGCTCCATCCTGTGCTTTATAAAGATAACTCTTTACAAAAAATGCTGAAAATTTCTTGCCTAAGCTCATGCCCTAGTCCAATCCAAACTTTATTTTTTTTCAGTCACATACTTGTGTAATAGGAAATATTCAAGCAGACTTTCATCACAATTTGTCCATGTTGTCAAGAATAATACCAGGAACACAGATGACTGATATTTGTGATTCATTATCAAGAATAGCATTGTTTCAATTTTTTTTTAAATTTTGTTATACTAAATTTTGTGACAAATATATTCATTTAGGCAAGGACAACTTGTAGGTGGATTCCAAATATGAAGTGTCATCTTGATGTTATATTATCAAAGTCCATAATGATTTCATATAATGTATTTTCACAGGTATTAATTAAATAAAAGAAATATAACATTTTTCCCTGTAAGCCATCGATGTTTATCCAATTCAGGATGATGTTTCCATTGATGGAGGTATCCATCAGTGGCATGGTTCCAAAACTCAAATACAGCACATCTCTGGAGTTCATTCTTATGGATAGTAAGTAGTCTCTATAAGTTACTTATCTCCAAGTGGTATCATTATGGTGATTTTTTACACAATATATGGCTTTTACAATTATTCTCTCCATAGGTGTGTAACTATGATCCTCCTGATTCTTGCAGACCTACAAGGGCACTTTCTCTGAAGAATGCCAAAGGTAAAATGAATGACTTGTTTACAAATACATCCAAAAATGTCAAGTGTGAGTGGTGTTATGCCAATCCTTTATAAATATCTCAGTTCACATAGACCAGTAGAGCATACCATACATTATTATTACATCCTCTGCTGCATCTACACATTATTTAAAACTTTTTGCTTTCAATTTTTTAGTAACCAAGATGTCCATGAAATCTAATACTGGCAAAAACATGTATGCTGACACCAGTGATGAATCTACTTTGGGTACACACTCTAGTCATAGTGAGGTGGATGAGCCAACCAAGAAAGAAGAACAAGAAATGTGTACAACAACTTCCAGTTAGATGAACTGGAGAATGCCTCTGATGTAACCCAATACCCTGGTCGTCAGGCAATTTATCTTCTTTCAAAGAATCTGAACATCCCAGAAAACAATATTCGGGTAATATACCATAAATTATCTCAAATATTTTGATCTCTTTGTCATACTTGAAATAAGTAGGTAAAATGAAATAATTGATTAATTGAATATATATGTGATTAAATTTCTACTGAGAAATTTTGGTCCATGTTACTATAAAAGCATGCCTTATTACTATGAAGTTTTATATAGTTCAGCCAATATCTCATCCATGAGTTCAGATGGTTTAGCTGCACCCAAGGGTGAATTTACACATGTCAATGATTGTAATCAATGACCATTTAAGTTACTCCAATGCAATACGTCAAGATAAGTCATAGAGAATAATTTTTATTTTATAGAGCATTATCAATATTGTTTGTCCTCGTATAGCTAATCACGAACATTATATATGGTGTCGTATTTGAAAAATATTATATATTTGCATTTATAATCTTACTTTTAAGGTTTGGTTTCAGAATAGATACGCTTTATATAGAAAACAAGATGAGACAGGCTGTGCCATTCAGCAGAGCAAGGGTCGAAGGAAGTACCTAAAAACCAAGCATCAGATGCAAGTTGCTGCTGCTGCCTCTACTAGAGATGGTATTTATTCTGGATGCTACCTGGATGTTCCCTACACTACACTTGAAGGAGTCCCAACATCCCCACAGTGTGTAGCTTTGTCACCTTTCATGACCGGCTCAGCCATACCATGCAATCCTATGCAGAGCTGTGTTGGTCCTGCAAGCTTCATTGCTAACAGTACGCCTAGTTGTGGACGAGATTCACTTGACACTCCAGAATCCCACCAGTAATGTGAAGCTTATGCCATCAAAGATGAAGGAAAATTATAACCAGTTGATATTTAGTAGGACTCATTGTACTGAATGTTTCTTGGTAATATATATAGTTCTTTATTTCTGCTGTATGATACATTTATTAATATATGTGAACCACTGCATGGGGCTTGTAGAATTAGAATCAACAAAAAAGTAAATATTATCGATTATATATTTTTGTGGGTAAGTTTACTTTTAAGTTAGTATGTATGTTAGTCTAGGCATGATATTTAGGCTAATATTTATTTGTTGTGGTTTTAGGATGGGAGATTCAAGAAATATATGCAAGGGGTGTGGAAGATTCCAGAACCCATTGAAGAGGGAGTGGGGGGGAAAAAGATTTCGGAGCCCATATGTATAGTAGAGGTTGTGTGAGGTTATGAGAGATACAAGGATCCCAATCTAAGGAGGTTGTGGGTGACCCATGTGCCCATGTTTAGGAGAGGGTGGGGAAAGATCCCACAGCCCATGCGTGTGAGTAGGGGATGAGTGGAGTTAACAATTAACTAGTTCTCAATGTCCATGTGTAAAAAGTGGACGTACCTGGGACAACATGCAATTAGTGTGGGGATTTTGGAGTGTTTGGAGTGGGTGGTGGGGGTCAATCTTGTGTACATATTCAGTAGAAATATATTTCTGGTCTCATGAGTTGTGTGTAGGGAGGATACGGAGTTGGTCAGGATTGAGGAGTAGGGGAATATTAAAGGTTCATGAACATTATATATGATCCCTCCAAAAATATTTAAAAAATAGAAAAAAAAAACAACTGTCAAAACTTGCTAACAACTTCTTTTACGCAAATGCTATGGGATGCTCTTCTCCCTGACTATCCAATGGAATTATAGTGTATCCCAACCAGTAGGGAGATGCATCAGTCTGTAGAATAAATGGCTTTGACCAGTCTGGTATGATTAAAACTGGTGTAACAGTTATGGCTCTTTTTAACTGTTGAAATGCTTCTTGGCAACTCTCCCCCCAAACAACATTGTTGGGTGCATGTTTTCTCGTTAGGTCGGACATAGGTGTGGCTACTGTCGCGAAGTTATTAATAAACTTTAGATAGCACCCACACATGCCCAGGAAAGATCTCACTTCTCTTTTTGTCCTTGGTCTACCAAATTCTCTGGTGGCAGACACTTTACCTTGCATGGGTTTGACAGTCCCGCTGCCAACCACATAACCCAAGTATACACAAGTAGATTCCCCAAATATGCACTTGGTTTATTTAACTGTCAATCCAGCCTCCCTTAATTTGTCGAATACGATGATCAAATTTTCTAAATGTTTGTCCAATGTACTGCTATGGATAAGTATGTCATCTAAATAAGCGACTGCAAATCCATGCAATCCTTGCAAGATTCTATCCATGAGCCTCTGAAAAGTAATGGGGGCTGTTACTAAGCCGAAGGCTATGGTTAAATATTATTACTTTCCATAAGGGGCAATGAAGGCGGTTTTCTCAATCTGATCTTTCTTTACAGGCACTTGATAGCCTTTAGTGAGGCCAAACGTTGTTATTTAACTGGAATTGCCGTTGTTAGCAATTAGTTGCTCTATGTTAGGAAGTTGATATAGGAGGTTAGTGGTGATAGATTTCAATTTCCTATAGACAACACACATTCTCCTGGTGCCATCCTTTTTAGGCACGAGCACTATGGGGGCTGCCCATGGACTAGTGGATGGTCTTATACTCCCCTGGCCTAATAAGGTCTTAATGTCTTCCCTTAAGGTGTCCTGAGCATTTTGTGCCAGTCTATACGTGGGTATTCTCACTGGGCAAGTATTTCCTGTAGGAATACTATGATACACTCGACTAGTTTTCCCTGGGAAATCTCTCAACACATCCCTATAATTACTTTAAAATTTCTCTAGTTCACGTAGCTGAGAGCCGTGCAGGCTGGTTTCTCTCTTCCCTTTCCTTTCCTCTTCCAGGCCCTCCCATTCCTCAGACTCACCTAGAAAATGGGCTGCCAAAGGGAAGTTCCATTTCTTCATGCAATTTACATGGTAGGTATGGGGTTTGGTATACTTTTCTCACACATCTACTCTGTAAGTCACTGGTGTCACAACTTCTGTAATCGGGTAGGGTCCTTGCCACTGGTAAAGTAGCTTATTCACTAGTGTTAATCTAAACACTAAGACGAAACTACCCACTTTAAAGCTACACTCTATAGCTTCCTGGTCATAGTAGCCTTTCCGTTTCACTTTCTCACTCATTTCCTTCTCATAGGCTAGGTCCAGGACTAGTTCTGTATTGGCCCGTAAGGTTTTTACATACTCTGATGTACTATTGGCATCCTCCCCCTCATTCCTATTCCAGAAATGTACTAACTGGTTGAGGGGCATCCTCATTGTCTTTTCAAATAACAGTTGGAAATGGGAGTAACCCGTGGACTTATGGATAGTTCCCCGATAAGCCCATAGTACATAGGTTATACAATTGTCCCATTCCACATTTGGGTTGGACACTAGCTTCCTTAACAAATGCTTGATGGTACCATTAAACCTTTCTACCATGCCGTTGGTCTGGGGATGTTAAGGGGAAGTTCTTATTTGTTTGATCCCTGTTACTGTGCAAAACATTTGCATCACCTTTGATACGAAATTGGGCCAGTTATCGGTCAATAACTGATGGGACACGCCCAGCCTGGCCGTTACTTCCACAAGTCCCTCTACCACTGTCTCAGTGAGGGTATTTCGTAGGGTAAAAGCTTCAGGCCACTTTGTAGCATAGTCCATTATAACAGGAATGTACTTATTTCCCTTCTTTTTACTTTTCAGGGGTCCCACTATATCCTTAGCCAAACTAGCTAATTATTATTTAATTACAAGTAGGGGCTACAATATTGCTTGGTGGTACTAGCTGGCTTGGCCTTTTGAAAATTAGGGCAAGCTGCCCACATCCTATTGACATCATGGACCACCCCCTGCCAATCCATTCTCCCTCTAATAGTCTGCAGGGTTTTCTCTCTCCCAAAGTGTCCTCCTATTGGGGAGTTGTGAGCCATGGTCAAAACTTTCTGGCGAGCTATTTTAAGCATAATCAATAAGTTCTTCCCTAGGATCTGATAGGATTCCCTCATTAATGGAGGAGATGGGAAGGAGGAGAGGGGAGGGAGGAGAGGGGAGGGAGGAGAGGGGAGGGAGGAGATGGGAGTGAGGAGAGGGGAGGGAGGAGAGGGAGCAAAGGGGAGGGAGGAGAGGGGAGGGAGCGGAGTGGAGGGAGGAGAGAGGAGGGAGGAGAGTGGAGGGAGGGGAGGGGAGGGAGGAGAGGGGAGGGAGGAGAGGGGAGGGAGGAGATGGGAAGGAGGAGAGGGGAGGGAGGGGAGGGAGGACAGGGGAGGGAGGAGAGGGGAGTGAGGAGAAGGGTGGGAGGAAATGGGAGGGAGGAGAGAGAAAAGGTTGAAGGGGTGAAGAGGCAATTATCAAGAAGCCATTAAAGCTATTATCAATTTATAAGGAAGAGAGAGAGCTGACTGACTTGGACTTACAGAACACCTCTGCAGCCACAGTTCCCTGGAAGCTGATATAGTCAGCCAGCTAAGTAGACAGTGAGTGTGTGTGATCAAGTTCACCATGTTTCACTTGGTGTGTTCTAAATTTAAACTGTCCACTTCCCATAAGGGAGTTGGTACAATCACATGAACCTTATTTACTATACATCTCGTAGGGAAAAAAAACAAAACAACAACAAACAACAAAAAATAAACAACAACAAACAATCAGAACTTGTGTCAGGTGGAAACATGTAATAGGACGTGTCCTACAATAAGACACTAAATGCAGAGGAATGTGAAGGGGTTTGGCTAATGAGATGCTACATGCAGAGGAACATACCTTCTCCACTGCAGGGTTTGCTGCAAGATTTCAGCAACACCTCTCCAGTTGTTGTCCACGCCTGAGTCCGAATAGCGTACCTGCGTGAACGTGCTCAACCGCGTGATGTCCTCTACTGCAAGGACACACTGGAGGAAGACACCAAGTGTGGGAGGAAGAAACCAAGTGTGGGCAAATAAAGGAATGGAATGCAAGATATGCACACTAACACATGGTCACATGACTACCACACAGATACACACATACAAGATATGCACACTAACACATGGTCACATGACTACCACACAGATAAACACATACAAGATATGCACACTAACACATGGTAACATGACTACAACACTGACACACACATACTGATGCACACTCTCTCACACACGATGGCGTACTTCTGATGGGGAGTCCATGAGTGTTGACACGAGACAGGAGAGCTAGAGAAATAGAGAGAGAAAGAGTTAATCAACTGCAAGGAGTCAGGAAGTTATACCACTAACACAGCACATTGATACTTTCAGGAAACCACGACAACCTAACATGATAGGTTGAGGTGTGCCCAGAGTGGCCTATATATGTCAACTCTGAGCCACCAGTGTGATTCACTAGTGCAACTACAAGAGTGTTACAGAGAATCAACCAGTTTGTCCATGTGCTGGTGGGAGGAGGTGCAGCTTACTTTTGGCTTCATTGGAGACCTTCCTTTTGACATGTCTATGGGGCGATGCCCACCATTCTCCCGCAGGTTGATGTTGGCCCCTGGAGAATTAGAATGAATTACTGGAGCTAGGTTACCATGCCAAGAGGTAGACATGCAGGCAGACATGCAGATCGAGAAATGGAGGAGTGAGAGAGGAAAGTTGGTGACTTACTGTATTCTGTGACAAGCAGAATCAACACGTTCTCGTGGCCTGCCTGAGCCGCCAAGTGCAGAGGATTAAGTCCCTGCAAGTAGTACAATTTCTATTTAACAACAACTGCAGTAAAAACATTAATGATAAACTAATTAACATAAATGGGTACTTACAATAATTAGTGTTCCACTTCTTCATATCTATATGCATTGATCATTGAATTACATGTTGTCATGTGAGATATCATCTTAAAGATATTCATGCAAATATTCAATGAGTTATCTGACGTAACATGCAGTAACTCTATCTCAGTGTACATCAGTCAACAACTCTCCAAAGCACACTGCACTCCAATCTTCGCTGGAACTAACAAATGCCACTCTCTCAGCAATAAGCCATTTATACGGAGTATTAAGACTGATAGGGGAGGGGTCAGTATTGGCAAGGTGCAGAGGTTAATGTGAGGTCATGCTAACACCAGAACAGTTCCTATGGCTTCAGCTAATTTGTTAGTTCAGTCCAAATCAATAATTATTATACACATAATACATCCTTCTCACACAATTTTATATGTAAAACACAAACAATATACATGCACACACCCCCTGGTCGTTCAGTGTGGAAGATAGGATCCACAGTCAGTGTGTGTGTGTGTGTGTGTGAAAGAAAAAGAAATTAGGTCAGGTTAATGCATTCACACCAGAGCATGTCACCATAATTGTGTGCACACAATTTGTTGAGCATCGCATTTTCTTACGTTCTGGAGTTCGTTGATGCAGTGGGCAATGGAAGTGGTGCAGTGGAGACAGCATGGCAGAGGGAAGGAGGAGACGGAGAGAGTGTGGAGGTGTAGTAGGTAAAGGGTTAGGAAAGATGAAAGAAGTGGTAATAAGGATAATTGATTGTAACAAGGTGTTAATGAAATAATTGATCATGCAATGATAACACAAAACAGATTACTTGCAATATTAATTAGAGTAATGCCCTTGAAAGGGTAACCACAATTCTATATAGTGCCGAGCATAAAGCACACTAACCAGCCAGATATTGGCCACAGATTGGCCACTAATTAATGTGGGGGTGGTTATGGGTGGGTAAAGGTATATCCGGGGAGGAGGGAGTGTGGAAGTGATACAGCTGAGATTCCAACCAGTGTAGATGCATTAGGAGACAGGGGAAGAAATAATTGATAAACTGAGTTGAAAGTTTGGTATTGTATCAAGTGGTCTATTTTAGTGAGGAAGGTGATTTCCCTCTCACTTGTCCTATAGTGCTCATATGCGTAGGAAGAATGTGTATGCCATTATGCGGGCCAAGAGGGCGCAGAACACAGAGGCTAGGGTCCTGTGCACACCTTACCTACCGGAAAAGAGTGGCATACTCTATGGAGCAGCTACATGCTCTCTCTGGCCAAGTACTTCAAGAGTAAGTGAAGGAAAGATATTGCCATATTTAGCATGTTACCATATATGGCATGTTACCATATATGGCATGTTAACATATTTAGCATGTTACCATATATGGCATGTTACCATATATGGCATGTTAAAATATTTAGCATGTTACCACATATGGTATTTTACTATATATTGAAATAAAAATAGTACAGTCTCACTGAATTAAACGATTGACAGAACTGCTGGGCTGATAGGGGGCATGCACGCTTGGGATGGGTGGGAGATGTTTTGTAATAATAAGATAAGGAATACCAGTATTTTTCGCTATCTTTGTCTATTTGTAACTTATGTCAAACAAACCTAATTCATCAGTTACTGGCTCTCGGTTCCATAATTTTGAATTCAATTCCTTGGGCAAATCCTTGGGCATACTTTTTCTTCTTTTACTTTTATTTCCATCATTTCTTCCCCCATCTCCGTTCCCTACTTTTTAAAATTCCTCCTTCCCACTCCATTCCCCCCACCCCCCCCCCCCCCGAAAGGAGGAGTGGTGGTGGGAAAATATGCTGTCCATTGGATTGTATATTTTTGACCTAGAATTACCTTTTCTATTTTTTTTTTATACTATTTTACCTTTTTTGACCTATTTATAGAATATGTTGTCTAGCTACGATCCCTGCCTTTGATGCCATTACAATTATGTTGCAAATGTTTAGTCGAATGGTTTTCTTGTTTCTTGTAGATAAACATATATTTTACACTTGATTGGTAGAGGAAAAGGAGGGAAAAGAGGGAGGGAGAAAAGGGAAGGAGGAGAGGGAGGGAGGAGAGGGAGGGAGGAGAGGGAGGGAGGAGAGGGAAGGAGGAGAGGGAGGGAGGAGAGGGAGAGAGGATAGGGAGTGAGGAGAGGGAGGGAGGAGAGGAAAGAGAGGAAGGAGAGGAAGGAGAGATGGAAGTGCATCAAGAGAACACCAACCCAAAGCAAAAGTCCTTGGGGGCAAGTGCAGGAGATGAACAGGTCAACTATGGGAAGAATAAATGAACAGTAGATGACCTCCAAGAACTGGGAGTACAGATAGCTTTAGACTCAAATATGACATGCCAGTAGCCTAATGTCTCATGGGCCTGTATACAGGAGTCTGCCTGTGCATTTGGAATAGCTACATATCTCACCAAGTTGACTATAAAATATGATTGTCCAAATAGAAGAGGAAAGGTTGAAAGGTAATAAGAGAGAGTGGGGAAAGTGAGAGGTGGGGAAAAAGGGAATAGACTGAATGGAAGGGAATAAAGTGAATGGAAGGGAATAGAGTGAATGGAAGGGAATAGAGTGAATGGAAGGGAATAGAATGAATGCAAGGGAATAGAATAGAGTTAATGTAAGAGGATTTGGAATGGAAGAGGATATTTGGACAGTCATAAAAAAAAAAAAAAAAAAAAAAAGGGGGGGGGGGGGGGGGAAGGAGATGGGAAAGAAAGTAAAGTGAAAAAAAAAATGGAGAAGAAAAAAAAATTCGTAGTCGGCAGGATTCGAACCTGCGCGGGCAGAGCCCAATAGATTACTAGTATATACATAGGGGTCTAGTTCCAATCTATCGCCTTAACCACTCGGCCACGACTACTGGTCTCTGGTTTCCTGCGCATATATGATTAATATAAGTCCTTATTGCTGCAGCTCCTGGTAAGTTTGGATTGGTGTATGGCGACCTTCCTGGACGTTCTGGAGCCATCCAGGCAGCCATTCAGGCAGCCATTCATCTGGAACTACCTTCAGCGCACATAACTCAAGTCAACCTACTCATAGGCAAGTGCCACAATGACCAGTTATTTCATTAGTTTCATAGAAGAAAAAAATTTTTTTTTTTAATTTAAGAATTTAGGCCTTACAAATGCCACGCTAAATGTTCAGGAGCTCATGGCCTCTACTAAGGTAACATATCCTTGTGTGTATGTGTAGTTTGTTTGGGAACCCTTCATGCCCAGTTTATAGAGCTTCTTCACCCAGGTAGACCCTTGTAACACTTCTTATCTATGGGTGACAACCATAGGTGGCACCTTGTTAGTTGCCAGTGTAGTCCAGTAGAAAAGAGAAGAGAGGAAGTAAGTAAATAAATAAGAACAATAAAAATTTTCAAAAATTAGTTCTGAAAAAAATGTGTAAATATTTTCAATAAGCCAATGTTTCATGTTTGTCTTTAAAAATCAAGAAAATTTTTTTTTAGTGAGGCAGACATTGTATAATTCCCAGTTAGTATATGCATAATTTTGGTGTATATATGTTAGTGCATGTGTTTTAGTGCATTCCTTTTTGTTGAAGCTTGCTTGTTGCTGTCGTGATTGTTGGTGTGACCTGTGTGCATGTAGTTTTGTGTGCGTGTTGTTCCTTGCATTCTAATTTTTTTGTGTACGTTCGTGTAGTGCATGATGGGACATGCATGAGTGGGTGTTTAGCATGTGTGTTGGTATGAAAATGTTGTAGCAAAAACGGGTATTGGTAGGTTAGTGTTGGTATGCATGTTTCTTGTAGGTACATGCTTTTTGGTGTATGCTTGCGTGTTAGTGTGTTTATGTTAGAGCGCTAGTGTGGTTGCATGTTCATTTATCAGAGGGTGCCTGCGTGTTAGTTTGGGATTGTTGAGTGCTTGTTGTTGCGTGCATATTGTGTTGTGCATGATCATTGGTGCATGCTTTTTTTGCTAGTGCATATGTTGGTGCTTGCATTTTATTGCTTGCATGTTGATGTGAATATGTTGGTACTTTTGTGCTTATTATTTCTGTGTGTGTTGATTTGTGTGTGCATTTTGGTGCATGCATGTTAATGTGTGTGCTGCATTAGAATGTGGTACAGATAATATCATATAACCTTGTAATAGGATATGTTCCTTGGAAATAATTCAGTTGGACAAATAATGCACTAATTTAGGAAACTTATTTACTGACATGGTTCAGTTGATCACCGCATGGATGAGTGTGTGCCTTTAAACCATATCGATGACATGATTGTTCAAGGAAGGTGATAATGGGAAAGAATATAGTTTGGACTCAGTCATTTGTCTTGGGAGGAGAGTCAACCGGAAGATGAAAAGAAAGCATGCTTCCCTATAACACCTTGCCATAGAATTTCCCTGTGTCCAACATACCCACCCTAGCATTGAAATCACCCAGCATAACAAGGATATCATTACGTAGAATCCTACCTATTGTATCCTGCAAATTATCATAAAACTTGAGCTTAATGCTTGGAGGTGCCTTAGTTGTGGGTGCGTAAGCACACACTACTGAAACATAAGTGCCTGAGGCCTTTCCAGACCATCCTCCCTTTTTCTTTCCTTTGTGTACCCACTTTAATCTAGCTGCTATTATTCTGGAAATAACTGCTTCCCACACCTACCCTGCATTTTTCCATGCCACAGTAGCCTTTTCGTCCAATACTATTCAGACACCCTCATTTCTACTAGCTCTTTCCTGATCCCCTGGCAGAGGACGACCAGAGTGCAGAAAGGTATATCTACCCACTGGCCACACATCCTTTCCAAACCACTTTGTCTCTTGGATCCCTGCAACAGATACACCATATTCCCTCAATTCTCCCATTAACAAATCTATCTTCCTATCAATCTTCCCAGGCTTGTCACTATGGTTACCATGTTTAGCTATACCCATTAGTTGCTTCCTACAGATCCGCTCATCACCTGAACACTCTACTAAAGTACGGACATTCCAGGTAGCTACTACTAAACTATTTCTATTTCTCTTTGATTTCTGCTTCATGTTCTGATCTTTTGTCATGAAGCTGTTCTTTATTACCATTCTCTTGTGCTAAACTTTCTTAGTTTGATTCGAAAAACCCAAGAAAGTGAACTGTAAAAAAAATCTGGACTACTCCACACGATTATTAACAGCTGCTTGTCAAGACTAGCCACAAATGTTTATAACAAATGAGATACTTGACTAGTTGGTAGGGTTTGTAGATAATACAGGTAAAACAAAAGCAGTGGTAAATGAAATTAACTTATATACAAAGCTAGTGTTAAATGAAATTAACTTATATTCGTTGAATAAAATTACAAGGTTAAAGTTCTGAATTGAACTTTACTTATAATAACTAGTAAAATTTGGTGAGAGATAAATATAGCAATCATTAAAAAAATTCAAAAAAAATTTTTTTTTTTTTTTCCTTTTTTTTTCTGTTTTGTGCTGAACTTTCTTATCTTTGGTTTGAAACACCAAACAAAGTGAATTATTATCAAAATCTGGACAACTCACAGATTATAGACAGCAGCTTGTCAAGACTTAGCAACAAATGTTTACAACAGAGGTGTTACCATGGTTACCACAATGAGTTACTTGACAAGTTGGTAGGGTTCATAGATAATACAAGTAAATAATTGTAGTGATAAATGAAATTAACTTATATAGAAAGTGCTAGTGTTAAATAAAATTAATTTAATAGTACTCACTAATGATATCTGTGCAAGTCTAAAATGATTTCTGTTGTTATGGAAGTAGCTACTTGAAAGAGAATTTTAAGGCTAGAATTATTCAAATTTCGGACTACCAACAGATTTCCAATTAGTTAAGTACAAGTGAATATATCTGTAGAATAAAATGAAAATGTTAAATCAGTGCCAAATTAACTTAACTTATTATAACCAGTAGAACTTGGAGAGAGACAAGTATAGCAATCATTCAAAAGTTCAAATTTTTATTTTATTCATTTATTTATTTATTTTAATTCATTTAATTTTTTTGGACGCACCCAGTAACAAAGAAATGTCACATGATAAACTTTGTGGTGATGAGGGCTGTACAGGGAGTTGTTTGCAGAGATGTGCAGGTGACACAAACAAGCGCCACCCACACGCACATACAAACACCGACACACATTTTAATTTTAATGTCAGGTTATATCTTAACATACGCAATATTTTACAAAGAAAGCTGAACATGTAAAGTGTGATCCAAGCGTATGAGCCAATTGTCTTTTACCACAAGTTGAGTACTTATTTATTTTTTATTTTTTTTCCCATTGATTTCTTCATTTGGCATGCTGATATGAATCTGCTGTTGAGTGGTGATGGTCACAACCACATTGTGCGTGCTGCAGTTAGCCTGTGTGATTATCACAGTATCACCTTCTTAGTTATTTCCATTCAAATTGAGCTATCAATTTGTTAAACATTTAGTTTGTAAGTCATACATCCCAATTGAAGCACCATCTAATTGGAATTCCAATCCTCACAAATTGTGAAGTTCCTGAATGTGGCTCATCATGTGATTTGTTACAAGTTAAATTAAAATGTTGACCATCACATTGTTTTCTTTGTCTTTCTTTATAATTTATTGTTATTTAAGTGGTTTTATCAGATATATTTGGAGATACTATAATCATTCTGAGATGCTACATTTTTGGCAGGGTATGAGTCTATAAGCCGAGTACAGCATTTTCTAGCATCACTAGTTGAGTAGAGATATTTAGGTGTTTTTTTTTTTTTTTTTTTTTTTTTGTTTTGTTTTCACTTTTGATATTTGCACATTTTTGATTGCCTGTCCATTTTCTAATTTTCTATTCATTTATAATGTTATTAAACCAAATTGGATAAAATTTAGCGTGAGCATTTGTGGGAAAGGTAGATGTGGCTTTTATGTAATAGAGTTTTGAATAACTGTACTATATACTTTTTGTTATATACTTTTTTCCATGCATTAACATGCACCGAGATTTAAAGAAGAACATGTCGCATTGGAATGAGTTTAGACTTGAGTACTTGGATTGGATGTCCAATGATTTCTATATTTAAAAATTTACAATAGCAGTATGTTTACCTTCATATTATATTCTGTGCATCCATTAAGCTGAAGAAATGTTTGCTTTGTTTGTTTCACCTTTTATGTGTTTAGTTTTCTGTACATTTGGCCACTCTAATTAATTTAAAATTACCTAATTGAAATAAACATTAATGTAGTTTTATTTTAATAGAATTAAGCTTTTTCTATGTTTTAAAACTATTTGAGTGGCACATTTATTCTTTCTAACAAACATACAGTCAAAACACTGGGTCACTCAGAATATTTCCTATATATACTCTGCAAAGGATGGGGGAGAAAAAATGTAATGATTTTTAAATATTAATTATAAAGATTTACGTAAGTATATTAATATCTGTGATTTATATGTTCTGACATCCCTCTCTTACTCTTTAACTCATATTTTTTGGACATCTGTCTTATATGTGTGCATTGAAATTGCAGTGACGACATGCCTAAAGTTAAGGAAAGGTCAAAAATAAAGCATTCTCATGAATGTAGCAAAACATTTGGTGTTGAGAGGATACTAGACAAAACGTATCAGTAAAAGAGGGAAGGTGGAATACCTCCTGAAGTGGTTGAATTACTCGGAGTCTGAGAGTACTTGGGAGCCTGAAAGTCACCTGGTGTATTCCCCGCATATGACGGGTGAGCCTTCCATGCCTTCCTCTAAACCTGATCAGTCAGGGAAAGCCGGGAGTACTGTTGTTTCTGAGAATAGTGCCATTTCTATTGGGAATATTGTGATTGCAACTGGTAACAATCCTGTTACTGGGAGTACTTGTGTTGCTGGGAATACTAAAGTTGCTGGCAAGATTGCTGTCACCAGCAAGAAGAATTCAAGAAGCATGTTGGGGAAGGATAAGGGAAAGGAGGCCAAAATGAAGGTTGGATAGACAGTATTCATCATCATACCCCTTGTTTCTGACATTCTAACTTCACTGAAAACTATCCTTGTCTCCTAATAACTTTGACAACTTTCCTTTTTATCTCCTTCACTTTTTACTAGCTTGATCATCTCATTGTACCACCACATGCCAACTCTTTGCTTTTGCTTCAAACTGATAGAACTTAACCAAAACAATTACTCCATGTAATTTTATATATCCAGTAACTTTGTATGCTAGGTCCATCAATGTATCAACATAAATAATATCAGTTGTGCTCATTACTGATTGTGACCTGATGGCTGTAAATGTCTCTTACATGGCACATATCAGGGTTGAATTTGTGTAAAGCTGGACTTGTTGACAGAAACCAGTTATTCTGCTGCAATGTTGAAAAAGTTGAGGTGATGGGTTAGATAACATCTTACCCAATCAATATTAGTAGAGCATGGACAAAAAGGCAGTGTATCTATGACAAAGTAGGAAAAGGGTGGGCTATGATATATTGTCCTCTATAATAGTGCACAATTTATGTGCAATGAGAAACAATGTGGTTTAAAAACACAACTTTGTACAACCTTAAATTTATTCATGAACCAAATAGTCCAACTTTTGGCTACTTACAAATAATAAGTTCTTTTTAATGACCATGAACTGTTGTTATAACCAAGGCAAACTCTCCTCCAACCTGAAATATTAGTCGCAATAGATTAACACAATCAATGAAAAGTAAGCAATTATGCAGATATCATTACCACTCCTTTTTTTTTCATAATTTCTAAAATGTTGGCCCTTTCTACCCTACTGAGGAAAAGATCAGGTGGATCTTTGAATGCACATGGATATTTTAATTAAACATAAATTACAATGGGTTAATATTACTATATAAAAGAATATGAAATTAAAAAATATAAATTGAATGGGAATTTTATAAGTCAGAGCATTTGAAAATGAAACCCAAAAAAAGGCTGTTTTGGCTTCAATTGGCTAGCAATAACCTTTATCCTCTAAACCACAAGAAAATTTTGGTTCAATGGTTTAAGAGTGGGACTAGCAAGACATTCTCTCCTCTGTGGGTATTTATGGCAAAGCATATACACAGAACCATAGGTACAACATTATAGATGCTGTGTTCCTAGAAATTGTAAATTCACTTCTTACTTATAATGGGGTGAATGTGCAGAAATGCATATTTTATAGTTACAGTTATTATATCTGAAGATCTGAATATGGAAAAGGAGAGAGGGTAAAGGGTCTAGCACACTGAAATTGGAGAATGGTCAAAGGATTGACAATGCAGCAGCAGGACAGGTATTTTCCATGATTTGAAAGATCAAATGAGATGTCAAAGAAAAAAAAGAAGTTTAATTTAATCCAATCTTCTCTAGTATCTCTCAAGATCAAACAACGACAATCAAAAGCAACCCTCGGTTATGTGTTTGATCCAACAAAAGACTTGCCAAAAAATTGCAATAATGCTACTTTATATTATAATAAAATATGTTATAGTATGTTATTTATAATAACTATGGTCATGACCACTTCTTTTGCTTTGCTAAGCTTGCTTACCATCAACAAGTAAAGGAAATCTAGGGAAATTGACAGAATATTATAACGATTTTATGTGGAAATTGAGCAGTGAAGTGAGGTTAGGAGAGCAAATGCAAAAATACTGCCTGTTATGCTATCAGGGCACACCTCATATTTTATTGTAAATTAGACATAATCTGCACGAGCACAAATTAACCTATTGTACTAATTATTTTGATCCCAACGGGTATGATCATTCCCTCTAATGATAATATATGTCTGTCAGATAACTAAAACAAATAGAAGGAATATGTAACACATAAATACATGCAATCTGTAACCATATCTAAACTAATGCTATAACAAATATCTTTGTGATGGAGATGATGGAAATTTTCATTCATTTAGATGGTTGTCCCTCAGGGAATTTCTCATAGACAGACCTTATTAGCAAGCAGGAGGAAGAATTTGCCTCCTACTGTGAAGTTGAAGTAACTTTCAAATCTACGCAATTTTAGGTGAGTATTTCTTCTAACCTTACATATATTGCGTATATAAATTAGAGATTATTATGAGATGATTTAGGTTATATCAAGTTTTCATGTATACAATAAATCAATTTTAGGCAATAACCTTTAGTGTGGGCATTCATTGTTGGCTCCAAATTTCACCCCACTAACTTTAACAAGGTCTCTGACTCTAAATGCAACACTCTTGAAAATTTTTTTTTGGTGTGTTACTCACTCCTGCAAACAGTACAGAATCATAGATTCTACCCCTAGTCATGTTTTATTTCAATTATTTTTTTTAAATAAATTGATTTATCAAATCATTTCTTAGTTTTATTCATTTATTTTATCCCACAATTAAATCTTTATTTGGTTAAATATAAAACATAAATGAGCCAATTTTGGTTGCAAATTTCCAGCCTTTTCAAGACTATTTTCTTTCAAATGCCTGCTCAGATTTTTTCATGATATATAGTCATTACATTATGGGTTATGTAAAAATTGAAACAGTGTTATTGAAGCAATAGAATGAATACTTCTAATGTTTGCAGTATTTTTTGCAAAAACTGTAACTTTGGACAGTTTTTCAAACTAACATATCCAGTTTGCCCTACATAATTGATGTTCGGTGATAAGAACTACCAATTTCAGGAATTGTTGTTCAGGTCCCCCTTAATACTGATAGAAAAAGCCAAATTCCCAGATGCTCCACCAAGTATTTTCACATATCTCAGTCAGAGCCACAAAATTTGGAGTTTATCTAATTTAAGATGAATATGTGAACCTTTGTTTTAGCACTTGCGGAATATTAAATATATTTATATTTTAAACATGTAAACTTGTATGTGGGGAGTCTAAGTCTTTATTTCTCTTTACTCACATCACTGTTTATCTTAGGAAATTTCCTCTGGAACACCACTTTTAGAGAACCCATAAAATTGTAATGGGAATTACATTTTGGCTGCTTATTTCTGTACACTCATCCTTCAGTTACATTCAGGTGTAGATTATTTCTTTAAATACAAAATAAATTATCAGTTTATGACAATATTTTGGTTATTACCTCTATTTTTAATATTATTATTTTGGATCGCTGTTCCGACATAATTTTTTTTTTTGTTGAAATCTTCCCATGTCTGCAAAGGTTTTACCTCAAATGTTATGCTATAAATGAAAAATTGGCAAAGCAGTTTGAATAAAGATACTGAATATAGATGAAGAGAGAAACACAAACTATTTGAAATTATACCAAGATATCTTGTAAGTGGTAGTGAAATGTAATATTTTTTAAGAATTAGAGTCTAGTCGGTTAATGCTAAGTGGGCTGAAGGAAATAATTCAATGTTACTATTAAATAGTTAAACATTAATAAATTTTCAATATATGAATCAGTGCTTATGGGTGGGGTGGACAGAAGAAGGCTTTTCCGGTAGCCGATAAATAACCTTGTATTTGTCACGAATGAAAGGACGGACATCATCCTATAATGAAAATGATATACATGCGTTTAGTTCAATGAACAAATAATAATATGAAGGAACAGTGAATGTAAAGCAGTAGTGAAGATGAAGGTGAGTAAGAAAATATATTCAGCTTGCATATTCAATTATAATTGTGGATTACTGTGAGAAGCCGAATAATATCCTTTGACATTAGGCTGGCATATTTAAACAAAACACAGGCTATTCCACTTTAAGATAATTTTAATGGAAATTGAACTACAAATACTGCGTAGATTAAATCCTTCTGAGCTATAGAGATGAATTAATCAAACACACTTAGTAATCATGGATCTAAATTAAACTTTCTTTAATTTGTTAATTGTAGTAGAATCATGTTTTATAAAGCAGGTCTGACCTTGTCCAGTAGAGATTTCAGGAATGGAATAAGTTTCATCAATTCGGTATCAGCCTTATCACTTATCCCATTAAGATCGGAATGCCATTGCACAGCTACATTAGAAAGGAAAGGAAATAAATTATCAATCAAAAATAATAAATAGATAAATATACAAATAAATAGATTATTTTTATATTTATATATGTGTGTGTGAGTGTATAATTATGAATATGTATATATATACATAACTTTTCTTCATAATAATGAATCTTGTTGCAATTACAAATATGTCATTGTTTTTGTGCACAAAGCCTTATATTATGAATTGAAGAAAGATAGATTCACGTATGAAAATTTATTCTTATCTAACAGGCAATATTAAAATTAGGTTATCTATGTCTGATAGCATTGAACATATTTATACACAACAGGTGAGGTAGATTAAATGTGACTTATGCTCATTATCCATTAGCCCTTTCAAACTAAATCCTGCATAAATATGTCACTGATACATGGATTGCATTCGCCTATTGGCTTCTGGAAATTAGTTTTATGCTACTGTGTTGTGTTACTCAGTGTTATCATACTAATATTCATAGTTGAGAATTTCATTAGTCTTATAAAGGATACTTCAAGTTCGGTGAATTGATGCAATTTAAATAAAATCATCTTATACTGAAACTGATTGAAGTTTGTTCAATGCCTTTGCACTACATACCTGGTATCCAAACGCGAGTGGTGAGTTGTCGACTATTATTGTCTTTGCTAAATCTCGTCCGAGAATGTTCAAATCTTTGATGTGGTGTCTTTCTACATTGACACAATTATTCCTGAAGAGGCGGTGGTGGATTAATTCATGAGATGTGTCGATATGGTCCAGTACCTCACTTGCATAAGCTTTGGTCGAGGAAGTAAATACAATTACCTAAAGGTGAGTGCCGGTTATTATTATTAAGTGATCCAGGAGAAATGAACTTGAGATAAATACTTGCATTCATGCAGGTACATTCACAGGTAGGTATGCATGCATGAACTTAATTACTTATCTACATACGCATGTACACGCATACATATATGTATATATAATATATATGTATTATATATATGTATATATTTATATATATTCATATATTTTATGTGGTCATATAAATAAAAATACTACAAATTATGGTCATAGTATGATTTACCTCGAATAATTTTGAAACTGTTGCCAAAAAATCCTTTAGAAATGGTCGAAGTTTGGTTGAAAACTGCAAACATAAATAGGAAAAAAATGAAATGATATGATAGTACATATGATTTAATAGATACAAGACTCAAACTTGTTACTAACCAATCTTGATAATGGAGAAGTTCATATAAAAATAGGCTTAAAGTATTTTACCTTGCACATCTTAGAGCTATTAGAGGACTAAGTAACAATAAATCCCATCCTTCCAACAACAGTAACAGCCAGCATTTTTTGAATACAATCATTGCAACAAGTTTACAGACAAGTTGGTGAATAATTACATAAAAGAGCTATAGTCAATGACTGCATTCAGTTCTACCTTTGTAGCATTGCTTAATATATATATATATATATATTTTACGATCCTTTCTGCCCATTATTAAATTTAAGTTAATAAACTAACCTTGCAAAAGCCATTAATGCCTTTGAATTGGGTGTTGAAGTTTGCATCATCCTGGTGCTGGTTAGTGCTGTGAATCAATGTTTCATCCTAGCAAAGGTAATTTAGAATAATCATTACAATAAAAGTGATGCAATAATGCTACTACTGTAAACCCAGAAATTTTAATAACATTTCTTAACAAACAAATATATTGTTTGATGACTACTCATAATAATAAAAAAACAACAACAGATAATAGTACCAAAAATTCCAACCAAGGATATATATGAAAAGTAGATAGTTTAAAAAATTTTTTTAAAAATTAGTGTGCTATGAGATGTCTTTGAGACCTTTATTCAAGTTTACCTGCAGGTTCATTGAATCAACTTAAAACCTTAAAGCTTTCACATGCAGGTTTTAAAGTTGTATCTATTAAGAAGAAAGTGAAGAATTTATACTTCAATGTAATATAGTTGGTCAGGTTATATTTCAGGGTTTGGTGTTATAATACTTTGGGGTAATCATTAAATAGTTGATTTGTATTCTTGAATTATTATTTTTATGCATATATATATATATGTATGTAAAGTAATATTTGGCAAGTTATAGCTGAATATATATATTTGCAGCTACCGCCTAGTTATTCCTGTTTCTGTTTCAGTGAAGAATATATTATAAATATTTAGTTGAAAGACCACATTTTTACATTTCGCCATTAACTTTTGAACTTTCTTTAGTGAATATTAGGATTATAACAACTTGCAATGACAGAAAGAAAAATTGTAATGCTTGACTGAATCAGGATTAATTGTAAAGGAAATACACTATGAATTTATTTGGTTAAAATAGCCTACATAAAGGGTAATGCACCAGTTAAACAGAGGTGTGGGATAACACATGCAGTTCTAAATTGTACATTTATTTTCTTCTCCACACAATCACATTAACTTTTCCTCTAATATTAAATGTTTAATTAAAATTTTCAATCTAATAATTATTATTTTAGATTGCATTGAAATATTTTTCTGCATTGTCAGCATGACACTAAAGTGTTCGGAAGAGAAACGATATAACACATTTTTTTGGAGAAAAAGTTAGCAGACAAGACATTTGCAATACCCAGAATTACATCATTTGGAATATGTATACATTAACTGATCTCCCAATAGCTGGCATAAACTATAGAGCAATATGTATGTTAAATGTATTTTATCTGCTTCAGCTTATATTTTTTAATGACTCAGGGTAAACTGGGTGGAATGTTTTGTGACGAAACCTAATATAGTTTGCATTACGAACATTGCCTAAGTATGCAGCGATAATATCTTCCTCACCATATCAAGGACTAAAGTGAATGTAGGTGTTGCTTCTGTTTTCGGAGGTAGAGCTGTATATACATGTATAAATATTAGTGTAGTATAATTTGATCACAGTTTAGAGGAATAAAAATTTACATTTTTTTAATTATACAGCATATATATAGCCCTGAATGCATTCATGATGTCAGTTAGAATCTAATGACGCACCTGGTTGACGGCAAGTGACATGCTTTGGGAGTGGAGGTAGTAGTTTGATAAGAGAATATCTGTAAAACAAAGGTAGCAGCCACCATAATAATAGAATATATATACATACAGACATGTATAAATAAAATGAAGAAAAATTACTTCCGATGAGTGAGTTTGTTATCTTTGCCAAGCACATAAACAAATATAATATACATGCTCAAATTTGTGTGCTCTTTTTTAAACATTGTTCTTCTAGTATGCCAGCCACACGGTGGAACTAATTGCGATGAAATTTATATGTATGGTCCTGGTATGTTAGTGAAGGTGTGTATATGCCCTAGTTAGAAAATAATATCATTTATTTTCTGGTTTCTTAAGAATTTTTTCAGGTGATAACGGAAAAAAATGTTTATTAAAAATGAAAATTGCCTGAAGGACTATATTTCACTTCCTTAAAAAAGAGCCCGGAAATTGGCACAGGTAACATCAAGTGGAGGTTTTAAGAAGTTTTCTTCATGAGCAAGTAAAGAAGTGAAGCAAAAACAAACAGTAACAAAGCTCATTCACAGAGCCTTTTCTTGGACAGTCTCCATTGGATCCTTCCAGCAGAGTGACAGACAGAAATTGTTTAGTGAAGCAATTGCAGTACTTTACATCCTTCAAATCCTTCAATCCATTTATGCTTGGCATATTTTTTTTTTGAACATTCGTTCATACATTAGATTATTTATATTATGTATATTCCAATATACAGATTGTTCATTAAGTCAATCACTTTGTCTCAGGTAAATCACATTTGTATTACAAGTTAAATGTAGTATTTCTTTTATAGCTATCTTTTTTAGTAATATTTGTGCATTTCTCCATATTGTATCTTGACATCTGTTCAATCTTACCACAATTAAAATTTTTATCATAGCCGATCCTTTGATAGCCTTCCTGTAACAGTTCCTTGAATAGTGGTACATTTAAAAATTATTCATACCTTGCACACTACTAAAAAAAAAATGTGGCTATGCAAGACCAATTCCCTACTACTATATTTATTAAAAAGTTAAAGAACAAATGAGAAGCAATTCGTTTCATTATTAGTTCATATATTTGTGGGTAAGTGAAGTAAAATATGGAAAAAATCATGTATGTGGTAGTTCGGTAGTCAGTTCTACCAGTTTCCTAAATTGATAATCCTCATGGCAATTGTGAAGCATGATATGCACATTTTGTTTCAATTCTTTGTTTTCGGAAAATTCAAGGATAAAAACATCAGCAAATTATATTTATTTTACAATGAATTGATGCTGAGTATAACGAAAATGGTTATCCTGGTAGTAATTAGCTAAATACACACTGCAACATCAATGTCAGTCGAGTTTACTTAAAAAAAAATTATTAATTGACCTATCATTTTTTTTTATCAGTTAACCTAAACATTGTTCTTAACAAATGGACAATAACATCTTTGATTAAAATAAATAGTGCATACCATCTCAACTTACATATCTGAAGGAATTGGAAAACAACCGCGATGATTGTAAGGACATCTTAAGTGGACAAATGGAGCTTCAACAGTAGAGGTACAAATGTCTGATGCCCCTATAGAATGGGATGATAGGAGAGTATAAATGAAATGTAATCAAGTATATGTAATCAATACTAATTAAAAAAGTTCAGAAAATTTTTGAAAGAATCCAATTCAATTAGAAAACTGGTTTAATACATCATATTACCATCAAAATGATTTGAAAGGGAAGAGAATTCTAGGTATATTTTATTCTCTATTTTTTTTAGAATGAAAAAATAATATGGATTAAGGTTAATCATGTACAAGGCAGGTAAATAATATTAAATAATGTTTCTTTTCTTTATTATAGATAAAAAAATTTTTTTGTGTGTTCAGGAAGATAACATATGGATATTTAGGAATGTCCTAATTAGGCTCATCTAAAAGTATAAGGTTAAACTAGTGTATTGGGTTAATATCATCTTCTTCTGCGTTGAACCACAATTTTTTTTTAGTTATGGTCTTTATACTGTTTCAAGAACACCATTTGACCAACAACACCAGTAAGTCTCATAATACCCCCCCCCTCACTATATACACTAGGAACAACGTGGTAGGTAAAGATTTGAATGTGTAACCAATGTATCACAATTAATTTGGCAATCATACCTTCTTTGAGTTGAGAGGTGGCCAGAGTATCTCCATCTTCTGACTTCTGCATGGTACATGCAGCAGTACCTGGAGAGTCAAAGTAGGACGGATGTTAGCTATTTTTCCACGGAGGATTTCAATTGGTGGGTATTATATAGAATAATATCTAAATATTCTACATCTAATAGATTAATATGTATATAAATGATATTGGGCGGTAGCTCACCCTCACCTCCACTCTTAACCCAAACTTATAGCTAATGAATGCTTTATTGCACCTATACCGATTGAAGCCTCAAAATTGTGTCCCAGGGAATTCTACACCAAAAAAAATGTCCTTAAGTAAAAAAAAAAATGATTAAGACCAAATGTTTGTAAGGATCAGTCGTCCAAAAAAAATTGTGGAAAGATTTTTTTTTTTAATATAGGGCTTAGGAAAAATAATTAATAAGATTAATTAATAAGAAATATATAAATTAACACTAAATGCTACTGGTTAGAAGAAGGGAGTCCCTGAAGGTGTACATTGACAATCCACTCTGTGTTAAGTTGGCATTCTCATGGATTAAAGGATTATAATGTGGCCTACCAATTGTGTGCTATTGTATCATGTATAATGTGAATAGATGAAAAATCTAGATGTGGGCAATTAAATAATTTTTTTTCGATGCCAAAGTAATTATTTGGCATATTTTAGTTGTGTCTCATATTCTTACACATGCATAGCTATTTTGTGCTGCTTACAAAAATTCTGGAATTCGATTATATTGAGCTGTAAATTTAAATTATATATAAAAATTTGTATTTGATGTGTGGTGCACATTCTTGTCAAGCAGGTTTACATATTTTTGTCACAATTCATGTCCTGCACATGCTTAAAGATTTTTGAAAGAAGCAGTAGATGTATGTATATTGATCAATTTGACCATACAATCATGAAAAATTTAGTTTTTTAAGTTTGGGCTCTTTCATCAAACCATATTAGTTATGCCAATTGTTATAATTTGCGATGGTCATCAGTGTGTGTTATTGAAATTTAGACTTTATCTATTACATTTTTTTAAATTTGTATATATAAAAGTATATATGTATGTGTGCATTTTTGGTTTGGGAGGGGAGAGGGGGAGCATTGGGGGCGAAGGAGTGTCGAGCTAGTTGTGTGTGTGTATTTGTGAGTCTAGATATATCTTAGGCCCAAAAAGGCCAAACTTTTTAATGTTTTATTTATGTAACCAGATAAGCATTAGTAAATGCATGTGAGTGTGCTAGTGGGTGTTGTTTGTGTTATGGCCACACCTACAAGCAATTGTTGCTTTGACTACAGAAATTATTTATAGGACCAATCATGCCAAAACTAGATCTTTGGTGTCATGTACCTGTGTAAGCATAATTAAACACATTGGGCGTTGTTCTGTTTTAGGCACATCAACTGAAATGTTGTTTTGTATTCAAACACTAATCTTGGGACCAACAAAGCTGAAATTTGACATTATATTTGCAAGAAGTATTATTGAGCATGTATGCTTGTGGTAGTAGCTGTGATTTAGTCATATTGACATCTATAAGTATTAACAAATGAAAGTAAAAATATTTCTTTCAAATTGAAGTCGATAACTTTTTTCCCAATAACTCTTTGGCAATACTAGCTGCATTTTGGGGTCTTGATCGACTGTGTGGCATTTCTATCGGAAAAACAGCCTTATATACATCAGAAAATCAGAGTTTTCATTTTTCACAGCTTCCTTGATGTCAGCTAGGGAGGTATCATCTTTTTGGGCCTCTGTTTTAGCTGTTGCTCCTCCGTCCAATAGGTGCTGAGCTGAACACAATGTCGCATATCATTGATGTTGCTGTCTCTTTTCATTACGAGCGAAATATCTTTTCACTCCTCTGTCTGGCATGAACATATCATCTTCCCACAGAGGAAAGTTGTCTTGCTAAACTTGTGTGTAATAGACTTCAGATAACCACTTGTCCACATCGTTATCAGCTTTAGGTTCTTTTTCTGCTTTTTGAACTTATACTCTTATCTGGATTTTGTTTATTACTGGTTCTGGGCACACCAGGAAAAAATGTTATATTTCTTTTAATTTTTTAACATCGTTGAAAATACATTAGATAAAATCATTATGGACTTTGATAATATAACATCAAGACGACACTTAATATTTGGAATCCACCTACAAGTTGTCCTTGCCTAAATAAATATATTGGTCATTAAATTTCATGTAACAAAAATAAAACAAGAAAAAATTTAAAACAATGCTAATCCTGATAATGAATCACAAATGTCAGTCATCTGGTTTCCTGGGATTCTTCTTGGGCACATGGACAAATTGTGATGAAACTTTGCTTGAATATTTCCTATTACACCAGGATGTGACTAAAAAAAATAAAGTTTGGATAGGACTAGGGCATGAGCTTAGGCAAGAATTTTCCAGCATTTTTGGTAAAGAATTATCTTGATAAAGCACAGGATGGAGCAATAAATATTCCTTAATGCCCCAGGATGTAACAAAAAAAATTTTGACTGGAAAAAAAAAAAGGAATTTATAGCTACACTTCTAAAGTGAATTATGCCCAAAAATTGTCAAACTTATGGACTCCATTTACCATCGGGTCCATAAACTCGATGAACTGTAAGGCTGAGGATTGTCAATCTTTCAAACTTCCACTCATTACAACCAAAAACAATTCACAAGACGATATCCGTAACTTGATATAATGAACATCTGCAGCTGAAGACACATCAACATTCTTGGGAACTGGAGACAACATAATCATAAATCTTTCTCTGGGTTTGTAAGGTTTAAAATTCCAAAATAATGGTACCTAGGCCAAACCCTTGGCTGTGGGCTCAGTCCAAATCATTGTATCAAAAAAAAACAACAAAAACCCTCTCTTCCTGATAGTCAAATACTATAACAAGAATGGTTTTATCCAACTATTTTTGGGATATTTGACCACACCTGTTCCTGCAGGCATGTCAGGCCAAGAAATCCAAAATAGTTTGATCTATTTTTTTACATTTGGATGACCAAATTTGTAGGCTTAACTATGAATGAGAAAAGTGCTGGTCACACTTGGTCACACCTCTTCCTGAAGGTATGTCAGATCCTAGGCACATCATAGGTTAAGTCTACTAGTATATAATAGCAAGATTATTGCGTACAAAATTATATTAAATCTGTAAGACAATAGAAGCTCTCTAAGGATGGAATCCCACAATATATGCCATCTGTTTATTCTCTTGCTGGTTAAGAGATTTTTGACTTCATTTAAGATATTTTTTTACATAAATTAAACAAAAAAAATGTAATTATTGATTTTATTACATCAATTATGTAATTGTTATTGTAATAGAATTGTGCAGTGGATAGAGTTGCAAAATAGTGTATATGCACAGGTGGAAACATAGCATGTTTTTATAAGAGTGGTCCTGCACTAAGACTTGTGGCAGATAATTACTATATTTATTAAAAGTAGCATTTTATACCAAGTAAAATAATTACTCAGAAAACTTAAGATAAGGTTAAAGTTGTGGTAACATTTAAAATTTTAGGTTTCTATACATTCAAAGTACATAATTGTAACCACAGGTTTTTCATATTATTTTTTTTTAAATTTTTTATCTACTGACTTCGGTCATTCCAACAGTCCAAAAAAAGAGTTGATCACACGTTGTAACTCTTAAACGCTACAAATGGCAAGAATATTTTCACACCCTAACATCTAAATTATTATGAAACCAAACTTTCAGTTGACTCACCAATCAGGGCCAAACCCTAGCTCTTGCGGACGCCAGAAACCCTTCCCACACGAAGGTCTTCCACCGTGGGACTCCTATTTTCCATACCGCAATTCCTACTTCTCAAACACCCGTGAAATTATATCTGCTGACCGTGATGCTGACCCAGATTGCACGAGGTACTCAATACAATGGCCACACTGAGCATGCGCTGTGATATATTTTTCTTGGATATTTCTAGAAGTGTACATTTCAACGTGGATATGGAGTATTGAAGAAAACGACCCTTTGCCTTCTAACCCTTAAGAACAAATCGTAGCTCAACGCTTAACATCATTAACTTGGTTTCTACTCCAATATATCTTATTTAGTTAAAAAGAAAAGAAAATGGCAGTGTTAGCTATTTACGTCGTTAAAATTATTTTATTATCAATTAGTCAGGAGTGAGGCACTCATCAAATTGAGAAATAAGGGTATCTTAATAAGAATCAGCCAAGACATTGTCATCATATTCTTCTAATCATTTTGATCCTTACAATTTGAAGCACTAATGATTTAAATATATCCCTGGCATGCCCTAGTAGCTATATTTATGTTTAACATTAATAAAAAAAAAAAAAAAAAAAAAAAAAAAAAAAATTATTTCTTGTGCAAATTTATATTTACCTGTGACTATATATATATATATATATGCACACACACATATACTCATACATGCTCAAATAGACAGTCATATAAACACACTTATACACACATATATACACACATATATACACACATATATACATGTGTATGCACACATTAATCAAATATATACAAACATTGGTAAAAAAAATTGGAAACACTGGTGAAGGAAAGCAAAATTAAATTTTCCATACCAAAATAGTCTGAATAATAATGGGGAATGACATGGTAGTACTATTTAATGAAGGCAATATTTAGTGTAACAGTAACAGCTACAAAAACTGTATGGCAATTACCGAACTTTCATTGACACAACTTACTCAACATAAAACATACAAAATAATAAAATGTGACCTCCAATTGATTATTGTTTCAGGCAAGATAAATGTAGAACTTGTGGTCGCGGACTTTATTATAAAATCATAAATGATTGAACAAATTACTGAATTCATGAAGTTCTTAACAATGTGAGATACTAGTTGTACACCAAGATTTTTTACTGCTGTTTATTCTGAAGGAAAAATGAGTGCTATAACCGACGTCTACCCAGAATGCAAAGTGTATCTCTGTGATTTTTATAAAGAGCAGTGTTGGGAACACTGAGAAAAAGAGAGAAAGCATGGCCTATTTTCATCAGACGCTATAGTGTTCCTTGTTCTGCTTCAATGCTGTGCTTGGGCTCCTTAGCATATTTAGACATGGTGATCACTGGGGTGTCACTATTAGTAACAAATGAATGAGTTGTAGAAATCAGCCATTATGACGAAGAATCTGCAAGTCCGAGTGTGGTTAGAATCCAGATGATTTTTAGTTCCTCAGGCAGAGTACATCTTTAAGCAATTACATTATAACATATGGCTGCATATATGGTTAAAACTACATTCGTGTTCTAATGTTGAATTAATTTTGTGTACACATCCCTGAATGTACAATTGTGACACTGCTAAAACAGGGATATTCACATATATATTTAAATATGACAATTATTTGTGTTATGCTTATCAATGGCAACTTTTGAAGAAACCTTATGAAAATCAGAGAATATTTCCTTCTTCAACTTTCACCTACCATTTTCCTTCTACCATTTTCCTCCTTTTATCTTTTTTTTTCCTATTTTTTTTATTTTTTTCTTTTTACTTAATATTTTAAATTTCTATTTTTTCCTTGTATCATTTATCGTTTAATTTTTTTTTTTTTTTCCATTACAATGATTTCAAAGTGAAAAGTGGTTAGAATACTTTCTCTGGCCATGCACAGTCCACTAGTGTGGTGGATGGTGGGGGTGTGTAATTTGAAGGATAAACCTCTCAACTTCTTTGCAAGAAAGCTTCTAATCAGGGTAAGTATATACTTCTATTCTGTCAAATTTTCCTGACTGAATATGCAATCACTAAGTACTACTCTACACTCCTTAGAAAGTGTATTCATTGGGATGGGAAATTTTAAACTTCTGCTAATAACATATTCTAGCAGAGATTGCCCAGGTAGTGCCTACCTTATGCAAGAGGTGGAATAGTTTATTGGTGCATTAAGTTACGATAGATCAGGCTACATTGAACCCCTTTTAGTAACTCCCATTGCAGCTGTAGAGTAAATGTAAAAGGAATGAAGCTTTCCTGGTCCACATTTTAATACAGTTGGTAAGGCAGTTAAGAAAAGAGGAAAATAAATATCTTGTGGAAAGTGTAGAATTCTAAATTTTATTATTTTAAAACTATTCCCCATAGACAGAACAGTGCAAGAAGATATATCTAATCACATATTCATTTATTAATATAATTATTAATATTTAAATACTCTAGAATGTAAAGTACAGTATTATTTGATACATACCTCTGTCCTATTCTTCGCATGGACATGCACCCAACCTTAACATGCAAAAAAATAACAGTGGTACCTATGTAATAATAACTCCCAATATACATGTCAACACAAAACACATAACTACCTTCCTTACAATATATCTTCCATATCATATTTCTACCCATAACATGCCTTTCTGCTGCAAGGCATTCCTCCATTAAGACATATCCTCTAGTTGGACATGTATTTCAGTAAGGTAATCTTTCAAGAAGATATATCTTACAGCAAGACATGTTTCTTCCCCTTTAGAAATGTCCTCTAATGAGATGTCTTCCAGTGAGTCATGTCAATCCGTAAGACTTGGTCTCAGATAAAACACATCCTCCATTAAAACAAGCCCTCCAATGATAAAAACCATTATAAAACATGTCTTCCTTCAAGACATGTTCTCTCATAAGATATGCCTTCTTCTAAGATACATTTGTGACAACAGCCCAACAAGTGTGGGCTTACCTAATATTGCAGCGATTGCATGCTAGTATAAATATTGATATTTTTAGAGAAAAATGTAAACATCAATTTAATATTCTTAAAAAACTTGATGTGACATAAAATTGATCACCATGCAGACTCGATTCATTAAGATTATCTAGTTGCTATTTAAAATTGATCTTCAATCACTTACTTTCTCTGAATTTTTATGTGCGAGTGAGTTAGTCTGTGCAAATGTAATTGAGCATGTGCATGATGTGTATGTGTGTGTGTGGGAGTGTGTACATGTGTAATGACTATGAAGCTTCAAGCATGATCATGGAAATTACACTAATGGCATGCCCTATACAGACAGAGAGGACTACACAGACATCACACACGTACCTTTGTATATGGTTAAAGTCATCATGCTTTCTTTTCATCTTCCGGTTGACTCTCCTCCCAAGACAAATGACTGAGTCCAAACTATATTCTTTCCCATTATCACCTTCCTTGAACAATCGTGTCATCGATATGGTTTAAAGGCACACACTCATCCATGCGGTGATCAACTGAACCATGTCAGTAAATAAGTTTCTTAAATTAGTGCATTATTTGTCCAACTGAATTATTTCACATCAACATGCAAGCAATAAAATGCAAGCACCAACATATGCACTAGCAAAAAAAGCATGCACCAATGATCATGCACAACACAATATGCACGCAACAACAAGCACTCAACAATCCCAAACTAACACGCAGGCACCCTCTGATAAATGAACATGCAACCACACTAGCGCTCTAACATAAACACACTAACACGCAAGCATACACCAAAAAGCATGTACCTACAAGAAACATGCATACCAACACTAACCTACCAATACCCGTTTTTGCTCCAACATCTTCATACCAACACACATGCTAAACACCCACTCATGCATGTCCCATCATGCACTACACGAACGTACACAAAAAAATTAGAATGCAAGGAACAACACGCACACAAAACTACATGCACACAGGTCACACCAACAATCACGACAGCAACAAGCAAGCTTCAACAAAAAGGAATGCACTAAAACACATGCACTAACATATATACACCAAAATTATGTATATACTAACTGGGAATTATACAATGTCTGCCTAACTAAAAAAAAATTTTCTTAATTTTTAAAGACAAACATGAAACATTGGCTTATTGAAAATATTTACACATTTTTTTCAGAACTAATTTTTGAAAATTTTTATTGTTCTTATTTATTTACTTACTTCCTCTCTTCTCTTTTCTACTGGACTACACTGGCAACTAACAAGGTGCCACCTATGGTTGTCACCCATAGATAAGAAGTGTTGCAAGGGTCTACCTGGGTGAAGAAGCTCTATAAACTGGGCATGAAGGGTTCCCAAACAAACTACACATACACACAAGGATATGTTACCTTAGTAGAGGCCATGAGCTCCTGAACATTTAGCGTGGCATTTATTAGGCCTAAATTCTTAAATTAAAAAAAAAATTTTTTTTCTTCTATGAAACTAATGAAATAACTGGTCATTTTGGCACTTGCCTATGAGTAGGTTGACTTGAGTTATGTGCGCTGAAGGTAGTTCCAGATGAATGGCTGCCTGAATGGCTGCCTGGATGGCTCCAGAACGTCCAGGAAGGTCGCCATACACCAATCCAAACTTACCAGGAGCTGCAGCAATAAGGACTTAAATTAATCATATATGCGCAGGAAACCAGAGACCAGTAGTCGTGGCCGAGTGGTTAAGGCGATAGATTGGAACTAGACCCCTATGTATATACTAGTAATCTATTGGGCTCTGCCCGCGCAGGTTCGAATCCTGCCGACTACGAATTTTTTTTTCTTCTCCATTTTTTTTTTCACTTTACTTTCTTTCCTATCTCCTTCCCCCCCCCCTTTTTTTTTTTTTTTTTTTTTTTTATGACTGTCCAAATATCCTCTTCAATTCCAAATACTCTCACATTAACTCTATTCTATTCCTTTGCATTCATTCTATTCCCTTCCATTCACTCTATTCCCTTCCATTCACTCTATTCCCTTCCATTCACTTTATTCCCTTCCATTCAGTCTATTCCCTTTTTCCCCACCTCTCACTTTCCCCACTCTCTCTTATTACCTTTCAACCTTTCCTCTTCTATTTGGACAATCATATTTTATAGTCAACTTGGTGAGATATGTAGCTATTCCAAATGCACAGGCAGACTCCTGTCTACAGGCCCATGAGACATAAGGCTACTGGCATGTCATATTTGAGTCTAAAGCTATCTGTACTCCCAGTTCTTGGAGGTCATCTACTGTTCATTTATTCTTCCCATAGTTGACCTGTTCATCTCCTGCACTTGCCCCCAAGGACTTTTGCTTTGGGTTGGTGTTATCTTGATGCACTTCCATCTCTCCTTCCTCTCCTTCCTCTCTTTCCTCTCCTCCCTCCCTCTCCTCACTCCCTATCCTCCCTCCCTCTCCTCCCTCCCTCTCTTCCTTCCCTCTCCTCCCTCCCTCTCCTCCTTCCCTCTTTTCCCTCCCTTTCCTCCTTCCCTTTTCTCCCTCCCTCTTTTCCCTCCTTTTCCTCTACCAATCAAGTGTCAAATATATGTTTATCTACAAGAAACAAGAAAACCGTTCGACTAAACATTTGCAACATAATTGTAATGGCATCAAAGGCAGGGATCGTAGCTAGACAACATATTCTATAAATAGGTCAAAAAAGGTAAAATAGTATAAAAAAAAAATAGAAAAGGTAATTCTTGGTCAAAAATATACAATCCAAAGGACAGCATATTTTCCCACCACCACTCCTCCTTTCGCGGGGGGGGGGGGGGGGGGAATGGAGTGGGAGGGAGGAATTTTATAAAGTAGGGAAAGGAGATGGGGGAAGAAATGATGGAAGGAAAAGTAAAAGAAGAATAAGTATGCCCAAGGATTTGCCCAAGGAATTGAATTCAAAATTATGGAACCGAGAGCCAGTAACTGATGAATTAGGTTTGTTTGACATAAGTTACAAATAGACAAAGATAGCGAAAAATACTGGTATTCCTTATCTTATTATTTCAAAACATCTCCCACCCATCCCAAGCGTGCATGCCTCCTATCAGCCCAGCAGTTCTGTCAATCGTGTAATTCAGTGAGACTGTACTATTTTTATTTCAATATATATTAAAATACCATATATGGTAACATGCTAAATATTTTAACATGCCATATATGGTAACATGCCATATATGGTAACATGCTAAATATGTTAACATGCCATATATGGTAACATGCCATATATGGTAACATGCTAAATATGGCAACATCTTTCCTTCACTTACTCTTGAAGTACTTGGCCAGAGAGAGCATGTAGCTGCTCCATAGAGTATGCCACTCTTTTCCGGTAGGTAAGGTGTGCACAGGACCCTAGCCTCTGTGTTCTGCGCCCTCTTGGCCCGCATAATGGCATACACATTCTTCCTATGCATATGAGCACTATAGGACAAGTGAGAGGGAAATCACCTTCCTCACTAAAATAGACCACTTGATACAATACCAAACTTTCAACTCAGTTTATCAATTATTTCTTCCCCTGTCTCCTAATGCATCTACACTGGTTGGAATCTCAGCTGTATCACTTCCACACTCCCTCCTCCCCGGATATACCTTTACCCACCCATAACCACCCCCACATTAATTAGTGGCCAATCTGTGGCCAATATCTGGCTGGTTAGTGTGCTTTATGCTCGGCACTATATAGAATTGTGGTTACCCATTTCAAGGGCATTACTCTAATTAATATTGCAAGTAATCTGTTTTGTGTTATCATTGCATGATCAATTATTTCATTAAAACCTTGTTACAAACAATTATCCTTATTACCACTTCTTTCATCTTTCCTAACCCTTTAACTACTACACCTCCACACTCTCTCTGTCTCCTCCTTCCCTCTGCCATGCTGTCTCCACTGCACCACTACCATTGCCCACTGCCTCAACGAACTCCAGAACGTAAGAAAATGCGATGCTCAACAACTTGTGTGCACACAATTATGGTGACATGCTCTGGTGTGAATGCATTAACCTGACATAATTTCTTTCTCTTTCACACACACACACACACACACACACTGACTGTGGATTTTATCTTCCACACTGAACGACCAGGGGGTATGTGCATGTATATTGTTTGTGTTTTACATATAAAATCGTGTGAGAAGGATGTATTATGTGTATAATAATTATTGATTTGGACTGAACTAACAAATTAGCTGAAGCCATAGGAACTGTTCTGTTGTTAGCATAACCTCACGTTAACCTCTGCACCTTGCCAATACTGACCCCTCCCCTATCAGTCTTAATACTCCGTATAAATGGCTTATTGCTGAGAGAGTGGCATTTGTTAGTTCCAGCGAATATTGGAGTGCAGTGTGCCATGGAGAGTTGTTGACTAATGTACACTGAGATAGAGTTACTGCATGTTACGTCAGATAACTCATTGAATATTTGCATGAATATCTTTAAGATGATATCTCACATGACAACATGTAATTCAATGATCAATGCATATAGATATGAAGAAGTGGAACACTAATTATTGTCAGTACCCATTTATGTTAATTAGTTTATCATTAATGTTTTTACTGCATTTGTTGTTAAGTAGAAATTGTACTACTTGCAGGGACTTAATCCTCTGCACTTGGCGGCTCAGGCAGGCCACGAGAATGTGTTGATTCTGCTTGTCACAGAATACAGTAAGTCACCAACCTTTCTCTCTCACTCCTCCATTTCTCGATCTGCATGTCTGCCTGCATGTCTACCTCTTGGCATGGTAACCTAGCTCCAGTAATTCATTCTAATTCTCCAGGGGCCAAATTCAACCTGCGGGAGAATGGTGGGCATCGCCCCATAGACATGCTCAAAAGGAAGGTCTCCAATGAAGCCAAAAGTAAGCTGCACCTCCTCCCACCAGTACATGGACAAACTGGTTGATTCTCTGTAACACTCTTGTAGTTGCACTAGTGAATCACACTGGTGGCTCAGAGTTGACATATATAGGCCACTCTGGGCACACCTCAACCTATCATGTTAGGTTGTCGTGGTTTCCTGAAAGTATCAATGTGCTGTGTTAGTGGTATAACTTCCTGACTCCTTGCAGTTGATTAACTCTTTCTCTATCTATTTCACTAGCTCTCCTGTCTCATGTCAACACTCGTGGCCTCCCCATCAGAAGTACGCCATCGTGTGTGAGAGTGTACACCAGTATGTGTGTGTCAGTGTTGTAGTCATGTGACCATGTGTTAGTGTGCATATCTTGTATGTGTTTATCTGTGTGGTAGTCATGTGACCATGTGTTAGTGTGCATATCTTGTATGTGTGTAGCTGTGTGGTAGTCATGTGACCATGTGTTAGTGTGCATATCTTGCATTCCATTCCTTCATCCGCCCACACTTGGTGTCTTCCTCCCACACTTGGTGTCTTCCTCCAGTTGGTCCTTGCAGTAGAGGACATCACGCGGTTGAGCACGTTCATGCAGGTACGCTATTCGGACTCAGGCGTGGACAGCAACTGGAGAGGTGTTGCTGAAATCTTGCAGCAAACCCTGCAGTGGAGAAGGCATGTTCCTCTGCATGTAGTATCTCATTAGCCAAACCCCTTCACATTCCTCTGCATTTAGTGTCTTATTGTAGGACACGTCCTATTACATGTTTCTACCCGACACAAGTTCTGATTGTTTGTTGTTGTTTATTTTTTGTTGTTTGTTGTTGTTTGTTTGTTTTCCCTACGAGATGTATAGTAAATAAGGTTCGTGTGATTGTACCAACTCCCTTATGGGAAGTGGACAGTTTAAATTTAGAACACACCAAGTGAAACATGGTGAACTTGATCACACACACTCACTGTCTACTTAGCTGGCTGACTATATCAGCTTCCAGGGAACTGTGGCTGCAGAGGTGTTCTGTAAGTCCAAGTCAGTCAGCTCTCTCTCTTCCTTATAAATTGATAATAGCTTTAATGGCTTCTTGATAATTGCCTCTTCACCCCTTCAACCTTTTCTCTCTCCTCCCTCCCATTTCCTCCCACCCCTCTCCTCACTCCCCTCTCCTCCCTCCCCTCTCCTCCCTCCCCTCCCTCCCCTCTCCTCCTTCCCATCTCCTCCCTCCCCTCTCCTCCCTCCCCTCTCCTCCCTCCCCTCCCCTCCCTCCACTCTCCTTTCTCCTCTCTCCTCCCTCCACTCTGCTCCCTCCCCTCTCCTCCCTCCCCTTTGCTCCCTCTCCTCCCTCCCCTCTCCTCACTCCCATCTCCTCCCTCCCCTCTCCTCCCTCCCCTCTCCTCCCTCCCCTCTCCTCCTTCCCATCTCCTCCATTACTGAGGGAATCCTATCAGATCCTAGGGAAGAACTTATTGATTATGCCTAAAATAGCTCGCCAGAAAGTTTTGACCATGGCTCACAACTCCCCAATAGGAGGACACTTTGGGAGAGAGAAAACCCTGCAGACTATTAGAGGGAGAATGGATTGGCAGGAGGTGGTTCATGATGTCAATAGGATGTTGGCAGCTTGCCCTAATTTTCAAAAGGCCAAGCCAGCTAGTACCACCAAGCAATATTGCAGCCCCTACTTGTAATTAAATAATCATTAGCTAGGTTGGCTAAGGATATAGTGGGACCCCTGAAAAATAAAAAGAAGGGAAATAAGTACATTCCTGTTATAATGGACTATGCTACAAAGTGGCCTGAAGCTTTTCCCCTACGAAACACCCTCACTGAGACAGTGGTAGAGGGACTTGTGGAAGTAACGGCCAGGCTGGGCGTGTCCCATCAGTTATTGACCGATAACTGGCCCAATTTCGTATCAAAGGTGATGCAAATTGTTTGCACAGTAACAGGGATCAAACAAATAAGAACTTCCCCTTAACATCCCCAGACCAACGGCATGGTAGAAAGGTTTAATGGTACCATCAAGCATTTGTTAAGGAAGCTAGTGTCCAACCCAGATGTGGAATGGGACAATTGTATACCCTATGTACTATGGGCTTATCGGGGAACTATCCATAAGTCCACGGGTTACTACTATTTCCAACTGTTATTTGGAAAGACAATGAGGATGCCCCTCAACCAGTTAGTACATTTCTGGAATAGGAATGAGGGGGAGGATGCCAATAGTACATCAGAGTATGTAAAAACCTTACGGGCCAATACAGAACCAGTTCGGGACCTAGCCTGTGAAAAGGAAATGAGTGAGAAAGTGAAACGGAAAAGCTACTATGACCAGGAAGCTATAGAGTGTAGCTTAAAAGTGGGTAGTTTCGTCTTAGTGTTTAGATTGACACTAGTGAATAAGCTACTTTACCAGTGGCAAGGACTCTACCCGATTACAGAAGTTGTGACACCAGTGACTTACAGAGTAGATGTGTGAGAAAAGTGTACCAAACCCCATACCTACCATGTAAATTGCATGAAGAAATGGAACTTCCCTTTGGTAGCTGTTTTTCTAGGTGAGTCTGACGAATGGGAGGGCCTGGAAGAGGAAAGGAAAGGGAAGAGAGAAACCAGCCTGCACGGCTCTCAGCTACGTGAACTAGAGAAATTTAAAAGTAATTATAGGGATGTGTTGAGAGATTTCCCAGGGAAAACTATTCGAGTGTATCATTGTATTCCTACAGGAAATACTTGCCCAGTGAGACTACCCACGTATAGACTGGCACAAAATGCTCAGGACACCTTAAGGGAAGAGATTAAGACCTTATTAGGCCAGGGGATTATAAGACCATCCACTAGTCCATGAGCAGCACCCATAGTGCTCGTGCCTAAAAAGGATGGCACCAGGAGAATGTTTGTTGTCTATAGGAAATTGAAATCTATCACCACTAACGTCCTTTATCCATTTCCTAACATAGAGCAACTAATTGCTAACAACGGCAATTCCAGTTAAATAACAACGTTTGGCCTCACTAAAGGCTATCAAGTGCCTGTAAAGAAAGATTAGATTGAGAAAACCGCCTTCATTGCCCCTTATGGAAAGTAATAATATTTCTCCATAGCCTTCGGCTTAGTAACAGCCCCCATTACTTTTCAGAGGCTCATGGATAGAATCTTGCAAGGATTGCATGGATTTGCAGTCGCTTATTTAGATGACATACTTATCCATAGCAGTACATTGGAGAAACATTTAGAAAATTTGATCATCGTATTCGACAAATTAAGGGAGGCTGGATTGACAGTTAAATAAACCAAGTGCATATTTGGGGAAGCTACTTGTGTATACTTGGGTTATGTGGTTGGCAGCGGGACTGTCAAACCCATGCAAGGTAAAGTGTCTGCCATCAGAGAATTCGGTAGACCAAGGACAAAAAGAGAAGTGAGATCTTTCCTGGGCATGTGTGGGTGCTATCTAAAGTTTATTAATAACTTCGCGACAGTAGCCACAAC
>CBDBIZ010000002.1:0-37378 GCA_965206195.1 Gammaproteobacteria bacterium
CAATGGTACATATGGAACATGGTTCCTGATACCTTGGCTGATTCTAGAACAAGTGTATGAGACATATAGTGTTAGGAAGGTGAATTGGTAAGAGAGAAGAAAGGGGAGAAATAAGAAAAATAAGGAAGGTGGAGAAATATGGTATATGGTAGGTTGAGGGATGAGAAGTTGGACAGATATAAAAGGTAGAGACAAGGATTTGGGAAAGAAAGTGCGAAGTTAGAGGAAAGGATGAGAAGTATGGAAGGGGAAGGTGAGGGGCGGGGGGGGGGGGGGGGGGGGGGGGGGGGAATGAGGGCTGGAGGTGGATAAGGGGTGGGAAGAAAAACAAAGTTACTGAATACAGGGCAGACATATGGAGGAAGTAAGTGGCATAGATGATTTATAGGATCAAATATAAGATTAAACATGTGAAAATGTTAGCATAAATAAAATGAAGAAAGGAATTGTATGTGAGAAAGGAAGTGAAATTAATTTAAAAGCGTAGATAGCTGGTAAGAAATAAATAAATACGAGTACGAGATATAAGTTTGGGTAAAAGGTTAGGGAATGAAATTAAGATGAAAATTATTTAAAGAAAGGATAAGTAAATATATATGGCAAAAACCAAAAAAAATGACGACCAGAAAATACAGAGTTACATGAAGATTAGTATTCTTTAAAAAAGTAGAGTAAGGAGTGAGAGATTTGAAATGAAGATTTGAAAGTTAAAAAAAAATATATATATATATTCTTGTATATATCTTGTATATGCCTAAGATATAGGACTCACTTTTTCTTGGAGTTTCAGATATGCTATCTGTCCCACATCTTCCTTCAACTGTGCCAAATACTTCACCTTCGCTTGCCTTGACACATCCAAACGAGGATGCACCTGATCAGAATAAGCACCCCATGATAAGATGAACTAATTTTAGATTGCGTTATTCCTGCACATTATATAAAACATTTACCTGATCGAGAGATAATCCCAGAGGGCATCTGTTGTTTTGACATATACCACAGCTGGTGAAGAAGTGAAGTTTGGTGCTTACTTGTGTGAGTTTGTACAGCTTCCCTTATTAGTGTTCTAGCTTCAACCACAGCTGTTTCAAACCTGGTCACCACACCACACAAACACACACGACTTATATTCATCCCCAAAAATGTCATTCTTACACACATATTACCCCTTCCCCTCCCAACTCTACTTTATACAAACACATACAGAAATAAAACCATTCTCTATCCTGCGATTGTTCACCACAAACTCATTCCTTAGGGCTGCTACGTAGCTCACAAAGAGTCTACAAGCATTCGAGAAGGCTTTAGAAACCCCTAGAATTGAGCAGTGGATAATTTATCACAAAAGTTGAAAGAATCACATATTTTAACCTCTCACCAGTCATTTGTGCCAATCTTAAGAAGTTTCTTAACGATTGCTCCACATCACTTGGAAGCTTGGCCCTACGATAGTCACTAAAATCATATTGTATCAGTAAATGAAGATATAATATACTAAAATACATAAGCAACATTGTGTAAGTTGTTAGATAGAAATGCTTGATCACATTGCATCCATATTTTTATACAGTAATAAGCTAGACACATGTATTTGAAGTTGTATTATCAGTCGCTGCATGACAGACAATCTTACTTAGGGTTGACGTCACATTTGGGAAACGAAAATAGGCACTCTTGACCGAAATCCCAGCTTGGTGAGTGTAAGTAATTCCTTCCATGGAACCAAGATGTTGCTCTGCCAGCACTTAACAAATGATCTTCCTGGATAAAAGTATGAAATAGAAATATTTAAATAAGGACCCAAACATATCCAACCTCTCTGTGAAACCTACACCAGTGTATCCCCTGCTGATCTTTGACCTAAAAAAATGTCACAAAACAACAACAAAATCTACAACATAAAACCAAACAGATAATTGAATTAAAAAAAAAAAATCAAGGAAAACAGTCAGAGAATATTTTATTAATTTTTTTCTATCCAATAAAAATAGCCCAAAAAAGTCATCCCAAAATTAACACCCTCCTTGGGCCTCTGAAAATCCTGCAGAATTAAAGGAATGACACATACAAATAACATGTAGACAGTATTTGTTCAATTATAATAGGATTTCATTATTCTACCACATTTATTTTATGTCTGCAAAATTTAAAAGGTGCTACATATTTCCTTTTGAAAGGGTTAGAACTTTTTTTAACTGAGTTAATGAATAATTTTGCTATTTGGTTAGTTAAATACATGTTACCAGGTTTTCTATGTTGCTATAGGCACTGCCATCCAGGAAAATTAATAATAAATGATTTACAGAAAACTGAGAAAGTAGTTTTACATAGCCAATATGAAATAACTGTGATGTGGTAGCTAAAGGAGGGGGGGGGGGGGGGGGGTGGACAAGAAGTATCTGTTTTTGATGAAAGTGGGCCATAATTAAGGAAGCACTTTATATATATTGGCATAAATTTATAGCCTTATTTAAAAGATGGGACTCCTTCTGATATCTCACTCCCCCCTCCTACCCTCTTACACATTGGCTCTGGGATCTCCCCCACTACACATGTACCTTGAGATTTCCCAACTTCCAACCCCCTATAAATAATCCTGGAATCATATTTCACCTATACACATGAACCCAAAAATATCTCCACCACACCTTACACTAACATATGGGCTATTGTATCTCTCTACCACACTGTAAGCATGGTCCCTATAATCCCACAACCCCCTACCCATGGGCCCTGGATTGTCTATCAACCTTTAAGTATGGTTCCCTAGACTTGATCTCTGGTAACTCCCTTACCTACATATGGGACACACAAAATGGGCCCTGGAATCCCCCCACCCTAATCATAAACCCAGAAATCATACCCAACCATACAATTGGGCCCTGGAAGTTCACATCCCCTCACAACACATGGCCCCAGGAATTTCCCCATCCACCACCTATATATATGGACTCTATAATATTCCCCTACTCCTAAAACCTGACCCTATAATTCTGTATCACCCCTACCCACAAAATATGATACCAGGTATGTCCTACATCTAAATATGTGGACAGAATTGTTCCCCCCCCCCACCACCCTACTATCCCTGCCCTAATTACACATTGGCCCATGTATATCAACCATTTACACATGGACATTGAGAACTATGTAATTGGTAACTCCCTTCATCCCCTACTCCCACACATGTTCTCTGGGAATTCTCCCCATGCTTTTCTAAACATGGGCCTAGTAGTCACCCATAACCTCCCTAGATATGGATCCTTGGATCTCTCACAACCTTTCACAACCTCCCCAATACACATGGGCTCTGGGATCTCTCTTCATCCCCACTCCACCATGAATGGGTTCTGGAATCTTCCACACCACTTACATATATTTCTGGAATCTCCCATTCTAAAAACACACCAACTCATATATTCTGGATCTTCCCCCACTCCCCTTCCACATTAGACCTGTGGTCTCCCCTTTCCTGCACATTGGCCAAAGGATCTCCCACCCTCCCTAACAAATGGGCACTGGAATATCCCTCCAACCCACAAAAATGGGCCCTGGTATCTCCTCCCACTAAACATGGAACTTTAAACTAACTTTATAACTGGATTCTGGAATTTCACATTCTCCCTCCCAATTCGTGGATCCTGGATTTTTTCAAACCCCCCAATTATATATGAACCCAGTTATATTCATTCACTTTAAAAAAATGACCATTTATTTCCTCATTCCCACCTCTTCTACATGGGCCCTGAGATCATCATCCACAAATCCCCAATATATAATCTCTGGAATTCAGCCAACCCTTACTCTACATTGAACATCGAATCTCTCAATTCCACTAGCTAAATATGGACCCATCAATCTGCCCTCAACATAAACATGATAGCTGGAGTCTCCACCCCATTCTAAAATATTTGACCTGGAATCTACCCCCCACTACATGTGGCATTGGAATCTTTGAACAAACCCCTCCAACATCATTCTTGAGAGAGTCTCACCATTCTCATGGGCCATGAGAATCCCACCCTTTACCTGGTCCCTGGAATCTCCCAATCCCACCTACATATAGGCCTGGAATTTATTCACCACCCCAACCCCCCCGCCCCCCCTCCCCCCCCAATACATGGGCTCTGGAATCTCTTCCACCCTACACATTGGCCTTTGAATCTCCCTAAAATCCCCCTATGCATGAACCATGGAATCTTCCTGTACTCCCGAATATGGGTCTTGTAATTTCCTATGCACCCCACCACAACACATGAGCCCTGGAATCTTCCTATCTCTACATGTGCACACAAATATCCTTCCTATCTACCACCACCACCACCCCCACCCCCCAACACTTTCATATTGGCATTGGGATCTCTCCCCCTATACACATGGGACATAGAATATTAAACACCCTCCCCTTAAACTTGTCCCTAAGGGACCACCGTCCAACCATCCTACGATTGGGTTCTGGGATCTTTCTCCACTCCCTCCTAAATATAGGACCTTCGATTTCTCACCACCAGACCCCCCTAAATATGAGGCTTGGTATCTTTTGTCACACATAAGACTTAACCTAAAATCTTCCACAGTAAAATCTTCCACACCCAACAATTGTGCCTTGGGGTAGCCATTCTCCAAAGACATGGACACATGATTTCCCTTCTACATATGGGCAATGGGTCTTATCATCTCCCCACAGTTTACAAATGTGCTAACAGATCTCTTCCTCCTACACCTAAAACTCGAGCCCTGGGATCACTCCACCACACTCCTACACTTGGCACTGGAATCTTTCCGCCCCCATCTAAACATAGGCTCTGGTATCCCCCCCACCAATATACGTACATGTAGGTCTTTCAATCTCCAACACCCTTTCAATTGTGCTAACGGATCTCTTCCTTCTACACCTAAAACTCAGGCCCTGGGATCACTCCACCACACTCCTACACTTGGCACTGGAATCTTTCCATCCCCGTGAGATTGTACAGTAAACATAGAGTTTAGTACACCAAACATATACAACTTCTTAATTGAGTACTACATAATAGCCTCAAGTGCTACTTTTCATATAGCAATGCTTTACCATTGGGTTCTGGACTAACACTCATATGAATGTTTGCACATAAACCTAACACACCTACTGTTTTTTTTTGTTGCCTAGCACCACCAGCACACTGGCCGTCTTCTTCCTGCCAGCACGAGTCGTGTTGGTCACCCTCTTCATCTGAAAGGGAAAAGGTAGCAATCATCATTGCCACATGCGGAAAAGCTGGTGCAGGCTGATATTTGTTACCTGTGGCACACAGGTCTAGGGACACATGGAATGGGTGGGGGGGGGGGGGGGGGGGGGGGAAGGGAAGCATACATCCATTAGTTTTTCTCAAGAATAGATTTTTAACTAATTGTTTACTGTTTTGAAATACCAAAGTTTATTGTTACAACTAATTATATTACAACTGAGGGTTTTTACCCTATGGAAACACAAAAGTTTTAATCTTACAATAAATTTAACCTCATCTCAAGTGTTCTAAATAATTATTTGTATGGTCTAAAACACTATCTTTTGATAAATATTAGTGATTATTTGTCACATATCCTAGAGCTGGACCAGCCCTGATTGTGGATACTATTGGTTACTAACAGCCACAACCTCACCATGATGAAGACACAGACACATGGAACCACTTCATATTGTGTAAATGACAACACATTTTGGTATGAACTCTGTATGCAAACTGAAGAATGATGCTATGCACAAGTAATAGTTGATCAGTAATATTTCTCCCCATCTAGCTTAACACAAAATATATTCAACTCACCTCCAGCATATAGGAAGAGAAGTCGGTCATAGGGGCTGCAAAGAAATTTTGTGGTCAAATCACAATTTTTACCACAACTAAACATATTTGTATGTATATATATATATATACATAGTACAGAAATATATTAAATATATACAAAGAGGAAAAGCTTCAAACAGGATGCCAGGGGTGTGAGGAGGTATTTGTTCTTACGTTTTCATTGTAAGAGGAACCTGTTCTAAGACTCACTTTCATCAGGCAGCTCTGGGCAGCCCACATATGCTCCCTTCATGGAGGCACTGGTCCAGCCTCTTTGGGCCCAGTAGAGCTCACAGAGACCACGCTTGTTAGTAGACTCTCCTTCCAGTGCTTGGAAGGACACATGATTGCTAATGGAGTACCTCTCTGGGGTTTTCTAGAAAGACATGGTAAAGGAAACTTTGCATGTTAGTACTCATTACATGCATGCACATGGAGGAGCACAAGAGCTGTAGAAGCCACTCTACATGAACATGTCTTACCTCTAATGTAGCTGCACTAGTTGTCGTATTGTGTTTTGTGATAAGGGTTGCTACATGATTTACAGGGTGTTGCATTACAATATGTAATGTGTTGAACGATCTGTTGTTATGTGCTTTGGTATGTTATGTCATTCGTCATATTGCATTGTGCTAAGTTAAGGAGTTTGCTTTTCAAAAAAACAACAAGAAAGAACACATTATAATCGTTTGTGGGAAATTCTATGAAAGAGGAAACCATGGAAACTTCATATGCTTAGTATGTATCCCTCAGCTTTTACATGAAGGTTCGATGTTATATAGGACAAGCCACATAAAATAAATGAACATGGAAAATATAGGAATAACTATATCTACATTCCAGCTTTTAAAGAAAGGGATATCAATGTTTTGGTTCACTCCTTGTGCTCCATATTGTTAGCCAACCTTCATACAAAAATATTGATGACAAATGTCACTTAATAAATTAGTTGACTGCAGTCAATGATCATTACAGCCCAACACATTCCCAAATGCACTATAAATAGTGGTCATGTAATATAACTTCAAGGCACACGATGTGCCATTCCTTAAGAGCTGTCATTTCAGGAATAAGTTGGTTTTTATTCATAAATCTATTAGCTCAAATCTAATTTACATGTATTAATCAATTACTTTTAAAATGAATTGACAATCAAGAACCAATCATGTTAGAGGAATTAAAGTGGGAGGGAGGATGGCAACAGTGGGGTATACTAATCTAATCAAATAATATTCTTGTTCCTTGTCATTGTATACACACATTATGTGAGCATCATTAGTGTAAGTGTTTAGGACAACACCACTCATCCTAATCAAGCCCATGTTCTTGGACATCCATTGAGTAGAAGTCACTGTCTTCTGGACCTTATCCAAAGGATAACTGAGTCCACCCCAGTACTCTCCTCCCTTGCCTAACACACACACACACACACACACACACACACACACACACACACACCACACACACACATAACATGCATACAGAGAGAAAATAAGAAACACACTATACACAAGGAAAGTAAGAAGCATGTGTGTACTAGAGCACACTCACATACGCCATGCTACATAGCACATAACCAATGTCTGCATCATGTCACATTACATTACAAGTGCATGAGAAAGATACTTATAATGCTACATATATTTTCCCATGTTTTTTTTTTTTTGTAATTGTACAATTTTGTGGTTTAAGCCAAACTTTCTAGAGATGATATTTTGATTCTCTCAGTGTACTTCAGCAAAGGAAAGAAAAATCATTTAATCCAAGTTATATAAGGAAAATATATAGAATTGTAAGCATCTTTCTTATATAATAATAATTTTTTTTTAAATTTAACTAGGGTAATCCCATATAGATAACTAATTTCTGATGTAATTTCCATTTCATTAAAATTTATAAAACTGTAGGATGGTGCAGAGACTGGCCGTCCAGAAAATACTTTCTTTTACTTTGCATATATAGTATATCGCTAATTATAATAATTTTGAAATGAACTGAATGGAGCATTGGAGAAACATAGTGTGATCCCATGTCTCTGTCCGTCCTCAGGACAAAACAAACAGTTGCTATCAACAATGTTCCAGTCTCTGACCTTCTCCAAAGCGTATGGGCCTGAATCGCCGCAGATCGGTTCGGGAGCAACCTTTCTTTTTGCCTCCTTTCCCACTACCAACACCAGCAGCTGCCCTCATCAGCTGCTCCCTGGTTCCTGTAACAGGCAGAGGAGGTGCAGTTACTGGTGCAATGGCCACACTCCCTCATTAGGGACATCCATAAAATACACCCCTCAGTGGGGATATTCATACGATATACTCCTCACAGGGACATCCATAATAAATTAGTTATGTCACATTTATTACCTGTGTCACACAGGTCAACGAACACTTGGAATGGTGGGGGTGACGAGGGGGGGGGGGGAGTATACATCCACAATTTTTTCTCAAGAAAGGATTTTTAACTAATTGTTTAATGTTTGGAAACACCATTGGTTACAACCCAGTGTTTTTACTATACAGAAACCCTGTGGTTATAACTATGTACTTTTATTGTATAGAAACCCAAAAGTTGTAAATACTATCACACCTTCAATCTCATCTAAATTGTTCCAAATAATTATTTCTCCTTGTGTAAAACACTACTTTTTAATAAATATTATAGTAAATATTTGCCACAGGTCTTAGTTTGGGACTGCCCTTGTTCTCTGTCAACTCATCCAATCTATGTACATTAAAACATGTTGATGTTCCATTAATTTCATCTATCAACATTCCTCCACATTGTGCTGTTTGCAGTCTGTAGCTAAAATATCTGCACCTTCATCAACCTTTCATTCACCAAATCATATCAATATGCATGTATTCCAAGTAAATAGCCCCACACTTTGGAATGTTCATTAATGTTCAGAAAATCATCAAGAAAAATTAATTGTTTCATTAAATGTAGATCAGATATTGTTTAATATATACAGAATGACATAATTGGAATGTGATTGAATGATGCCACTAATTCATATCAACAGAAGTAACACTAGAGGATAAGTTAGTGGTTGGGAGAATATCTCACACGTAAGAAATTACAGGACACTTATTTACATTATCAGGCCAACACAAGGACTCTTAAAGGCATAAGATTTTTTCTATGTCTAAATGGACACCTCTTCATTAAACAAAGTCCCTCAGTCTTACTGGACAAATTAATGTGAACAACTTGAGTGATTGTGAGACCTAATCATACTGTGTATATAGGAACTCCAATAGTAAGTGAAGTACAAAAGAAGGAAAACTAGTTGCAGGAAAAAAATCTGATGTACTAACACATTCACCAATCACGTCAGTCATTTGTGTAGTATATATTTTTTTGGCTTCACCAATAATGTCAATAAAATTTGTAATAACTATTCTTTTTGTTACCGAAAATGATCTAGTCTTTTCAATACAAACCTCTATAACTGATTTCATAATTAATATAAAAAACAAAAACAATTCTTTAATTACGTACAACTTAAGGTGCATACTACAGAAGAAAATTTCAATGGCTTTGTATTAGATAAATGATGCAAGAAGTGTAAGATATTATATTAAATTGTTCACAAGCACATGTAGTGTATTTAACTCACGATACTCAATAGGATTTGTTCCATATGCCTTACCCAAAGGAGTCCTAAACAACATCACATAAATAATCACTAGATATGAAATAATGCTATAATGGATTATCAAAACACTTTGCTGCAGAGTACATTCATGTAGTTTTCAATTAACAAATTACTCAATTAATTTTTTTTTTTTAATTACAAAGGACATCCGTTGCACTGGAATATCACAAAACTTCAACCCCTGCATCACAGCCCTTATAAATGTAATACTTCAATGTTGAGGTCATGCTTACATATCTCCCATGTTTCAATTAATCAAGTGCAACACTTGTTTCAATTTCACGCACCTCAGAATAGGAAGTGATTCAGCTGTACAAGATAAACAACATAAGGGAGGGAAATTTCAATCTTTTTCTTCGTCTTTTTTTGGGGGGAGCTCTCGGTTTAAAATTTGTCATAGACTTATAGAGACTCCAGAGCATGGCATATAAAAGTTTTTGGATTGCAGCTTATCAAAAGCAAGTAAAAGTAGAAATTATTTTTGAATTAGAACTCTGATAAATGGTTGGTGAACCCTAAATAGAATGTTAACTATTTGCTTTGTGTACCAACTAGGATAAACCTCTGCATGAATATTCACAATGATCCCAGAATGTGATAGAAAAAGCTTTTTTGTTTGGATTGGGCTAGGGCTTGAGCTAGGGCAAGCATTTTTCATACTTTTTGGTAAAGGATCATCTGGCTAAATTGGTCTACCGCTTAAAACTGTTTTGATAAAACTTGGCTTGAATGTTTGCAATGGCCCTAGGATGTAACAAAAAAATTTTTGGTTTAGAAAAAATATATAGACTGCAAAGAAGAAATTGAATTAATGGTTTCCTATAGAATCAAATATGCCCTAGGATTGGCAATCTTACAGACTATATTTATCATCAGCCTATGAACTCTAAGGCCAAGGATTGCCAATCTTGTCAACTTCCAATTATTACAACAAAAAAATAATTGTTCAGACATTTTTATAAACTTAACCGACTTAACGATAATAAAACAAAATATATACACATATTTATATAAATACACACAGACAGACTAGCAGAGAGACAAACTGAATTATGAATTATAATAAGATCCACCAGGCTTTGGTTGAAAGGTTCCACAATGAGGGAGAAAGTATATGACTAGTTAACAAGTCACATAACAAATTTGAAAAAAACATCAAGTTTTACGGTCAGCATTATAGTTACTTTTTGCCACAAAAAATTTTGTGAATTGATCAACCACTGCTTAGCTAGTCACCCTAGCAACCATTGCCTTAAGCAGTTCTTAACTGAAAACACTGCAACATTAGATAAGTGTTGTTTTCTTTTATCAGTCAGCCCATCCGTTCGTAATGCTCAATGTGCAAGCAAATGAAGAGTACTTCCTGATGTCACAGGTAGATGAAATTAGGCATGAGAATAGGTGTAGTAGCATTTTCTTAGAATTACAATACAGATAATTTCAACAGAGATAATTAGCGTTTAGTGTAATATTGCCCTATTTTGGAGTCAGGGAGAAACTCACAGTACCCACTTAACTCCAGCATTTTTTGAGTCCTGAGGTCCCTGTACTCCTGCCTTAGGATTTCAACATTATCCAAATTACTCTGCTAGTCAAGTAGTATATGCAAGCCTGGACTCTTTAGTCAGAGGGTTTGGCAGTATGTTAGACATATAGGTAGGTACATTGCTTGGTCAAGATGCGTATTCAAAGTAAGTTTCAGGATTCTAAATCCAAGGGTTTGGCGGTACATTCGACATACATATGATACACATAATACAATTTTATAAATTTAGTGCTGTGAGTTTGCTGGAGGTGAACTCTAAAGCTCTGGTGTGGAGTGTAAAATTAGTCCACTGTCTAGCTTGTTGTGTTATGTTGTTTTTTTTTATTTTTAAACGAACAACACATACACTCACAAAAGTTTAAGGTCAGGTCCTGGAACATCATTCTTCACTACTGTATCAATGTGTGAATGCATTCAAGACTAATAGATCTGGATAACAAAATAGGCAGTTCATTTTAAGATATGGGTGGATTTTCGTTCACTCATAGATCTCCTTTAGTTAAAAACTAGTTAGGTTGGGCTGAATGTTTAGTGTGGCTCCATCCAAAAGCACACTCCCAACCAAATAAAGAAAGAAGAGTGGCCAATTTTAAAAACCCTAAGGGGCCTTTGAAGCTTCTCTGAAAACTGTGGGAGACCATCAGATATACATACATCTTGGCTCCATCATATATATATATATATACATATATATACATATATATACATACATACATACATACATATATATATATATATATATATATATATATAGGTGGTTTAGAAGGAAGGAAAAAAGAAAGAAAAAAAGTAAAAAAAAATTTTCTATAAAAGAAAAATTTTACCTGGCCTTAGAAGTTACTTTAATGAGTACTATTACTTTGGGACAGACTGAAACATGCAGAGGATAGTGGGACTTAGTCTTGCAAGCCAGAACTTAACTAAACATTGCACTGATATAAGGGTCTGGTGAACTGACATAGGCAGTTTTCTTCTGACTATCCCAGAATACTGGGGTGAAGATTGCAACTAGCAAGTTTACATCCCTGACTGCCTTAAGATTTACATAGGCATGAATGACCCAATCACTTGCCTAATTGACAGAAAAATTTATTTTCGGCTGCTGTTAGATCATATGTACCTATATTAAATATTAAATGCTGTACTTTATTTTTATTGTTTTTCTCACTTTTTCTCATTTCTCCCACATATTTAAGAGGGGTTAGGAAGTCAGGGAAGTCTTTACTATAACACCATCAATAACATATATCCCAAACTGATTTTTTTTTCCAGTATGTACTGGCATTGACTTGAAATTCAAGCAGATGACTAAGATATGCTGGGGTATTGAACATGAAATAATCCGGGAGGAAATGGACCAGTGCTCCATAGTTTGGCATGAAGTTAGTTAGCAGCAATGCTCAGCCCCACCCACTCTCATTGATCACTCATGCACAAAGGCTCCGTTGCTCTTCCGTTAATCTTCTGTTGTGTGATGTATCCATGGTGGCTTGCTTATACAGGTAAAGAGCCTCAGTCCATTTCTGAGAGAATTTCAGTATATTCTTACTGACGCAGGGTGCCTATGAGCAAGTTGGAGAGGTCCTAGGAAGTTTGGGTTGATGGAAGCAAACAAGTTCAGTTGAAGGTGGTGAGTTGCAAGAGACAATAAAAGCATTCTTATGTTCTATTAAGACAGACAGGCATGCAAGATTCTTGAGATCAAACCTGCAAGCACAGACTACCAGCAAAAGTACTTAAGGATTAGAGATAAAATATATCTTATACTATAATTTTTAATAAAGAATCAACAATGTCTGTCTGTGTAACTGTGTGTCCCAGAACTCCTCCTACAAGTGTGGAGTGATTATGATGAAATTTGACATGAATGTTAATTATGTCCCCTCCCCAACCCTATATAGTCTTGCTAGTAAGACCCTTTACCAGCTGAACCACAAGCAATTTGTGAGAAAGTTCTGGTCTAATTCTATACTTGGTTTGATAATAGAAGTTAGACAACACTTACAAATTTCAATTTCTTTTTTATCAATGTAAATAATTATTTTAAAATTGATTAATTAAGTAAGATCATGGCAATCTTATTCTTTTATTAATTCAAAATCTCCATCCATATATATTTTGTCTTTTTGTATCCATTAAACTGCTGCCACTGTTTGTCCTTCATTTATGTGGCCACCTGGTGCATATACAGTCTTATGATGCACTGCTAGTGAACAGGCACATTAGTTAACCACCTTCCCCCACACCAATCTGTCACCCTTTAAAAGATGTTTATAGGTTTTTTTTTTAAATTTTGTTTGGAAAATATTTCATGGATACAACAGGTGTTTAACAAAGAACAAGTATGATTTATATATCAGGGATATTTCAAAATAGTACAATATATCACAAGTGCATCATGGTCCCATTAAAGCAATATCTTGCACCGAACAAAAGTCAAGATTAAACTAACAATACTCGAGGCATCTTCCTTATTCATATCTGATTTTGAAGAGGTGAAGTAGTACCACCACCTTCCAGCAAAGAGTCAGTGCTAGCAGATGCCAGGGCAGTCTGGTTGGAGTCCAAGTCAGGGCATGTTCCAGCTGAAGTTGCCGTCACAGCAGCAGAGTACATGTGGAAGTCATCTGCAGCATGGCCATTTTGTAGTCCAACACTGCTGACAGTGGATCCAAATGGCTCTTCCAGATAGATATTGATCATGCATTTCAGATCAGATTCTGGTTCACTCCTATCCTCAGGGTTTTCCCCAGCATAGGAGTCTCATAGGACTCAACACTTCCCACAGAGGAGTTGGTGCCCACAAGGTTATCCATGTATGATGCAAAGCCATCTATCCCTGCAGATTGCATAGAGCAAGAACTGCCATAGTTGATGGGGTGTACTGCATTTGGAATAGAAGAGTAGCTGCCTTCACTGATGTTAGAGGATCCTGCTTGGGAAGGAGAGGTTTTGTCAAAATCCTGTAGGTTGTTTGTGCTGTAGCTACTGATGCACCAGGGAGACTGCAAGTGGTATTGTTACCATAGCCATTGACAGGACAGGAGAGAACTGGAATTGCAGAAGCTCCCCAATTGTTAGCAGAAGTATAGCTGTAGCTAGACATGATGGAGCTGCTGTAGGATCCATTGGCTGCATCCATTGGAGGAGCATACCCATAGGAGTAGACAGGGCCTGCTAAGTTGTGGGCTCCAGTGTGAAGCCTTCCTGTTGCTGGCATTCCAGAATATTGGCCTTGCTGCTTGTTCCACAGTGACTCTGCAGCAGCTTGCTGGCTGTTCATCTCAGCAAATGTTTGTGGCCTAGTCTTAAATGGAAGGTGGTAAGGCATATCCATGCTAAATTGATTTAGAAGCTAATGCTTCACCATCTTAGGTATGTACATGTAATTTGGGTGCTTCTTCATATGAACATCCCTCAGCCTTATGGACTCCTTGATATAAGGCCACTTTTCTTCATAGGTAAATCCCTTTCATTTCTTGCCTAGTAATTTGCTAATTTCAGAAATGTGCATTTTCGGGTTCTCATCAGCTAACTTCTTTCGAGCTGTCTTCGACCAAACTATAAAGGCATTCATTGGATGTTTGATGTTTTCCTCTTCCTCCCCTCCACTATAAGGAGAGCTGCAGGTATGAACAGGGGTTATCTGCACAGAAACTTGGTTGCCATGGCTACCATAAGAAGGGAGCTGGCCGTTAGGTAGAGACTTATTAGCCATGATAATTGTGAGCATGGAAGAGGTCAGGCTTTAGAAACCTGGCAGCAGATCTTCCAGAGCTCAGTCATTGCAGAAAGAAATGGGGTGAACTTTTGTGTTGGTTTGCAGCTAAATGTCAAAGGTGAATGGTAAAAAAACAGGTTAATCAAGTGAAAAATTAAAAAAAAAGGTTAATCAAGTGAAAAATACTATTCCCGAGGGTGTGGCCTTTTTAATTTTAAATAGCTCATTTTGGCTGAGCTTTCTTATTTCATTTTTTATTTTTCATCATCTTTCACTAATGCTTCTGGTAATAGTAGATGTCTAGCTTACACCAAAGGTCTACTAACAGCTTCATACCTAGAGTCATTCTTGTTAGATATTTGTGAAGTAAAGGTGCTGATGTAGGGTATCTCATGAATAATTTATTAATTCACTTCTTTTTTAAACTTTTTTTAAAGTGAACTATTTGATGAATAGTACAGCCTAAATCTTTATTTTATAGAATTTTCATTTTGCACTGGTTCAGTTAGCAAGCTCACAGGACCTCTACTAATTTAGATATCAAATCTCTTATTCCAGTGTAACCCTATATATAAAACTACTAAATTTGAACAGCTTAAGTAAGCTGCTAAAAAAGTACTTTTTTTATGTATAAATATAGCAAAATTATTGAGGCACAAACCTGCAACTACTCAGCTTTTTGTCACTGACAGCTTTAGCTCTACCTGGAGAACCTGAAAAAGTATTCAAGAAACCTTTTGAAGAGCCCTGCTCTGAATTTCTGTGTCTGGACTTGGGTGAATATAGGTAGATTAATGAATATTTTTGAAGTAAATTGAAATTCTAATTTAACACAGTGAAATTTAGCAAAAACTTGGTTGATTAAACACTCACTCATTGTATAAAAAATATATATAGAGAGAGCACATATTTTTTGTGTGACTATATCCAGAACAACCAAAACATGCCACAACTACACTTTATTTAAGCTTGTTTATTTGTGTCAGAGGTAGGTCCAGGTGACAACCATAAAGCAAAACAATAGATAGCTGTGGAATATATTACCTATATATAATTTTTTCTAAAGTTAAAAATGCAGCTGCAATAGTATTCCCTCTCTCTCTCTTTCTCCCCCTCCTCCCCCTTCACTCATACAACCCCTCTTTCTCTAACTCTCCACTCTCCCTTTTTTATGATTCCACCTGGTATAATTCTTCCCACAAAAACAGGGAGGGGGGGGGGGGGGAAAGCAGCAGCACCCCAAGCTCTGGTTTGTGGTCATATGTAAAGTAATGAAATATTCACTAAATAATTTTTTTTTCTAATTATAAAGTTGGTAGAATACACTTAAAACATTGAGAGAAAAAAAAGGAAAATACATGTATCTAAAAATAAAAAAAAAATAAAAAAAAAGGAAAAATATATAAAAGAGGGAAGATAAAAAAAGTTTGATAATGTCTTCTTTCACCAATTCATAGAATGTTTACTATAATAATACTAAATCATAACAAAACAATAAATAAAAAGTAAACAAATATTAATATTTATAAAAATGAAATATTAAATAAATGGAAGAAAATGAATGAAAAATATTGAAAGTAAGGATGTTAAGAATGTATGAAGTACACCCATTTATGGCTGCCCACAAATTTGCTTGTTAAAGTACACTGGAGACCATACTGGACAAATTTCAGACTTACTTCTTCTTCAGCTGGGGGGGGGGGGGGGGTGGGAGGAGATCTGTAGACAGTGATTTTACCTTGAATGAATGCATGGGGTATCACTGAAGGAACTTCTTTCTGATACACATATTTGACCAGGAATTAGAAAATATTTGGAAAGAAGAATCTACACTGCCATGAGCAGTGTCTTGGCTGGAGACATTAGAAATTAATGGCTGAAGCTAAGAAAACTGGGCACATTCATAGTTGCTAAGGAAGCATTGTTGTGGAAATAATTTTTCCAACAAATGCAACCCAAGGAGGAGACCGAACATTAAAAGTGGAGGGCCTGAAGTTTGTGAATGGCCAACCAGTTACTTTTTGGGGGGGATTGATATTTATATATGCATAAAAGTGTTTGGAATCACAGAAAGTTGGAATAGGTTTTATAATAGTGGACCACTTAATGAAAAATGAGGAAAAAATGTGTGGAAAAAAATCTTTCTGATATTTTAAATGTAACTGGGATTGTTGAAAAGACATGTGATGTATAATCAGTTGATTTTTAAAAAAATTATTTTTTAAAAATATCCCTGTTCATTGCTTGACAGAGAGTTTGCATAAAACTATAATATTTTTAATTTTAACATTACACTCTGATTAATCTTGAGAAGATAATAATGTTTTGCTAAGGCAGGACTACACAAAACAATTAAATGTGCACAGCCAGATATATTCATTTAGAAACAATAAAATCTTCAGTGATTTTTAAGGTTAATAGCTATTCAAACTATTCCAAAACCTCTTATGGGGAGAGGGGTAGGGTCACACACTTTGAAAAAAAAATTATAAAATACTAATATGATTCATGTGCAATAATCAAGTAGTATGCTGTTTCTTTGCAATAGAAGCACACTACATGTACACACATTCCCCATGTCAGTAGGAATAATTAAAAATATATATATTTGTTGTAATTCTACTCAATAACCCTTGCAATGTCATTTCTCCCTCCAAACATCTTATGGAGCAATTCTAGTCTATGAAAACTATAAAATACCGTGCAATATAAAGGGGCAGGTGCATTGTGGATTTAACTATGATATCACTTTTGACCTTTTTTTAAAGTGTATGCTCTATGGCAGACCATTTTAGCATTCTTCCAACACTTTACTACCTTTGAAATATTTGATAGGCCTTAATTTGGTAGTGCACTATTAGTGGTCCATAGGAGGGAGGGGTGTAGGTAGAAGCAGAGAACTTAGCTTCAGCAGCTCCCCAAAGCAGCCTATTTAGTTTTGTTATTTTATGTCACAGTCCTAATTGTCTGGATTTTTTTTTTAAAATCTGAAATTTAGTGCTTGTGTTTCTTTCAGTAATAACATTCATGGCCCATTATTTATGAGTTCTTCAATTTCCAATCTGCCTTTGAAATCCGATGATAGTTTTTTTTTCCTTAACAGGGCATGCAATGTTAAAATACATCAACATATCTTGGAAGTGGTAGCATGTGAACGACAAGGAATACATCAACGTATCTTGGAAGTGGTAGCATGTGAATGGCAAGGAATACATCAACGTATCTTGGAAGTGGTAGCATGTGAACGTCTAGGAATTCTCTTTGATAAAAATAAAATAGTGGATGTCAAAGAACCATTTTTGAGCTTCTTTTAGGAACTCCACTTCAACAATGGGGTGTGGACAATGGAACCTAGCTCAGGTTACTTTGGATTACCTGAAGATCATAATGCCAATTTTCAACCAAATCCTTGCAGCCATTTGGCAGCTTACATACATATATACACATATAAATATATATACATACAAATATCACTAGCTCTACTAGCATAAGATTCTAGTTCTCTCTTGTTTTAATACAATGGAAAATGAAAGACAATATAGCTGCATTCAATGGTCCTGTCAGGTGTTTGTTATTATTCTTGTAAGTCAATTGTGGACTTGTCAACATTGAGGCAGGGACCACCGGTGTACTCTGTCCCTGGGATAGGGAATAACCAACCCCCTCCCACTTCATAAAATGGTCAAACAATGATTGCAACTATAACTATTTGTGCACACCATGATCCTACCTTCATTACCAGTTCAGTAGACATCACTTCACCCCCAGAAACTGCAACATTGGAATGTCCTGGACCTTCTACTGGCTGCTTCACTTTGTGCCGTTTGAACCTTGCCTAGCTCTGCCACTTGAGAATTTAATTAGTCTTTCACACTTCAGTGTAAAAAGGTAGAGCTTCCCAATCTATCTCTCTTCTTGCCCAAAAACATCTCCAGCCAATTTGGTTGCCCTCATCTCTCCCACTGAGTTGACAAAGGATATCGAAGCGTTACTGGAGGAACAATCAGGCCAGATGAGAGGCAGAATTGCGTTCCTTGTAGTAAGGAGGAACCAAGTATTACAACTTGGCCAATACAATAGATTGGGAGGCCATTTTTTAATAAGGAAAAAGAAGGCAGCTATGCAGAAGTCATTTACATAGCTCGGGATTACCATTGCATGCCCAGATTGCCAAAAAGCTAGCAAGTCTAACCCTGCCAGTGCCCCCTTATCACCCACCACTCACTGTGATTGGTACCCCACTTTCTCGGGGTGCCTATGACCATGTAGGTCCTCTACCGAGGACTTTGCAAAGAAATAGGTATTTAGTGATGTGCACTTGTCTTGGATCTAAGTATCCTGATGCTGTTCCCATTAAGAATGTTGAGGCTTCAACAGTTTCTGAAGCCCTGATGGATATATTTTTGGAAATTGTATTGCCAGCAGAACTCTTAACAGACTATGGGTCAGTCTTTGTGAGCAAACTTATGAAGCAGTTTGCAAGTTCTGTGATATAAAAAAGTTAAAAACGTCATCATACCAACCCCAAACAGATGGAGCATTGGAATGGTGGCGTGATTCACTCAAACACATGCTAAGGAAGTGTAGTGAGCGACAGACTGAGTGATACCTGATTTTAAAATTTATTTTCTTTGCTTACCATATTTCACCTGACACTAATACATGGTTTCTCCATTTGAAGTGATGTCCAGAAGAACTTGCGTGAACCATCGGGATTGCTTGTTGAGGGATGGACACATGTAAGCATGCCATCTAAGAATGTTGTGGATTGGGTCAGTGACCTAGCACATCATCTGGAGACCACCACAGCCATAGTGGAAGAAAGAGAAGTGAAAGCTAAATCAACCATGAAATAAAAGTGTGATATTGGATACCGAACCAAAAAATTTGCAGTGGGTGACATGGTGCAGGTTCGAACTACAGAGATGCGTGGACAACTACAAGACATCTGGGAGTGCCCATATGAGATAATGAGACTGATATATGATATCACTTTGTAAATAGCAGTTCCATCAAGATTGACTAAGTGGCAGGTGGTACGCATCAACAGGATCAAGGCACGGATAGAAACAGAGGCAGCAATTCTACAGGTGGTAGTTGCTGAAGACGATGAGGAGAGTATATCAACTCTAATTAAAGACCATTTACCGAAAAATTGCAGCAAGAGCAGATTGATCAGCTACTACACAAGTATGAGGAGATAGTGATAGAGAGACTAGGAATGACCAAACAGTATTGTTACAAATCTACCCTGTGGCAAGCAGCTCCTATCCGTGCATACCCTTGTAACCAAATAGACAAGAGTGCTGCTCGATACTTCCCACTCCATCTGGTATTTATCCATGAACTAGGACCGTTCATTATTGACCGTCTTATTAAATTGACCCTCTCATAATAACTTAACTCAATCTACTATTTAAGTTCAAATACGCATATTTGTGTCATTTGGTAAAGTGTGGTCATAGAGACCAATTTCTTACAAAACTGAACCGTACAGTTTTTATGTACTATGATGCTACAAGTATCACTGATATCATACATAGTGTGAGTGGGTTCAAAATGCCTAATCATTTATTTTATTTGTAAATTCATGCGTGCCTCAAATAGGATAAATTTTGAAGCTACCGAGTCCAACAAATATCGAAAGAGAGAAAATCAAGTTGTGATTAGTTAATGTGGGAAAGACTTATTAGTGGCATGGCAGGCTAAACAAAGAAAAATTAGGTTGACCGAAGAAAAGCTCCATGGAGAAGAAGAACACGGGTGATCAAGGTCGTATTGCAGTTGCAATCTAGGTCAAGAAATTGTTACTGCAGCAGTGCAACTATTAGAACCAAAAAATGGGGAGAAAGGCTTTGAATCCATAACTCTTAGCTTTAAATACACTTTTATTGATGTGTGGACATTTAGACCTGGGCCAACATGTTCATGTGGTCCACAGGAAATCTCTCCCCATGTGTATTTGAATTCATTTGTTTCTCCAGTTTCAGACAACACACCACGCACAATCACATTTAATGAAAATTTTCAAACTATATGATGTCATACAATGATACATATATATAGCATTGAAACAGTTTTCAGCAGAGTATATGTATACACAGTCCGAGTTAACCACATTCTAATTGGAAAGTTTAAAGTCACAAAAAGTACATTTGATCCTTTCGTTGGTCATGGATCTTGATAGCTGAGGCCATGCCGTCCCATGACAGAGATGGCTGGTCACCGCTTGAACTGCCTCCAGCACCTCTACCACTAGAGAAGAAAACAGCAGTAATACTGCCTCAACAGGTTACTATACCAAATGTACTATCTAATTTAAAATTGAAAATATTTCAGTTAAATTTTACTTCCCCAATCTGGTGGTCATGCAAAACCATGAATCGGCACACGACTGCAGGCAGTCACACAAGATATCTCACTCCCTCTCTCACTTCAACACACACACTCACAAGCGCACACGCACCATATTTACCAAGATATATCAGAAGCAGCTTTGAGCAGCATGCGAGCATGTGTGGCATCACGATGGGCATAGTAGGTCGGAGCTGGGTAGGACACACTCTTGTTACACCTCCAAAACATGTGGCACAGCTGGTAGGAAAAACACTGCAACTCATCAGCAGTGAAGTCGCTGTCGTCCCACAGGACGTGGTAGTGGCAGGGGCGACTGGTTCCCTGGATGGCAATGTGCGAACACAGGTAGAAGTCAAAGTGACTAGGGTGGGTGATGGTTCGATCCACCATGGTACCGGGGGGAACATTACTGCCGCGTCCAACCTTATCCAGGTCAGTTTTCGGGAAGAACTTTGTGCGGTGTCGCTTCTGCACCACTACGAACGTCATTTTGGGCTGGTAGTCACCTTGTAACTCAGTGCAAGCCTTCTGCAGGGCAGCGATCTCTTCAAGACACACAGCTTGAAACTGTCCATCACTGACACCATCACGATAGAAAACGATCTTCACCGGCTTCAGCCCGCCAGTGGCTTTATGAAAGGCTTTCAAGTGATCCTTGGCCATATCTTTGAGGTCGGCAATTATCTCCTGCCTTTGTTTCTGGTGGCGGTGTAGTGCCCTGTACCTCCCGCCTTGCAGGTCTACGCTGGCCACAACAGATGCAATGGAGGGAGAGGGGGTGTCATTACAACGAGGGTGACTCACGTCCGCGCCGAATATGATGATCGGAACTCCCTGCAGCATTGGAGGCCTGGTGCCCAGGTCGATGATGCAGTTGACGCCTCCTAGGCGAGCATTGAGTTTGAGGCATATATTGCCCAGAATAACTGGGTTGCACTTATCTTTCACCGTCTTGGTGAGCAGGCATTGGGTGGTCACAGCTGCCCCACTATCAGAATCACCCAACCTCTTCACATCTCGGTAGTCCGAGCCACCTTCCTCAATAATGACTATCACCAAGTCTAAATTCTTCCTGTTAGACAATAACTCATTGAACTTCTGGTAGATGGGTTTTCGCTCTGTATGCAATACAATAGGGTTGGACCTCATATCCATGCCCATCTGTCCACTCTGACGCTGCAACTCTTGTATGAATTTTGAACACGAACAATTCCTCTCTGGCATTGTGCAGATGACGGCCCAGTTCATCACTGTTACACCCTTCAAGAAAGTCTTGCTGCGCATGTCCCAACATCCTTTGTCGGGTGGGGGAGTCACTTTAACACCGTGATTGTACTGCAGAGTTGGAGGGGGAAGAACACGGCCCTCCACTTCCACCATCTTGGTGTTGATCTTGAGACCAAATGCCTGAACAATAGGGTCGACGTTGATGATCTTTCCCCTCCCATCAGCTGGCCTGGCTGTGTTGCGGATTAGGTTGGTGGTTTGTATCTCAGTTAGCTTCTTCATGCATCGCTGGCCTGCAACGATTCCGCAAACATCAATGGGCAAGAAAATATTGCGGGCTCTCGGACTGACATGCAGACAAGGCAACAGGGGATGACTAATGGGATGATTGGGGTAAGTCGCCTTGAAGAACTCCATTACCGTAATGGTAGAACCATCTAGTTGGAAGGTTTTTTCTGCCGCAGTCTCTCTGGTAACACCGATAACCTTGTACTTGCGTTTGTACGGCAAGTGAGACACCACAATCTTCAACCCCTCCATTTCCTTGGCAAATTTACTTCTCTCATAGTCCGTCAAGACCCTTCTGGCATACTCACTTCGATCTTGGTCTGTGACAGGGTTAGCTTGGTCTCGAGGGGGACGCCTTTTGAGGTTTACGCACATGAAATCATACACGCTCTGTTCTGCGTAGAAGGCTGTGGTTGACATGTTGATGTCTAACATCACCTTCCAGCCCATATCAGGACGCATGCTTTGGTAACAACCTGGCCAAACCTCTTTCCCATTTCCCAAAGATTGAGGGTTGGGCGGCTTGGTGAAGAAGTACCGATCAACCGTTTGCTTACGTAGCAACGGGATGGGCCTCAGGATGATATCAATGGCACGCAAGGCAGGCATGGTGTCAGCCGCATTCTGAATCATGGCCTCCAGGTGATCGGAATCAATATCAATCCTTGCTTCCTCTTGGAGTACAATTTCAAATGGCCGAAGTCTCTCACCACTCTCTACGCAAAATTCAAAGCATGTGCGGAGAGCGCGACCCGTAAACGGTCGCTTGAAGAAGTATGCATTCTTCCATCCATCGTACGTACCTACAACTTCGAGGAATCTCCTCTGGAACTCTTCATAAACCTGTACATGGAAAAAACGCACATACAAACACAAGATCAAAGTTGATACAATTTCTTTACTTTCTTGTCTATGATTTGGAACAGAGTAAAACAGTTCATCATAATCAAGAGATTGTGCATGCATGTTATAACCGTGTCACTTTCTCTTTATCAGAGGCCTCTAGTGTGACAATAGGATCCAACACAAAACAGACAGTGAGGCCTATTCCAGCACTACAGCAATGAGTTATTTTATAGTTGCCATGGAAATGTTGCTAATCCATGCTAATTTAACTCTAATAGTCCCAATACAAATGAGCTATTTCATGTCAACAAAATGTATCTTGTCAGTTAGGAAGAAAGAGAGAGAATAGGTCTTACAGAAGGAGAGACAGATTAATATATGTGTATATGTATATATTTATATATCTGACGTAGCCACACCCTGCAAGTGTAGAATAGGTTTGGTGACATAGCAATATCACAATAGTTCTGCTGGAAATGCTAATGTAGTTAGCATATTTATAGCCCGGATGGAATATGTTGCAAATATCTACATGCAATAGACTGTCATCTGATATGAGGCACAGAACAACTTTGGTGTAGCCATGTCCTCAGACTCTTTCTTGGCGTAGTGATTCGGTAAAGGGTCATGCTACAAAAGACTAGGATTAACACACGATATTTACTTTTATCAAGGCTTGGGGTTCCACACTGCCTATTATGACCATAGCCAAGAATGAATTAAAAGAATGCTCAGAAATATTTGGAAAATAATCAGGATTAAAAAAAATAAACTAATAAAACTAACAATTTACTAAGTGGTATTTGGCTAAAAAAAAAAACAACAAAAAAACAACAACAAACATTTAAAGGATATAATGTGTCATCATTGAAAATGGTCTATTAGACAAACCGAATAAAAGGTCAATCCCATAGGCAGAAGATATATATTGTACACTAAATTATGATTTAGTTGGGTGAACACCTGTCCAGCTGAATGCAAGGGTTCTTTTCTGTGGCTGATGTGGTTTGTTCTGAATGACAGTGATTAGACCAAGGGACTACACTATCTGATGGTATTGTATAAACAGTTGTCTGCACACAAAACTTCATCTCAACTCTTTTGCTGACCAGTGCAGCATGAAATGAGCCAATACCATAAGACAGTAACAATTCTTGTCTCACTCAATAACTCAGTCACCATGGCACTAATTTTTCCCTTTCCTCTCTTTTTGAGTTAGGCGGCATGCATGTGGTACAATTCACTGGTGACAGAAGTAACAAGTTCTTTGCATTAACCATATATATCATAATGACTCCCATTTCAGCAATATATGGTACAAACATCCCTGCTTTAATCAGACATGAGCTACTTCAGTGCTAGAAATGAATATAATTTCAATTCACAATGAATATCCATGAGTTGGCATGAAGGAGTTCCTTGTTCATGGTTGTCCCAAGATGCTGACACTTGGAGCCACCACCATTGAGTCGATTTTGAAGCAGCAGTCCATACTAAAGCAGCAGGTTAGTGGACTAATCCAGGGAAATAAACTGCGCTCACTTATGATTCAATATTTTCACTTAACAATGACTTATTCGTGGGTAAAAAAAAAACAACATTCAAGCACACCATTTCATGATGAATGTTGTTTCAATATTACTACAAACTAAACTTTCCAACAACATGGGCGGTTTGATGCTTTGCACTACATTGCATGCCACACTCAGTACCATCAAGCTTTACACTATTTTGCTTGCATTATCAGTTTGGAATTGCAACAGTAGAGAGATCCTTCATCCAAAAAAAAATCGCTCGAGAAACAGGATCAGTTACATTAACCTGGCAATACTAATGAGAATTGCAGTTAAGGACCTGAACTTGATTCTGTGGACTTCAAAAATTAACAAACAATTTTTAAGAAACAAAATCAGTAGGAGATGGGAGGGGGGGGGGGGGGGTGGTGGTGGTGCGTTGTTTGAAATCTCAGGTTAGATGATGCTAGCTCTGTATGACACATGCACACTAACATGCACAAAGCACACATGCATGCTCGCTAACACATGCTCACACACAAATGCAGACACACCCTCATGCACACACACACACACACACACACATCCTCCATTACCAATTAAAAGGGTGCATACTGTATGCTTTAGGACTATTTACACTACTGAAAAGGGTGTTAATTTTGTGAAGGGAGTGTTGATAAAGAAGAAAAACAATCCTACACCACAATTCCTTTTAAAGTCGTAAAAGTCACCAAGGAAGATGATGGAATTGATAAGAGAATCAACATCATTCTACTGGTTTGCATGTGATTAGAAACATTCATGCAGATGTTTTCTAGAATATTGACGTCAGCTTGTTTAAAATAATGATGGCAACATCATTAAGGTACCTCCATAAGCACGTTTGGAATAGTGACATATAAATATCTAGAAAACTGACCTCAGCATGTCAACAATACTGATCACGTAATGTGTAGAATACTGCCGTTAGCATGTCCAGAATACTTACCTCATAATGTTTGGAATGCAGATCTCAGCATATTCAAAATACTCAACTCAGAACGTTTAGAATACTGACTTCAGCATGTCCTGTATACTGACCTCAGAATGTTTAGAATACTGGCCACAGCATGTCCAGAATACTTACCTCAGAATGTTTGGAATACTAAACTCAGCATAATCAGAATACTGGCATCGAATGTTTATAATACTGACTCCAGCATGTCCAGAATACTTATTTCAGAATGTTTAGAATACTTACCTCAGAAAGCTTAAAATACTGACCTCACCATGTTTGAAATACTGACTTCAGAATGTCTTGCACACTGACCTCAGCACGTTTAGAATACTGACCTAAGAATGCTTAAAATGCTGACTTCAGCATGTTTGGAATACTGACCTCAATATTTCTTGCTCATTGACCTCAGCGTGTTTGGAAACCTGACCTCAGCATGTCTAGAACACTGACCTCAGCATGTTTAGAATACAGACCTCAGCATGTTCACAATACTGACCTCAACATGTCTAGAATACTGACATATTCATTTCAAAAATACTGACATATGCGTGTATGGAATAGTGACCTCAGCATGTCTAGAATACGGACATCACCATGTCTAAAATACTGACTTCAGTACGTTTAGATGCTGACCCAAGCATTTCTACAATACTGACATCCCCATGCTGACAGTTACTTTTATGAAAGCATACAACTTTGTAAACACTTCACGGAGCACTATGGGATGCCCAAAGCACATTTCAGTGACGAGGTACCACATGCCTAGCTAATGATAGTTCTGGTAGTCAATACGAAGCCTGAATTAGGACTACCACACATGCCAAATTAAGTTCACATCTACTAACAATACTAAAAAAAAATTATCGACATGAAGAATGGAAGCAAAAAAAAAACAAAAAAAAAACAAAAAAAAAACAAAAGCAAGAAATAAACAGTAACCTTAACTTACCAGTCTGCTGACAAATTCTGGTAGCTTTGCAGGCAACATGGCCACATCATAGTGATAAACTTTTATGACTGGAGGAAGCACAAAAGAGAAACAGTTTGTCTTCAGCGAAATTTCCCGACCTCTAGTTCCAAAGGAAGGTCTGGTGGGTGGCTGGATCTTCCCATAAGGGTTTATTTTTATGGAAAGCTGCTCTAGTCTATCCGTGACAGCTGAAGAGGAGATGGTTTCACTAGAGTACTCTCCAGAGGTTCCTAAAGCACCATGACTTGGTAGAGAATCTTCACCTCCAGAGAGTACCCTAGTCCTTTCAAAAGACTGCAACCTGGCTGAAGACAGACTCTCATTGATAGGCGGTGACTTCAAGGGAGGTGAGGTTGGCTCCATTGCAGCATTCAACCACTTTCCAGATGGAAGTTCTTGTGATTCTTCCCTGCGAACTTCTGATTCTTCCCTGAGTGTTGGCTGTCCTCCAGAGCTTTCAATTTCTTCTTCTATAGGAGCGCTATCACCTCCTCCTATAGGAGTCCTTCCATGGCCGGGCTCGCTACCACTCATTGTTGTACTGTGGGAGCAGCTATCTCTGGTCTTATTCTGGAGCGTGAAAACTGACAAAGATATATTTTTACTCACAGTGGGCATGCGCCAGCAGAGATACTAATCAGTTTCACCAGTGTCACATGACCCAATTTGGTTTTATTGCTTTTTTGTCAAATTTTAATATTTTGGGTTCTTTTTTTTTTTTTCTTTTTTTTTCAAGTCAGTTTTTGTGGTTATGCCTTGAAACTGTCACACAAAAAATTTTCTAATAAGGCTAAATTATACCTTTAATTTTGTATTTACAGAGTACTAGTATAAAAACCAAATTAATAGGTAATTTAATTATTAAATTGGTAATTTATTATTATTTTTTTATTTAATGCACTATCTCAAGTATACATACCCCCCTAGCCAGTGTCAGAAATTACTTTAAATCCAGAATTTCAAATGATAATTTTAATGTAACTGGTATAAAGGAAGGTCCCGACTAGTAATAATGAAAAATAATTAATATTATTCAATTCATTCATACCAGACAAACTCACCAAAAAGTTAAATACTATTGCAGCTGTTTGGTGTCTTTGTGGAATTGGGTTTAGTTTACCTGAAAAGTCAGTGAGTTAACCTCAAACCTTGAAGCCTCTGGGTGTGCAGCTGTTGAAGTTGAAGCTGTTATGAAGGAAGCTGACCATTGGGTATGCTAGGTAATGTAGCTGTTCATCTACAAGTTTAGAGAATGAGAATTCTTATTCTTCAGTGCAAAAAATGAAAAATGTGGTAACAGTACTATGAATATATAACCCCCTGGCCAACCAGTGGCTACCCAATCTCTGTTTTAATGAATATTTATGTTTTCTACTAGTAAAAATTTTGTAGAGAAGCCACAATTGTCCTGAAGTGCCTCAAACTCTGGAACTGTTATTTGAACATTCAATAATATATGTGTCTAGCTACTGTCAAGAAGGGGAGAGTGCCAGAGTGTATAGACACAAGTAAGTTCAGTGGTTGGAAGAAAACATTGATTTTGTTGGCTCCACAACTGCAGCACTTATGTCAGGACGGAAGGACTCCAAGGTTTGGGAGTTCAATGAGGAAGCAACACCATAGAACTCCTGTGAATCCTCATGAACTGACTTGAATTATTATTATTATTATCATTATTTTATTATTACTATTATTACCATTTCATATTTCTTTCTTTTCATTATTTTTTCAATTGTCAGAAAAAAAATTTATTCGGCATTGTTTCACAAAGTCTCTAAGAAAAAAGGTTATCTTAATGTTTTTCAGAAAATCATTTGCATTCAAGACCATCATATTATCTGTAATTTGGAAGATTATATTATATATTTATATTTATTTATGTATATATATACATTAACACTAGTACAGGTTGTTGCAAGATCAATGAAAGTCAACATGAAACATTCTGTAGCCAACACTCAATACACCAGTTGTAAACCTAATACTGATTTTAATATTGCCAGCTCATATATAGTCATTTAACTAGCATTCTTGCTGATTTTTGAGAAATGTCTGACTATTTATGAAGCATGGTGCAATTGGGAAAATTAGATTGCCATGAATCAGATTCATAAGTTTGGAACTGGTGTGGGTTACCTTTTTTTTATATGTGTAATCAGATTTTTCAAAGTGACAATTTAGAAAGTTAGTGTTAACAAAGGGGGAAATATTATAGGAGAGACAAACAATGGAATGAAAAACAAGGGGATAGGGGAGGGGAGGGGAGGAACAAGGGAATGAAGGGTAAAAAGAAACTGTAGGAAGACAAAAATAGGAAGGGGAAAGAACCCAGTCTTGGATATAATCACAGGATTTGTAACTTAGTAGACAAGTGCCTTAACATTGAACTATGATAATTGTAGAATTTTTTTTTAATATGATTCCCCTACAAGGTTTTAACTGACTATTAATGTTAATTCTTTCTTGTACAATAAATTGAATCACCTTATTTCCTCTAAAAGGGGTGGTGGAATCTCTGAAGTTTTAGACTATAAAACATCGCGGATGTGCCTGGGGTAAACTCTGAAAGTTCCATTCTTTTTGGTTGAAGGGTTTGGCTACTATGCTTCTTCTTCATCATATTCATCCTTCCTAGATGGAGTTCTTCCAGTTCATAGGGCACTGGAGCACTGTCTCATTGGCCAGTGCCAGGTCATCTGCTGTGACTGTTGATGGAAGGTGTGGGCAGATGAGGAAATGTTGCATTGTTTGCTTCTTGCCGCAGTCCTAGGCATCAGGACCAGTGGTATAATTTCATTTCATCATGTTGGACTTTCAGCATCTGACTTGGTTCTTTAGGTGGTTGAAACTTTTCCAAATGGTCCACTGGAGGTGAGAAAAATATGCAAGTTTCTCCACTGCAGTTATCTTTATGTCTGGTATGGTGTTGTAGGAGCATTGAGGGAGGGGAGCCATAAACAGGTGCCTGTGTGGGAAGTGGAGTCATCGAGGGGAGCAGTGGAGGAGATGAAGCTGCTTCTGGAACGAGGCATGATGTTTAAGAGATGTGTTCGAATATGGGATGGTGTGGGTCATTTTGTTGCCTAGTTCATTCAGACAGACTAGCAACAGCTTTTCTTATGCCTGGTGGGACAATACCAGTGAACATGTGCAGGTGATCTATCCAGCAGCATTCATTGAGGGTGCTGTCTAGTTTCTTTGCATGTTTTAGCGCTCCCAGACAGGACAAGCATACTCAGTTGCCGAATAGGAAAGCACGAGTGCAGCAAGCAGTGTGGATGGTGAATGGATCTGCGCCCAATTTGAAATGAGTGAGCTTCCGGATGATGGTGTTTCTGGAACTCACTTTGCCCTTTGTCTTTATGATGTGTACCTTATACATCAACATGCGATCAAGGGTGACACCAAGGTATGCCGAATTGTCACATTGTGTGAGGAGGTGATTGTCCTACGTGACGTCGAAATGTTTCGCAGTGACACTGTTCTGTTGATGGAAGGCGATGACTTGAGTCTTCGCTGGGTTTGGACACAGTTTGTTCTGCATAATACATAGTGAGATCAGTCAAAGCATCTGTGAGAATGTTTCTGATGGTGGTGAAGTCCTTAGTTTGTCATGTGACAGCAAGATCGTCGGTGTTGGTGTAAACATCAAACAGAAGAGGAGCAAGGACACTGCCTCATGGCAAGCCATTCTTCTGGGTTCTTTATCGACTGTGCTTTCTGCTTAAGAGAACTAAGAATTGCCTGTGCTTTAGCAATTTGGATTGTTGTAGCAACATGGTGGTCTCTTGTTACCTTGTAGATCTTAGTGAGGAGCCTTCGATGGTTAACAGTGTCGTAAGTTGCAGTGACGTCTATAAGAAAAGCACTGGTGATGAGTGAGGTTCAAGATTTGACCAGGGTGGCATGATATGCCAGGCCGGAAGCCAGCCTGTTCTGGGATCAGCTGAGGTTCAATGCTGATCGTAGAGTTGGTGGAGTTGAGATAAATGTGAGATTGCACTGAAGCTCTTTGGAGTGGATAGTTCCTTACCAGGCTCCAATGTTGGTATGACTTTGGCACGTCTACAAGCTCTGGGGATGGTGTTAGTATCCTTGCAGGTGTTAAAGAGCTGCAGGAGTGTGGAACGGAAGACAGGACCAAAGCGTATGATCTGCTTCATGCAGATATCATCCAGGCCAGCAGCTTTTCCAGATGAGATCATTTGAATGGCAGCTTCGAGCTCTTGCTGGCTGAATGGCTGTGTGAAGTTCATGGAGTTCCTACCTCACGCCAATGTTGGAACTTGGTCTTATGCTGTTTTGTCAGTGGATTACTGTTCAGGAGAAGCTGGAGTGCAATCTGGTGAGTAGTATAATGTTGTGGTGTCGTTCTGCCATTATAAGATCACCGGATAGCTTTTTGATTGTGGCCCAGGCTTTCTTGCTGCTGTGTGTCATGTTGATGTTTTGATTAGGTTTTTCCAGGTTCTTCATCGCTCTTGAGATATTTCAGTGAAGAGATTCTCTCCTGCCTTGATGGTATCAGAGGAAAAGGGTCTTCCTCGTACAGCTTGGTGTAGTCTTTGTACCTGGAAGTGGTGTCTCCAGTAAGTTTAGGGACTATGATGTTTTGCTACCACATGAGATCGTCTTTCTGGAGACACAATCAAGTTTGGTTATAAAGACTAAGTAATCTATTGGGAAAGCTTCAATGTTTGTGATGACAGAGTCTAGGTCGGCTATATATTTCCTCCTCTTGGCCTTTTGGAAATTGAAGCAGCAGTGAAAAGGTAAAGTTTGTGGACCAATGGCTGCATTGACTTCAAACGCAATGGGACGGTGCTGGGTGTAGGGAATGGGAACTAGGATGCATTTGGATGTCAATGAAGCAATGTTGTGGCGGACTAAACTGATATCTGGATAGTATACTTTCTTCCATTGTCCACTGTTGAACGAATGTGGGAGCTTTGGGTCATGGATCAGGCTCAGGTGGTTGGAGTCTGCCCATGACTCAACGATATCCCCATCATCATCCATCACATTGTAGCCCCAGTTCATGCTGTGGCTGTTGTGAAGTGGCCAATCGCCACCCAAGTGTCATTGTGGACGATGTTGCTTGGGCTGAAGCACAGAGTTTGTGATTTATAAATGGAAATTACAGTGAATCCTCGAAAATTGGTGGTAAGGAGATGGACATTGTTAACTCAGCTAGACGAGGTCAATTCAATAGTTATGTTGGACTTTGCGAAGATGGCGCTCCTTCGTGGGGTGATTCGATAGCAAGCTTCATGCTGACTGAACAATGTATGGACTAAATTAGTAGCCATGCTAAGCACAAAATTCCATTATGCCAATTTTTTTATGTTGAGATCCTAATTTTTGAATATCTGTTTGGCTAAAATCCATACTTGGTATAGGATGTGTTTATCATAAAAATGGATATTATTTTTTATGGAACTTTGGTGATGAAGTGGAACACACAAACATGCATACATACATACATACTTACGTACATATGAATTGTATTCAGTCTGACACAGACAGAACAGGTGTGGCCAGTTGGAACTATGCCCATGTTACTCCCAAAATGTCAAGCTGTGTATGCTTACCAACCTATAGGTCTGTAACTCTAGCAACATTAAAGAATATTACACAAAATTATTCTATCTGTGATACTATCTGTATCTACTACATACATACTCTTCATTTCTCTGATGGGAACGTACTCCATAAGCTTTATATCACATATATACCAGCAGACATAGCCAGCATAGCCCCAGATATAATCAATGACATACCCACAGGAAACAGTGTGGCCAAGCGTGACCCAACTCATGTCCAAAGGTTTGACCCAAGTATTATTTCGGATAATTTTAGCTTGACATGCTCAGAGTAAGAGACGTTGCCAGGTCAAACCCAGGCCATGTTTCTACCAGAGTCATCATGAGTGTGCATTTTACCTTTTAGTTCTTCTGCAAGAAACTTTTTTTTCTTTATTTTTTAGCCTATTATTCCTTCAGGTAGAGCTGTGTTCAGGCAACCAAAAAGTTTTAGGGTAAAAATCATCCATGGTGTAGGAAGTGTTTACCATCCTGGAATAGGTTTCATTTGGTGTGGTTGCTTGGAAGGAATTGGACATACACAAATGTGCACATGCATACATATAAAAAAAATTGTTAGCCTGACACAATCAGAGAAAGAGATGTGACCAGGTAAAACATGCCCAAGTCACTCCCACAGTTATAATTTGTGTTATGGCAAGTTTTTGATCTGTAATCCAAGAAAGGATTCGCTGCATAACTTAACAGCTTTTAGCATTTTTATTTACACATCCACAGGAAGAGGTGTGGCCACGTGGCCCAACTCATTTTGGGCTAAAGAATATCCTTTGCCCAAAACATGCTCACTTTAAAGAGCAAGTTTCCTTCTGTTTGGTTAGAAGCTATATCATAGGTCAATATGACAACTGAATCCTGCGCATTTGTACTTGTGAATGGTTGGTTTACAAAATTCAGTGTTCCATCGACAATCACAACAGACAGAGGTAGAATATTTACCATCAACCTGTGGGCTGCTCTACTCAAGCTGTTTGGCATCTCAAGGATGCACACCACTTATTATCCTCAAATTAACTAGTTGGTAGAATGATTGCACCGTCAACTGAAAGATTCTCTCTCCATGCTAAGCTTCCCTAAGTTACATGGTATGATGAATTTCCAATTGTTTTTCTGGGTATTTGGGCAGCTATAAAAATTATCAAATCAGATTTTTAAAAAGCCAAACCTCTCCCAATCACATGATTTCTGAGGCAGCAAGTGGTCGAACAGGGGTTTATAAAAAATAAAGAATTTAATACCGAAAATGTTAAATCCTGAGATTTCTTTGTTGACTTAAAAATGATGAAATTGGTACAAAGAGGAAATTACTGATAAAAAAAGCCTTCATTCTTTATTTTATTTTTCCATAGCACATTTTTTTCTTTTCATTGCTGTGATAGAAATCTTGTCAGTATTGTCAGAGTCCTTTTATCAATGCCATGTTAGATCTACAAACTTCATTCTTTAACACTAGGTTATTTCCTCTGGCAGTCAGACTTAATCTTTAGGAAGCCTCATAATAACCATTCCATTTCTTTTTTCTGGTTGGCTTACAGGTCATACAATGAATAGATATTGATACTTGCAGTACACAATTGTATAAATGATAGTTATTGCTGGATATCAATACACAGTGGCATACAACAATTATGGTGCCCTGGGCAAAGCAGTGCACACTGGCCACCTTACAAACACAACTGGCCACAGGAATTTTTTGTTGTTGTTTTTTATTTTCTTTTATTCTAGGAGGTCATTTTTTCTTATGGGTAGGGGGGGTGAGGCAAACAACTACCACAAATAATAAAAAAAATTTTTTTTTAATTAATAAAAAATGGGATAAAAAGAAAGTAGCTTTACACTTTGTTACTGCCTCAAAATGCAAAAATAAAACATTTTCCTAACTTAAGCCTTGGTGTACTAGTATTTGACAGCTATTATTAAAAAAAAAAAAAAAAAAAAAAAAAAAAAAAAAAAAAAAAAAAGCTTAGTAGATTGCTCAGATATCTTGAGGTTGATTAGTTGGTATACTCCAGCAGCTGAAGGAAAAACACACAGCTGCTTCCAAACCTGAGTGGACTGAAGCTTATTCCATTTAATTCTGCAGCCCAAAATTATTATTAACTTACTTTAGGTTATGAAAAGTGAAACTTCTTCCTCAGACACCTCACTAGCAGGTGGGATTTTATTTTTGTTGAAACAAAGCTAATGGAAGTTTATATTGTGGGATTTTTTTTTTTTGCTGACCAAATTTAGCAGTTAAAATGTTGGCCCTTTCTAAACTACTGAGGACAAGATCAGATGGATATTATCTATATACACAATTAATGAAGAATAAATTAAACCCAAGTATAGGTGTGTCTATATTTCTAAGGCATCTACAATCTATAAAATAAAGTTGAAAAGGAGAAGCAATAATAAAGAAATATGTCAAATAGAAATTTTATAAGCCAAGCCATTTGAAAATAAAGCTAAACAAAAAGGGAAATATTTGGCATCAAATCCCTAGCTAGACCCTTTACCTTCTAAACTGCTAGCCATCAGGCCCAATGGGTAAAGGGTAAAACTAGTGAGGCATTCCTGCTCTGTACGTATTTATGGCACCACATCCAACCAGAAAAAGCTTATTGTATTAGTATAGTCATAGTCTCAGAAAGCCAAAAGTGGGGAGTTGGTAAAGGGTCTAGTAAACCAAAAATGGGGAGTGGGTAAAGGATTACTTCACAGTGGAGGGACCAAAAATGGGGAGTGGGTAAAGGATTACTTCACAGTGGAGGGACTAGAATAGCTTGGATTCCAAGCAACATTCAATGTCAGGGCTACCTTTTGCAGACTTCCTAACAATTGCCTGGCAGCTATCAATGTTTGCAGCATTTCTACATATCATCCTCTCCATGGGGCTTGTCTGCCAGGGGGAGGATTATCAAACAGCTGGAGTGATCTACCAACCATGTAAGTTGAAGCTCTCAAAGAATCTGATAGCACAGTGTCTGATTGGATCCAAAGAAATGGCTGGGTGAAAATAATTAATTAACTTAGCATAACAGAGCCACAAAAAAAAGGAAGGTATATACAATCTATACTATGAAGTTGGAATAGTTGGTTTGTTTGTCTGTTTGTCTGTCTTTGTGTCCATGATTCATGCTTAAAGTTAGACCCATGAAACCATATATTTTGAATCTGTGTCACCAGGAGAACATCATGAGCACGTCTATACAGCCACACCCCCTGTATGTACCATATTTATCCATAAAATTTGAAGTCTGTCTGTTTTTCTGTCTGTCTGTCTGTCTGTCTGTCTGTCTGTCTGTCTGTCTGTCTGTCTGTCTGTCTGTCTGTCTGTCTGTCTGTCTGTCTGTCTGTCTGTCTGTCTGTCTGTCTGTCTGTCTGTCTGTCTGTCTGTCTGTCTGTCTGTCTGTCTGTCTGTCTGTCTGTCTGTCTGTCTGTGTCCTTGATTCACACATGAAGTGGCCACACCATGGTACATACCGTTTTTATCCTTATCTGGGGTGAGGAGGGTGGATTTAAAGTCTTGTCTATTTCTCTGGTCTATTTTGTCTATTCTCAGTTGATTTATTGTTTCAGTATACTGTTTTGCTGTTTTCAGGTGCTGAGTCTAAACAAAAAATTGAACGTCCATTCGATTATATCCACAATAGCTGGAGCATGACAGATCCCATTATCACTTGTGATAACACTTCCACTTCGCCTACTTCTGTATTCATATCAATGAGGTTGGATTTTGGTAAAGGTCCCCATTACAAAATAACATATATTGGTTTCCAGCTAACTTTGCCATCCTTACATGTTGATGGTATTGTGTTAAAGAGGACAATAGTGATTTCAAACAGGCACTGCTTTATGTGAAACTCTATTTTCGAGAGGAGGGTGGAAATAGCTAAAGGTTAATATATCATGAGTTTTTGGCAATGTGCTTGAAGAGTGATCACTTCATTTATAAGTTCTACTACCCTCTTGATCAACCAGAAGAGCACAAGCTGGTCTTCAATATTATACCAAATCTTTATCTTATTAAGGCAAGTATGTACGTTGGGTCTATGGCTAAAAGTTAGAAATGATAACATTAAAAACAAAAAGTTTGCATTTGCGTCACCCCACCCAATTTTCGAGTGAATGTGGCATCGTCTATTTGGATTCACTCAATTTTTTCACCTTTCCGTGAATTATGAGGTGTGACCATCTTTAACATAAGTTTATTTCCTCTTCCTGTTAGACTTAATCTTCTGGAAGCCTCAGGCCACCTTTCCATTTAGATTTTCTGTTTGGCTTACAAGTCCCAATGAATAGTCTTTGTTACTAGCAGTACAATGAAATGCATGGCAGTTATTAATACATATATATATATATCTATATATAGATATATATATATGCATGTGTATATATATATATATATATATATATATATATATATATAGGGCAGGGCTTACTTAACTAAATTATGGTCCCCGGACTGCAAGCAAATCACAGGGACCACTCTACCAACTCAACCAACCACAGGAATTTTTTAAGCTTAATTTTAATATGAGATGGATTTTTATTGGGAAGAGGTAAAAAAAAAACATATAATCATACTTTCTTCTTTTTTTTAATGACTAAAAACCTGATTTAAAAAAAAAAAAAAAAAAAAAAAAAAAAAAAAAAAAAAAAAAAAAAAAAAAATTATAGTTGCTTTAAACTTTGTTACTGCCTCAAAATGCCAGAATAAAACATTTGCCTCTCATGAGCCTAGGTGTATTTTAAGCAGTAGTCTGTAAATATTAAAAGAGCTTAGTAGATTGTTCATAAATCTTGAGGTTAGTTATTTGGTATGCACCTGCAGCTAGCTGAAC
>CBDBIZ010000003.1:0-8860 GCA_965206195.1 Gammaproteobacteria bacterium
TTGCTTACTGTTATTTTTCTTTTTTCCACTCAGAATGACTACTTGCTGCTTGCTTTTCTGTCTAGGGCCAAACCGCAATGATAGCGCCTATGATGAAAGGGGAAAGATATCAAGCTTCACCGCTACCAATCACTTACTGTTATTTTTTTTCCTTTTCCCACTCAGAATGACTACTTACTGCTTGCTTCTCTGTCTATGGCCAAACCGCAATGATTTCGCCAAAGATGAAGGATATCAAGACCGTTTCTAAACAGATGAAAGAATCAAGACCCGAACTAAACAGACGAATGAAAAACAAAGGGTGTGTTCAAATTGGGTGTGGTCATAATAACCCCCATTGACCACACCCACATGTTCAAACTTGTGAATATGGCATCATAAAAATGGTAACTAAACTATACCTAAACTAGACCTGAGGTGTTGGATGTATAAAAATGTAGGTTGACTTCAAAATGCAATTGATACCAACTTGGGTAACTTCGAAGGGTAAAAAAACTGTAAATGCTATTTAATTCATACCAGGTAAATTTTCCTGAAAGTCAAATATTTTCTAACAATCTAGTGCAGCTGTGTGGTGTCTTTGTAACATTTGTTTTTGCCCTAAAGACACCACTACACAGCTGCACCCGCTTTAGTCTACCCACAAAGTGTGTAAGTCAACCTCAAACCTTGAAACTTTTAGGTTTACAGCTGTTGGAGTTGAAGCTGTTTTGAAGGAAAGTGACCAATTGGTACTGTAAGGTAATGTAGCTGGTCAGGCTACAAATTTAGAGATGCAGAATTATTATTCGTCAGTGCACTGATAGAAAAATATAGCAGCAGTAGCTATAAATATATAACCCAGGCCATTCCCAAGCAAGCAATTTATGAACAATTTTATTGTGAAACCACAAATATTCAGAAGTGCCTCCAACCCTGGAATTGTCATTTGAATATGCAAAATATATGTGGCTAGCTACTATCAAGATGGTGGAGATTGTCAAGTGTATAGCTATGAACACAGGCTACTTTCAGTGGCTGGATGAAAACATTGAATGGTTGGCTCAGAAGCAGCACCATAGAATTCTTGTGATTTCTTGTGAACTAACTTGAAATATAATTCTTAAAAAAATTGTTGGCACAAAAATCATTTTCTGCATTCTTGGTTTCAAAAAAAAATTATTAAGATAAAAATCTTTATAGTAAAGTTTTTGAGCAAATCATTAGCTTTCAAGACCTGTCATATTATCTGGAATTACAGTAAATAGCTTATAATAGTAAACCATGATCAGGAATTGAACCAGAGATCTTAGCACTGGTGTTCCTGAGGAAGTTTCCTAAGAAGAAGACCAACAAGAAAGTAACACTTAGACTCTGCGAAAACAAGTTCACTGAAAAAATAGGGGCAAAGGAGAAAGGGGAAAAAAAGGGTGATGGAAAAAAGAAAAGAAGGAAGGGGAAAAAAGAAAAGAAGAAAGGAGGGGCAAAATGCAACAATCCAGACTAGAGCCCAGGAGTTCCAGCTAAATCGATCTGTGCCTTAATCATTAGGCCATTGTGTATTTTTGTAGGCTTTTTTTTTTTTTTTTTTTTTTTTTTTTTTTCCTGTGGAAAATTTGAATTTCTTTTTCCCTACCAGGAGTGCCACTTTCAGAATTCTTTGGGATGAAGAACTTAACTGGACACCCAAGGATCATGCATGCAAAGTTTCAAGTCTATTCAATGATTGGACAAGATTCAAGGACAGATAGATGGATGACACAAACAGACAGACAGACAGAGACAGATTTTTTGCTTGTATAGATCAATGAATTTATATATACAGCTAGTTACTAAGTGAAACTTGACCAAGGAATAAAATGCAATTTGGGTGCTTCAATCATAAATTGAATGGTTTTAATTCATATACATTTTTCTTTCTACCTTATTAATAAGGTTCAGCTATAATGCCTCCCCAAACAATAATACATTTTGAATCTATATATATATACATATATATATTAGAAGACCTATGTAACTACCTATGTAACTACCTATGTAACTACCTATGTAACTACCTATGTAACTATGTTCGTCCGTTTCTCAAAATCCCTCTGTTAGATTTTGACCAAACTTTTAGGGATGGAGGAGACCCACCCTGAGATGGTTTTAAGCCAGGTGGCATGTCTGGGAAAATAGAGAATCTGTCTGTCTGTCTGTCTGTCTGTCTGTCTGTCTGTCTGTCTGTCTGTCTGTCTGTCTGTCTGTCTGTCTGTCTGTCTGTCTGTCTGTCTGTCTGTCTGTCTGTCTGTCTGTCTGTCTGTCTGTCTGTCTGTCTGTCTGTCTGTCTGTCTGTACCATCATTCCAGCCAAACCGGTAGGTAAATTTCTCTGAAACTTGGCATGATGATAGGTTTTGACCAAACTTAAAACATGGGCTAAAAATTTCGCAAAATAGTTACCATGGTAATGAGAAAAAGCCAAAAATGGTATTTTTTGCCAGAAAACCATTGGAGCTAGAGAACTAAAACTTGGTATGAATATACAACTTCAGTCTGGGAGTAACATGGGTTGTGTCCCACCTGGCCACACCTCTTCCTTTCTCTGCGTAAGGCTATTAATGCCAAAAATTGTATTTCAGCAAAATCACTTGAACCTAGGGAGTTAAACCAATGAACCCATATATATATATTTAGAATCAATATAATCCGAGGAATGTTTTAAGTACATTTATATGAACACACCCACTTCTGTTTTCGTGTCAGTCTCAAAAGAGGACAAAAATGGTTCTTTGGCCAAACAAACCCTTGGAGCGACAGATTCGATATATGGTTTGTATTCTCAACTGTGACTATAATGTTTGATGTTGAAATTGGCCGGGCAACACTGGGTCTATGCTGCTAGTAGTATTATAAGAGAGGGAGAGAACAAAGGGTAGGTAGGTAGGCCTATATTTATAAATATGCTATGAATATCATTATAAAATTCTATGAATATCATTTAAAACCACCAAGTGTGTAACATAAACAGAAACCACAAAACCACATTCCAACTCGGCCATTTTCACAGCTAGCCATTGACACGTGGCCTAATATGACATCATAATCTAGGATGTAAGGCTAATTATGATGCCATTTTTTTTTTATGTAATCTTTATATTTATAAACCATGATTTTAGTTGGATCAAAACCAATCATCATGCCAAGTTCCAGAGAAATCCACCCACAGGTTTGGCCAGAATGATGGTACAATAATGAAGATAGACACAAAAGTGTATGATTTGAAACTAAAGTGAATATGTGATCAGGTCAAATTGTTTTATTAAGGTACCATTTTTGGCATTTTTTTGCCTTACGAACAAAGAGGAAAATGTGTGGCCCGATGGGACCCACCCCATGTTATTCAAAGAATCAAGTTGTGTCTGCATGCCAAGTTTTAGGTTTATAGCTCCATCCTTTTTCCCTGGCTGAATACAGAAAGGGGTGTGGCCATATAGATATGCTGATAATGTTCCCCTGGTGATACTGACTCTAAATATATATGGGATTATGGATCTAGCTCTATTCTTTTTTCTGACAGAAGTGCCATTATTGGCTTTTTTTTGAATACAGAAAGGGGTGTGGTCATATAGACTTGCTTGTGACGTTCCCCTGGTCACACTGATTCTAAATATATATGGATCCATGGGTCTAACTTCAACCATTCAAGTGTGAATCGAGGACATACACACAGACACACAAACTAACTTACAGACAAACTATTCGAACTTTATAGTATAAATAGAAGATATATACATAATTAAAGCTTCACCGCTACCAATCGCTTACTGTTATTTTTTCTTTCTCCCACTCTGAATGACTGCTTGCTGCTTGCTTCTCAGTCTAAGGCCAAACCGCAATGATAGCGCCTACAGATGAAAAGTATCAAGACCGTTACTAAAAAAATGAAAGGTGTCAAGCTTCCCGCTACCAATTGCTTACTGTTATTTTTCTTTTTTCCACTCAGAATGACTACTTGCTGCTTGCTTTTCTGTCTAGGGCCAAACCGCAATGATAGCGCCTATGATGAAAGGGGAAAGATATCAAGCTTCACCGCTACCAATCACTTACTGTTATTTTTTTCCTTTTCCCACTCAGAATGACTACTTACTGCTTGCTTCTCTGTCTATGGCCAAACCGCAATGATTTCGCCAAAGATGAAGGATATCAAGACCGTTTCTAAACAGATGAAAGAATCAAGACCCGAACTGAACTAAACAGACGAATGAAAAACAAAGGGTGTGTTCAAATTGGGTGTGGTCATAATAACCCCCATTGACCACACCCACATGTTCAAACTTGTGAATATGGCATCATAAAAATGGTAACTAAACTATACCTAAACTAGACCTGAGGTGTTGGATGTATAAAAATGTAGGTTGACTTCAAAATGCAATTGATACCAACTTGGGTAACTTCGAAGGGTAAAAAAACTGTAAATGCTATTTAATTCATACCAGGTAAATTTTCCTGAAAGTCAAATATTTTCTAACAATCTAGTGCAGCTGTGTGGTGTCTTTGTAACATTTGTTTTTGCCCTAAAGACACCACTACACAGCTGCACCCGCTTTAGTCTACCCACAAAGTGTGTAAGTCAACCTCAAACCTTGAAACTTTTAGGTTTACAGCTGTTGGAGTTGAAGCTGTTTTGAAGGAAAGTGACCAATTGGTACTGTAAGGTAATGTAGCTGGTCAGGCTACAAATTTAGAGATGCAGAATTATTATTCGTCAGTGCACTGATAGAAAAATATAGCAGCAGTAGCTATAAATATATAACCCAGGCCATTCCCAAGCAAGCAATTTATGAACAATTTTATTGTGAAACCACAAATATTCAGAAGTGCCTCCAACCCTGGAATTGTCATTTGAATATGCAAAATATATGTGGCTAGCTACTATCAAGATGGTGGAGATTGTCAAGTGTATAGCTATGAACACAGGCTACTTTCAGTGGCTGGATAAAAAACATTGAATGGTTGGCTCAGCAACATCCACCACTTACTGCAGGATGGAACCACTCTGAGGTTTTGGAGTCCAATGAAGAAGTAGCACCATAGAAATCTTGTGATTTCTTGTGAACTAACTTGAAATATAATTATTAAAAAAATTGTTGGCACAAAAATCATTTTCTGCATTCTTGGTTTCAAAAAAAAATTATTAAGATAAAAATCTTTATAGTAAAGTTTTTGAGCAAATCATTAGCTTTCAAGACCTGTCATATTATCTGGAATTACAGTAAATAGCTTATAATAGTAAACAATAGGAAATAATGAATGTGCAGGCACAGCTAGTGGGATTCCATCCTTTGATGGATTCTAATATATGTGTGTCTATCCATCCACACCTCAAGGTCTTTACTGTATCTAGTAAAATGAAGAGCTCCTTGTGCTTTCGTGTTTGTGTATTTATGAGTTTTCATGGCCATTGACCTTGCAAACAGCCAGATTAGTCCAGCAGAGTAATTGAGTGGAGCCAGATATAATGAACAGGGTTCGTTTTCAGGGGGGTGGGAGGAGGGCATCACCCCCTTGAGGGATTTCTGGCCTCCCTGCATTTTTTTTTTTGTAAAAGCAAATGAAGTACATTTATGCAGCCGTATGTCAAGGTTGTTAAAAACATCAACTACACTCTCTACAATGTCATGTGGAATTTTTTCAGGTGTTTCTAATATTTACATGCATATACAATTTTTCTAAAAAATCACCTGATGAGCACACAAACTCTACACATAGCCGCACCCACAGGATGATATTAACACTCCCAATCACATGGCAACCACATGCTTTCACTCCAGTGAACTACTGAACTAATCAGGCAGAAATTTGATGAGGGGGTGGGGGGGAATGTTTCCCACCTGTGAGTGTCAGAGACCTCAAGAATGTAAGCAATGCAGGTGCAACACTTGCACACTACTGCTAAACAGCTGGTCACTATGTGATACTTCATGTAGCAGAAAGCAGATGGACTCAGAACATCAACACCAGTGTATAATATATAGCCAGCTAGAATTATCTCACCTTTCCTTTCATGCATATTATTGGAGTCCATTACTATCAGTCACTTTGACAAGCTTTACATCATGTTTAGAAAAGTAGAAGCCAACATCAGCACTTCTCCAATGCACCAGTGTATAAAAAAAAAACTTGAGTCCATTCTTCAGTTATGCTGATCAAACTTGGACACCAGAAAATAGTTAGTCTTGCTGATGAATAGAATAAAGAATAGAATTCAAAAAAAAAAAAAAAAAAAAAAAAAAAAAAAAAAAAAAAAAAAAAAAAAAGGGAAGGAAAAAAAATTTTTTTTAAAATTAAATAGGGAAAGAAAAAAAGAACAATTACCAAAAATATTAATAATTGTTGTTCTTTGGTCCCTGAAGGATGCCTAGTTGATGCTGAAGTCCAGATGAAGCACAAGCTATCACTGAATCCTTTGTGCTTAATCCCAGTAATTTTAAGCATATTAACTAGCAAATGGTTTATAGTACAAAAATCCCAAGTCTATAGCTGATCAACTATGAACCTGCACTTGACATGTACAGTAGGCACAATAAAATGAATTGTTGGATTAGATACTTTTGAAGTGAAGGTTGTGTAATAGTGTACACTAAAATGATACAATTACCATAATTGGGTTATATATCTATTATGAGAATTTTGAAAATCATGGGCATAAGATTAGTTATGGAATTTATTATCATGTCACTCCATATAGAGTGTGCAATGTGAAGAATTTATTCCAATTGATTAAATTTTATAATAAATACAATAACTTGAGCACTGGTTATGGAGGGGCTTATATGCCTTCTGTGTGGTAGGGCAGGATTCCCTCCACCCCATCTGTGTGGTAGAGCAGGATTCCCTCCACCCCATCTGTGTGGTAGGGCAGGATTCCCTCCACCCCTTCTGTGTGGTAGAGCAGGATTCCCTCCACCCCTTCTGTGTGGTAGAGCAGGATTCCCTCCACCCCATCTGTGTGCTAGAGCAGGATTCCCTCCACCCCACCTGTGTGCTAGAGCAGGATTCCCTCCACCCCTTCTGTGTGGTAGAGCAGGATTCCCTCCACCCCATCTGTGTGCTAGAGCAGGATTCCCTCCACCCCATCTGTGTGGTAGAGCAGGATTCCTTCCACCCCATCTGTGTGGTAGAGCAGGATTCCCTCCACCCCATCTGTGTGGTAGAGCAGGATTCCTTCCACCCCATCTGTGTGGTAGAGCAGGATTTCCTCCACCCCATCCCATTCTTTAAATCATTTCTTGTTAAATTACAGCCACAGGAAAATCTTGAAAGAAACCTTATAAATTTTTTGTGGTGAACTTTCAGACCAGCAATACCTCCACTTCTGCCCCAAGGAGTCCTTGACAACTCATTATCAGATTATTCTTATCAGGAGAGCATCTCTGCTCCTGATGGCAACAGCTTCTCACTGACCAACTTTCTCTAGGCAACCACCTCACTCAACAAGCTTATTAAATAACTATAGCAATGGTTGTATTAATCAGAAATTCCACTCCAACTCCCATCAGTTCCATATCTGCTTTTGAAATCTAGAACTAATTTTTAGAAATGCAGAACATCACTACATTAACTAACAAAAGAATGAGAGGAAGGAATTCAAAACGAACCCAGACAAGTACTGTGATCATGATGTAATTTTTTTCAGAGTTTTGTTCATTGAACTTGATTAGAGGAATACAGCTTATTGGTAAGTTATGTGAAAGCAATACTTACAGGTTAGAAATTAAAAATAGAACAGCTTTTGATCTTTGATCAGCACTAATGAAATCATTTATGTTTATGTCCATCAACTAAATGCATTTTTGATTGTTTTCTTCCACTGAGACTCAACCACCAAAATGGAACAGTTTACTGTTAGTCACTCAGTAAATGTATTTGGGTGTGATAAACTAAATACTTTTGCAAATTTGACATATTTTTTAATTAATAATTCTGTTTACTGTTTCACTACATATAGTTTGGATCTTTGTGCAGAGAATAAATGTGTGAAGAGAGAGAGGCAGAGTGGGGCACCAGTGGTGGCCATAGTTAGAAAAACTTGTTATTTTTCTGATGCAAAAATTCTCCCTCCAATTATATATATATATATATAGATAGATAGATAGATAGATACGAATGTATTTATGTTAGTATTTTTCTTGTTAATAATAGAATAAACATTAAAAAAAAAAAAAGAAAACAAGGAAAATAATTCAAAAGAGCAAAATAACTTATAAATCAATCAAGTATAAAAAAATCATATAAAAACATGATTTGCTGAGCATTTACTACAGCTCAATTAAAGATATTTGATTAAAAGCCAACACAACTAAAATTTAATTAATAAATTAATAAATTAATAAATTATAAGTGCATATTACAACAGAAAAAATTAGCTTCAGTTCAATTGCATGCACCTTGAACCATGTAAGTGTAAATATGAATACACAGACCACCATATGTGAATAAGCCTCGGTGAATTTGTGTGTGCATGCTAGTGCATGTGCATGTGTGTAAACCAATAATGAACATCAACTGCTTTTTTGCTGGTAGCTTCCTTAGTAACAGTTGATGAATGAACTTGCTGATAGAGGAATTGGGTGCATCCCCATATTTTAATCTTAGAAGATTGGAGCTCATAGAAAAACATAATACCTAGTTATATACCAGATCCCTTTTACCACTTAACTTTAAATAATGAAACCCCAAGTTGCCTAACAAGCAGAACTATTAATGAGTACGTTGGCATGCACTATTTTAGATATCATGGAGCAAGTTCGAGTTTTTCAGGGATGTTATTTCCATTGAATTTCTTTACTTTCCATCAGCCATACACAAAGCTGTAAGGATTATTATTTTTCACTTAAGAG
>CBDBIZ010000004.1:0-19520 GCA_965206195.1 Gammaproteobacteria bacterium
ATGAATAATTTTCCTCTCTGATATTCAGCTCAAGAATCAGAATGCACTCAAGGAGCAATTAGATTGCAAGGCGGCACCAATACTACTGGACGTGTAGAAGTCTGCCACAACGGTGTCTGGGGGACAGTGTGTGACAATATCTGGGGTGCTGCTAATGCTATAGTTGCGTGCACACAGCTTGGATATTTAGCTATCGGAGCTATACCATTGACTGGTTCAGATGTTCCTGATGGAAGTGATCCGATCTGGTTGGATGACGTTAGCTGTGTTGGAACTGAGAGCAGTCTATTTAACTGTAATGCCAACCCACTTGGAATCCACACCTGTTCTCATTCTAGAGATGCTGGAGTGTCATGTCGTAAGTAGTAGTAATTATTTTATTGTTGATTATCATATTTAATTTCACTTCAATAATTTTAGTATGAATTTATAATCAGAAATTTGAATTAAATTTTTTTTTTCTGTTGAGCTATCATGCATGGAGTTTTAAAGTTACTTTGTTGTTGTTAGGCTGGTCAAACTTCCTCTTTTAAGTGGAATGTCTCCGGTTTGATCCCTGATCATGGTTTGGTTGTTTTTTTTTTCCCTTTAATTTTCCCACTTTTTTTCCCAATGGAAATTCACTTGATTTGGAAGTCTACATTAAGTCATTATTAAGGTAACAGTAGTCATGAGTGAGCAAGTTTTTGGCTGGAAATTTTTTGTCTTGTTTGATTTGCTTTTTAAAATGAACTTTGAATTTATAGAATGCTAGCAGACATACTGAGCTATGCCCAGGATATTACATATGCACAGGTAGAGATGTGGCCAAGTGTGACTCACACACTTTCCTACTGGAGTCAAGTTGTATTTACACACCACCTCCTGGTCTCTTGGTCCATGAAGTTAATCTATATTACTATAACTAGCACACAATTTCGGCCTTTGGCTGAATTGCTTGCTAGGCCCACCTTCGGTGGGCTGTGGTCACAAAACTGTCTTAAGTAAGAACATGTCTTATGGAAGGACATGATTTTCTGAATCATATGCCTTTCAGGATGACATGTGTTATGATAACATATGTTGAGGGAGGTCATGCTTTGTTGTAGGAAATGTTTTATGGGAGTCATGTATTGGTGGAGTGCATGTCTTCAGGATGGCATATCTTACAATATGCTGTGTTTTACTGAAAGACATGTCTTACTGGAGGTCATGTTTTATTTGAGGGTAGGTATTATAGGAGGGCATGTATTGCTGTTGAGATGTCTTACTGTGGTACATGTTTTACAGGAGGGCATACCTTACAGGATGATTTGTTGTACAGGGGGTCACATCTTATATGAGGACAGGTTTAATTGGAGGGTATGTCCTATAGGAAGTCATGTATTGCAACACTGATCCTCCTGTGAAATTCTTGATAGTAATTATTTTGGTTGTACAGGAAATTAATTTAGTTTCACAGGAATAATGGTCAGTGGAGGTTCAGGTGGGGTGGGTGGGGGTGGGTGGGGGTAGGTAGGTGGTTAGTGGCAGCTGTCCAGAAGCAGTAGTCCCTTGCAGCAGTAGGATTTCATGGAACACTTTTTCAGTGTTCATCAATTTTTTCTTTGAATTGCTGATAGGTTTTTTTTTTTCGTGTTAACTTGGTGGGCCATGTTAAAATGTATTAATGCCTCCTTGATGTGGTATCGTGTGTGAAAGGCTGTGCATTCCCTTTGATGTAAATAAAATGGTGATGAGGAAGAGCCTTTTTTGGGCTTCTTTCAGTCACTACACTTGAACAAAGGGGTTTGAAAAAATTGGACATTGCTGAGATTATTTTCTCTTATCTGAGTATCACATCTTGCCAATTTTCAATGGGATCCTTATAGCCATTTTGCAGATTATCATGTACATATAAATAAATATATAAACACCACTATTTCTATTAGTATAAGATTCACTATTCGTTTGCATGTCTGTCTGTATTTGTGTATGTTCGAACTTTAACTCCTCCCAAACCTCTGATGGGATCTTCACGAAATTTCGGGGATTGATTAGGGTACCTCATTGCACGTCCTCACCAAAGTTTCATTCAGATTGGGTGACTGTGGGTGTGGTTTCGTCAATTGGTGTGGTTTTGTCAATGGGTGTAGTTTGGTGACATGGAACATTAACTATCACAGAAACTTCGCATGTTTATTAATTATTAGTTATGTTTAGTTAATTAATGAGATTAGTGTCAATAATTCCTACATGTTACGTACGTAAAGCAAACTAAACATGTTTGTTGCTGCAGGTATCAGACATAAAAACTGCCCATAGGTCGGGTTTTTTTTTGGTAGTATATGTGAAGGGCTTCATTTGCAAAATAGCTTAGACTGATCTCGCTATTTTCCCTTCTGTTAATGTAAGTGCTGCCACCAGAGTAACGTCTCTATGACTATTCCCTCACTACGATCCACCAGAGAAATTTAGGTATTTGAATCCAAGCTCACAGAGGATATAATCAATGATGAAGACAAGACTAGTTGACGAGGACTATCCTCCCAGATGGAAAGCATGACATCATATATCTATAATACACACACACATATGAGTCCAAATATGCATATATGCATAGACCTCATATGACTATATAAATTATAATGATTCCATCAGCATATAATTAACATGACAGGTGTGTTCAGGTTAATCGGATCACTTTGACAAACCCACAACATTGACAGCATATAATTAATCATGAATGGGAGGTGTGTTCTAGTTATGATACATGTTGAGGGACCCTCAACATCTCCCTCTTTTGAGCTGAGTTGTTAGTTGGCGTTCCATGCTTGCTGCGATAAACCATCAGCATTTTGATGGATCGATCCTGGTCTGTAGTTCTCCTTGTAGTCACGTCTGTAGTGCCAAGGCCCATCTGAAGAGACGTGCATTTAACTTTCCAGATGACTGAAGAGCATCCAAAGCTTCATGGTCAGGGTTGTTACATGTAGATTACTGGCCTGAATGCTAGGAAGCATACTTGGAACACTCGCGTAATTGTAATTAGGTTATAGATCATTGAATCATTTATTACTGTGTTATATTGTCATCTACATTGGAGGAAAGTCAACCTATTCAAAGGAGGCTTATCTCTGGAATGTGGAATAGTCTCAACTCTTGAGCAGTGTTGCCAGAAGTAGTAATTTTCCCCAAAGAGTAATTTTTGGAAGCAAATTAGTAGGGAAAAGGTCTAACCGGGGAATTCCAACACCCTCAAAACGTGAATTTTAAGCATAAATGGGGGATTCCATACAAAATTGAACTAGTGCCAGCTGCCCATGCAGAAGAAGAGGAGACTGGAAGAGAGTGCTAACACGTGCCTCGGTTACTTGGAAACCACATGCCAAATTTCAGCCTGATTGGTCCTCTGATTAGTTTTTTGGCACTCAAAACAACCTTCTAGTGGGTGTGGCTATGACAAGCTGTACCTATTACGTCACCCACTTGTGGTTAATGATGATTACCCGGGTACTGGGAGACCACACACCAAATTTCAACCTGATTTGTTGATAGTTTAGATATAGAACGAATTGTTCAAATCAATGTAAAGATACTTTACCAGTCACGATCATAGTATTTTTAATTTGGGGATTGGAGCTAGTCACTTTGCCCTCTGTGGTGTGTAATTAACACCTTGAAGAACAAGAGTGGTCCACACTAAGACTTGTGGCAAATAATTACTATAATGTTTATTGAAACAGTGTTTTAGACCAGGAAAAATAATTGTTTAGAACACTTGATATGAGTTAAAGTTGTGGTGAGATTTACAACTGTTTTGGTTTCTATACATTAAAATAGGAACTTATTTGTAACCACAGGGTTTCCATACAGTAAAAGCACTTGACTGTAACCACTTTGTTGTAACAAAAAATAAATTTTCCTTGTGTGTGTGTGTGTGTGTGTGTGTGTGTTTTGTTGTATTTTTGTGGTGTATGGACTCCTTCAGTTCCCACTAAAATTTGTTGTCTTTGGTACCAATGGCTGGAGAAATGTCCAGGGTGTGTTTGTAGCTTGATTTCAAGAATGATAAAGCTTTAAATTTGACATGGGGTAGTGGCTGTAAAATCTTCATTTGCAAACATGAACTAAATGGTGTGTGCAGACAGACTGAAACGTATGTTTGTGAGTTGAATTTGCAAACAGTAGGCTCTAGAGGAAGATCATGGAAACCAGAGGTTACAAATTTATGCATACATATTTTCAAAAATATGTGATTAATATGCATATACTTTTTCCTAAATTACCATACCCATTGAACAGATACAATCTCTAGTCACCATCCTTTCATATCAATACAAGACGTTTTTTTTTTTTTAAATGTTACTTTTATTGCACAGGATGTGAGCTCTTCACACTGTTATGAATAATTTTCCTCTCTGATATTCAGCTCAAGAATCAGAATGCACTCAAGGAGCAATTAGATTGCAAGGCGGCACAAATACTACTGGACGTGTAGAAGTCTGCCACAACGGTGTCTGGGGGACAGTGTGTGATGATAGTTGGGATGCTGTTGATGCTCAGGTTGCATGTACACAGCTCGGATATTTATCTATCGGAGCTACACCATTGACTGGTTCAGATGTTCCTGATGGAAGTGATCCGATCTGGTTGGATGACGTTAGCTGTGTTGGAACTGAGAGCAGTCTATTTAACTGTACGGCGCAGCGACTTGGAATGCACAACTGTGGTCACTCTGAAGATGCTGGAGTGTCATGTCGTAAGTAGTAGTAATTATTGTACTGTTGATGATTACATTTAATTTGACTTCATTAAATTTTAGTATGAATTTATAGTTAGAAATTTAAATCAAATTTTTACCTGAAATCTGTTGTGTTTGTGGAGTCTTAAAAATTATTGTGTTGTTGGGCTGGTCAATCTTTCTCTTTTCAAGTGGAAGTGAAAGGTCTTTGATTCGATTTCTGGTCGTGGTTTTTAATAAAATTTATTAATTTTTATCCCAGTGAAAATTCAGTGGATTTGGAGATCAACATTAAGTCATTATTAAGACAGCATTAAGTCATAAGCAAGTGGGGTTTTGGCTGGAAACTTCCCGTCTTGTTTTGTTTGCTTTTAATATAAACTTTACATTTATAAAATACAAGTAGATATAGTCAGCTATGCCTGGGATATTACATATGCATGAGTAGAAGAAGAGTGGCTAAGTGTGATTCACATGTTTTCCTACTGGAGTCAAGTTGTATCTACACACCATCTCCTAGTCTCTAGGTCCATGAAGTTAATCTAGGCATGTATGTGTTAGTGGATAGGTGGGTGGGTGGGTGGGTGGGTGAATGTGTGTGTGCATGGCTGTGTGACTAAGTAGTTATGCCCTTGGACTAACAACCCCAGGGTTGTGAGTTCACACCCTACCCCTGACAGGAACTTTTCCTGTCTTTCAACATCTTCCCACACCAGTCCATCCAGCTATGATGGGGCCCTGGAATTTTCGGGGGTACCAATTCACTGGTCATGGCTTGTTAATCAACTAGGAGTTCAGGTGAGACTTGGGGTGCTACACCCATAAGCTGAGAATCTTGGTCAGTCTTCCTGTGAGCTCCTAGCCCAGCTCCATGAGTTTGCTTGCACTGTATCATAGTTCCTGCTTAGTACAGAGGCACCCTCACTATATCAGGTGCGTATGACCATGTGACGACAGTTAGAGAGTTTTTTGTGTGTGTGGTGTGTGGGTGTCTTCGATGGACAGCCAAAGGGCTGAAGGGATATTGACGAGACTTTGCAAACATTATCCTTGTGTGCCTAATAAGGGTTTTCAACCCAAAAAAAGGGTCCAAAAGTGTCACTCCTGGTGAGGAAAAAATTAATTTAAATTCTCCATTTATAAAAGTCAAAAAAACTATGACCTAGTGGTTAAGGTACAGGTACTCTTTTTCATTTCTTTCCTTCTTTTCTTCTCCTTTTTCCCGGTTGTTTTTCATTTCCTCCTCTCAAATTTTGCCACAGGTCAAAAGTTTTAAATTATATTTTAGAAATTGGTCGATTAAATAGAGAACTCACAGGCATGCACACACTCTTTGTTACTTATTGATTAGGAACCTCAGTAGATTTTTATTTTTAGATTAGGACTCAATTTGATTTTTTATTTATTCAGTTGCTTTGTTATTAATTGAGTTTGTTTGTATGAGGAGACATACTTGCACACACATGTAATTATAATTAGGTGACGTGACTGATCATTGAATTATTTATTATTGCGTTATGTTGTCTTCTGCATTGGAGTAAAGTCAACCTATTCAAGAGAGGCTTATCTCTGGAGAATGTGGAGTAGTCTCAACTCTTGAACAGTCTTGCCAGAAGTAGTGATTTTCCCCCAAAAGAGTGATTTTTGGAAACAAATTGGGAGGGAATAAGTCTGATTAGGGAATTACCAAAATCCTCAAAATGTAGTAAATTTTCAGCAGAAATGGGGGATTCCATACAGAAGAAGTGGAGGCAGGAAAAGAATGCTTTAAGTTTCTGAGGGAAGTATTCATAAGGCTGCAGAAAGAATCAAGTTCCTCAACAAGACATCTCTATTCCAATTGCGACAGTTATTACAAACTACACCTGGATAGAGAATATTTGTGTCCACCATTCTTTCCAGATGATGTTTCATCCGAAGGAGAAGTGGAGTCTTAAATGCCCCAAAACCAATGAGCTGGCCTGGGACACCAGCAACACAGAGAATTTCTGACGTTCATAAAGGATTCAGTGGGGAACTTTTTTTTCCAACTATTCATCCTGAGAGTACCGAAAATATTCTGTTTTCCTTCTTTGAATGCAGAGATAGAGAGGTTTTCTTTCAAAAAATGTTTGCCGTCCTATTTCGAATGCAAGAGGAGGTGCATGGGACCACACTATCCGTTGAGTACCAAATATTCTGTTGCATAAGGGGAAAATACAATATCTTCCTTGGTAATATATGGTTTGAATGCAAATTTGATCTGTTAGTGGTTTTGTAGTGATTTTTGTAGTGATTTTTTTCCGTGGCTGAAAAAGTAGTGATTTTGAGCAATTTGTTGTGATTTTGACTGAATCCATCTGGTAACACTAGTTTTGAATCATAAGTTTTTCAATAAATAGTTCCATTGGCCAAGATCAGAAATTTCAGGTATTGGTACCACCTGAGGTGGCAAATTGAAGTAATGATTTTTAGAATTTTCCATGTATGAGTTATAGTCTGATGTAATAACCTTTCTGGGGTTGCAGCTAGTGGTAGATAGCAGTACTTTAAACCACACTCTATGAAAGGTTTTGGAACTTATAAACAGGGCATAATTCTACTTAAAAGTACTTCAGCCAGTGACAATACCCTCTATGTCACAAAATTAAAGTAGTTATAAATCATTTAGTGTCATAAGAAAGTTGCAGTATCTACTAATTGTTATAAATTTGTTGAAAACACACTTTACCTTAGTATAAATGGGAAAAACCCCTTGATATATTATTATAGATACATATTTTTAAATATGAAAGTAATTTCAACATGTTCCTAATGTAGTAGTCTGAGGGTGGTCTCAAGGGGGTGCAAATCCCGATACATAATATTGAATATCAGTGATCAGACAAAAGAATAATACCAAAATCACAGAGATAATCAATACTCATATCAAACATAGCATCAATCACCACAATAACTTGTGAGTCAATTTACTAACTGCTCATCTATATCATCATCCAAGTCACCAAGTTTGAAGAAATCATCTTCCTGTTGGTTTTTTTAATTTTTTTTATTACTACACAACTGCAACATACACATGTTTGTATATGCTGGTTATTAGCCAGCACATGCACTTAGAATTTTGCAAGAATGCACACACAAGCTAATAACAAGTGAGCTTTCCATCATCACCTATCCATCCACACTCAGTATAGTTTGGCACCATGGGACAAGCCTGCAGACTGCACCTCCATAATGCTACCTGATAGTGTACCAAAAGTGTGTGCATGAAGAGACAGTCCCTACATGGTGACACACACACACACACACACACACACACACACACACACACACACACACACACACACACACACACACACACACACACACACACACACACACACACACACACACACACACACACACACTTAGATCTTAACTTAGAACTTAGAAGCTGCCCATGGTACGAAGTACCATGATGGCAGTGTCCTGGATGAATCCAGGACCAATGGCAATAATCTCAGCTTATGATAGCATCACACAGAAATGTTGGTGTCTGGTCAGATCTCCTTGTCTTCGAAATTTCCTTCCACAGGCACAACTTAGTGTTCTTAATTCAGATTGCTTGTTAGCTGAGCAGGTGTTCCATCGCCTGGATGTTGAAATTTTCTCTACACCATCTAAACACAGATGAAACCACCCCTTCCTGTCCTGGCACAACCCATGCCATCTATCATACACACCAATTGCCTGCAAATCCACTTTCAGAACATCCCTCCACCTCTTCTTTGCCCCGTGGCATGGTCTCTTCATGTTAAGCTCCCCAAACAACAATCTATTTGGAAGCCTTTCTTCATCCATGCGACCCACATGATTCAGCCATCTTAAACGCTGCTCCAGAATGATATCAGAGATGGAGTGCTGCAAGCCAAACCTATGTGATAGGCTTTGAGATGTTAATCTTTCATTCCATTGTTGGTACCTTGTCACACCCAGGATTGTCCGAATACAACGGTTATGAAAAGAATTCAAACATCTTGTTTGCACAGCCTTCATCGTCCAAGTTTCAGCTCCATACAGTAATACAGCTAGAACAACTGCCCTATACACTGCTCTCTTTGTGGCCAATGAGAGGTCTTTGTTCTTAAATACTGGCACCCTCAAACATCCAAATGCTCTAGCTGCTCTAGCAATTCTTCTAGTCATCTCACTAGTGATCTCCCCATCTCTTGAGATGTTAGCACCCAAGTATGTGAAATCCTGGACTACATCCACAGAGCCACCCTCCACCTGCACTGGTCTGACATCACTCTCATTCAATCCTCACCAACAACCATCCCTTTTGTCTTCTCAGTATTCACAGTCAGCCCCCATTCACTTGCCACTTTCACAAACTCTGCTGCTACTGACTCAAAACTATCCCGAGAGGTTGCATACAATGCCACATCATCAGCAAACTGGGACTCAGTTACTCTCATCTCACTCAATCTAGACTTAGCTGTGTGGTCCCCAACCAACTTCCTACCATGCTTATATAACACACTCACTCCTGCACCACTACTCCTATTGGGTCAATCAGCCACCATAGCACTAAAGTAGATATTAAATAGTGTGGGTGCCAGGGTACATCCCTGCCGTAAGCTATTCCGGACCTCAAACCTATCAGTTACAGTCGAACCCACTCTAATCTCAGCATGCATCCCCTCATGGAAAGACTTCACAACATTCAACATTTTTTCTGGCACACCATACTTCTCTAGGACCTTCCATAGGGCTTGCCTGGGCACTGAATCATAAGCCTTCCTCAAGTCTACAAACAACACATACAATGATTCGCCATGTTCCCTCGCTTTCTCCACAAGCTGTCTAGCATCAAAAATCATGTCTGCACAACCACGTCCTTTCCTGAACCCACTCAGCAATCACTTGCAATCTTCCCTGTATAATTCTGCCTAGTACCTTCCCTACCACATCCAACAAACTTATTCCACGCCAATGGTCACACTGCTTCAAGTCACCTTTCTTTGGGATTGGAACAACCACTGCGTCCTGCCAGTCTCTCACCACTTTACCTTCTTCCCACACCTTCTGCATTACCTCCAGCATTCTATCCCACGATCTACACCACCATGGAGGATTAGTTCAGGAAGGACACCAGACTTTCCTCCTGCCTTTCTCATCTTCAATTTGGTTAGAGCCTGCATCAATTCCTCTTCAGTTGGTGGCATATCCAAATCCAAGTGTGGTGGGAGTAGTGGCAGAGTGTCAATCACTTCATCATTGAATGCACAGGGTATTTTAAGTATCTTTACAAAATGCTGATGCCATCTGGCTCTTACCTCCTCGGGACCCTGAGTCAAACTTCCATTTTCTTTCATGACAGCAGTGGGTCTAGTTTGTCTTCTTCCAGCATGAGCCAGCTGTAACTTCCTGATACTCTTCCACCTTGTGCAACCATCCTTTTTTGCAGCTTCCCCCTCCTTGGCAACCCTGCATATCCATTCTTCCTTAGCATTGTCCACTGCAACCTTTACCTTTCTCTGATGTCTCCTAAACTCCTTCCGGTTGGCTGAAATATTGCACTGTATCATCCTCAGGTGAGCATCATCCTTGGCTTTGATCAGAGGTGACAACAACTCCTCACTATCCTCAAACCAGTCTGGTTGCTTCCTCTTCCCTCTACCAACTACTTCCTCTGCAGCTGACACAATACAAGACTTCAGAGCATCCCAGTTGCACTCGGTGGAATCTCCAGCTTTGAGTGGTCTAGCCAGCAAATGTTGCTCCAACACTTCACGTTATTCATCCCTCTTGGCAGGGGTTTTCAGTTTATGAATGGCAAAGGCACTCAAACCATGCTTCCCTATAACACCTTGCCATAGATTATTCCCTGTGTCCAACACACCCACCCTAGCATTGAAATCACCCAGCATAACAAGGATATCATTACGTGGAATCCTATCTATTGTATCTTGCAAATCATCATAAAACTTGAGCTTAATGCTTGGAGGTGCCTTAGCTGTGGGTTCGTAAGCACACACTACTGATACATAAGTGTCTGATACCTTTCCAGACCATCCTCCCTTTTTCTTTCCTGTGTGTACCCACTTCAATCTAGCTGATATTATTCTGGAACTAACTGCTTCCCACACCTCCCCTGCATTTTTCCATGCCACTGTAGCCTTTTCGTCCAATGCTATTCCAACACCCTCATTCCTACTAGCTCTTTCCTGATCCCCTGGCAGAGGACGACCAGAGTGCAGAAAGGTATATCTACCCACTGGCCACACATCCTTTCCAAACCACTTTGTCTCTTGGATCCCTGCAACAGATACACCATATTTCCTCAATTCTCCCATTAACAAATCTATCTTCCTATCCCTCTTCCCAGGCTTGTCACTATGGTTACCATGCTTGGCTACACCCATTAGTTGCTTCCTACAGATCCGCTCATCACCTGAACACTCTACTAAAGTACCTAAAGTACGGACATTCCAGGTAGCTACTACCAAACCATTTCTACCTCTCTTTGATTTCTGCTTCATGTTCTGATCTTTTGTCACAAAGCTGTTCTTTATTACCATTCTCTTGTGCTGAACTTTCTTAACTTTGGTTGCAACACCAAGGAAAGTGAACTGCTATCAAAATCTGGACTACTCCACACATTATAGACAGCTGCTTGTCAAGACTAGCCACAAATGTTTATAACAAATGAGGTACTTGACTAGTAGGTAGGGCTTGTAGATAGTACAGGTAAAACAAATGCAGTGGTAAATGAAATTAACTTATATACAAACCTAGTGTTAAATGAAATTAACTTATATTTGTAGAATAAAATGACAAGGTTAAAGTTCTAAATAAAAACTAGTATAATTTGGAGAGAGATAAATATAGCAATCATTCAAAAATTCAAATTTTTTTTTTTTTTTTTTTTTTTTTTTTTTGTGTGCTGATCATTCTTATCTTAGGTTTGAAACACCAAACAAAGTGAATTATTATCAAAATCTGGACAACTCCACAGATTATAGACAACTCCACAGATTATAGACAACAGCTTGTCACACACACACACACACACACACACACACACACACACACACACACACACACACACACACACACACACACACACACACACACACACACACACACACACACACACACAACTGGAACTCTTATTTATAAGTAGATAAGTAGACACTAGCAGAGGTACCCATACACTGTGCTGGACTCTTCTCTAACAGCCTCAGGGTAGACCACATTCCTGGAGTTGCCTGCACTGCCAGTGTAGGAGGATTCCATATACCACATCCTATATGTGAAGATGTTACATCATGCCTTTGCCCAACATCTTGAATGCATAGCTGAAACATGTATTTGGTGAAAACAGTAGTGATGGAATGGGTCAATTTATTTTAGTTGTCATTGATGATATTTTGGCAACATGTAGTATTATGTGTTCCTAGAATTTTTTGGGGAGTTAAATTGACATTGAATGCCACCACGATAGCCAGTTGTAATTAAAATTCACGTAATACAACTTTATTAACAACTAGCAGATATACCCGTTGTTGGCCAGCATTTAATGTATAGGATAGATGGAACACATTGATTGTGTGTTGCTATGCCAAGTGCTTTCTGAGTGCTTTCCGTTACCACAATCATATGCATCATAAGACCCTTTACCACTGTCAAAGGAGCACTCTCTATTTGGAAGGGATCATCACGCTGTAGAAGTCACCTGCTTATGGTTGGGCATGATTGGCTGCAAGTTGGTGTGTAATATGGAATAGTAGCTCCAATTGATGGTAGACAGATTTCAATTTTGAGTTGAGAGCTATCAGGTTTTCAGAAGGAAGGGGAAAAAAGGAAGGAAAAGAATGAAATTGAGAGGGAATTGAAACGCCAACCTTCAGCTTGGAAACATTACATCTTATCATTCCACAACAATCATTCAGGCTTCTTTTTTTTTTTTTGTACGGAAATTTTAAATTATTTTTTCTCACCAGGGTTGCCACTTTCAGAAAGAAAGAAAATTGCTGGTAAAAATAAGTCAGGATACCCACATTATGCCAAAAAAATTTTTGGGGCCACCTGACTAAAACTCAGGGAGGAGTTCAAAGTAGGGCAGACAGAGAGACAGACGGACAGAAAGTTGACATTTATATGTATGGATAACAAAAATAACCCTCCTAATTGGTGGTTTTTCATGCGATAACAAACATTTATTTAGCTTAAAGGGTAACTGAACTGGAAAAAAATTAATTTTTTATTGTCTTATCTTGTTGCCCTGGATGGATGACCAGGTGTAATAAAATTTGGAAGTTTTTAATCCTATATTCATGAAGAAAAACTTGGCTAAAAAATTTTACTTTTTGTGTGTGGGGAGGGGGGGGGGAGGTGTATTGTTATGAATAATTTTCCTCTCTGATATTCAGCTCAAGAATCAGAATGCACTCAAGGAGCAATTAGATTGCAAGGCGGCACCAATACTACTGGACGTGTAGAAGTCTGCCACAACGGTGTCTGGGGGACAGTGTGTGACAATATCTGGGGTGCTGCTAATGCTATAGTTGCGTGCACACAGCTTGGATATTTAGCTATCGGAGCTATACCATTGACTGGTTCAGATGTTCCTGATGGAAGTGATCCGATCTGGTTGGATGACGTTAGCTGTGTTGGAACTGAGAGCAGTCTATTTAACTGTAATGCCAACCCACTTGGAATCCACACCTGTTCTCATTCTAGAGATGCTGGAGTGTCATGTCGTAAGTAGTAGTAATTATTTTATTGTTGATTATCATATTTAATTTCACTTCAATAATTTTAGTATGAATTTATAATCAGAAATTTGAATTAAATTTTTTTTTTCTGTTGAGCTATCATGCATGGAGTTTTAAAGTTACTTTGTTGTTGTTAGGCTGGTCAAACTTCCTCTTTTAAGTGGAATGTCTCCGGTTTGATCCCTGATCATGGTTTGGTTGTTTTTTTTTTCCCTTTAATTTTCCCACTTTTTTTCCCAATGGAAATTCACTTGATTTGGAAGTCTACATTAAGTCATTATTAAGGTAACAGTAGTCATGAGTGAGCAAGTTTTTGGCTGGAAATTTTTTGTCTTGTTTGATTTGCTTTTTAAAATGAACTTTGAATTTATAGAATGCTAGCAGACATACTGAGCTATGCCCAGGATATTACATATGCACAGGTAGAGATGTGGCCAAGTGTGACTCACACACTTTCCTACTGGAGTCAAGTTGTATTTACACACCACCTCCTGGTCTCTTGGTCCATGAAGTTAATCTATATTACTATAACTAGCACACAATTTCGGCCTTTGGCTGAATTGCTTGCTAGGCCCACCTTCGGTGGGCTGTGGTCACAAAACTGTCTTAAGTAAGAACATGTCTTATGGAAGGACATGATTTTCTGAATCATATGCCTTTCAGGATGACATGTGTTATGATAACATATGTTGAGGGAGGTCATGCTTTGTTGTAGGAAATGTTTTATGGGAGTCATGTATTGGTGGAGTGCATGTCTTCAGGATGGCATATCTTACAATATGCTGTGTTTTACTGAAAGACATGTCTTACTGGAGGTCATGTTTTATTTGAGGGTAGGTATTATAGGAGGGCATGTATTGCTGTTGAGATGTCTTACTGTGGTACATGTTTTACAGGAGGGCATACCTTACAGGATGATTTGTTGTACAGGGGGTCACATCTTATATGAGGACAGGTTTAATTGGAGGGTATGTCCTATAGGAAGTCATGTATTGCAACACTGATCCTCCTGTGAAATTCTTGATAGTAATTATTTTGGTTGTACAGGAAATTAATTTAGTTTCACAGGAATAATGGTCAGTGGAGGTTCAGGTGGGGTGGGTGGGGGTGGGTGGGGGTAGGTAGGTGGTTAGTGGCAGCTGTCCAGAAGCAGTAGTCCCTTGCAGCAGTAGGATTTCATGGAACACTTTTTCAGTGTTCATCAATTTTTTCTTTGAATTGCTGATAGGTTTTTTTTTTTCGTGTTAACTTGGTGGGCCATGTTAAAATGTATTAATGCCTCCTTGATGTGGTATCGTGTGTGAAAGGCTGTGCATTCCCTTTGATGTAAATAAAATGGTGATGAGGAAGAGCCTTTTTTGGGCTTCTTTCAGTCACTACACTTGAACAAAGGGGTTTGAAAAAATTGGACATTGCTGAGATTATTTTCTCTTATCTGAGTATCACATCTTGCCAATTTTCAATGGGATCCTTATAGCCATTTTGCAGATTATCATGTACATATAAATAAATATATAAACACCACTATTTCTATTAGTATAAGATTCACTATTCGTTTGCATGTCTGTCTGTATTTGTGTATGTTCGAACTTTAACTCCTCCCAAACCTCTGATGGGATCTTCACGAAATTTCGGGGATTGATTAGGGTACCTCATTGCACGTCCTCACCAAAGTTTCATTCAGATTGGGTGACTGTGGGTGTGGTTTCGTCAATTGGTGTGGTTTTGTCAATGGGTGTAGTTTGGTGACATGGAACATTAACTATCACAGAAACTTCGCATGTTTATTAATTATTAGTTATGTTTAGTTAATTAATGAGATTAGTGTCAATAATTCCTACATGTTACGTACGTAAAGCAAACTAAACATGTTTGTTGCTGCAGGTATCAGACATAAAAACTGCCCATAGGTCGGGTTTTTTTTTGGTAGTATATGTGAAGGGCTTCATTTGCAAAATAGCTTAGACTGATCTCGCTATTTTCCCTTCTGTTAATGTAAGTGCTGCCACCAGAGTAACGTCTCTATGACTATTCCCTCACTACGATCCACCAGAGAAATTTAGGTATTTGAATCCAAGCTCACAGAGGATATAATCAATGATGAAGACAAGACTAGTTGACGAGGACTATCCTCCCAGATGGAAAGCATGACATCATATATCTATAATACACACACACATATGAGTCCAAATATGCATATATGCATAGACCTCATATGACTATATAAATTATAATGATTCCATCAGCATATAATTAACATGACAGGTGTGTTCAGGTTAATCGGATCACTTTGACAAACCCACAACATTGACAGCATATAATTAATCATGAATGGGAGGTGTGTTCTAGTTATGATACATGTTGAGGGACCCTCAACATCTCCCTCTTTTGAGCTGAGTTGTTAGTTGGCGTTCCATGCTTGCTGCGATAAACCATCAGCATTTTGATGGATCGATCCTGGTCTGTAGTTCTCCTTGTAGTCACGTCTGTAGTGCCAAGGCCCATCTGAAGAGACGTGCATTTAACTTTCCAGATGACTGAAGAGCATCCAAAGCTTCATGGTCAGGGTTGTTACATGTAGATTACTGGCCTGAATGCTAGGAAGCATACTTGGAACACTCGCGTAATTGTAATTAGGTTATAGATCATTGAATCATTTATTACTGTGTTATATTGTCATCTACATTGGAGGAAAGTCAACCTATTCAAAGGAGGCTTATCTCTGGAATGTGGAATAGTCTCAACTCTTGAGCAGTGTTGCCAGAAGTAGTAATTTTCCCCAAAGAGTAATTTTTGGAAGCAAATTAGTAGGGAAAAGGTCTAACCGGGGAATTCCAACACCCTCAAAACGTGAATTTTAAGCATAAATGGGGGATTCCATACAAAATTGAACTAGTGCCAGCTGCCCATGCAGAAGAAGAGGAGACTGGAAGAGAGTGCTAACACGTGCCTCGGTTACTTGGAAACCACATGCCAAATTTCAGCCTGATTGGTCCTCTGATTAGTTTTTTGGCACTCAAAACAACCTTCTAGTGGGTGTGGCTATGACAAGCTGTACCTATTACGTCACCCACTTGTGGTTAATGATGATTACCCGGGTACTGGGAGACCACACACCAAATTTCAACCTGATTTGTTGATAGTTTAGATATAGAACGAATTGTTCAAATCAATGTAAAGATACTTTACCAGTCACGATCATAGTATTTTTAATTTGGGGATTGGAGCTAGTCACTTTGCCCTCTGTGGTGTGTAATTAACACCTTGAAGAACAAGAGTGGTCCACACTAAGACTTGTGGCAAATAATTACTATAATGTTTATTGAAACAGTGTTTTAGACCAGGAAAAATAATTGTTTAGAACACTTGATATGAGTTAAAGTTGTGGTGAGATTTACAACTGTTTTGGTTTCTATACATTAAAATAGGAACTTATTTGTAACCACAGGGTTTCCATACAGTAAAAGCACTTGACTGTAACCACTTTGTTGTAACAAAAAATAAATTTTCCTTGTGTGTGTGTGTGTGTGTGTGTGTGTGTTTTGTTGTATTTTTGTGGTGTATGGACTCCTTCAGTTCCCACTAAAATTTGTTGTCTTTGGTACCAATGGCTGGAGAAATGTCCAGGGTGTGTTTGTAGCTTGATTTCAAGAATGATAAAGCTTTAAATTTGACATGGGGTAGTGGCTGTAAAATCTTCATTTGCAAACATGAACTAAATGGTGTGTGCAGACAGACTGAAACGTATGTTTGTGAGTTGAATTTGCAAACAGTAGGCTCTAGAGGAAGATCATGGAAACCAGAGGTTACAAATTTATGCATACATATTTTCAAAAATATGTGATTAATATGCATATACTTTTTCCTAAATTACCATACCCATTGAACAGATACAATCTCTAGTCACCATCCTTTCATATCAATACAAGACGTTTTTTTTTTTTTAAATGTTACTTTTATTGCACAGGATGTGAGCTCTTCACACTGTTATGAATAATTTTCCTCTCTGATATTCAGCTCAAGAATCAGAATGCACTCAAGGAGCAATTAGATTGCAAGGCGGCACAAATACTACTGGACGTGTAGAAGTCTGCCACAACGGTGTCTGGGGGACAGTGTGTGATGATAGTTGGGATGCTGTTGATGCTCAGGTTGCATGTACACAGCTCGGATATTTATCTATCGGAGCTACACCATTGACTGGTTCAGATGTTCCTGATGGAAGTGATCCGATCTGGTTGGATGACGTTAGCTGTGTTGGAACTGAGAGCAGTCTATTTAACTGTACGGCGCAGCGACTTGGAATGCACAACTGTGGTCACTCTGAAGATGCTGGAGTGTCATGTCGTAAGTAGTAGTAATTATTGTACTGTTGATGATTACATTTAATTTGACTTCATTAAATTTTAGTATGAATTTATAGTTAGAAATTTAAATCAAATTTTTACCTGAAATCTGTTGTGTTTGTGGAGTCTTAAAAATTATTGTGTTGTTGGGCTGGTCAATCTTTCTCTTTTCAAGTGGAAGTGAAAGGTCTTTGATTCGATTTCTGGTCGTGGTTTTTAATAAAATTTATTAATTTTTATCCCAGTGAAAATTCAGTGGATTTGGAGATCAACATTAAGTCATTATTAAGACAGCATTAAGTCATAAGCAAGTGGGGTTTTGGCTGGAAACTTCCCGTCTTGTTTTGTTTGCTTTTAATATAAACTTTACATTTATAAAATACAAGTAGATATAGTCAGCTATGCCTGGGATATTACATATGCATGAGTAGAAGAAGAGTGGCTAAGTGTGATTCACATGTTTTCCTACTGGAGTCAAGTTGTATCTACACACCATCTCCTAGTCTCTAGGTCCATGAAGTTAATCTAGGCATGTATGTGTTAGTGGATAGGTGGGTGGGTGGGTGGGTGGGTGAATGTGTGTGTGCATGGCTGTGTGACTAAGTAGTTATGCCCTTGGACTAACAACCCCAGGGTTGTGAGTTCACACCCTACCCCTGACAGGAACTTTTCCTGTCTTTCAACATCTTCCCACACCAGTCCATCCAGCTATGATGGGGCCCTGGAATTTTCGGGGGTACCAATTCACTGGTCATGGCTTGTTAATCAACTAGGAGTTCAGGTGAGACTTGGGGTGCTACACCCATAAGCTGAGAATCTTGGTCAGTCTTCCTGTGAGCTCCTAGCCCAGCTCCATGAGTTTGCTTGCACTGTATCATAGTTCCTGCTTAGTACAGAGGCACCCTCACTATATCAGGTGCGTATGACCATGTGACGACAGTTAGAGAGTTTTTTGTGTGTGTGGTGTGTGGGTGTCTTCGATGGACAGCCAAAGGGCTGAAGGGATATTGACGAGACTTTGCAAACATTATCCTTGTGTGCCTAATAAGGGTTTTCAACCCAAAAAAAGGGTCCAAAAGTGTCACTCCTGGTGAGGAAAAAATTAATTTAAATTCTCCATTTATAAAAGTCAAAAAAACTATGACCTAGTGGTTAAGGTACAGGTACTCTTTTTCATTTCTTTCCTTCTTTTCTTCTCCTTTTTCCCGGTTGTTTTTCATTTCCTCCTCTCAAATTTTGCCACAGGTCAAAAGTTTTAAATTATATTTTAGAAATTGGTCGATTAAATAGAGAACTCACAGGCATGCACACACTCTTTGTTACTTATTGATTAGGAACCTCAGTAGATTTTTATTTTTAGATTAGGACTCAATTTGATTTTTTATTTATTCAGTTGCTTTGTTATTAATTGAGTTTGTTTGTATGAGGAGACATACTTGCACACACATGTAATTATAATTAGGTGACGTGACTGATCATTGAATTATTTATTATTGCGTTATGTTGTCTTCTGCATTGGAGTAAAGTCAACCTATTCAAGAGAGGCTTATCTCTGGAGAATGTGGAGTAGTCTCAACTCTTGAACAGTCTTGCCAGAAGTAGTGATTTTCCCCCAAAAGAGTGATTTTTGGAAACAAATTGGGAGGGAATAAGTCTGATTAGGGAATTACCAAAATCCTCAAAATGTAGTAAATTTTCAGCAGAAATGGGGGATTCCACTATTCCAATTGC
>CBDBIZ010000005.1:0-39857 GCA_965206195.1 Gammaproteobacteria bacterium
GAGTGAATGAGTAAGTGACACCAATGACTTTCTTTTCGATGTTTAGTTCATATACCTTCAGTAGAAACAATATCCATCAAGTTCAAGTCATCTTAATCTGTTTAAAAAATGATTAGACTATTTGCATCAAATTTTGAAGTTTATATTGATTTTCCTCATCATAGACAATTATGTTTATATCTAAGATGGCTTGACTATTTTTGTTCATTTGTTTTTGTTTGATTTCTGCCTTTTTCATGCTCTTCTATCAGAAAAACAGCCTTTGCAACCTGCCACTATTGTCAGCATCTAGCAAAATCAGCCGTCGACTTTGATAAAATCATATATTCAAAAAATTGAAATTGTGCAAACAAATCTAATAAAGAACAAACAAAAAATAAATATATACATTGAAAACTCTGAAACATTTCAATATATAATCATATAATAATGGTATAAAAGCTGGATATAAATTCATTTCAAAGCACTGTCAATTATCATTTAATATTATAATTTTATTTAATTAAAGTGATAAACACCTCATTTATCTAGTTTATTGATGAATTAACTATGAAGCAATTTACTACAACTTACCTATAATGTTCTTCTCAAAGAATTGAAAGAAAAACAAAATTATATTCCACTGGCCCCTTCCACACACCACCTCCAACCCCCACCCCCACCCCCCTCCACCCCCCCAAAACACAAACCTAATGTTTTGACTGGATCTTGTCTTTACAAATTCTTATTCTTATATTTTTTACCTTCTTGTCAATTCCAGTAATTGATGATAGTGATGCTGTGAAGCTGAATTTTCTAAACAAGACTTCAAAAAGTAGATTCCTAAACCAATGTCCCAAAAATGAATGCTCCTAAAAATCTAGGATATCATCAAAATAAAATCTATCTTTCATTAAGGTTTAATGCTTTCCAATTTTTTTATTTATCTTAAATGAATTTATCAAACTTACTTGGTCCTGTTACCAAATATTTAGTGAGAATCTAATATTGTGAAGTGGAAAAAATGGTCAATAAAGATGACCAGGACTAATGGCATAGAGTTTTTGTATGGATTATGATATTTTTAGCCCTAAACTAACCTAATTGCAGATCCAAAATGTGGTATGCATAATACACTTGACCTTTTAGGAGCTTTAGCTATTGGATAGGCATGGTCATATTTGAGGGCATTAGTTGAGCATGGGCATTTCTTTGTTATTTTTTGCTGCACATGCTAGACTTAGGTATACAAGTGGGGAGTACTCCCGCATTTATTTATTAAGGTAATTGGACCTGAGAAGTACATTTCTTCACTGCTTCACTGCTTCACTTCAACTTCAAGAAAGTAATAAGCCATTTCAAGTGACTTTACACAAACTGAGGGAGGAATGTAAGTTAGAATGTAACTATTCCAAAGATGCGCCTTACAGATTCACCCTACAGTGTGTGTCAGCCTTAACTTGATGTGATAAATAGGTAAATTCTGGAAGCTGAATACATCAATGCTACAGGCTAGTCATTCAAAGAACCACCACCACTAGCCATATCTATAAGAAGATAGTAAAGAAAAGAATGATAATAAACAAAATACAAAATAGTATGTGTGGACAACTTCACCCAGTGTCAAACTGAATTGCCAAATGATGCCCAACGCTTTGCAGAATCCAAATAGAGCTGAATAATATTGATTTCCTTCAAACAGGAAGGACTCCAGAAACTGGCCTGGGTTTCAAGAGGAATGTTATGATATGGCATGTGGAGGATTGCAATTATAAAATAGTAGTATTTTTCTTTTGTGACACCCCTCCACAAGTAGCCACCTTTTTGAGAGACCACTTTATTCATTCATCAGTTGCTTAGGCAAGGTGAAAGGGGGGGGGGGGTGGGGGGTTGGGGAGACACTTAACCATATATTATAATTAGTCTGAGTCTAAATATATATATATTGAGTATTAGAACCATAGGAAAAACACTGCCAACAAAATTTTTCAAATTTTTTACAACATTACAGAAATAGTATCTTACCCTGGTAGTAGCCTTTCCATAGTTTGCTATAAAAATTTAATGGCAATGTTTGTTCAGGCTAAAATTTTTCTCACCTCTGGGTACCAAGCTTTGCCTGGAAAAAAAAGATGAATTTACTGCATTTAATGGAATAGCTAAAACTTTTTGCCACAAAAAAAAAAAAAAAAAAAAAAAAAAAAAAAAAAAAAAAAAATTCAAACCTCCAAATGTTACAATTTGTTAGAAGTAATGCAATGAAAATTTTGACAGGCTATTTAAAAAAAAAAAAATTTTTTTTCATAATTGCTAAGTCACCCTCAATAGCATAGCTCACTGAAAACCAACCTAATTCCAACCACTGTAAATTACCATCTAATTGTGATAAATAGAAGAATAATGTCAATAAAAATTTAAATTTTGTTGAGCACTTACCTTGTCACCTAATGGAAGAAAAAGTCAAAACTGTGTATTGAAACAAGTATACTCAAATTTCCCTTACCTGATTCCCCACAGAGAGAGAGAGAGAGAGATAGAGAGAGAGAGACTCCCACTGGGATTCCCACCACCTCCCCCCCCCCCCCTCCCCAGGAATTACCCTCTTTTTGTGCAACCAACCTCCACCCTAGCTGTAAATCAAAGGGCTGGGTGTCTCCAACACTAACACCACATTTTGGAATGCTAATTGTTCTTTGCTGTTATTTCTATGACTTTAATTCTCCTTCATTTTATAAAGGTGCTCCCCCATTATAAAAAGGGAGAACTGAACATCTGCTGGTTGTGTATTGCAACATGTGGTTGAGTCTGCATGGTGTTCCTCTAATATATATTGATCTTTAGGAGAGCATGGTTTTCTTTCTGTATTACAATTTGTACTAGGCATAATCATGTTTGAAAATGGTGACAAAGTATTCTATTAGTGTCATATATATATATATATATATATATATATATATATATATATATATATGCATGGACATCCTTCATGTGATGTTATGGTTAATACATTTATTTGAGGCTAAATGTGGAAATTGGGAATGCATAATTTGAATCAATTGTTTTCTTTACATAAGTGTTCATGACCACATAAATGACTAATATCCTACTCATTGCAAGCAAAGTTTAAATCTGTTCTTCGTGTCCTTCAGCAGCTTCAAACCCGGATGCTTTACCATGTTGGTATGGATGAAGCATATCATCATCGACAACAATGTTATTCTCTTCATCCCAGTCTGGCAGAGTTGAAGAGTCCAATAACTGTGCATGGTTCAGCTGAGGCTGAAGCTGTTGGTCATTCTGCTGTGGCAGATACTGTTGCTGCTGCAGCATCTGTTCCTCTGGTGGTTGCATTATGGCTGCATACTTCGGATACTAAAAATCTTGAAAATTCCTATTACAAGAGACCTGCATGGAAACATGCACAGGACTCTGCATGGGATACCCCTGGCCAACATAGTGCTGCACAGATGGATGATGCACAGATGGATGGTGCATAGAGGAGAATGGCATATATGGAGCCATGGGTCGCAACTGTTGCATCATCAGTTGAGGTGGAACCATATTATGAGATGAACCCAAACCTGTATACGACAAGAACAGTTCATCATTTGCTATACACCTGAAGATTTTAAATTATGTTTAATACAGAATACTGACCAGCATAGGGAAAGGTTGCTGGATACACAGGAGTTGCTATCTGTGAGTAAGTGGTGGAAGACCCCCTCTGCACAGGGCTGTTAAATAGAGGCAAAAATGACTGTCCTGCAGGAGTGACACTTCCAGTACTCAGCCAAGGAAATGGACCAGCTAGGAATATGAGCAGGCATAAATATATAGTAAGATAAGAATTGCTGTTTCAGAGCTAAGATTATAGATCATTTCTCTCACCAAATATACAAATCTGAAACAATAAATTCAAAATGTGAACTAAAAAGTGTCCCTAAAGACAATATATCATTGTTAAGAAAAAGAACTTCATTTACTTATCTTGGGGAACCCCAAATGAACACTCAAAGTCTTGTTCACACACCTATGGAGCAATGAATTGTACAAACCAAATGTGTAATAAATCACCACATAAGATTTTTCTTCCAATTTTTCATGCAAATGTTTATAATGCTGGATAAGTACAATTAAACTCAATGGAGAACATAGAGCAAACAAATGAACATAGGTCTTTTATAATTGTGTGTTTTTTTTTTTTGTTGATTTTTTTTTTTTTTTGGCAGTTGCTGTTTTTTGCAATTGATAAATATTTTACGAGGGATCATATATAATGTTTATGATTTTATTTCTGTTAATATTGACTGATTATTTAAAATGCATCATAAACATAATAGTCATAATTGTTTGCCTCTCAACAACATTGACTCACCATTCAGAGAGTTTGACCCATAAGATTCATTCTGGGAGAAGTGTGGTGATATTGCAGGCCATTGAGTCATCATAGCACTTTCAAACCTGCAATGATTAGATTATGGTGAAATTAATTTTTTTGCACAGATATGGTGTAAGTGCACATTGCAATAATTCAATAGTGAGATTCAACAAAAAAAAAAATCTCTTGAAGGAACAATCTCTAATATAGTACAAATTGCAACTATAACAATAATATTTATGAGTACAATTAATCAATTGAGAGTGCTGACCTGAGGTAAATATAAAGCTAATTCCCCATCCCCCCCACTCCCAAACCCAAGGTAATTAAGTACATAATAGATATTCCTTAGAATGTATACCAATGTAATATTCACTAGTTATGTGGAATATATCATATATATATCCCTTACTCCGATTCTTCATCTCGGAAGGCCTTTGCAAGAAGGTTGTGCTGAACTTTCAGCTTGATGATTTCATTGTTCTGATAGGCAGTGATCCCTATAAAAACACACTCCTGGAAGTCCTTGGCAAAAATGGCAGTCACACACTTCTTAGATAAGTACTTGGAGATCACCAGCCGAGGGACATACTTATGCATGGAGTTTAGCACAACTACCTGCAAATAATGATTGCAAAACAAAACAAGCATATTCAACCATTAGTTCGATTTTTAATGTTGTGAAAGAAAATGTAAAGAAGTAAAGAGAAAATGGAACAATTGCTTATTATAATAGATATATTTGAAGCAATCTTTCAAAATCATTATTTAAAAATTCTTTTTATCTTTCTTTAAAAAAAAAAAAGAAGACATTTTTCATATGTTCACTTATACAGCCTCATTCACGATATATACACACTTACTGAGCATTTCTTATGCTTTTTGTTGTTTGTCAACCTCAGTGCCTTGAATGATACTTTGCCAGACATCCAACTTTTGCCTGTGGATGGAGAATCTGGGTGAATGTATCTCAGCTTCCCCTCGCAGTGTGGATCTCCATCTCCAGAATGATACCACTTGGAGAGAAGTAACTTGTAGCGACTGTTATCTATGGGAATGAACTCCAGAGAAATGCTGTATTTTAGTTTCGGAACCATGCCACTGATGGATACCTCCATCAATGGAAACATCATCCTGGATTGGATAAACATCGATGGCTTATAGAAAAAATGTTATATTTCTTTTAATCAATTAAAATCTGTGAAAATACATTAGATAAAATCGTTATGGACTTTGATAATGTAACATCAAGATGACACTTTCCATTTGAAATCCACCTACAATTTGTTCTTGCCTAAATGAATATATTGGTCACAAAATTTCATGTAACAAAAATAAAAACAAGAAAAAATTGAAAACAATGTTAATCCTGATAATGAATCACAAATGTCAGTTATCTGAGTTCCTGGGATTCTTCTTGTCCACATGGACAAATTGTGATGGAAATTTGCTTGAATATTTCCTATTACACCAGGATTAGACTGAAAAAAAATAAAGTTTGGATTGGACTAAGGCATGAGCTTAGGCAGGAATTTTCCAGCATATTTGGTAAAGAATTATCTTGATAAAGCACAGGATGGAGCAATAAATATTCCTTAATGCCCCTGTATGTAACCAAAAAAATTTGATTTAAAAAAAAAAAAAATTTGATTGGAAAAAAAAAAAGGAATTTATAGCTACACTTCTAAAGTGAATTATGCATGAAAACTGTCAAATTTATGGACTCCATTTACCATCGGGTTTATGAACTCGATGAACTGTAAGGCTGAGGATTGTCAATCTTTCAAACTTCCACTCATTACAACCAAAAACAATTCACAAGACAATATCCGTAACTTGATATAATGAACATCTGCAGCTGAAGACACATCACCATCATGGGGAACTGGAGACAACATAATCATAAATCTTTCTCTGGGTTTGTAAGGTTTAAAATGCCCAAAAAATGGTACCTAGGCCAAACCCTTGGCTGTGGGCTCGGTCCAAATCATTGTACCAACATAAAAAAACCCTTCTCTTCCTGATAATCAAATACTATACCAAGAATGTTTTTATCCAATCATTTTGGGATATTTGACTACACCTTTTCCTGTGGGCATATCATCCAAAAAAGTCAAAATAGTGTGATCTATATTTTGTACTTTTAGATGATCAAAATTCTTGGACTTAACTATGAATGAGGAAAGTGCTGGTCACACTTGGTTACACCTCTTCCTGAGGGTATGTCAATTCCCAGATCATAGGGTAAGTCTACTAGTATAGAATAGCAAAATTATTGTGGGCAAAATTATATTAAATCTGTAAGATAACTAGAAGCTCACTAAGGATAGAATCCCACAATATATGCCATCTGTTTATTCTCCTGCTGGTTAAGAGATTTGTTGACTTCATTTAAGATATTTTTTACACAATTTAAACTAAAAATGTAATTACTGTTTTTTTTACATCAATTATGTAATTGTTATTGTAATAGAATTGAGCGAGTGGTAAGAGTTGCAAAATAGTGTATATGCACAGGTGGAAACAACAATTTTTAATAAATGATTATTTTTCAAAATTTATTTGTATTTATTTAACAAGAGTGGTCCCACGCTAAGACCTGTGGCAGATAATTACTATAATATTTATTAAAAGTAGTATTTTATACCAAGCAAAATAATTATTCAGAAAACTTAAGATGAGGTTAGTGTTGTGGTAACATTTAAAATTTTAGGTTTCTATACAGTAAAGTACATAATTGTAACCACAGGGTTTCTGTACAGTGAAAGTACTTATTGTAACCAATTAATTGTAACAACAAATTGGGCATTCCAAAACAGTAACCAATTAGTTAAAAAAAATTCATTCATGAGAAAAATTATGGATGTATCTACCATTTTAAGTGCTCCTAAACCTGTGTGCCACAGGAAATACGATATTTATCCAACAGATAAAACATTTTAAGTAATTTTACCTTCCTGCCTTGGTGAGAACCATCTCTCTTCCAATTCGGTTGAATTTTTGCCACAAATCTTGTCTTGCCAGCAAAACATCAAGGTTGATGTCTTGCTCCTCTGGAGAGATCTTGGTGCCAAAGCTAGGACAAGCTGGGGTACTTTCCTGATTTTTTCTGCCAAAAAATACACAAACATTTTAACTTAGCATATATTGGTGAATAAGATAAATCACGGAATAAGGCATGTAGATTAAGGTAATAATTACAACTTCTGGGGCAGATCCAGTATTTCAAAAGGGATATTTTTTTTATTTTTAATATTTATTAATCCAAACCACACCCACAGTGAGAAACCACACCCTTTACAAAATCCAGTTATTGAATGGGGGGGGGGGGGGGAATGCCAAAAAAAAAAACCCATAAATTTATGGAGCTGTTCCAGCTTTTTTTAGGAATGAAGTCACCTTAACTTACTAATCTATATTAATATTTTTGCTAGCACATAAAAATAAAGATTGGTAAATTATCCAACTAATTATTTTTTTCCTTCAGATCTTAGGATATTAATAATATTCTTTTAGGATGTCGAATTACAAACAAATGTACTAGTGAATCCATGTGTGATGGTGTGTTTCCAATGTTCATTTATAGTAGGAGGACATGTACAGATGATAATAAGCAACACTTTATGCTAGAAAAATGATTTTCATCACAAGTGTACACACCAGTAAGCAAAAAAACTTGCTTATTTATGTTTGCAAGTAAAATATGTTATAAATGTTTGTAAATGGATGCTGTCTTATCCTAGTTAGTGTATCTCACTATTTAAAATAAAGAAAAAGAGAAATGATCTGGATTGGTGCTTTGAGATTCCAGCCATTCGGCATTGAATGCTTGCCTGCACCCCCAATTATTAGTATTATAATTTTTTTTCTTTGACTTGGTTCTTGCAGTTTCCTTTCTCTAACTTATAAACTATTCCATTTTCTCTAGCTCTTCGAATACACAATAAGCAGAAGCCTTGGGCCTGTTGTTTGTACCACTCCAAACATCTTCCTCAAAACAAAACGAAACAAAACCAATAAATAACAAAAATAAATTGACAATCCCAATTCTTCGAAACAACCCCACCCCCCACCCACCCACAGTATCCCCTACAAATTTGGCACCTTGGGTCTTGGTGGATGTCAGCACCAGAATCTTCAACAATGTCTGGATCTACATCGTCCACTTCATTGGCAGGCCCCTTGTGGCCACAGGTTCGTTCATCTTCACAGTGCGGTTTTGTAGGATTTCTAATGGTGGATTTCTGAAACTTTTTATTTTTTCGAGTCCTTTTTCTGTTTTCGCTCATTGTCCAAACTTAACCACCTTTTAAAAATAGAATTGTTCGCAGGTGAAGGGTAATATACTTGATGAGATTGATAGCAGTACAACAGCTAAATCTTTCTAAACATTGGTTTTTACTAGACCTAAGAGCATCTGGATAGTAGCCTACCCTGAATGTTCAGTGTGAATAAAATCGAGTGGACTTTAAATAGGAGGAGAAGGTGGGGTTTTTCACTGATTGTGCTAATTGATGATAATGGGGACAAAGGTTAAATATTGAATAAATATTTTAAGCAAATTAATTTTTATTTGGTGATAATGAAGTGAAACATTAAATCTTGAAAAAAATTTTTTTTATGGAGACCCAATATTTACTCACTCTCATAAGGTGCTAAAAATGTCCTGAACGCTTAAGCCGAGCAGTTAAATAAAATTATATCACAATCTATATGTAAAGAAATATGTTTGTCTGTCTGTCTAAAATGCTTAGAGTGTTTGAAAAATTAAAAAAAGTACATGGTGAATCGGAGAGTATATGCAATTTAGCATTTGGATTGGTGTAGTAGGAAAGTTATCAATCACTTTTCTTGGAATTTTCTGAATTTATTTTAATAGAAGTAATTAGAATTTAATGTAATTTTGACAGACATTTTGGGTCAAGGTTTAACTCACTAAACCCAATCAATCTCCAGTTGTTGTTTCGTTATTGTTCAGGGTGAGGGGCCTATGTCACCTAGAGTCCTGTTCTGTGGTTCTAATTTTTCCTCAGGTTATTTCCCTGGTTGAATTCTACATAAGCCAATTTTTGGATACATAGATCAAAGGGCTTTGGAATACCTAAGGAACACCAGCATATATTCTCAGCCTCCGGCCAAGACTGTCTGCTGGGGGAAAATATCTTGTAAAGATTTAGAATGCATGGGGAACATAGATTAGACCTGATTTTCAATTAATACTTTATCACAACAGCAGTTTGAGATTATCAGACTAGAGAGGTTTTCAGGAAATTTATGTTGCGTCTGTTTGATGACTCTTCCCACAGTTTTGGACAGATTAGAATGAAATCTAACAAACTATAAAGTTTAATCAAATTTGGCATGTTTAATAAATCTTTTTTTTTGGTAAGGTGGTACCCATTTGGGGATAAAAAAAGAATTCAAATTATCTAATAAATAATTCTAGAGAAATCATGGCTCATTGGTTAAGGAGAACTTCTACGAAGCTGAAGATCTGTGCTACAATTCCCCCTGAAATTTTTTTCCCCTCCTTTTCCCTCTTCATTTCCCCCCTCTTTTCCTTCCCCACCTTCCATACTTCCTTCCCCTCCCCCGACCCACATTTTTACTCTCTTCTTTACTTCTTTATTCCCATTTTTCCTCCTACTTCCCCTCCCTACTTTCTCCTATTTTTCCTTCCTTCTTTTCATTCTTTCTCTACCAAAGAAATTTTAATGGGGAAAATGAATCCATCTCATTTTTATATCCAAAAAAGCCTTAAAAAACCAAGGCCCAATGGTTATAGACCGCAGCCATTGGGGTGGACCTTGCAATAGGGTACAACTGATTTATTGGGGTGGTTTTTAGTTCTATAGGTATGGTTATATAAATTGCTTGATGACACTTTGTCATCATTGAGCATTTTCTTTAATGTTTATCTCAAAAAGGTATCATTGTATTGCTAAAACAAAAACAAAAACAAAAACAAAAAAACCAGCATTTTACCAATGCCAAAGCATTGTTCCAAGTTACTATGATAGAAATGGAAATAATATAATGCCCAGAATACATATATACATGTAGTTTGATCATTTAATTATGTTTAACAACATAATTCATAAACCACTAGCAGTATATACCCCGCGTTGCCTGGGCAAATGTAAGAGAAAAAATAGAAGCCATTCAAAAACCATTTATACACCTTTTACTTTGTACAAACAAAAGCAGCTCATAAGTATGCATGCAACATTCCCATTAATTTTTTAGAAAGGTCAGAATGTTTCGGAGGAATGATATAGTGCTTATAGATAGATTACCAACACTTTGAAATTTAATTGGGTTATAAGTTTTCATGTAATTAGTTTGCCTAGTAAATATAAATAAAGTTAGCATAAACAGAGGGGAAATATAGGGAAAAGGCAGGAATGAAAAATGGAGGAAAGGAAAAAGAAAGGATTTAAGAAAGAAAGAATTGAAGGACAAAAAGAAAAGAAGGAAGAGGAAAGAAAGGAAAAAAAAGGGAAAAAATGCCCAGAACCCAGAATTCCATGCTTTGTGATATATGCGTGAACTATTGGAGTACCCTTTTTATAGGTTTTTGTTGTTTTATCATTCCACAGAAGACTGTGAGCATTAATGACCAATTTTCAGGCTTACTTTGATGGAAAAAATTTAATTCCCATTCTTTCCTGCCAGGAGTTATGTTGTTCAAATAATTCAGGTTTAAACCATCCCTAGTGTGCGAAATGGAACCCTGAATTTTTTTCCTCTTAGTTCAACGGTATGGGTATTTTAGCTAACACATTTACATAAATACATATACATGCATTTACAAACTGAAATATGGTTTAAATATAAGAGGATAATAAAAATTGCAAAATGTTAAACACTAAATTTTTGGTTGCATATGACAATGAGACATATCCTTTAACCTAATTGTTTTTAGTTAGTAATCTAAAGTGTGTTTGAAGTTAAAGGCAGGTATCTTGTTCCACTGGAGGTAGCTAACATTGCTTATGCTCATTTTAATCAAAGAGTTATCCTTGAGATATGTTGCATTTGGATTTCCACTATTTTTATCACAGAATGAGGTAAGGAAGAAGCCTAGGTACTTGCATGAATAACTGTAACTGAAGCAGGCAATTCAAGAAAAATTACCACAAGCTACAAATTTTAATAGCCCAGGTGGAACAAAATGAGAACTACCAGTACATGTGGGGGGGGGGGAGGGGGGGGAGGTGGGGGGTGAAATAAAAATATCCATCCAAATTCACATATATTCCCATCATGAGTGATTAATCTGCTGTTATCAAGAAAATAATTTGCAACTTGGCCCATCTAATTTATTTATGTAAGGTTGGATCAATTGGTGATAGGAGCTTCATCTTTGGGGCACCTCTCATACATATGATAATAGCATGATACACCCTCTGCTCCTCGGCTGCCTCCTTCTTTAAGTTATCCAGTTGAGTGATGATCCTGCATGAGTGGGGAGGGGACAGGTAGGGGCTGACAAGGAGGAGTGAGGGAGGAAGGAGAAGGAAGAGGAAGGTAGGGAGGGGGAGAGAGGGAGAGGAAGGGGGAGAGAGAACCTGCTCAGATTGGCATGTTATTGCTATTCATGCCAATCTGAGCAGGTAAGCTGGATATCACCTATTAGACACTTTTGTCGAGAGACCCTTTACCAAAATACTATGCTGGAAAAGAATCTGGGTTCATGTTTACCCAAAATTGTTTTGATATTGTAGTGGTTGTCAATTACATGTAGAAAATTTACCACAAAATTCAACTAATTGGTGTGTGCATGTTTGTGCATGCATGTTGGTGCATGCATATCGGTATGTGTTTGGGTGCATGTTGGTTGAATGTGTGTATGTGCCTGCATGTTGTTGCGTGAGTACATGTTGGTGAATGCATGCATGTTGATGTGAGCAATTTCGTTGGTTCATGTGGTTGGTGCGTGTTGGTGCGTGCATGTTGATGAGTGTCGTTGCGTGATTTTTGGTGAGTTATTGTTGGGGCATGCTTATTGTGATGCGCATGTTGGTGTGTGCGCGTTGGTGCGTGTGTGTTGGTGCATGCATCACTGTGTGTGCATGTTGTTTCCGGTGTGTTGATGAATGAGTGTTGCAGTGTGGTGGTTTTTCCTGTCTGTTGGTACATACATGTTGATGCATGTGTTTTACCATGTGTATGTATGTGAGCGAGTTTTTGCACGTTTATGAGTGCATGTGTGTTGCATATGCATAGACGTTGACTGTGCTTGCTGTTCGGTGTGTGTATGCGTGTCTTTGAATGCATTTTAATGCGTGTTGGTGCCAGTTACCGCATGTATGTTGTTACAAATATTCTTGTTGTTGCATGCATGCATGATATTACATGTGTATCGACACTTATGTGCATTTTTGTACATCTCAGTTAGTATATGCATGAATTTTGGTGCTTGCTTTTTAGTGCATGTGTTTTAGTGCATTCCTTCGTGTTGAAGCTTGTTTGTTGTTGCTGGAATGTGGGTGTGACCTGTGTGCATGTAGTTTTGTGTGCACTGTTCCTTGCATTCTGGTTCGTGTGTGTACGTTCATGTCGTGCATGATGGACATGCATGAGTGGGTGTTGATTAATGTGTTTTGCTGTGTGAGCTTGTGTTTGTGCATGTATGTTGTAGCGTGCATGTTGGTATGAAGATGCTGGAGCAAACATGGGTATTGGTAGTTTAGTGTTGGTATGCACGTTTCTTGTAGGTGCAAACTTGTTGGTGCATGCGTACGTGTTAGTGTGTTTGTGTTAGAGCGCTAGTGTGGTTGCATGTTCATTTATCAGAGGGTGCCTGCATTTTAGTTTGGGATTGTGGGTGAGTGCTTATTGGTGCGTGCATGTTGTGTTGTGCATGATTATTGGTGCCTGCTGTTTTTGCTAGTGCATATGTTGGTGCTTGCATTTTATTGCTTGCATGTTGATGTGAATGTGTTGGTGCTTGTGATGTGCTTACTATTTCTGTGTGTGTTGATATGTGTGTGCGTGTTGGTGCATGCGTGTTTATGTGTGCAAGGCATTAGGATGTAGTACAGATATTATGATATAACCCTGTAGTATGGTTTTTCCTTGGAAATAATTCAGTTGGACAAATAATGCACTAACTTAGGGACCTTACTTACTGACATGTGATCTTTGTTTGTTTCAGTTGATCGCCGCATGGATGAGTGGGTGCCTTTAAACCGTATCGATATGACACGAGTGGTTAAGGAAGGTGAGAAAGGGAAAGAATATGGTTTGGACTCAGTCAGTTGTCCCAGGAGGAGAGTCACCCGGAACATGAAAAGAAAGCATGATGACATTAACCATATACAAGAGGTACGTGTGTGATGTCTGTGTAGTCCTCTGTCTTTATAGGGAATGCCATTAGTGTTATTTCCATGATCATGCTTGAAGCTTCATAGTTACTACACACGTACACACTCCCATGCACACACACACACATACACACACGCATACACACACACACACACACATCACACACATGCACAATTAAATATGGGCAGACGAAAACACTTGCACATAAATATTCAGGGATTAATTAGTGATTGAACATCAATTTTAATTAGCAACTAGATAATCTTAATGATTCGAGTCTGCATTTTGATCAATTTTACGTCGCATCACCTTTTTAAAACATATTAAATAGATATTTACGTTCATCTCTGAAAATATCAATATTTATACTAGCATGCAATCGCTGCATTACTAGTAGGCCCACACTTTGTGGGCAGTTGTCACAAATGTATCTTAAAGTAGGGCATATCTTGTGAGAGAATATGTCTTAAAGGAAGACTTTTCTTATAATGTTTTTGATCATGGGAGGGCTTGTCTTACTGGAGGATGTGTTTTGTTGGAGACCATGTCTTACGGTTTGACATGACTCACAGGAAGACATATCCCATTAGAGGACATTTCTAAAGGGGAACAAACATGTCTTTCTCTAAGATATATCTTCTTGAAAGATTATCTTACTGAAATACATGTCCTACTGGAAAATATGTCTTAATGGAGTCATACCTTGCAGAAAGACATGTGTTATGGAAAGAAATAAGGAATGGAGGATATATTGTAAGGACGGTGGGCATGTATCTTGGGTTGGCATGTATTTTGAGAGTTATTATTACAAAGGTTCCATTGGTATTCTTTGTGTATGTTAAGGGTTTTTTTTTGTGTGCATGCCAAGAGTAGGATAGAGGTGTGTATCATGGAATGCTGTACTTTACATTCTAGAGAATTTGAATTACAATAAAAAAAATGAATATGTGATTAGGTAACTGTAAAGTTACTTAAGAATACCCATAAACACACACAATAGCAAACATACACACACACCCCCAAACATATGTTCACGCATACCACCCACCAAGTGCACAAATACACATATGCAAACTAATTATGGAGAAATTAGTTTGGGGATTATCCCTTCTTTTTTCTTCTCTTCTTTCTTCTTCCCCTCCATGATGACCCATCCAAAATTGGGATTTGGGTGTTGGGGAGGGGAGAGTGGGTTAAGTGAATACCATATTACCAGCTGCTCCCCAAGAGCAGCTGCATTAAGTTTTACAATAGTATCTGTGTTGAGTGAATGTTATTGAACTGAACCTAGTGTTGTGTGACTCCTTTAATGTCATGCTTTGTGGAACAATATATTAGTTTATTTGAATCACCTTTATCACTCCGAATTTTCTGATAGGATTTTTTCAGCATGGTGAGGGACACATTGTTTAACAATGGAGGAAGGGCATGTTTCCACTCACAACCTCCTTATAATGTCCATTGTCTCAATTCTGCTAAAAATAGCAAAAAACAAGTCATCCCCAAATAAACACCCTCTCTGGGCCTCCTAAAATCCTGCAGAAGATAGGGAATGATGCATAGGAATTACATGTAGACAGCGTTTGTTCAATTGTAATAGGATTTCTTTATCCTTGCACATTTATTTTATGTCTGTGTGTGTTTGGTTTGATTCGTAGAACTTCGATGAGATGGACCCAACAACCGCTGCACTGGAGAAAGAACATCATGCTCTCACCAAGGTCAAGTATATAAACCTGATCGTGATAGGCAAATTTGAGATCGACACCTGGTACTTCTCCCCATATCCTGAGGAGTATGGCAAACAGCCTATGCTCTGGATATGTGAATACTGCCTCAAGTATGTTCGGCTCAAGCGCTCCTATCTCAAGCACATCACCCTCTGTCAGCATCGCCAACCACCCGGGAAAGAAATTTACAGGAAAGGGACAATCTCTGTGTTTGAAGTGGATGGAATCGACCACAAGCTCTACTGTCAAAATTTGTGTCTTTTGCCGAAGTTGTTTCTCGACCATAAGGCTCTCTATTTTGATGTTGAGCCTTTCTGCTTTTACGTACTGACTGAGGTGGATGTGCAGGGCTGTCACATTGCAGGATACTTCTCCAAAGTATGTAATATGCAACATCAGGTTTTTAAAAGGGTAAATGGCCTGAGCCCCTGATACAGGACATTATAAATGTGCCTATATATTTTGTGACAACCATGTTGATAGGGTTTTACGGCAGTAATTTCCGTTGTTCTGGCGAATGTGTCGAATATATTAAATAGGCAACCATCGTTTTGTACAAATGAAACATTTATTTACATTTTTATATTAAATTTTGGTTGGCTGAAAACTATTTGCTCATTTTTTTTCAATTTCGTTCTCTGTGGGCATGTGTTAAGTGGTTGCTATGACAAATGGTTGTCATCCAGTTTGCCAGAATTTCTTTCTAAGTAGAGCACTGGATGAAATATCAATTAGCCAGAAATAACAGTGCGTCTTGCCATAAAATTATGAAGCGAGTCAATGTTGTTGAAAGGCAAACAATTATGATTATTATGTTTATGATGCATTTTAAATTATCAGTCAATATTAACAGAAATAAAAACATAAACATTATATATGATCCCTCGTAAAATATTTATCAATTGCAAAAAACAGCAACTGCCAAAAAAAAAAAAAAATCAACAAAAAAAAACAACACACAATTATAAAAGACCTATGTTCATTTGTTTGCTCTATGTTCTCCATTGAGTTTAATTGTACTTATCCAGCATTATAAACATTTGCATGAAAAATTGGAAGAAAAATCTTATGTGGTGATTTATTACACATTTGGTTTGTACAATTCATTGCTCCATAGGTGTGTGAACAAGACTTTGAGTGTTCATTTGGGGTTCCCCAAGATAAGTAAATGAAGTTCTTTTTAAGGGTTTTAACCTTCTTACCAATGATATATTGTCTTTAGGGACACTTTTTAGTTCACATTTTGAATTTATTGTTTCAGATTTGTATATTTGGTGAGAGAAATGATCTTAGCTCGGAAACAGCAATTCTTATCTTACTATATATTTATGCCTGCTCATATTCCTAGCTGGTCCATTTCCTTGGCTGAGTACTGGAAGTGTCACCCCTGCAGGACAGTCATTTTTGCCTCTATTTAACAGCCCTGTGCAGAGGGGGTCTTCCACCACTTACTCACCGATAGCAACTCCTGTGTATCCAACAACCTTTCCCTATGCTGGTCAGTATTCTGTATTAAACATAATTTAAAATCTTCAAGAGTATAGCAAATGATGAACTGTTCTTGTCGTATACAGGTTTGGGTTCATCTCATAATATGGTTCCACCTCAACTGATGATGCAACAGTTGCGACACATGGCTCCACATATGCCATTCTCCTCTATGCACCATCCATCTGTGCAGCACTATGTTGGCCAGGGGTATCCCATTCAGAGTCCTGTGCATGTTTCCATGCAGGTCTCTTCTAATAGAAATTTTCAAGATTTTCAGTATCCGAAGTATGCAGCCATAATGCAACCACCAGAGGAACAGATGCTGCAGCAGCAACAGTATCTGCCACAGCAGAATGACCAACAGCTTCAGCCTCAGCTGAACTGTGCACAGTTATTGGACTCTGCAACTCTGCACATTATTGAAAAAATATATATATATATTATGTGTACATGGCACATTGTACAGCACAGAACCTGCCTCCTTTCCTAACAATGAATATATAATAAGCTGTGACTTATTTCAATAGAATATATTGGCCCCTAGTGGGCTATATTCGGCTGAGAGATATTTCAAAAGATTAGCACCCATTTTTTCTCCTTTATTTCCCTCCTTTAAATCATTTAATGTTAGCTACTACTGTGTTGCCAACAATTTCTCTATAGTTCACCCTAGCCACACCCTTTAGCAAATACTACAATGGATCACAGCACTTGGTAAAGGGTCATGCTAATAGAGACAATACTCCCTCTCAAGTTTGGAATGATGCCTGATCTTTTCATTCCTTAAAAGCACTATATTCTACCTAAATATTTTTCATCTCCTCAAGTGAAGTTGATTTGGACTGGTTTGTAGTTGTAAAAATTTTTTTGGCAGTTATGAAATTTTTACCTCATTTCTTCCTTTCTGAGATTTGCTAGTTTGTGTATACCTTTTTGGGGAGAAGGAGGGAGGATATGGAACATATTCCCTATGCTCCAACACATGGATCCACCACTTGTAAGTCTGCAGCTACCCCAATGATTAAGCCAAGATTGAGCCCATTTTTCAAAAAAAACAAAAAACAACCAAAAATGAAGCATATTTCTGTCCCTTAGAGCCTCTATTACAATTCAAGTACATGACTTGGAATTTCATACTAACAAAGGATAAATTAAATTCAATTCAATGTTAGGGATACTGCTCAGCCAGTAAAGTATGGTTGCCTTGGTGATTCTACTATATTCAAGGACAGTTTGCAATCATAATAGTTGATGTCACCTCAAGGTAAAGTTAAACAAATGATCTAATCTTACAACATGATATTTTACCAGTTAGAAAAAACATTCCAATTGTCTTATGTGGAAATTAAAATTAACTTAAAGATAAAAAAGAAATAGCCAATGATATTGAGTCCAATAAAAACAATCAAATGAAGGTAAGATTATTTTGAGTGGCACTCTTTTTTTTTGGACAGGTTAATTTACAAATAATAAGTTGCTATAGACTAGTGTGTCACTTCTTACATTTGTTAACAATTTATCTAATAATTTCTATTTTTATTCCCTTATAAAATATTGCATCATTATATTGAATCATATTTTGGCATATGCAAATATATGTATTTATATATCAATATATGCATTTATATATGTAAATAAATATATGTGTACATATAAATCAACACACATGTCCTAACAAACAAGAACAAATGCATTGGCTACAACATGCATGCAAGAGCACAAATGCATGTAAATGAAAACAAATTGCAAAAAATATATTCACTCACCAAAACACACTTGACTACACATATGCAACAACACACATGCAAAAACATGGACAAATACGCACTGACTCACACAAATATGTGGATGACAAAAAAACGCAAACGCCCCAACAAGCATGCACCAACATGCACACACTAAAATTATGCTCATACTCACACTCTACAATACACAAACTTTTACACCACACAAACTAGCGAGAGTGACACAAGGACAAAATATAATGCACCAATAAACATGCATGCAAAAACATGCATGCAAAAACATGCATGCAAAAACATGCATGCAAAAATACACTCAAAAATATAACTACACATGCACTAGCATGCAAGTACTAACTGGCTTGCGATACAATGCATGGGCTAACGCAAATGCACACACCATCAAGCACGTAAGAACAATAACATGCAAACACTATTGCAAGAATTACACTCAAATATATTCATGGAACAAAAGTTGCATCGGTGAAAAATGAGACAAAATTTTAGCATGCATTCACCAATAAGCAGACGTCAACTATTACACAAACTGACGAGTAAAAGCAACATTTACCCACCTACGAACATGCAAGAAGAACACTAACAACTTACATCTAGCAACACTCATCCACCAACATGCACACATTTAAACGCATGTACACACTAACAAGCATATGTGCACTTATAATTATAACTAAAATATGCCTCAACAATGTACATGAAAAGTTACTCTAATAACAACACACAAACCAACACATGCACATCTGCACACCCTCCTTCTACAACACACACAACCTCACTCATGCTCTAACAAATAATCACATATGCACCAAGATCAACACACTTACAAGCATGCACACAGCAATAAGCATAAACAAAATATGCATTTTCACTGTAATAAATACAACAAAAAGAAAACATGCAAGCACACAATCACATGTATGCATGAACTTACCTCAACACATATAGACAAAAATACACTCACCAATATACACAAATGCACATAAACATTTGTACATACATGCACGAACCAAAGTACAAGCATGAATAAACATGCATATATGCACCAGCATGCATAAAACATTGATGAACAAAGTCACACAACAAATACGCGCGCATTATCATGCACGCAGCAACACACATGCAGCAACACACATGCAGCAAATATACTCACTGACACACTTGCATTAACATGCATGCTCCAACACATTTGTACCATTACTGATGCACACACAATGACTCTATATATTACACTTGACAAGACGCATGCACAAATATTAAAACATCAAACCATCATGCAACAGCATGCACTCAACGGAATGCACTCAACGGCATCCACACAACATCAGTCATTCAACAGCATAGACGTAACAACATGAAAACAACATTCACCACACAATCAGCATCACAAACACCAACATACATACCTATACACACACCTATGCGAACACTCACGCCAACATGTATAGAAACACCAATACTAATACACCAAAGCGCATGCACTAAAAATGCAGTATAGACAAGTGTTAAAATGTTCTAATATGCATGCATTAACAAAAATCACTGGCACAAATATGTGCAACTATATGATGCACCAACTAATATGGTTGAACCAACGCATGTTCATGCACACCATTATGCAAGCAAGAATATGCGCGCACCAACACTCATATAGTGGCACACATTCACAATCCTACTTGCATAAGCAGAGACACAGTCATGCACCTATAAGTCAGCAAGCGTATACCTACAACCCTGCGCCAAAACTTAAGCACCAATACAGTAGCAAGCACAAGAACATACGCATGCACAAGCAGGAATGCATCCACCCATACACAAAAAAAATGAATAAGCATTCACCAATATGAACATACTTGTAAAAAAAAGAACATTCCTTCACAAATATATCCGCAATCTCCAATATATTAGCATGCACCTACATTCGTGCATGTGCCAGCGTGCATGAGCCAGTGTGCATGCATACACCAAAAGACACCTTCACACAATCTACAGAAACTAAAGCATGTGCAAGTACAACACAACTCTAACATTTAATTACAAACATAAACCTTTAACACTAATTCAACAGTACTCATGCAATACAAGTACGTATGCACCAATACACATATAGGAACCTATACGCATGCACCAACATGGACGCACACACAAATATATACATGCATAAAAAAATTCTTTGACCGACACATAGGTACATGCATTGCTACTCTTGCACAAACATGTAAACACACACTAACACCCATAGGCCACACATAGAGATAAGTACACACACCAAAATGAACGCAGCCACAAATGTGCAAACACACACCAACAAGCACATATATACAGACACTCACAAACCAACATGAATGCAAGCAGGAACATGCATGAATGGACAGGACATGCACTAATCAACCCACATGCATGCAAGCAGCAATATGGTTGTACCAAAACGAACTCTCCAACATGCACCCATCAGCATGCACTAGCCTGCATACCCTCACTCACAAACACTCAACAAAGCAATCATCTAAAGAGCACACATCGAAATGCAAGAATTCATGTGCACACTGCAACATGTATGTCAGCACAAATACGCACCAAGATGCAGTAAATAACATGCGCATGCTAACATTCATTCCCAATTGCGGTCACATCAATAATCATGTGCGCACAGATTCATGCAATATCTGAGGGTGGTGAGAAGTATTTTTGTGTTGTAAACCCTACTTGGGGTATGACTCTTTGTGGTAACTTAGTGGGTCTATAAAAATCTGCATAAAGTACAACCATTATTCCTCCATAAACTTATTATATTCTCTATAACATACAATTTCGAGACATACATACACCTATGGAAGAATTTGGAAAAGATTAAGACTGAAGAAGTTGTCCTTCAACAAGTAGTTCAAATTATTTTTCAGTGTTGGTGCAGGTAGGAGTGATGGCAGGTGAGCTGGAAGGCAGGCAGCGAGGCTGCATTAAAATGTATTGGATAGATTAAAAATGTAGAATAATTAACTACCAACTCTCAAAATAATTATATTATACCTTAACTCTATTTTGATATCAATGTTGAAATGAGAATTAAAAAGCAATTTCTGTCGAATCATTTATTCAGAAACGAGATATTTTCTTTTTGAAGGTGTTTTCCTCCTACATTAAAAAATATAGTATACAATATTTCATTAAGCATTAACTGTTCTTACAACTTACTTTTCCTGCTTATATATTATCAATCAATTCTTGACACTTAAACCTGATGGAATTCATTTTCATTCATAGGTATACAGTTGCCAATGTTTTGGCAAACAGGCATGCCAGCAGACAGAGAGGGAGAGAAAGCGACAAACACACATAAATCCATCCATTATATACTATGTTCTTGATGAGGATAAATAAATATAAACTCTGAAAGTAGATGAAAATAGTCCAACTATTTTAAAACATGTTAATATAGACTTCACTTGGATGGCTGTTATAGTTGTGTGCACAGTAGGTATGCGGCCCAAAGAAGCAAAAGTATTTCCAAATTACAACTTTCAGGTGCGAATGCAAACATCCTTATCCTACACAGCGGACACGTCTCATGATTCTGCTGAGAGGTAAGTAAACACGAAAGAGTATCATTACGGTTGAATTTAATCAGTTCACAAAAATGTTACAATTAGAAGATATAAATATGATCAAGAAATAGTCAAGTTTGCATTGACAACATGTAATACATTCAGTAATATTATTTTATATTTTTTATATTACAAAAATTTTGGTTCCCAGAAGTTGTTGTAAATTAATCCATAAAATATTTTAAAAAAATACCCATAATACACACAAATAGTTGGCAGAGAATGGGAAGCAACATTCAAATGCTTAGCTTAAAAAATATGATTTTCCACTTATTAGGAAAAAAGAATCATGATATGGAGACTGAACGTAAATAGATTTGTCATGAATGGAAAAAAAATGCTATGCTAATTTTTTTTTTTTTTACTTCCTGAGGGGTTTCCTTTACAATCTGATCATGTTCTATACTATTTTATTATTCTTTTGATATTCTAATATGCAGAATAGTGATCACACTTTTGCATACAATTTTACCATAATCTTATTCCACACTGTCAGATCATTTGGTTTTCTCCTCACTTTACGAAACTACCAAAGAAATAAGAAATTCACATGAACACTATTTGAGAAATATCAGATATAAGTGTATAATGTTCAGTGGTTAATATAAGTGAAATTATGATCATGTAGCTTGACTCTCTAGTGTCATCAGAGATCTGTGCAAATCGATATCATAAAGAGTGATTATCAATAATTTGTCGTCATGTATACTTCTATTCACTTTACAACACGGTGTTGTAAGGTGAACTGCATGATACATGGCATTCCTTGAAACCCTGACAGGACATGGCAAAATTTTTAATTTGGAATCTATAATTGTAGAATGTATGAATTCATTTATGTCAAGTGAGTCAGTGGTGATTCCTTTTACTGCTCATTCCAATAATTCGCTATTTTCACTCTCCATCGTTTAAGCCCAGTATCTAAATATTTCTAATATTTGGACATCGTTTTTCTCAATATCAGGATACAACAGCAAAACATTGAGATAATGAGCAAATAGAAGACACTGCCCACTTCTGCAAAGATGTGTTCCCTCTATTTTTTAAAATACCAAATTATAAAAAGACTTTTTCTATTGCTGCGGTAATAATTGTTTTGAGATGGGAAATTTCAAATGAAAATAGAGATCGCCCACTTTTTAGGCTAGAGCAAGGCTCTGTGGAGTTACAAGAAGCATACTAAAGGTGAATCCACTAAATTTATTTGGAGTACGAGACATAATTTGATAAATTAAAAAAATTAAAAAATTGCAAACATCTTGAAAATACATGGAGAGTGTAATAAGCTTCCTTACCTCCTCCCACATTAATATGCAGGTTGCGTGAAAACTGTGACAACAAGGAATGACACATATCACTGTGCCAGAATTGTAGTCGTCCAGACATATAGGACATCTAAACAAAATTTTTTAAAAAGACAACTCATTAAACGAATTAAAGCTATTAATGCAAAATATAGTAGCAAGGAAACAAACACAATAATGGAATTACAAACATTGAATATGTGTTAGAAAGAGAGAAATAGAGAAGTAAAAGAGTGTATTAGTTGTTTCAGTTACAAGTACTCAATACCTTCATTCCAACTATATGTACATGTGTGTGGGTGCTTTAGAATGAAGCAATCTTGCACACACACAAATGCATAAATGTAATAAGCTTATTAAACTTTGATATATTAACTATTGTGCATCATTTTGTCTCCATTGGAGGTAATCAGACCTTTTTAATTGGCATTGATCTCTGTAGGAATAGCCTTGAGTCATGAATTCTTAATAAAACTTCAGGGATTGAAGAAGCTTTAATTTTACTTGAATTATTAAATTCCATTTATTTCATCTATTTTATTTCCATCTCATCGTATGGGCATGTGCTGTACATGTGAAGAAACAGAACTTAATTTAAGATCCTGATAACCAAAAACATGGCATACCCAAAAAATCGGAATAGTACTAGATAGGTGGGCTATGACACACCTGTCACAAGTCTTTTTCTGGGAGAGTAGGACTTCACAAATTCTAGGATATTGTCAGAAAAACATTTTACAACTTGCTATGGCACAACTTACAATAATTGGAAGTGGGTGAGGTAATATTAAGTAATACTGGTTAGTGTGGGTGCATAATTATATCTGGGATGACATAGGGTGTGTTTAGTACACCCTCTGGATTATACTTACGTCTCATTTTCACTTTCACAGGAAGTGGTATTTTCGGCTTGGCTTCCATTAGGCTCCATCTCTGAAACACAACATGAAATAAAAAGACATAAATAGTATTAGCAGGTTATCTCATCTATTTATTTCTGTGTGCTTCTTAGAATTGATGTGCCACTGTATTCATTTAGTGATATCTTAAAGTTATAAATAGAGCATGAAGCATGACTTCATTTTTAAAGTTTCAATCATTAATTAATTATATTGTGGTGGTATATGTGAGGTTCATGATTTTCTCAAGTCAAATTATCAATTCTAAATCACATAGCACTTGAGACATTGTTCGCCAGTTTTTACCTACCTTACGAGCTATTGTAAGAGTAACGTTTACATATATCCTTGCCCTGCCCCTATCCTGTATTATAGCTAATGGATGAAACATAACACTTACCAAGTTTATCACGTGGATATTCACCGCACCAAAGTCTTGTATTACTGAAATGTAGGTAAAGGTCGTCGACCAGAGAAAACCCAGGTCCCGTCCAAAACTAAATTTTCCCCAATTGCAATTGCAGACGTCAAACGAAAGGTGACCTCTTGCGGTACTATTGCTGAGGACAAATATGAGTTTTTCATTGTTGAATGGTGTAATTCAGGAACAGATAAGGCACTCCCTACTTGCTTTAACCTACTGAATAATAACTCTGGGTAACCTACTGAATAATAACTCTGGGTTAACCACATTTTTTTTTCATATTTTCTTTCTAATTTTTTTATGCTAATAGCTAGGTTAATGATTTTATTAATATTAAGCCACTTTTCTGACCAATTGATTTCTAATTACACAAGCATACACGACATAAGCATATCTATATGGCCACACCTCAATTTTTTGAAGGCAAAAACGGTACTTTAGCCAGAAAAGGAATGGAGTTAGATGCACTAACAAATACATATTTAGAATCAATAACAACAGAGAAATGTCATGGCCAAACCCCTTTTGGTATCAAAATCAAGAGTAGGGGTAAATTTGTGAGTTGAGAAATGTCAAATTTAGCATGTCAAACCAGGCCCTTTGCGGTAAAGAGAGAGCAGAAGGTGGGTGGGGCTAGGGCTAGGGCTAGGACTAGGGTTTTGGTAGTCAGTGGGACTATAGTGAGTCCTCCCCTTGTCAGAAAACATCTCGCCCCTGGACGGCAGGAGCCCACCCCAGAGTAAGTTACCAGTCAAATATTCAGACAAAAAGTAGTATCATGAATTATAGCGACATGTTTCGTCCTATGGGTGGACTCATTAGGCTAAGGACTGGTGGGGCTGTGCCCTCTTTATAGTTACAAGTGTGTGTGGTGAAAGGATGTGGTGGGGATGGTGGTTGCTGGTTAGCAAGCACATGCCCCCTTGACAATGGAGAAATTATATTAAAGCAAAATGACAGACAACAATGAGTGAGATCATGAAAGAACAAAAGAAGAAGAAGAAAAAAAAAAATAGAATAACAAAATTAACCATGTGCAGCACTCAAATACCAAACTCCTCATGACTTAGGGATTGCCTTAGGGGTTGCAGATCACCTGGGAAGGGGTAACTGCAGTAATATAAAGAGAGAGAGAGAGAGAGAAAGAAAAGAAAATAAAATAATTGTAATAATAATAATATCTAAATTAATAATAAATAAACAAAATATAATTTACAAAATTAACCATGTGCAGCACTCAAATACCAAACGCCTCATGACCTAGGGATTGCCTTAGGGGTGGCTGATCACCTGGGAGGGGGTAACTGCAGTAATATATAAAGAGAGAGAGGAAGAAAAAAAAAAAAAAAAAAAAAAAAAAATAATAATAATAATAATAATAATAATAATTTATTTTAACCAAAGCAAGGGATAGAGTGGTGACTAATGGAGATCAGCACCTCTAGGGTGAGGAGGATCCCAGCTTGTGACCATTAGTATGAATCAAGCAATGAAGGGGATGTAAAGTTAAAGTGTATGTTTGTGTGTGCATATGTAGCAGTCAATGAAGGGGACATAATGATAAAGTGTATGTTTGTGTGTGCGTGTGAAACATTACTGTCCGATGTGATGCTGTGGAGGTGCAGGCTGGAGCATCTTGGGGTAGATGTTCTACAGCAGGTCTCCTCCTGGTGGGGTAGAGAAGAGGTGTGGTCAAGGAGAGGGTTGGAGAGGTGCAGGCTGGAGCATCTTGGGGTAGATGTTTTACAGCAGGTCTCCTCCTGGTGGAGTAGAGAAGAGGTGTGGTCAGGAAGGTGAGTTGGAGAGGTGCAGGGTGGAGCATCTTGGGGTAGATGTTTTACAGCAGTCTCCTCCTGGTGGGGTAGAGAAGAGGTGTGGTCAGGAAGGTGAGTTGGAGAGGTGCAGGCTGGAGCATCTTTGGGGTAGATGTTCTACAGCAGGTCTCCTCCTGGTGGGGTAGAGAAAGTGTGGTCAGGGGGGTGAGTTGGAGATGGAGAGGTGTGGTAGGTGGAGATGTTCCTCTTTGGTCCTGCTTCCAGAGGTGTTGTGGAATGGAGCAGGTACCCTGCCATAGGAGTTGGCTTAGAGCAGTGTTGTGAGATGGGTTTGAGATGGAGAGGTGTGGTAGATAGAGATGTTCTGCTTTAGATCTGCTTCCAGAAGTGTTGTGGGATGGAGCAGGTACCCTGCCATAGGAGTTGGCTGGAGCAATGCAGAGAGGTGGGTTGGAGATGGACAGGTGTGGTAGGTGGAAAGGTGAAGGTATTCTGCTGTGGGTCTGTTTCCAGTGGTGGAGCGGATCCCTAGCCAGAGGGGTAGGCTGTAGCAGTTTAGGTGTTGGGTTGGAGAAATGTGAAGCGGAGCAGCGTAGATGTTGGGGTGGAGAGTAGAGAAATGTAGCGGCAAGGCTGGGCATCCTGGAGAGAGGGTGGTCCATGGTTTGAGGTTTCCAACGCTGGGGGAGGATTGCGCAAAGATAGAGTTTTGGTAGTCAGTGGGACTATAGTGAGTCCTCCCCTTGTCAGAAAACATCTCGCCCCTGGACGGCAGGAGCCCACCCCATAGTAAGTTACCAGTCAAATATTCAGACAAAAAGAAGTATCATGAATTATAGCGACATGTTTCGTCCTCTGGGTGGACTCATCAGGCTAAGGACTGGTGGGGCTGTGCCCTCTTTATAGTGACAAGTGTGTGGTGAAAGAATGTGGTGGGGATGGTGGTTGCTGGTTAGCAAGCACATGCCCCCTTGACAATGGAGAAATTAAATTAAAGCAAAATGACAGACAACAATGAGTGAGATCATGAAAGAACAGAAGAAGAAAAGAAAAAAAAAATAGAATAACAAAATTAACCATGTGCAGCACTCAAATACCAAACACCTCATGACTTAGGGATTGCCTTAGGGGTGGCAGATCACCTGGGAGGGGGTAACTGCAGTAATATAAAGAGAGAGAGATAGAGAAAGAAAAGAAAAAAAAAAATAAAAATAAATAAATAAATAATAATATCTAAATAAATAATAAATAAACAAATTATAATTAACAAAATTAACCATGTGCAGCACTCAAATACCAAACGCCTCATGACCTAGGGATTGCCTTAGGGGTGGCTGATCACCTGGGAGGGGGTAACTGCAGTAATATATAAAGAGAGAGAGGAAAAAAAAAAAAATAAATAAAAAAAAAAAAAAAATAATAATAATAATAATAATAATAATAATAATAATAATAATAATAATAATAATAATAATAATTCATTTTAACCAAAGCAAGGGATAGAGTGGTGACTAATGTGGATCAGCACTTCTAGGGTGAGGAGGATCCCAGCTTGTGACCATTAGTATGAATCAAGCAATGAAGGGGATGTAAAGTTAAAGTGTATGTTTGTGTGTGCATATGTAGCAGTCAATGAAGGGGACATAATGATAAAGTGTGTGTTTGTGTGTGCGTGTGAAACATTACTGTCTGATGTGATGCTGTGGAGGTGCAGGCTGGAGCATCTTGGGGTAGATGTTCTACAGCAGGTCTCCTCCTGGTGGGGTAGAGAAGAGGTGTGGTCAGGGAGAGGGTTGGAGAGGTGCAGGCTGGAGCATCTTGGGGTAGATGTTTTACAGCAGGTCTCCTTCTGGTGGGGTAGAGAAGAGGTGTGGTCAGGGAGGTGAGTTGGAGAGGTGCAGGGTGGAGCATCTTGGGGTAGATGTTCTACAGCAGGTCTCCTCCTGGTGGGGTAGAGAAAGTGTGGTCAGGGGGGTGAGTTGGAGATGGAGAGGTGTGGTAGGTGGAGATGTTCCTCTTTGGTCCTGCTTCCAGAGGTGTTGTGGAGTGGAGCAGGTACCCTGCCATAGGAGTTTGCTTAGAGCAGTGTTGTGAGATGGGTTGGAGATGGAGAGGTGTGGTGGATAGAGATGTTCTGCTTTAGATCTGCTTCCAGAAGTGTTGTGGGATGGAGCAGGTACCCTGCCATAGGAGTTGGCTGGAGCAATGCAGAGAGGTGGGTTGGAGATGGACAGGTGTGGTAGGTGGAAAGGTGAAGGTATTCTGCTGTGGGTCTGTTTCCAGTGGTGGAGCGGATCCCTAGCCAGAAGGGTAGGCTGTAGCAGTTTAGGTGTTGGGTTGGAGAAGTGTGAAGCGGAGCAGCGTAGATGTTGGGGTGGAGAGTAGAGAAATGTAGCGGCAAGGCTGGGCATCCTGGCGAGAGGGTGGTCCATGGTTTGAGGTTTCCAACGATGGGGGAGGATTGCGCAAAGCTAGAGTTTTGGTAGTCAGTGGGACTATAGTGAGTCCTCCCCTTGTCAGAAAACAACTCGACCCTGGACGGCAGTAGCCCACCCCTAACCTTAATTAGATTGTTAAATGAAGGTTAAATTCATAAATTTTCAATAATTGATCCAAAATTTCGCTAATTAGGAAAGGAATATTCAGTAACCATTTAAAGTGTTTTAAGTAAACAAATTACCACAAGGACACTTATAGCTTCACTTTTATAAACCATATTCATTATTGTAACTTAGTGGTGGAAACTGTAAAATCATTTTTATATAATCTTAGCACTTAAAATGGTTTGTCATACCCACCATAATTCAACAATTGATTATACAAATTGCTTCATATTTGAAAGATAGCTTCTACAAATGTTATTTATTTAAATAAGCAACAAAACAGAAACTACTTTAAGGTTAAAATTAATGAGTGTGCTAGTATTGTGTAGCCTTGGAGTCATGTACCAAAGTTTAGGAACAAGACGATTTAACCAATATTAAAGCTGAACAATAATATGGCTGTGTAGTATCAGATAATTATAATTTTTTTAATTTTATTGCCATCCATGCTTTATCAAGAAGAATTTTACACACATGTAATGGGATGGGGGGGGGTGGGGGGGGGGTGGAAGTTGTTGGGTTGGTGGCAAGGGATAAAAAGCTGCACCTGCTACTACACTGGTGACTGGCTATGTATTAATTAGTTGGTGGAAAATGTATTATCCAAAAATTAAAAAAAAAGAAGAGGTAAAAATAATTTTTTTTTATGAAATATGACTTTAGCCACCAATCCCTAGGCTGTTGACCAACAAGAATATTAGTTAAGGCATAGAAGTTATTTATTTTTTGAGAAAATGCAGTGTCACGTTGTAGGAGTAAATGAATATAACAGGGTCCATGTATAAGTGGGGGTTGAGAAAAATTCAGAACCCACATGTTGGGTGAGGGGATGTGAAATTTCAGAGCCCTGTTGTAAGGTTAGAAGAAGTTTCCATTACCCATGTTTAGGGGTGGGGGGGGGGGGGTGGGGTAAAGATACCAGGGCCCCATTTTGTGGGTTGGAGGGATATTCCAGAGTCCATTTTTGGAGAGAGTTGGAGATCCCTTGGCCCATGTGCAGAAAAGAGGAGACACCAGGTCTAATGTGGAAGGAGGGTGGGGGAAGATTCCAAGGTCCATGAATTGGTGTTGTTCTAGGGTGAAAGATTGCCAAAGCCATATCTAAGGGGTGTGGAAGATTCAAGCAACCATCCTTGGGAAGATGTTGTGTGAGGTTGTGAGAGATACATGGATTCAAGGTTGGGGAAGTTGTGAGTGAATCCAGGGCCCATATTTTGGAGGGGGTGGGTAGAGATGAGGGGAGGTACCAATTACCTAGTTTACAAGGCCAATGTGTAGGGAGAGGAATACCTGGACCAAAATGTGTAATTAGGGTGGGGGATGTGGGGGGGATAATACTGTGCGCATGTGTATTAGAGTCATATTACATTGTCCATGTGTAGTGGGGGTTAGGGGATAGGGAGTTATAAGGTCACATTTTAGGGGTCGGGAAATATTACAGGGTCCATGTGTAGAGGTGGGGTAGGGGATAGGAAGTTTTAAGGTCACATTTTAGGAGTTGGGGAATATTACAGGGTCCATATATAGGTGAAGATTTGGGAAATTCCAGGGCCTATGAGTTGGGAGGAGATGTGAAATTCAAGGGCCAAGTTGTAAGGTTAGAGGATGATTCCAGGGTCCACGATTAGGTTGAGGGGATTCCATGGCCCATTTGTTGTGGTTGGGATGGATATTCCAGAGCCCATTTGTTATAAAGGGTGGGAGATTCCATGGCCCATGTGTAGGAAGGAGAAATACCAGAGTCCATGTCTAGGGGAGTGGTGGAGATATTCCTGGGCCCATGTGTTGGTGTGGGTGGGTGGAATATTCCAATGCCTAGTGTAAGGGTGAATAGTTCAATGTCCCACGTGTTGGGATGGGGTTGATTCTCATGGAACCATGTGTTGTGGGAGGTAGAGGGGCACTGAAAGTTGTTAGGACCTATATCTAAAGGGGGAATAGATAATCCAGGGCCAATGGGTAAGGAGTTGGGAGATTGAAGAAAGCTTTGGATTTCTTAATTTTTTTTTTTTTTTTTTTTTTTTTTTTTTTTTCAAATTGGCCTGTTACAATATATTTGTTGTTCCAAATTTGGGAATGCAACTCTTAAAGTATTTGGGATATTATAAATATGATTAGGATGTTTTATTGTTAAATATTGTGAATTTAATAATTGTTTGATAAATATTTGAATCATACGTAATGTGATGAAAGTTTTTATCAGCATAATAATTTGAGTTGGAAATAAATGATAAGAGTTTGTTGTAAACTAGATGTTGTTGTCCTCGAATCTCCTTCCACCACTTCCTCCTCCCCAACCTCAACCACCAACACCTCCACCACGCCCTCGTCCACCTCGCCCTCTCCCAGTTTGTCGTCCAGACTGTTCATCCTTCTTGGCCTTCCAGGCCTTAAACCTCTCTGCCATTGCTACAAGTTCTTGAGGGACATCCTAGAATAAATAAATATTAAAAGCAGGAACACAAATAACATGAATGAGAATATTGACAAGTGTTTTAGTAATAATGTCTTGAGAATGCCATACACAATTGCCCCACAGCATTATTACAAGTGAGGTAGGTGCTGCTGCACAACATCTGCTTCCTCCATCAGCAGCATTGTGGCCAGTAAAGCAATGACAATCTCTCCTTCTAGTTGTAATCGTTTATAACTTATTGACTACAGCAATCTTGATAATAAATTTTGTTTTCAATGGAGTAACACAATACTCTCTTTTGGAAAGGAATGAAGGAAGGATAAAGCCGCAATAGGTTATATAGTTTAATTAAACTAAAATGTTGTCTTGGAAAGAGAATTACAAACACAAAACACTTCACCCCAAAAAGGTGATTCTTTTTGGGTGTGTGTGGTAATTTCAAAGAACAGAGTGAGATCATTCATTAAATCGTTAGCAAGAGGGAGTATGGGTTCAGAATTTATTTGAGTCCTGCTAGTACAAACTGTAACTGGTAACAAAAGAGTGGTTACAATTCCCTATTTTAAATAGCAAGTGCTGTTTAGAATAATGTGAAAAGATTTGCAAGTATTGTGAACTGGTCAATTTAGCTCATGAGTGCATCTTGCAACACTACAATGAGTTGTCAAGGAATGGTCTCTCACCTGACCAGAATCCTGCAAAATGTTACACAATGCACGGGCTCTACGCCAGTCTTCTCGGGTCATGAAGGTCAAGGACTTACCGGTCTGCCTACAAAAATAAATAAATGAGATCTAATTAAGGGCAAAAAAGAGAAAAAGTATCTTCTGCAATTGTACAAAGATAATTTTGAAAAATTAAAATGACAATTATGAAACATACATAGTGTTACTTCTTTTGTAACTTATTTGAGCGATAATTAAAGTTAATAATTCATTAAAGAGAACATTTATTATATAACCCCACCCACCCACCCACCACTCCCTGTTTTAGGAATGAACTTCTCAGGTTCAGAAACTTCTGCAGTGATTGTATTTACAACCTCATAATCATCTCAGCACGGGATGGGGATGGGGGGGGGCTCACATGCTCGTGCACACACTGCACTGGTGCTGATAGCCCACGATGGAACACACGCACAAATACAAGGAAAAATATCTTGAGTGACATTTATTTTAGCCAGTGAATCCACAGTTACAATCATTCAACATACCCAGCTCTGCCTGTTCGTCCAATTCTGTGAACGTAATCTTCAATATTTTGAGGAAAATCATAATTCACCACATGGCTGCATTAAAATAGGGGGGGGGGGGGAAATAAACAAAATAAAATATAAAAGGAAAACAGAAGTCAATAACTATGTGTTTTGAATTAGCCATGAATACTGAAGCACCTGGCAGACACAAGTGCAGCCGCTCATTCAAATTGATTCCTTGTGGTCAAAAACAATTTAGGTACAGTCCGGAATTTTTTGTCAGAAACTGAACTCTTTACTGATATCACTTTCCTTCTGAAGATATTCATGTCCTAGCCCTAACCCTAGTCCTCCAACACTTGTCACAGGCTTTGACACCAGCTCTGGTGCCTGGCTCTGGTGCCAGCAACAGTATTGACATCATCTGTAAGAAAGATACATACCTGACGTTCTTTATATCCAGTCCTCTGGAGACAATGTCAGTGGCTATCAACACAGAGACACGCCCTACAAGAGGAGGCACATGTACACAGCAGTGGTCATGTATATATACATGAGAGGGCAGTGAGCAATGCAATTAGGATGGGGGATATGTCCACACTTCTCATCAACCACTCACATGCTCAAACAACTCAAATAGAGAACAAAAAGTTCAATTTTCTGTTCAGTATGGTTGGGTCTATATTGGTGGGGAGGAGGGGGGGGGTTTGCATTGTTGTCATCAGTCTAATAAGAACAGAGTATTTATTTCTTCACCAGTAGTAGCAATCCAAAGAACTGAGTCAATCACTAACAAGTTATGGAAACTCGATCTGTAGTCTAAACAACACAGAGCTAACCACACCAGCTGTTCCTTCAGCATTACAGGCCACACCAGATAATAAGTGCAGTAGGAGGAAGGGATGGAGGTAGTTAATGGGGCAGGATTAGGTACATGATTGCTAGCTATTCTCAACCTTTACCTACAATATTTTTGATATTTTTCTGAGTAGCTCCTGGCACTCTATGGTTACATTTTGGCATCATTTCACAGACATGAAGGTCACTTACAGGATATGATCAACTCAAAACAAATGTATTTTTTTCACATCCCTAACACCCCTCCCCCATCCACCTTTCCCCTCCTCCCAAATTTATAAATAAAATGATAAACAACACAAGAAGAGAGAAAAAAAAGGGGAAAAAAAAAAGGAGGAAAAAACACTTGAGCTGGCATGCCATTGTGCAGGCTACAAATTTCGGGACCCAATAGAAAGTGTGTGCTTCATTCAGTTTGTGCAAACTTCCCCATTGAACCAACTCACTAATGGAGTAAACTCAAAGCTTTTAAAACTATCAATTTTAGAATGTACATCAATACTGCACCTGTTTTGAAGTCGTCTAGGGCTTGTTCACGGTCACACTGCTCTCTATAGAGAATAAAGAACATTAGAATACAGCAATCAGATTTACATTTTGATACAATTTTTTCTATTAGAAAAGGGGAGTAAAACAAACAAACAAGCCAACAAATAAACAAAAAAAAAAAACAAACCAACAAACCAACAAACCAATCAACCAACCAACCAACCAACAAACCAACCAACCAACCAGCCAACCAACCAACTAACCAACCAACCAACAAACAAACAAAAAAACAAAAGCAAGGGATATTAAATAACATTTATTGTTCCATCACTAAAGTTAGCCAGCATGAACCTATGATTCGCCTACTCTAAATTTCACTGCTGCCTTAAGAGAGTACTCCTTCTGTGGAGACATGATCAGTCATGTCAACATGATGTTCCTCTTGTCAAGTGACCCTCCTCCCCTCAACCCCCCTATTATACACATCCAAGGTAGAGCTGCTAAACCTACTAAGAGGCTAGAATAACTCCTTGGGATTCTTCAGGTATGGTGGTGTGATGTGAATTATTATAAAAATGTAATGGTCACACTCAAGATCATTACACCTGGGTATTTACAGCTCTCCTGGGTGTTTACAGCTTTCCACTTCCCACATTGCTCATGATTAGTTACTTGTGGTATTGCACAGATTACTATACTCGGTGTGTGTGTATGTGTGTGTGTGTGTTGTTTGTGTGTGTGTGTTTGTGTGTCTGGGTCTGTGTGTGTGTGTGTGTGCTTGTAAACTCCTCCTACATGAAAAGGCCAAGGCCACCAAAAATTTTGTGGGGATCTTGTGGTCCAGGGGTTCATCTGCATTTCTTTTTTTTTTTTCTTTTTTTTTTTTTTTTTTTTTTTTTTTTTTTTTTTTCCAATTAGGCCATCCTTGGCCTATTAGGGCTGGTTTCTTTGGAATTTTCAGGGGGAAGGGGGGGGGGGGGGACATGAGTAACGAGTGACTACTACCAACCACATTCACACTCTAACTGAAGTTAGAAGCACTGTGCCCAATGCCCACAACTTCAAATCTATTTAAAAAAATTCATTTGGCCAGGTCTCACTGTTAATGCATTCGGAAACTCTACAAGATTATGTCCTTCCATCCGACAATCGTGTGACTACAACCCACAGAAGGTGGGCCCAGCTAGCAGTCTTAGCCAGAGGTTGCAAATGTAGGCTAGTACAGCTTAATGCTACAACATCAAGCAATCATCTAGACAAGCAAATAGTTGAAGAGGCCAAGCCATTAATAACTTACAACTCAATCAAAATATCAAATACAATTATAAATACTTTGTATCTCAGCACACACTATTTTTCCTACAGACAGTGTCTGTGGCTAACACCAACCAATTGAGTGATGACATACAATGAAAGGTGATAAGAGTGCATGTGGTTCACCTGTCTCCGTGAATGGACTGGACTTCCAAGCCAAGAATGGCAAAGTCACTGGCCACATCATCCACCCTACAGGTCACATGGTCTTCACATGATGACACTATCAAACTCACCACACCATTTAACATACGTTGCCTTTCTTTCGGTAAAGATTAAGACCTTCTCATCTTTCGTCATATTCCTGACAAACTGCACAGTCTGAATAGAAAGAGGGAAAGAGAAAGGGGGAAAAAAACACACCAGTAAACCATGTTACGAGGGTCACAAGCTTTTAGCCTAATATTCCTGGAAGAGTGCCAACTTGAAATCATAACAGACCTTAAGTTACATATTGTATTTTGGTAGATAAACTATTGCTATCTGAATTATTCCACTTACAATATAATAGCTACAATCACAGTGAACTAGTGAGGACCAAATCACCATTAGAAATAGTTTGTTGTTATACCAATGATTCACGAAAGAGATCACTGGCCTTAAGTCAACTGGGAAGTGCAATAGTGTTTTTTATACATGCAGAAAAGTTATAGTACTCAGAATATTAAGCAGAATAATGGAGCAACGCTTTTAAGTTTGTCTGGACAAATCTCATAAGAAATAAATACATTTAAATAAAGGATGTTGTAGATAAACACATTTGCACCAAAGTAGCATGTGTTGTAGTCATTAAAACAAACAAACAAACAAACAAACAAACAAACAATCAAACAAACCAACAAACAAACAAACAACTTTCAAAGCACATTGACATACCATGTCCTTCTTGTCATCAAAGTCCAAAAATTTCACACTCTGTTCCACCAGATTGCAAGCCTGTATTAGCAATGTCTTGTCAACATAATCGCCATGGTAATCGCACACAGGGATACACACAGTATAGCTTTATGGGGATAGTTTGTTTGTACTGGTAACAAATATCATAGCCTGAGGGGGAGGGAGTCAACACAGAAGAAAATAAATCTCAACAGCATTGATTACTACACACAGACTACATACTGTCAAACCAAACTGAGGTATAATATACAGACAGTTATTACATAGAAATTAGTTTTATCCCTCCAAATAAATTTTAGTATTTTGAGCATCACATCAGATACAGGACAACACACTTGGCAGTTGCCTTAGTTTGCCACACAGGATATACACAATAGCAAATGAGATGGTCATTGCAAACACACATACCCTGAGGTCCAGTGATCCCATGTACACTTGGAAGGAGTCTTTCAGATAGGCTTGAGACAGTCTCCGAACTTCTGAAGGCCAAGTAGCACTGCAAGCAGCAGAAGCAACAGTAGTAGTAATAGTGATAGTAGTAGTAGTAGTAGTAGTAGTAGTAATGTTAGTAAGCAGCATTAATTTTATAAACATTGATAAGTGTACTGTAGTATAAAAATGAAATGTTCCAGTTCACTACATATTTGCAGACCAGAAAGCACACACCCAGTGTGTGTGTGTATGTGTGTGTGTTTGTGTGTGTGTGTGTGTCTGTGTGTGTGTGTGTGTGTGTGTGTGTGTGTATGTGTGTGTGGGTGTGCATTTGTGTTCATCCATTGTTGGAGTCTTGGGCTGTGGAGATGTTCATTCAACTACATACCACTGATTTGGGGGATGCAAGGGCAGCTGGAAGGAAATCCACATGGACTAAGCAGCTCTGCTAAACATGGAGTTTTCATTTCTTTTATATTTGATCAAGTGTTCCCCCCACCCACCCCCCCCCCCCCCCCCAAAAAAAAAATTTTCCTGGTCATTTTTCACGTTTATTGAAGTTTACTTTCAGTGCTGGATAATGTATTCCTTAAGGCATTATATATATTGTAATAAGATATTCTATAATATATAAACACAATATCTCACAGCTATGGGCTGGTGGTGAGGAAGAAGTGAAATGCCAGTGAAGAGACACTAAAGCTGCTAAAGAATACACGCATGCACACCTCATTCTTTGTGCAAAAGCTCATCTAAAGCACATATCCACTAACAGACAAGCTGAGTTTCATAGTGGACATGTAACACAGACCACACATAACTCATACACAACTAACAGATCGTAAGCTGCTCAAGCAATTAGCATACAAATTGCAAAAGCATTGACTATACAAAATGAACAATAATAACAACTGTGTACCTTGTCATCACTGTCGTCTGGCGATCTGGCCTAATATCAATCAATAGCTTCTTTATATGTGGCTCAAACCCCATGTCAAGCATTCGGTCTGCATCATCAAGCACCTAACAACAACAAAAATTATCACAGTAACCAAGGCAATAAATCACATGCACTGTAACATTTGGTTTTAAAATACCATACAAACATCCAACTACTAAAACACAATAGTAGTAGCAGTAGTAATACTAGTACTAGTAGTGTATCTTAGCATAAACTAACCAAATAAGTGACACTTCGCAGGTCAATGAAGTTGTTCATCTGGAGATCGTTTAAACGATCTGGGGTAGCTGGGGGGGGGGGGGGGGGGGAGGATAAGTTCAGACCTTAATTGCCAACAATTAGACAAAATATGTTCATTTCATATCCATGTATTTACCAATTATGATGTCAACTCCTTTCTGCAAGCTGTTTATCTGGGCTGTGCGGTCACCACCACCATGAACACAGATACTGCAGAGCAAACAATAGATGGAACATTAGGTCAAGGATGCATTATACACAATCTTCTATCCTCCACCCAAACCACACCAATATCACATCTCCACCCTCAATTAGCAATCATATTAACATACACACAATCACACAAGTTTATCTCGAAATAACAATCACAAAAGATATTTCTTTGCAGCGTATCCTTGTGCTATCCTGCATGCATGGTGTGGTACCATCAGCACCGATGAGCCCCAACTTTGAAGAATATGTGGGAACATGAAGAGTTTACTGGCGACATGCAAACATATTTTACCACTTCATATTCTTGTAGGAGTATTTGTTGCTCTCCTCCATAATCTGTAGCGCTAGTTCTCGTGTGGGAGACAGCACCAGCACAGAGGGGCCACACCGCTCACTTCTGGGACTGGACAATAGAAGAATAGGACAAGGAGGACTATCATAATCTCTACACAATATATAATACAACACCAATAAAATGTGGCGAGGCATATATCTCCATGTGGTCTCATGCAACAATCCTTGGTCCCTGTTCTCTCAGTGTTTCCCCAACTATACGACATGTTGCTGTTCTAGTCTACCACATGTGCTAAAAATCAAGCTTCACTCTTAATAAGACAGACAAAGGTATGCAGAGCTCACCACAGCAACACTACACACTCATGATTAAAATACACACACTGCTAGCTCCAAGGATTCCTAAGTGAAAACCAGTTCATAGAATGGTGCAAACTTTATGCCAACCATGCAACGTAGAAGGTGGTAACATGTGTGCACATAATAGACGGCCATGGAAACCTACTCTGGTATGCATTGCTGTGTGTATGCAATGACTGTGTGCATAATTGTGAACTTGACTTACACATCTTGTCCATCAAGATGGACGAATGATGGAAGGAGAAAGGCTAAGGTTTTGCCAGTACCAGTCTGTGGTGTGATCAATACAAATCACGATCAATCAAGTTAAACACACACCACCCATGCACACACACACACGCATGCATGCACACACACACACGCATGCATGCATGCACACACACACTATCAAAAGGGCATGCTAACCAACTCTGAAACATAAAATGTGCAAGGCCATAAGACTAATATACCCAAGCAATAAATAATATCATAATGACTCAAGTTAAACTCATGCACAGAAGTGCACGCATGCACGCACACAACAGACAGAAACAGACATACATACATATGCAGACATACATACTATCAGAAGGTCATTGGAAATCAACTCTGAAACAGAAATATGAAACAGTCGTAGCACTAATGTGCCCAAGGAAACCCTGGCACTGCTTAAACTTAGTGAGCGTCCATGTTAATTTTTGGTACAACCTTTACGAGACATAGTGTTATTTATAACATTTCACTCAATCCTGTGGCTCATTCAGATGCTCATGGGAATACAATATAATAGAATTACAACAAGATGGAAGATGGAGACATATATCATCCAATTTGCACAAAACACTTAAAAAAAAAAAAAAAAAAAGCAAAAAAATATTAAAGGAATTGACTTGTCTTGAGTGACCATAACTTTAAATAAAAGAGTAAAAAACAT
>CBDBIZ010000006.1:0-182321 GCA_965206195.1 Gammaproteobacteria bacterium
AAGGGTAAGTTGAATTTCTGAAGACTAAACCTTAATTTGAACCAAAGGTTGAATACTGCATGGATGTGAAGAGCTGCTTCAGTTGGGGATAAAATATTCAGACATATAAAGGAAATGTCTCTTCTTTCTCTTATTACTCCATTTAAACAATCCCTTCCTTTTGGATTTGGCCTCCTTTCAATGGAATTTCACTCCTCAATCCTACTGCTAACAGTTTCATTTAAGGTCATAATTTTGATATGGCTAAATATCTTATTAAACGTTTTTAGCTATGAGCATACTCAGAGGGAAATTATTTCTAAGCTGTTTAAGTAATTTTCAACCCGCCAATTTTGGTTACTTTCCCAATTTAGGCTACCACGTGTCCATTAAGAAACCGGTTCTCTTTTTTCTCATCAAGTTGGAGTGAAGCCTTGAAAAGTTTTTAATTATTCAGTACCAACTTCACTTTGCGGCTTATTTATAATAAACTGTATAACTATTACAGAAATACACAGAAGGTGAATGACACCAGAGAAGGGTCAAAAGAAGAGAAATGTACAAATGCTTGGAAGAATCCTCCTTGGACATTTCTGAAGAGTACAACGGTAAGTACTGAGATTAAGGTAACCTATATTACTGTAATTATCAAGATTCTTCAATTACTCCAGCGGGATAAATACTGATGTATGAGGTTTAAATTATTACTGCAGATTAGAAAACAAAAGAAAGTTACCGATATGAAAATAAAGTCCAGAAAATAATAACAGCTTCAAAAATATCTAACTTCAACAAAAAAATCTGGTCAGAATTCAGTCGTAATGATACAGAGCTTGTGGGACCCAGTTTTAAAAGGCAAAGTGTTACTTCTGTTTTTTTTAAATTTTTTTATTAATGTGTGCCAGTAACTTTTTTTCTTAGGTGATAGGTTACTTTATATTACTAAGTTTGGTAAAGTTAAGTGCAAAACTGATTTCCAACCCTCAAACAACAAGAAAGGTTAATGCTCTAAAAGAAGGAGGGGTGTTGAATAAATAATAATAATTGCCTGTTGCTATGCCTACAATTCTGGAATATCATTATCACTTTGAAACATTAAAATAAAATATAGTACCACTTAAGTGTGAAATGATTATCAGTATAGAAGAAATCATTATCACCTTAAAGAAATTGTGATTTTCATAGGTGCAGGGTAAATATTGAATTGGCTAATTGCAATCCCAGTTTAAAATTAATTTCCTTGAAGGAAACCAAAAAAAGATATCAACAAACAAACACTGACATGTTTCCTCATAGTTGGAGATGCCTGTTGGGAGGTGGGGTGGGTGAAGGTGGAGGAACGCTAGTCTGGCTGGCCACACCTTTTAAAACATTATCCAGAGGGTGTGGCTTCTGTGGCATACCATATCTGTCCTACTGCAATACATTTGACAGTATCATAGTCGGTTGCTTTGCCAAATTTATGCATGCAACAATTTGATTGAGTTGCACACCCATCAAGCATATAATACAAATGCTATTTTAAATTAAAAAAAAAAAGAAAAAAGAAAGTATAAAAAAAGGTGGCACAGGCAATACGAATGAAGTACTGTTATCCATGATTCACAGCCAAGTGAACCAAATTTGTATTTGGAAGACACCAGACCCTTCTGAACAAATTTTAGAAGATATGTTTCACTTGTCTGGGAAAAAAAAAAGATCTTGCAGGTGTTCAATAAAAATGTAATTCAGTTCAATCAATAAAGATGGATGGAGTAATACTCTCTATATTATTATATGTGTTTAATCCCTTCATGTTCACTGGCCTGCATAAGTTTTAGAAAAACGTTTTGAAGTGACTGTTTAAAAAATAAACATTCAAATTTCATTCAGTTCCCTATGTCTTCCTGTCTCTGTATAAGATATTAGGGATCAATGAAAAGATTGAATTAAAAGTAGAAAAGCGAAAATAATTTTTGCGGGAACCAAGAAGAGGAAATATTGAATTAGGTAGAAGTGGACTATGATGAATTGATCCAACGTGGAATAAGGGATTAATTTTTGAATAGTAGGTAAGAATTCAGCTCTAAATCTAAACTTGATCTAACAATTAGTTTAGCGGTAGTGCTTGGTAAAAACAGACAAACAATGAACTACAGCTCTAGCTGGTTAGTAGTAGTAGCTGGCTATAATATCAGTTCCGATACAAAGATGAAGTCAGCTATAAAGGTGAACTTCAATAAAATATATATTGTGATATTTTAATTATGTGTCATTTTGAGAATAATACAGCAACCCAAATATTTAACCACATTCAATAATTGTCTCGTAAGCGTAACCATATATCTTGAAATTTAATGGTGGAGGTAAAGCATCATGCATGAGAGATGATTTCAATAATCAGTCTGAACCAAAGTTATAAATGGCAGCCCGGCAGTACTGATACTGTTTACTTACTTCCTACAGAGTAAGAAATGAACCTGCTATTAAAAAGACAAAACACAAACATTTCGATAATTAGTTAAAAGGAAGTGTTATACCATCCTGTTCTGTCACCACATTAATTACAAGCAATTAAGAATGCATGTATTATCTCTCTCACTCGTTATTCCTGTGCGTGTGTCTGTTAGTGTGTGTGTGGTTGTGTTCGTCAGTGGTTCAGTTGGTGGATAGACAGGTGCATGCATATATGAGCGAACTCCTACAAGAGTAAAACTCTGAAGGCCACTAGATTTTTTTATGGAGCACATTGGGATCCATGGGAGTGGAGGTGTCATTGCAATCTGTTTATCAAAATTGGGGTCATTGGCATGATGTGTGTTTTTTAGGTTTCAAATTTCCTGGGGGTGGTGATGTATGTGTGAGGCGGAGGGGGAAGGAAATACATGAGTAATGAGCAAATACAAACAAATATATTTATGTGAACACACTCTACCTGAAGTCAGTAACAATGTGCCCAAAAACCATTAATTAAAAAAAAAAAAAAAAAAAAAAAAAAAAAAAAAATTTGAGGCCAAACTGTATGTCCTTCCTGCAGACAGCAGTTTGACCCAAGCTCACAGAAGGTGGACCTGTCTATCAGTAGGAAGTCACATACCGAGTCTAGAGCTAGGTTCCTTTGGTATGCAAACCAGGCCAATATTTATTTTTGTCATTACACAACATCAGGAAGAAAAAGAGAGAAATATAAACCAAATTTCTTATATTCAACTAGTGATATAGAATAATTAGCAAAGATTTGGTATAGAAATCAGAACTATCAATCAACACTCACATACTCACACATTATATGTCCCGATTTTCCATAAATTATGTTTGGATTGTGATATGTGCAATTATATTTTATATTCTTCTTTGTAAAGGTACCCAGCAGTTGCCCACACAAAATGTTTCATCTCTTTTGGGGTTTGCTGAGGGACAGCAAACTTCTATTATGGACCAATGGCTATATCAGGACGCCCAGGGCATCACTCGGGGCCCTTTCAGCTCTATTGATATGATGGCATGGTATGGAGCAGGGTATTTCACTATGGATGTGAAGGTGCAAAGATACTGTGACCAGATTATGCTCCCACTAGGTAAATGGTGACTATTTAATGCAGTTGCTTGTGCTCTAGTGACGGTAGATATGATAGGATGATTAGTGGGAAGGAATGGAAAAGTCAGCTATCTTTGGATAAAAAAATCGCTCAGGTGTATTTAATGCTTGTTGAGTATTCTTTCCCTAGCTTGAACAGTTTTGATTGATTTCATTTTATTTTAGTAAGGAATGATAGTGCCAAGATATTATGAAACACGGCATGCTATCAAATCCTATGTGACCACAATGAAGAGCTACAACCTTAGATATTTTTAATTAAACATTAAATTTGTAGCTAATTAAAATTTGTTCAGTCCTTGTCTGTTCAATTTAATGGTCTATATTCTTTATGAAATAAATATTTGGGATTACAGAAGTAGGGGGAAGAGTTCTGCAATATTTGCTAGTAGTGACTTACACAAAACAGGCGGAAAATTTTGCATTAAACTTGTTAGCCAAACTACACCCAAGGGAGGATAATAACACTTTTCCTGTCAGTTGGAGACTGCATTTCAAATTTGAGCCAGTTGTTCTCTCTGAGCAAGATATTTTCCTCTCCATGTGACTGGGAGAGTGTTGTTATCCTGCTCAAGGTCTGGTTAACTGTGTGCTTTGTGTGTTTAATTGAATGTGGCTCCACTCTATTGCTGTACTGGACCAATCTCTCTGTCTTAAAGGTCACATAGAGATAACATGCTAAATTTCAACCAAATCGGTTTTACGAAGTAAAAACTACTTGGTGTTCATGTCAATGGTCAAACCACACCCATAACAACACCCATTAGAGGGTAATAATAATTTTATGATCGCATGTAGATGATATGCCATATTTTCCAATAGGTGTGACCAGTTATTGTTGGTATGATAAGCAATTTATCATTTTGTCTTTCCTGTTTGCATAGGTGTTGTGGTGTACATCTGGGGGTGTCTCCCTTTCACCTTTGTCAGACCCTCACCTCCTCCCATCCAACCTTCCAACATCTTCTGGGAAGATTTTTTCTATTGAGAGGATTAGATCCCCCAGGAGGAAAAGGATTGTGTGTATAACACTACAGAACTTTTGTCCAAGTTATCTAGTGGCAGATGATATGTGGTCCCAATGGGCTGCTGTGGGGTATTAGGGCAACCCATCCAAGTCCACGATAGAGGGTTTAATCTTGTCTTGCATCGATCTCGGACGTGCCTCATTTTCCTGGTGTATGTTTGTAAAATAACGTGGGAAGAAAATATAGCAACAGAAAACAGATATCAAGAAACAATCTTCATTCTCCTGCATATTTACTTTTTGAAGCTTCTTTTCCTTCTTTGCCCTTTATTTATTCAGTATACATTTTACAATTTTGCTGGCTTTGCACAATGCTTGCATCCAAATGCATTTTATAACTCTAAACATGATTTCTATTCTTAAAAAAATTACCACATTATTAAAAAATAAATTATTTGATTTAAAACAACAAGCTCTACATCTTCAACACAGAAGATCAAATGAGGTCCAAATGTTCAGCAGATAGTTTGTTTAGTTCAGTTGTTTTGTGTCTACCTGCAAATACTTTTGCTGAGATCATATGAAACTATGCGAAGTTCTAAGGTGGGGATGTGGTCTCTTGTCAGGTTGTGAATATCACATGACCACTTCCTCTGACAATTAATGGTCGTTCAACCTGGTGATTTCATATCTGCCCAGATACACAGAGCACTGTTTGTGTTAAGATTTATTAACTTATTGATTTCATTGTTATTTATTTCAGTTAAATAAATTGATTTAATTTCACATTTCAAGATTGCATAAAGTTTAAAGTAACACACACACACACACACACACACACACACACACACACACACACACACACACACACACACACACACACACACACACACACACACACACACACACACACACACACACGTCCAAACGCTTTCCCTGGGCCAAATGATTGTGCTCATGCTCAGTGTGGTCTACTCATGGCTCATGTGGTGGGAAACCAATAATGTGCTGTGCAAGTTTCTTCCAGTTCGTGGTGCAAATTGATGGCAGAGATTATCTGCATCCAATATCCTTGAGAATTCATTGTCAACAACTGCTGGCAATTACCTTGAACCTGCCTCAGCTTAGAGCATATTACCTAGGTTATTCATTTCTTCCTATTTCAAAGGAACACCATTTTAATTGGTTTTTAATGAAATGTTGTCCTTCACTGCATGCTGGTATGTGATGCACTGTCTTTCATGCATCAGTCACACATCTGTCCAACCCTATGAGGGACCATCCAAGTCAGACATCTGTCCAACCCTATGAGGGACCATCCAAGTCAGACATCTGTCCAACCCTATGAGGGACCATCCAAGTCAGACATCTGTCCAACCCTATGAGGGACCATCCAAGTCAGACATCTGTCCGACCCTATGAGGGACCATCCAAGCTCCAATATCTACTTCCACATTCAGAATGCACATTTCTTCTTGTAAAGTGCTCATCTGTGTCCTGGTGCCTCTCCAGTCTTCACCTTGCATTTTATTGCTGCGTTAAAGGTCTTAAACTTCTATATGCTCTACATCAGCAAACCTCTAAAAGGAACTATTTAACAAAATTATTCTGTGTAGAAATTGCTATGTTGAAGCTATAGTTGAGACACATGAGAGATTGCAACTTCCCAGTCTCTTCCTAGGTGTTTTTTTTTTTAATTTTTTTTTTATTTATTATTTTTTTGGTTGTTATATTACACATGTATGTGTGTACATACATACCACACACACACACACACACACACACACACACACACACACACACACACACACACACACACACACACACACACACACACACACACACACACACACACACACACACACACACACACACACACACACACACATGAATACTATTGTTTTTTGTTTTGTTTTTAAACAATTAAAAAAAAATAAATAAATTAGTGTAGACGTAGTCCTAGTACAAGATAAACACAAGTATCTATAAGGGCCTACTCCTTGCCCCAGATGCCACATTCTTTCAGTGCCTCCTTTCCACCCTCCATTGCAGAATGTCGAGTACGTTGGTAGTGCCCCTAAGTAGTTGTGTGCATTCACGCATGGTGTTGTCTGATTGTAGTGTGTTCACAGGGAGCACCTCAGTGAGCACCTCAGAGGCAAAAGGCACTTGTTGTCTACCAGATACCCACCACATCCAGGGGTTTAATTCATGGCAGTAGTCCCGAGGTAGATAGAACACACTCGAGGTTGGCAGGACAAGGCACTCTGGGGTCAAATCAGCATTCCATACCTGCAACATTCTTCCACTACCAAGAGTACCTTCATGTCAGGTGGCTGGTTATATGGTATTGTGGTGATGAATGGATGGCTCCATTGCTCAAGTTGTGAGTGAGTGAGTGAGTTATGTTGGTGGGCACATCACAACGTGTTCAGTACAAACATGTGAGCTGACTAATCAATTGTCTTGAATAAATTAACTAACTGTAAAGAGGTTGTTTTTTGTTGCCTAGTTATTGTAGCTTTTGTAGAAAAGTCAAATTATTGTGAACAATTGTAAATTCTTGCATTTTCAACTGCCCAACAGGTTCATTCTTCAGCATGGGCATAGATGCACAGAAGCTCACAGATAAGGCATTGCAACCCTTTTCAGTAGCTTACAGAGAGCTATTTTCGTTGTGTGTTGTTTGTTTTTTAGAATCAAGCTCTCATTGGGGAATTGAATGGGCAACACTGTTGTGTGAGTGGGTGGGTGGGGTGAAGTATTCTTGAACACAAGTTTTCTGTGCTCTGATAACTGGCTTTGCCCCTTTTTTTAAAATAAGCTTCCTTCTTGGAGATTCAGAAATATGTTCAGTGAGAGTGAAAATGTTTTGATCAGTCCTTGTGGTCTCATTAGGGGGGGGGGGGTTGTCTGGAAACTTCAGGAAGGAGCATGGAAGAAAAGTAGAAAAGTTTGTTGGTTAAATATGACCAAATTTATTAACCTTTTTCTCTCTATCCTATCTTTATTTTAATGTTATTTTCTAAGTGTGCAGCATGTTTTTGCTTGGAAGGGGCAGCTGCAGGAAAATAAAGGTTACAAAACATAATATTTAAAATTATTTGTTTCAATGTAGCACTATTGTTTGTAATAACCAACAAGATATGTAGAATTTGTGTTACCCCTTTATTGATAGGTGTAGGAATTTGAAGGGTGGATGAGTGAATTGATATTTTAACAAGCTATTTTTGAAAGAAAACTTTGATAATAGATCAATGCTTTATCCCCAGTAGATGAAAAGATGATATTATAAAATTGTATTATTTGATGGGGGGTTTTTCTTTAGCACAAATTACCATTATATGATAAAAAGTGTCAAATTAATAAGATTTCAACCAAAAAAATTTTTTTTGCTAGAAGAAGAAAAAAAGAATTTAAAGACATTGTTGTTTCATAACCTGCTAACATTTTTACTGAATCTGTAATTATACTTTGTAAGATTATTTAAGAAAAATTTTTTTTATTAAAATAATTGTCATAAACTTCTGTAAGGGCTAAATGTTTGGAGATAGATTACAGTCTGTTGGGGTTCAGTGTCAATTCAGATAAAAAAATTTTTAAAAAATTTGTGCACTGAAGAGGTAATACTGCAATAAAATTGTATAAAAAAAAATTAATTTTATTAAGATTGTTGTCATGATTTCCAGTTCGGTTGACTGTTGTAATTGTCCTGATGGACTGGGCAAGCTGCAAATAAGTTAGGATTGCTATATCTTCTGTTTAGGAACCCAAACAAGATTGTCATAGTAACCTTGAAGTAGATATGTTATCTATATTTAGTTTATTTTTGGTTGACCGTTCTCCTCCTTTGTGGTGAAATGTGTTGACTTGAAACTCTTGTCTATTTTGGTTCTCATGTGTGATGTGATGTGTTGGTGTCTGCAGGGTGCAGGCAAATATAGGCAGCAAGGAAGGAACCACATGGTTGAAGATGGTGACATTATTTTTTTTTTCAAATTCAATGCTGGTGCAGGTTTAACAGCTAAGAAAGAGAAGAAATGAAGCCAAGAAAACTGCCTGTGTTTCCTCCCTGGGACTTTTTTGGTTTTGGTTGTGAAGGTTTTGACATTACCAGATCGTTTTATTGTACTTGAAAAAAAAAATTTTTTTTCTTCAAAAGAGATTTATTTTCATTAAAATTAAGGTACTTCTTTAAACAATGATATTTTAAGTGGTTTTTTTTTTTTTTTTTTTTTTTTTTTTTTTTTAATAATTGTGGATGAATCAAATGCATGCTTACAGCAGATCATGATATATTTTAATCAAATAGAAAGCATTTTAGAGTGAAGTAAGAAAAGAAGCACATATTTAAAACATCAACAAAAAAGAGAGTTGTGTGAGATTGCATATATCTTCATTAACAAATGAAGGTTCTGTCAATTAGCATTTTATAAATCGAAGTATTTTGAAAAATAGGTGTGGCAAATACATTTGGAGGGTGGGCAAGTGTATAAATTTCGTAGCTTGTTAATGTCCAATTGATTGTGACATGGATGCTGGGCTTCAGTTCCAAATGTTGGAGAGAATAGAGCATTGTTTCATAACATTATTTCGGAACATTATTAGTTGAGCCTAGTCCAAACAAGAGAGAAAAGTTATCTTTTTATAGGGATTTTTATTCCTTGAAATTGAGATAATTCATTTAAACAATATCTTGTGAAATCAGCATGAGAAGTATTTCAATGTAATGGTGGATGAATCAAGCATGCATACACATACAGAAATCATGGTGAGTTCATGATATAAATTTCAATAGAATGTTAAGCATAGAGTACAACACTATAAGAAAAGAGCAAGTTTAAAACAAAACAAAAGAGAGTTGCATATGAGATTGCAAAGTCTATGATAACACATGGTCATATTAATGATAAAGATTTTATAAGGTGAGGTTATGTGTTCAAAGAATCACGTGTGGCAAATTAGTTGTGGAGGGTGGAAGAAAATAAGTGTATAAGTTGCACAACTCGTTGATGTCCAGTTGAAGTAATGGGAGCATCGACACTGGCTTCAGTAGTTGTAGTTCCAACTGTTGTAGAGAAAACAGAATATGCTAAGTCAATTTCTAGTTCAAAGTCAGTATCAGTGGAATCAGTGGTATTGGCAAAACTATCACTAGTGGAGCAGATGGAATCCGAAGGTGTATTGCTTCCAATATCAATATCCTCACTTCCATGTCCACTTTCGGTATCTCTGTGTTCCGGCTTCTGATGAATCTTTGTATGTTTGCTCAGGTGATCGCTTCTCATGAACCTCTTCCCACACTGCATGCACTTAAACTTTTTTTCTCCAGTGTGTGTTCGGTGGTGTCGTTGCAAATCGCCAGATCTGGTAAACCGCTTTCCACAACAATTCCACCTACAAGCAAATGGTCGCTCCCCAGTGTGTCTCCTCAGGTGTGCACGCAAGTCTGAAGTATTTCCATAAACTCTGGTGCAATCAGGGTAGTGACAGATATGACGCTTCTTCCTTGGAGTTCCATCTTCGTTAAATGCATGAGCATTCAACCCCATTTTGCAGTTGAGACAACTGCAAGCTGGCTGCAGGTGGAGCTGGGGAATAGGCTGCATGGCTCCCCCACTGCCACAAGCTCCACCCCCTCCTCCTACTCCAGGCATGCCAGACAATTGGGACTCAAGATGAAGAAGGTTGAGGCCACTCTCCACACCTATTACATATACAACAATAAATTTAGAAAAAGAAGATATATAATATAGCAAATAATAATACTAACAATAATAATAATAATAATAATAATAATAATAATAATAATAATAATAATAATAATAATAATAATAATAATAATAATAATCAAAAGCATTGATTTCTATAATCAAAGATAGTCAAGTGCTATTGTTAGTTCTGATGGAATGCCTAGTAAAATTACATGGTCCTCATTGATACAGTGAACTTGAGAGAGCTATTGACCTAGTAATTATGGTTTTCCTATAGTGAATGAGGGCCATTCAGAAATGTTTACTTTAGAATCAGCAAACATCCTACTGTGTACACAGCACTCTTACAGCAGCAGTCTCTAGCTCCAAAAATTAAATTCAAGATACAAAGATGCTAAATGCTATTGGTAACCAAACAACATGACACAGAAAATAACCACAAAAAATTTTTTTGTGTGTGTAGGTTTGGGGGGGGGGGGGGGGGGGGGGGGGTGGCATCCATAATAGTGCTTGCTAAGGAATGTTATATTTTAACAAGTATTTGAAACTCTGGTGAAAAGGTGACCGACTAGACTAATATGACATTATTACAAGTGCAAACCCTTTGGCACTTTATAACTAGAAACTAATTACCCAAGTGATCAATGTGTTAACCATACTATTAAAATTTATGAGTAGCCTCCATGCTATAAAATGGCAACATTTTTTGCCTTAAATTAAAAAATATATATATATTTTTTTTTTACCCTTAAAAATTGTTTTTATCATATACTATCATGCTACACACAACTATCCACCAAGTAATTAAAATTACTAACCAGGAATTCCTTCCATTTGAGGAGGTGAAATTGGAGAAGTGGATGTCAAATGCTGGTACTCCATGCTGGCATGTACCCTCGTGCTCCTTTCTACAAGCATCATTTCTGGAGCCCCAGGTTGAAGCACATGGTAATGGCTTGAACCACTTGGAAAAGTAGGTGATTGCCATTCTCGAAGCGGTTCGGACGGTTCGATGTTGTAGGCACTTGCCTGGAGCTCGGCCTGCTGCCAGAGAGGTTGCTGTTGCACTACAGGCTCCAAGCCAGCGATCACCTGTTGTCCTGCCATGAGAGTCGGTCGTTCTCCTGAGAGAAGCACACAGGAACCCAACACTCCATCATCTGTTGCAGGGAAAGGAACTGGGCTTAGGTGAGGTGGAAAAGGAAGCGGGCTAAGACGAGGTGGAGGATGAACAAGGGGAGCTGGACCAACATGGCAGAGTCTTGAAGTGTTCTCAAGAGATAAAACAGTCATACTAGTAGACTGAAGTGGCTGTTGCAGACTGCAACACACACCCTCTGGGGCAAGCAGTGTTGAAGGTTGCACTGGTTGATCTTGCAAAACTTGGTTGCTGCAGTTGCTTACAACAGAACCAACACTGGGTGAAGGAGTTGGGTAGATACTACTGCTGCAGGAGGGAGAAGAAGCCCTACAAGACTTACCATGGAGGTTCTCTAGATCTCTTATATTCTGTGCACTGAGTACGTTGAGCAGAGATTGGGGCAAATCCAGCGTGGGAATATCTCTAACTGCAACATCACCAGGCGGAGAGGTGAAGTCCTTAACCGGCAGCTCCCGGTCATTGTTGGAAACTCGGAAGTGTACCACAGAACTATTCACCTTCACTGTCCCTTCCGTCTGTAGGTGGTGCAGACGCACATCCTCCCCGTTGCTAGAACTACTCCTCCGGTCCATGCCGCAGCTTACGAGGATCTGCTGGTCCACTTTCTCCACTTCCTCGGAACGCTGAAGACGGAGTAACATTATGCTTCATACCATTCTACAGCCCATTTATATAGCCAATTGGCCAAGAAACCCACTAACCATAAGTTATTACAAGGTCACTACACTGGTGACCACAAAGAATATATTTTTTTTTTTTTTTTTTTTTTTTACAATACTTTTCATAAGCAAACTTTCAGATCCATCATTAGGAGCTACATAGAGAAAACCTCTCCACAGGCAACTCAACCAGAGACCCACCACTCCCCCCCCCCACCCCCCCCCCCCCCTCCCCACCAAACACACACTTCACCCATCACTAGGAACTACATTGAGAAAACATATCCACAGGCAACACAACCTAAGATCCCTCCCCCCACCCACACACACATGCAAAAACACTTCACCACTTATAATGTGCTATACAGAGACAGCCAGCCACTGCAGACACAATCAGAGACCCTTCACACACACACACACACTTCACACCTGTCAATGAGGTACTTAATGATGGCCTATCACAGGTAACATTACAAGAGACACTCCACCCCCCCCCCCCACCAAACACACCTCACCCATCACATGGAGTTAGACAGAGATGACCACTGCACTGCAGACACAACAATAAACCCTTAACACACGAACATTTCACACATGCCAATGAGGTACATAAAGATAGCCTATGCACTGGCAACATTACAAGGAGCTACATGAGACTACCTCTCCATAGCTAACATAACCTGAGACAACCTCCACACTGAACAAGGTGCTACATATAGATGATTACTCCACTGTCAATACAAAAGGTATTTCACCCACCTCATATCCTACAAGGAGCTACACAGGAACAAACTCTCTACTGGTAGCACAACAAGAGACCACCATCCTGCTCCCCCCTCCCCCCACAACTCACCCCTCACTTGGAGCTAAACAGAGTCTGCCTCTCCACTGCTAACACAACAAGAGATCCCCCACCTTCACAAGCAGATACACAGAGATGATATTTCCACTGCCTACACTAGCAAAGACAGGTCCCCACACACACATCACCCCTCCAAATAAAAAAAAGGGCACTTCATATCCAAAATTCAGCTGCTCAGTAATAAACTAACAAACCCCACCTTACCCATCCCCCCCCCCCCCCCCAAAAACCCCACCAGCCTGGCATACAAACATTTTTTATGCCTAAATCAAAAGGCAAGGCTAGCAGGTGTTCAATTTCTACAAACCAGCAGCAAATTTAATCCGACACACTTACACACGCTAAAAATAAAAAAAGTAACCCTCACATATTTAAATGAGGGCTAATTTTATCCCACTAGTAAATCTCAGCTAATTATTATGCAAATTTAGTAAATTAATTTGGAATGACTATCACACTAGATTGGAGTCCAACATTCACAGAACTTTCTTCACAAGCATATACCAGACAAACAAGACTATCACTAGGAAAGGTTTCCCGCACCCCCCTTCAAGTCTGATCAAAATATTATATTAAGAATTCCATGTGATTCTTTTCTTTATTCATTTTAGTCATATTTTTAAAAGGATGGAGAAATTCCAACAAACCCACAACTGCTGGACGAACAACTGCTGGACATCCTTTAGAAAATCAGCTATATTTTGGGGGCTACCAAATGTTGAGAGTATATTAACAACTTTTAAAATTCTTACTTGGTCCAGAAATAGTGGGCTGGTCAGATAGACTTCAAAGAAATAACACTCTGCACTGCAAACCCTGTTCTCTCTCCTAGAAATATAGAATCACAGACTGAAATTTGAACCTCCCGCTGAAACACATGCCGCCAGAAATTTTAAAAACTTTGTCCTTATAATAGGAGACTTACATAATTACATCACGTTGCTATGGCCACGCCTACTTAGATATCGGAACCTCATACAATAGAAATTTGTGACATTATACAGGCATTAATAACTAGCAATGCTGGAAGTGGAACCAAAAAATAGCTCAAGCTTTTTTACCATATTATACGAATAGGGACTACATTAAATTTTCTTTTCTCTGATAGAAATTACAAATATTCAGAGATTTGCACTGGCAGCACAGCCAGAGACACACACCCCACACCACACCCCTCAATAGGAGACTAAACCCTCTCAAAGAGCTACACAAAGATAGCCTCACCACAGCTGACACCACAAGAGACTTCGCCCACACCTCACAAGGAGTAACACAGAGACAACTTCTCGACTGCCAATGCAACCAGAAAACCCATCCACGCTAATTCAGCCAGAAAACCCATCCACACTGAACTAATTAAAAGGAGTTACCCAGAGACGAGCTCTCCACCCCTCACAACCCATCCATAACAAGGAACTACACGAACTACCTCTCAACTGCCAACATAACCAGAAACAGCCTCCAAACCTCAAAAAGTGCTACACATTAATGACTTCTCCACTGTCAACACAACCAGAGATCTTCCCCACCTCATGTCTCAGAAAGACCTACACTAAGTCAACCTCTCCACTGGCAACACAACCAAATACATGCCCCTAAAACTCACCCCTCATTAAGAGCTACACAGACACGAACTCTTTGCTGCCAACACAACCAGAGATCACAAACCATTCACAATGAGCTGCACAGAGACAACCTCTCCACTGACAACAAAACCGTAGGCCACCTACCCCCCCCCCACCTCACAACATTTCACCCCTCACTTAGTGCTATACAGAGTCTGCCTCTCCACCTCGAACACTATCAGAAACTACCCCCTAACCTAACTCATCACAAGGAGTTACACAGAAAAAAACTCTCCGCTGCTGACACAAACGGAAATCCCCCCAAATCTCAACCATCACAAGGTGCTACACAGAAATTACTTATTCACTGTCTACACTACAAGAGACCACCCACACCTAACCCGTCACTAGGAGCTACACAGAGACAGCCTCTCAACTGCCAACACAAACAGAGAACTGCCCCCCACACACCTCACAAAAGCTATTCAGAGTCAACCTCTCCACTGCCTACACCACCAAAATTCCCACCACACACTTCACAAAAAGCTACACATATATGACCTCTCCCTGCCAAAACAATTAGAGACACCCCCACCCACAACACCTCACACGCTATACCTCACACCTCACATAGTGTTGAACAGAAATGACATTTCACTGCCAACAAAACCAAACACTCCCCTCTACACCTTACCCCTCACAAGATGCTACACCAAGACAGCCAATCCACTGCCGACAATACCAGAGAACCTCCACTCTCACGAGGTGTTACACGAGGCTATCTCTCCACTGTTGAAAGAATCAGAGACACCACCCCACACATCACCCATCAAAAGCAGCTACACAGAGATGACCATTCCACTATTGAGACAATCAGAAATCCCCAACACAGACTAGGATCAACACAGAGAATACCCCTCCACTGCCAACTTAACAAAACACACCTTCCACACACATCACAAGGTGCTACAACCAGAGATCTCCCACACTTCACACATGACGTGGATCTACACATATGTTACCTCTCAACTGCAAACAGTACAAGACATCAACTCCACAACTCATAAAGTGCTACAAAGATATGATCACTCTACTGTCAACACTACAAGAGATATCCACCACCTCACCCTTCACTTGGAACTACATAGAAACGAACACTTCACAGCCTACACAAACAGAGACCTACCACACCTCACACCTCACAGAAGCTACACCGAGACTACCATTCAACAACCAATATTACAAAAAAAAAAACGCACCCTTCAACTCACAAGGAGTTACACAGAGATGACCTCCCCACTGCCAAAACAACCAAACACTTACCAACCCCCCCCCCCCCCTCACACCTCATCCCTAACTAGGAGCTTCATAGAGACAACCTCTCCATGGGTAACACAACATGAGATTCCCCACCCAACCCCACACATATCACCTCACATTAGGTACTATACAGAGACCACTCCATTGCAAACACAACCAAAGACCCTCTCCACATTTCACCACTCATTTGGAGCTATACAGAGACAGCCCTCCGCAGCTGACAAAACCAGAAATCACACCCCCACACACCTCACCCCTCTCAAAGAGCTACACACGGATCGCCTCTCCACTGCCAATAAGAATAGAAATCCCCAACCTTCACAAGGAGGTACACAAGAAACGAGCTCTCCACTGCGTACACTATCAGACACTCTTCCCCCCCCCCCACCCACCCTAATCTCAACCATCACAATGAGCTGCAGAGAGACAACTTTTTCACAGCCAAGACGACCTCTCCACAGTGGACACAACCAGAGATAACCCCCAAACCTCATCTTTCACAAGGAGCTACACAGAGAGAACTTCTCAATTGCCTAAACTACAAAAAATTCCACCACACAACTCACAAAAAGCTACGCAGAGATGACCTCTCCTCTACCTACATAAACAGAGACCCACCACACTTCACACCTCACAAGAAGCTACACAGAGACAACCTGTCCACTACCAACACACCCAAATAACCCACTCCACACCTCACAAGGAGCCACACAGAGATGACCACTCTACTGCCAAAACAACCAGAGACACCACCACCTCCACCCCCCACAACTTACACTTCTCAAGAAACTACACAGAAATGATCTTTCTACTGCCAAAACAAACAAAGACCTTCCTACCTCACCCCTAATACCAAAAACACCACTGCACAACTCACAAAAGCTACACAGATATAATCTCTACACTGCAAAAACAATCAAAATCACCCACCCCTACCACTCATATCATAGAATCAGATGAACAGAAATGACCTTTCATTGCCAACACAAACCAACACCCCACCCCCACACCTTACCCATCACAAGGAGCTACACTAAGATGGCCCCTCCAAACTGCCTACACTACCAGTGACACCCTCCCACCACCCTCCCCACACTCACAAGTGCAGTAGTAGCCCAGTAATAGCTTTGTTGGACACAGGATGCACAAAGAGTATGGTGCACCACAAATGTGTGAATGAGTCTGAGTATTTGGGCTGGAAAATTTGTCACAAGATGGTAAGTGCTACTAGGACCTGGTTTCCTGCTGCTATGGTAGCACTGCAGATTGATGGATAGGAAATCGACTTAGCTTCTGATGTCACCTAACACATTGAATTTGACGTGTTATTGGGACAGGACACCCCCCACTTCAAAATATATCTGAAGAATGCCTTAGAAGTAGAGACACCATTAAGAGCAGAGGGTGAACCACTGATGACAAACTAGGAAGGACCAACTACTTGTGAGGCAGCAAGTGAAATGACAATGGCAATTACGTGGGCTCAGCAGAAGAGGCAGATGGAGTAAGAGCAGTAAAAGCAGATAGCTAGGGCTAGGGCTAGGGCTAGGGCTTTGTTGGTGGATGAGGGTCCTCCCCTTGTCAAGGTCAGTCCTAAACCTCTGGACGTTCCTGGACCTGAGATTGATCTGTGAAGACAAGGCTGTCAAATGCTATAGTTAATTTATGGTAATTTCAATTTAGCTAATGTAATTCAAGTAGTGGCTTATTTATAGTAAATTATCTATGATGCTAGTCCAATGGAGCAGTTAGCTATAAGATTTTGAGAAAAACTTTAATAGAAAACTGTATGAGCGATGTTTCTGTCTTTTGGATGACTTTCTTCAGGCTCTGGACTAGTGTTTGTGCGTTGCATGGCTTATATAGTAAGTATGGTGTGGTGTAGTGGCATGACATGATTGGATGAAATGGTGAACAGGTGCGTATGGAGGGAGAAGTGTCTAGAGTATGGCGGGAAAAAGAGTGAAGTTGACAAAAAAATTAATAGTGAAAAAGATATTAACAGTGCGGAAAAAAAAATTAGCGAATGTTTTGGATCGGTAGTACTGACGACCGTCTGGTAAAAAAATAAAAATAATAAACAAAAAACAATAAACGAAGTCTGGGTCCGAAAAGGGGGAATGCCAACCGCAGATCTAACGAACAGTAGAGGACACCAACAGCGAGGCCAGTGTTTTGCTCTTAATAAAAGCAACGGTGTGACGAATGGGCCAGTCAGCGCGCACTGCCATGACTTGTCTGGATGAGTGGGGGTGGAACTGCCTGGATGGTATGGGCAGATCAGCCGTATGACGTCTTGATAGAGGTTTGCCTAGATGGTGTTGGACCTTAGCTTACTGTCCCTGAGGCTGTAGGGATATCTCCTGGCTACAGCGCGGTGGAGCTTCCCAGGGTAGCCTCTCTCCCTGAGGGGGGTCAGTAGAAAGTTGACTTGCTTGGGCGTAGGTAGAAGGGCTACTGGAGAGCCTCAGGAGCCTAGTGAGCTCTCCTTTGATCAGGCCTGTCTGCACATGGGGTGGATGAGAGGAAGAGAAATGTAAATATGAAAAAGTGTTGGTCAGCTTGTAATGTGGTTGTAGGTCCAGGATACCAGAGGATTGGAACCTGGGACCTTTGTAGATGTTAATGTACAAGAAGTCTATAGAGTCCATGTTGTATTGTAGGGTGAAGTTGATAGTCTGGGTGCCCAGTATTAAGAAAGTCTACAAAGTCACAGAGTTTTTGGGGGGAACCTGGCCAAAGAAGCGCATCCAGAGAGGCGCATCCAGAGAGGCGCATCCAGAGAAGCGGTCTAGGAAACCTAGTGGAGGCCCTGCGGAGGAGATCCTCCTCCACATCCACCATGAACAAGTTGGCAAATGTCGTGGCCATCCTGGTTTCCATGGCCACTCCCCTGATCTGTTTGTATGTGTGTGCATTAAACTGAAAAATGTTGTGGTTTAGAATAAATTGTAACATTGTTCTGATAACATGCTGGGGAATGGGTGGGTGCAAAGTGGATAGCATATATCGTCGTGTGGCAATATCAATGCCCATTTGTTGGGGGATAACCTCGTAAAGGGATTTTACGTCTAAGGTCGCAAGGAGGGTGTCTGGGGATAGTGTGATTGTCTCGAGTATGTTAATTAGGTGTCTTGAGTCAGCGAGAAGAGAGGGTACCATGGCAAGAGCAGGCCTGAGTAGGCCATCTACCAGCCCAGACAGTTTCTCTGTCGGCCCAGAGACTTCTGATACGACAGGTCGGATGGAGTGAGGGGTCTTGTGTGTTTTCACAGGGAAGTAGATCCGCTGGGTGCGGATCTGCGTGGGGTCCATCGTAAGCTGTTTGTATGTCCTGTAGGGGATGATGCGTCGGGAACGAAGGGTGGAGACATATCTGTTGATGTTGGTGACTAGGGTGGGCGTGTTGTCCTGTGGTAGGGGTCGGTAGGTGTTGGGGTCGTTGAGGTGGGCCTGGCACATTTAATATAGTCCTCTTTACTGAGAACCACCACCTGTTTTCCCTTGTCCGCTTCTCGGATGACTATGGAAGTGTTGCGCTGGAGTGCCGGAGGGCGGTACTGAGGTGGCGAGGAAGGTTGTGTCGGAAGACAGAGGGGGTCAGCTGGGAGAGTCGTTGGTGGGTAGCATCAAGGCATTGTTCTATGAAGGGTGGGGCAGGTGGTTGGTTGGAGAGGGTCCAGTGGTCGAGGGGATGTTCGGGATGCCAAAGTGTATAGGGTTCGGTTGGGTATGTTCAGGAGTTGGAGGGGGTGGGTGGAGTAGAGTAGTATAGTTCTTCCTGAAACGCTGTTGGTAGTCATTCCAAGACAGGGCAGGGTGTGTGGGGCAGTGGGTGATAGGTGCAAACCCAAGTACAGGCTCAGGACAGCCCTCTCATCCTCCAACAGACTTCCTGTCTGATCATACACATGATCTGTGGCTCGAGGGGATCGTGCTTGAGGGGGGGGTTGGGGGTCGCAAGAGGGGTGGTGGTAGGTGGAACAGCGGTGGCATGGGACCCATCCAGTGTCGGATCCCGGTTGGCCGAAAATCCTGGTGTCGGAGTGGCTGGCGGGTCGGCGGGATGGATGTCATGGAAGGTGGGCGGAGGACCGATGATGGGCGGGTGCCATCTTGCCTGTGGTCTGGGGGTGGGGTGGGCAGGGGTAAGAGGGGGGGGGGGCAGTGAAGGGGGCTATGACTAGGGCTTGGGCTAGTATTGAATCCAATCAGACACTGCACCATGAGAATGCTGGAATAAATTCAACTTATAGAGTTGGTAGCTCAAACTGACATTTCGATAATCGTTCCCCTGGCAGACAAGCCCAAATGACAGGACGATAAGTAGATAGGCTGCAAACATTTGGTAGCTACCTTGTAATTATTAAGAAATCAGCTAAAGGTAGCCCTGATAATGAACCTTGCTTGGAATCCACGCTATTCTAGTCCCACAAATGCTTGACAATTCTTTACCCACTCCCCAATTTCAGCATTCTAGACCCTTTACCCTCTCTCCATTTCCAGCTTCACAGCCAAAGACACAACAACTGTAACTATAAAATATGCATTTGTGCATATGCACCCCAATGTAAGGGAAAGGGGAAATTACACTTTGTTGCATCACACTGTCTATAATGTTGTATTTGTAGTTCTGGATATACGGATTCCCATAAATACCAACAGAGCATAGAATGCCTTGCTTGGCCCACCTATTTCACCATAATTTCTACTGGAATGGAGGATACAGGGCATCACTAGTCAATTTAAGCCTAAACAGTCTTTTTGGGGGGTTTCATTTTCAAATGCTCTGCCTTATAAAATACCCATTCTTTTTATTGTTATTTCCTTAAATTTCATCCTTCTTTTTAATGGTAAGTACGTTTGTAATACTGACCTAAATTTAACCCATATTAATTTATGTTTAATTAAAATATGAAAGATCCATCTAATCTTTTCCTCAGTAGGGTTGTTAGAAAGGGCCAACATTTTATACATAAACCTTGATAAGCACAAAAAAAAAAAAAAAAAAAAAAAAAAAAAAAAAAAACACACCTCCTTTAGCTTTCTAAATCTAACTTTCTACCACCAATATTATCTAACATGCAATGGAGATGTCTCAGGAAGAACAAGTTTCACTTTTTAACCAAAAAAAGAATTGAATGAGTGTGGCTCAATTACTTGCAGTTCAAGAAGCAGCTGCTAATTTTGTGTGATTGCTTTCCTTCACCTAACTCATTTTAACTTGCTGCTGTAACATACCAACTAACCTTCTTAGAAGTCTCAGGGTACTCAACTTTTTTTTACAACAGCTGTTAAATGTACACTGATGAGTCTTGTGATAAAAAATTGTAACATTTTTACATTCCAAATAATACAATTTTTTTTAAATTTAAATTACATTTGTGATTGGTTACCATCCCATCATTTCACCCCCACTAAATTTCATTTTGAATTATTTCCTTAAATTAAACTCAAATATGCCTGTTATTAATTTAGCTTTTAGAGTGGTCCCTGCAATTTAACATATCCTGTGGCCAATACTTCTTATAAGACATAACACTTTAACTCCACAAATATTTTTTTTCTTCTTCTTCTTCAGCAAGACTGCCCTGCATTCCATTCTACTGCAGGTATTGATTGCTATTCTTCATGTCATGTAAGCCAAACAAAGAAACTAAATGCAATGCTCATTATGAGTTTTCCACATAAATGTATCATACAGCAGAAATAAAGAACTATATATATTACTAAGAAACTTTCAGTACAATGAGTTCTACTAACTAGCAACTGGTTATAATTTTTCTTCATCTTTGAAGGCATCAGCTACACTTTACTGGTTGGATTCTGGTGTGTCAAGTGAATCTCGTCCACAACTAGGCATACTGTTAGCAAAGAAGCTTGCAGGACCAACACAGCTCTGCATAGGATTGCATGGTATGGCTGAGCCAGTCATGTAAGGTGACATAGCCGAAAACTGTGAGGATGTTGGGACTCCTCCAAATGCAGTTTTGGGAACACCAGGTTAGCATCCAGGGGAAATACCGTCTCTAGTAGAGGCAGCTGCAGCAACTTGGTCTGATGCTTGGTTTTTAGGTACTTCCTTCGACCCTTGCTCTGCTGAATAGCACAGCCTGTCTCAGCTTGTTTTCTATATCTATAGCATCTATTCTGGAACCAAACCTTAAAAGAAAGATTATAAATGCAAATTATATAATATTCTTCAATAACAACACCATATATAATGTTCGTGATTAGCTATACGAGGAAAAAAAATATTGATAATGCTCTATATATTAAAAAATATTCTAATATGACTTATCTGGATGTATTGCAGTGGACTAACTTAAGTAGTCATTGATTACAATCATTGACATGTGTAAATTCACCCTTGGGTGCAGCTAAACCATCTGAACTCATGGATGAGATATTGGCTGAACTATATATCACTTCATAGTATCAAGGCATGCTTTTATAGTAACATGGACCAAAATTTCGCAGTACAAATTTTAATCATGTATATATTCAATTAATCAATTATTTCATTTTACCTACTTACTTCAAGAAAGACAAAGAGATACAATTATTGGAGATAATTTATGGTATATTACCCGAATATTCTTTTCTGGGATGTTTAGATTCTTCGAAAGAAGATAAATTGCGTGACGATCAGGATATTGGGTAACATTAAAGGCATTCTCCAGTTCATCTAACTGGAGGTCTTTTACACATTCCTTGTTCTTATTTTCTTTGTTGGCTCATCCACCTCACTGTGACTAGTGTGTGTACCCGAAGTAGATTCAACACTGGTGTCATCATACATGTTTTTGCTAGTATTAGATTTCATGGAGATCTTGGTTCCCAAAAAAATTGAAAGCAAAAAGTTTTAAATAATGTGTAGATGCAGCAGAGGATGTAATAATGTATGGTATGCTCTACTGGTCTATGCTAACTGAGATATTTATAAAAGATTGACATAGCACCACTCACACTTGACATTTTGGGATGTTTGACCACACCTCTTCCTGCAGACATGTCAGGCCAAAAAAGTCAAAATAGTGTAATCTTTTTTGTACTTTTGGATGATCAAATTCGTAGACTTAACTATGAATGAGAAAAGTGCTGGTCACACTTGGTCACACCTCTTCCTGAAGGTATGTCAATTCCCAGGCACACCATAGGGTAAGTCTACTAGTACATAATAGAAAGATTATTGTGAACAAAATTATATTAGATCTGTAAGATAACTTAGAACTGAGAACTTAGAAGCTGCCCATGGTATTCGTACCATGATGGCAGTATCCATAACTAGAAGCTATCTAAGGATGGAATCCCACAACATATGCCGTCTATATATTCTCCTGCTGGTTAAGAGATTTGTTGACTTCATTAGAAGTGGAAATCATTTACCCCCCATCCATCCTCCTAGGAATCCACTAATAAGAAAATATTCTGGGATAAGAGGATTCTGACTAAATTATGATTCAGGAAAGTGGCATGAATTTAACTTTTTTAAATTTTGGCTTTGAATTTGACTTTTGAAATATTTGCAGTTTTATTTATTGGAAACTTTTTTTCTCCATCACAATGATGCAAGTTGAATGATGGAATTGATCTAAACTCAACTGATCATAGGGAGTATATTAATAATGAAACCCAACTCATCAGACACATTATTTCTGGTTCACACACACACACACACACACACACACACACACACACACAAACACACACATAAATTGATGTTCATGATGAATTGGTGGTTTCTAGATGATTCAAACATGTAGCTATAGTAGATTTCCCTCCCTATAAAAAACACTAAAACCAAATCATAAGCGCATACCACTGGCTAATTTTTAACTAGCTGCTGCTATCTGACTACATATTATTTCTTTTACAAACTTCTGTATAATTAATAGGAATATAGTCATATTTAGTAGTAAAAACTGAATGCATTGCTCTAATTTTCCCTAATAAAAGAACATTGGGTTTTGTTCATGTACATATAGATACTTCTACAAACTAATTATCAGATTCTAATTCAGATGAAACCTACATCTACTTACATCAGTGCCCTTGAATTTCTACTTGCTGCAGGAAACACACACCAACATGTGTACAAACACATACATGAACACACATGCACACACATGCACACACACAGACATATGCACACACACATATACACTATGCAGCCATTTCTCTCCTGAATGATCTAAAAGTGTTCACACTCATTGCACAGCCCCTCCTCCTTCCTTTCCCCATTGCCTTCTTCAAGGTCTATGAGATATAAAAAACCTCTGGCCTTTATTAGTTGTGGAGAGATGAAAGTAGGTAATGGTAGTTAATCTAGAATTACACAATTGTCAAGTTGGTGACTGTGACAACTTTGACCATTAGCTGAATAGCCTACTTACTAATCTGTCTCAGTTGTTAGATTATTGTTTTCTTTGGCCTCTAATAACATCTAATTGAGTTGAAGTGCTTGCTTGTAATTGTAACCGTCCCACTTCATTATTGGTCATGTTTAAGAAGTTGTGCAACTTTTTTTTTGTTTTTTTAATTCTATAGATTCCTATGTTAATTTCACTCCCTCCCCTTTTGTGTGTGTGTGTGTGTGTGTATGTGCACTTCTGTCAACTATGTGTGAGGCTAGAACTGACCAGGCAACTTGTTTGGAGTAGGTATTGTATGTATTACAGAAACCAAGACAAAGATAACAAATCTAACCAATATCTGATCTTCTCCAATCTATCCTACCTACTCCGAGTGGCTTCTTTTTCTTACTAAATGATTTCTATCCTTCTATAGAGTTTTGATCAGGATAGTTAATAGGTATGGCAATAGAAAAATTTAAAAATAAGAAAAAATCGATTGGTATGAATTTACTCCGAATATTAGGTGAAAATCAGAGACACTGTCGTTCCACCTTATCATTTTGATGACCTTTACCATACTGCACAGGTATTTACTGCAGTGTAGCTACAACCTGCTCTGTCTCGGTGTGACACTTGACCTCTGACCTTGTCCTTACATGGATCACTTTGAGAAATTATGCTTAACATCAGCACCAGGAACTTGTGGACATTTTTTTTTTTTTTTTTTTTTTTTTTTTTTTTTTTTTTTTTTTTTTTTTTTTTTTTTTTTTTTTTAACATGGTCAAGTCGTGGAAGCTGGTCTGCCTCTGGGACATGCATAGGTTGATTTTATGCACTGCTCGTGCTCCCCACACTGGAGGTGGAGTGAACTATATCAGAGTGAGTGTGCGAAGATGAATGCTCCTCAAGACTTTGTTGGACTAGCTGTCTAGATCCAGAAGCAAGAATTTGGCTAAAATATCTACTGTTTGAATTAGGATTCATAAACATATAACTATTTATGATAATTGTTCCTATGCTTACTACTTGTGGTTCAACTTATGGTTGAATCCTCCGGTTAAGTATTTGTCCATTTGGGTCAGAGGTTGACTCAGGTTCTTCGAAGTTGTCCCCTGGGATCAATTGAGATTCACTGAAATCTGATTTGGATCAAATTTATCACAGTATGAATGAGCCTTTAATGTGTGGAACATAAATTTTCTCTGACCGAAAAAATTATTGAGCGAATAAGTTCATATAAATCTTTGTTCGTAGTCAAGTGAATTAGTGATATTACGAGTAAGTAATTTTTTCTATTTACAGAATGCCTCCGAATCCTTTAAATATTTAAGAGTTCTTCAAGTGACTCACATTAAATGTTTAACCCAAACCTTGTACTTTGACCTGTTGAACAGAGAATGTGGAACCCTAATAAGAGCCCTCCCCCCACCAGGATACATGCAGATCCAGGAGAAGTTTGAGTAGAGCATAAGGACAGTCAGCAATAGAACTCAACAGTTATTAACTTCAAATCTGCAAGCTGAGAAGTTTACCATATTTAATGTTATCAGCCTCAATTTTGAAAATCTTAAGCAGGAATTTTTTACAAAATATCATATCGAGACTTCATTAAAGCTGATTCAGAATATCACTCTAGAATTTGAGAAGTTAACTCCATGATTGTTTCGAATAGAGGGAAAGCATATTCTAGCCCTGAGCAGAAATTGACCAGGTTTGTCTAATAGCTCTAATATCTGGATATTTGTGATGTATTAAAAATTGAACTTCACTGAGCTAAAATTTTAACCTCAATAATTAGCCAATTCTAAATAATTTAGCCTATTCATAGAATTAGAGCAGGCCACTGAATCATGTTGGCTTACTTGGGTGGAGTCCAGGCTGGAAGACCAGAAGAATGGAAGAGGATAGCAGCAAAAAGGAAGTCTGAGAACTACATGACATAGAATGAATTCATTAGCTAATGGACAGGAATTAAGTTGAAAGAAGAATTAAGATAGAGGAAATGCTGAGTTCAACCTTCTTCTTTTCCTCTTCCTTTCGTGAGTCCAAGATGAATTCTGTGATTGGGTAGATGCTAATAAGTACATTTGATGTGCAGAGAGAAGCTGGATTAAGTCTGCTGTATTAGGTTCTGCAGATGAAGTGACTGGAATTCTTGACTAGATCACAAAATTTCCTAAATTCCACTGTAGTTGGTTGCACATGCAATATTCAGAGTCACATCAATCATCAACATTCATCAAAGCCAAAAGGAAATATTGATAATTACTTTTTTATTTTTTTCAAATGTCAAATTACTTGTTTCATAGAAACAAGTAATTTTTTTTCCCCTTCAATTTTTGAATTTTTTTTTCCTTCTTTCACTGAAAAATAAAATATTTCAGGTTTCATAAGACCAAAAAAATCTGACTCGATTTAAGAGTATCTGTGACTAGAAGACTAGATTTTTTTTCTAATTCGACTAAATCTATGAGATCTGACTGCAAGTGGCAACATTGGAGTCCTACTGTAGATCAGTGTGGCAGGTGAACAAGAGTGAATGGTAGATGCAAATGGATAGGAAGCTGAGAGAGAGTTCAATTGCCTCACTGCCCTGAGGCTCTGCCTTTAGTTGATCCTGCAGATGTAGTTGTTGATCTTTCGATTCATCAAAGTATGAATATAGGTAAAGGTTAAATTCTGAAAAAACATTTAACATTGGGATCCCATGGATTTATCACTGTATCCAGTACAAACATATAGAAAAATTAGTTAGCATGATTCTGGAAACCTGTTAAAACAATCAATTATATTTTTCATGGATGGCTTATATCAATGGAAAACTTTAAAAAAAAAATATTTTTTTAATTAATTTTTTTACTGCAGATATTTATGAAAAATATTTCCTATTATTGGCTCCATAGACCTTAGGGCCTCTGTTTGGGTCAGACACAATTACTTGCCCTGTACAACAATGAAGACATTTTAAGTTGATGAAAAATGGCATATCTCTGACACCATCTAACTGCATTATGTCAGCATATTAATGTGAAATAGTAATATTTTCATTCTCCAATGTCTTACTGTTCTCTACAACAGCTCTGGACAGGCTTAGGATGGCCACTTAATAGACTTGAGATTAAGTTATCAATAATTTGGTAGAAAACACCCTCACCAACCTCCAGCTATTTGTAATATACTTGATGGTGACTATCTCAGAACTGGTTAAACGAGATCTAGAACTATCTGTCTATCTCTGTATAGTATTGCTACTATACAAATAATAATAATAATAATAATAATAATAATAATAATAATAATAATAATAATAATAATAATAATAATAATAATAATAATAATAATAATAATAACAATAATAATAATAATCATCATAATAATAATATTATTGATAATAATAATAATAACAATAATAATAATAATAATAATAAACAATTCGCATAACTTTTTTAAGCCAGCACTCATTTTTGTATCCATCATTGTGATTGTCAAACTAATAATTGTTAATATGTGCACTGCTGGTTGTGTGAGCACTCTTCCTCTCTTGTCTCTTTCCCCCCACCCCCCACACCCCCAAAGTCCTTCCTTTACTGGTCAGTTTTCTATTGAGAGGATTAGATCCCCCAGGAGGAAAAGGATTTTGTGTATAACACTACAGAACTTTTGTCCAAGTTATCTTGTGCCAGATGACATGCGGTCCCAATGATCATGTGATCTATCTATCCAATGTATGTATGTTAGATTGGCTCAGTTCTGGGTCATTGGTGTCTGCCTGAACCCCACACAACTTCTAATGCCATACCCATGCAGAACCCAAGATTCCAACCAAGTCCACTGAGTTCAAACCAACCACACCACTCCCTGAATTATCAAAAAAACATTATTTCTACTTTAACACACTATCTAGAATAAATAAAATGATATATCCCGGCCATAAATTCAAGGAGGGATTCGAAATGGAAAATGAAATGTCACAATCACATTCTTCATTCCTGAGTGTGACATAGCCCACATCAGAGAGTCAAGTTCATAGTGATCCTTCTGAACTAATCATTGTACCTAAGCTAGAAGAAAGCATGCAAATATAGAATGCTATGTTAACCACTCTTCTCTAGGTGGGCCATTTCAAATAGTTATATAAAATTTTTTTAAATATATATATATAAGGCATCTAAGAATGAAATCCCTCAATCTGCACCATAGATTCTCTAAGTATAAAAATACCTAGTTTATAATAGCAACTGTTGAAATATTTTCAAGTACGAAAGTGCTGAGCCAGCCATTTCTGGGGTAAGCATGGTTCTCCGTAGAGTGGACAGATAAAATTGCGCATAAAATTATCACAAACACCACTACAAGTACTCGAGGTCATCTCAAAGAACTTGGTGTCTATCTTACACCACATTTTAATCATTGAGCATATACACTAAGTGGGAGAAAAAAGCAATTTAACAGATGCGGCTTGAAATGAATATAGATAACTATCAGCATCTACCCAGCGTTGCACAGCCAATGTCAACATGAAACATTATAGAAACCACTAAAATTTTGGCCTAGCTGGTCTTTCAATTAGTTTTTGGCATCCATAAAAATTTCCCGTGGGTGTGGGTACCACCAAACTGCACCCATTGATACACCCATATGCGGTTAATAACACTCGCCCGGTTAGATTGCAGATTGCATGTCAAATTTCACCCTGATAAGTACTTTAATTAGCTTTAGGTAGCCAAAATAAATACCTGTAGGTGTGGTTATGACAAAACCACACCCATGCATGGTTATATTACTTACTAGTTACTTGGCGACCACATTCCAAATTCCAGCCTGGTTGGTCATTCAATTAGCTTTTAGTAACCAATGATAACCTATAAGTGTGGCTATGACAAAACCACGCCCATTGTCACATCCATATGTGGTTAATAGCGCTCACCAGGTTACTTGGAAACCATTTGTCAAATTTTTGTTCTGGTTGGTTCTTAGCTAGCATTTGTCAGCAAAAATATAACATCCTGTGGGTGTGGTTATGACCAAATCACACCCACATGTGGTCACTAATGTTTACACGATTATTGGAGATTACATGCCAAATTTCAGTCTGGTTGGACCGTTAATTAGCTTTTGGTAATCAAAATTATTTTCTGTGAGTGTGACTATGAAAAAACCATACCCACATGTTCAATGATGCTCACCCAGTTAATTGTAGTCCATATGCCAAATTTCAGTCTAATTAGTCCATAAATTAGCTTTTGGCACCCAAAACAACTTCCTATGGGTGTGGCTATGACAAAACAACACCAATTACTGCCCCACATGTGGTTAATAACACTCACCCAGTTACTATGAATCTACATGTCAACTTTCAGCATGATTGATTGATAAATTAGTTTTTCGTAGACAAAATAACTTCCAATGGGTGTGGCCATGATAAAAACACACCCATTGCCACATCCCACATGTGCTTAATAACCCTCACCCAGCTCCCTGGAAACCACATGCCAAATTTCAGTCAGGTTGGTCTTTTGATTAGAATGTGATAGCAAAACTACTTCCTGCAGTGTGGCTATGGTCAAACCTTACCCAATGTGGTTAATAATGCTAACCCAGATACTTGGAGACCACACGCCAAATTTCGGCATGAATGGTCTTTGATTACATTTGGCAGCCAAAACAACTGTGTGAATGTTGCTGTAACATAACCACACCCATTAACACACCCACATGAAGTTAATAACGCTCACCCGGTTACTTAGAAATCACATGCCCACACACACACACACACACACACACACACACACACACACACACACACACACACACACACTTATGAACCAAAATATATAATAGACATATTTTGGTAATGGTGATTTTAAATAATATTAATTAATACTGACTAGCATGCAATAGAAGAACATGTGTTGTTGATGACAGCAGCATAACTGGAGATATGTCAGGACTGAGAGGGGGAGGATTACATGCAAAAGGAAAAGATATTTCCTTCACCACAATTACATGAGATTTATCATGAGAACTGCATTGAACATCATCAGCACATCTGCTGTAAGCCCTTGTAACTGCTGCCCTGCACAACAACACATCTACACTCTTATTCTCCCACTGGTTTACACCGTGTCAATGATGACCCTTACCACTTTTCATCAATCAATTCTTTAACTAAGAGACCAGTTAGTGATTCATTCAAGTTTAATAGGACAGGGATTTCACATTCTTCACATGCTTTCGTTTCAAATTATAAAATGAATAAAGGCACTGCTGGAGGCTAATTGAAGTAATAAAAGCTGGAGCTACCATTTGTGCATTTGAAAAATACCATATAGTTTAATAATATTCATAAATAAACATAATAATGTTTAATTGGATGAGTTAAGTGAGCCTCCCACAGGTAAGGGGAATTGGAAGAGAAGGTAGTAGGTGACATTTTGTACCACAGATGTCTATATTGAGGTTGTTAACCAAGAACAATGGAAAGAGGAAGACTAAAAGCTCAGCCAGTGACATGACATCATGGTCTATAACCTCCAGTCAGAATAATTGCTATGTTCTGAAGCCCAATAGTATCATATTAAGCTACATAAGGAATGAGTGTGGTGTGAAACTGAGTGAGTACAACTGCAATAGAACCATAAAAGACTACAAACACACATGATCTACCATTCAGTATAGGAGCCAGCACAGCCCTAGCTGTATTCACTGTCTACATGCTATGCATGTATGCATGTAGCTATGCATGAATACCAACAACATATTGATGTCTTACTAATATTTGAGATAATCAGGAAATTGGTATATATGTGGTCAATTTGAAGGGCTCGCTTAACCACTGTTCCCAAAATGATGACGCTAATGATTTAGAAAGGACCTACAACTGTCATGGGCTTGATGTCATGATTTAGTTAACCCAGGCCGAAGGGGCTGTTTCTGAAGAAAAAAGAATCTGTCTAGATATGACTGAAACTATGAATATTTACTTTCCAAGTATGTGTTCAAGTATGTATTCAAGGACAACTGTTGTATGTGTCTTAGTGGACATCTACTACATTACCAGCTGTATACTGGCCTGGCTTACTACACAATCATGCGCACACACATACAAGGCTAGCGGGTCACATATTATGCTGTTTAACTTCACCCATTAGCGCCTGCTCGCTGAAGTAAACTGTAAAAATGAGATAACTCTTTAGAGTCAACTAAAGATGATTGGAAAAATAAAGGGAAAAAAAATAACCAAAAAAACAACAACCAACCATTATCCTTGTAATTACAAACCATTGAGGTAGCCCCAGCTCAAGTCCTAATTCTAATGAAAGAAGAAATGGGAAGACCAATACCACCTAGTTTCCAGCTCTCCAAACAGTCAAAATCATCACTACCTACTCCTCTACAATACTATATGGCTATTCTAGCTAGTAGAGAGTCTGTTATTAGACCTCATCATATCAGCAGGTCAGTGTGCAGGCCAAGAAACTCATTATAGCCGATCACATGTAAAGACTGAAATAATGCTAAAAACTGGTTTAGTTGACTCAGAATTGCCGTTGGCATTACTCTTTCAACCGTAAGGGACAATACATATTGTGGAGCTAAGCTAAATTAACACACAGATACAATACCTGGAGTGGTTCCCACAACATTCAGTTGGATTAGATCAATCAAGTGCATTACTACTAACCCAAATGTCTGGCACTTAAAATTATGTGCTGAAACATCCAGTAGTTTCCCCCCCCCCCTCCCCCGCCAGATCCACCCACTCACTCATGGAGGGAAACAAGAGGATACAACATACATCATACTTGAACAGACTTCCTGTATTCCTAGTCACAGTAACTTCACACACCCTGATTACATCTCTTCAGTCTCTAAATGCTATGCAACACTTACATTAGTGGAATCCCAGAACTTTAAAAAATATATATTTTCAGCAGATCTTTCCTTTGCCGTTGTTGTGTTTTTGTTTAACTTCTTTTCACTCATTTTCCTCTTTTAAAACTAATCAGAGCAATCTTTCTTTTCCTCCAAGACCCACTAGGTAAAAATTACTGTTTAGGATGCATTTCTTCAGTTTCTATTTCTCTACCACTGATTGAAGCCTCAAAATTAAGAAAACGAGCAATGAGGGGGCAATATTGACATGATGTGGGAAGGGGGAGAGTTACAGTTGAACACATGGCCTACTTTTGGTTGCTCGTGAAGAATTCAACAAATGTGAAATGTTCATAAGGACACTTAACAAACTTGTGGTGCTATTAGCACTAATTAAAAACTGCAATCACAAAAAGAAATACTTGCTAATCTTTCTAATTAACACTGGCTAATCACTTGACTAACCTATGAGCAGTGCACTATCTCTCGCACAATTAATATGCCTGCATCCACACCTCTAACTTCATTATTTCCTTCCATAATCACATCGATTATGGTGAAACTCTTTCTGTTGTTTTATACATTTTTTTTTCTTCCATTATACAGCATTTCTCTCCTGAGGAAACAAATCCCCTTCAACACATAACCATGAGTCTTCACATGACTGCTCCTGTCAGTGAGGGATTGATACATAGTTATATATAGAAATGAAGCTCACCACAATGATAGTTCATTGGATACCAAAAATTAAAAAAAAGTATGTTTCTTTATTTTTCACAACTGATGTCCCCAAGAGAGAGAGAGACAGAGAATGGGGGGGGGGGGGGGGGGGGGGGGGAGGAGAGAAGTGGAGAGGGAGGTGGAGGGAGAATGGAAAGAAGGGGAAAAGGTGGGGAGAAAGAGAGGTTCATCTGTAATTGAGATTATATCCCCCCCCCCCCAATAGCCATCTAAATCAATTTAACAACAAGCATATCCCAATGTCCTCTGCAAATACTTAAGTCAGATAGAAACAATTCATTATCATTTACCACAATGTTGGCTAGGCTCTGATTTAGCTATAGCATAAGATCATAAAAATTTTTTTTTAATCTGGGAAATAGAGTTCCATTTAATCCAGTTTACTCATACTTAAAAATTCAATTGGTTGTATCCAACACAAAACTCAATGGCAGATGAAACCTTGATATAAGCTGAAGAGCTGGGAAGAGAACTCTCTCTTGGCATGAATAGGCTGGAAGCACTTTGGTCACATTTACAAGCTCAGGAAACTTCACAAACTATGTAACCTTTTTATGAACCAGTGAAGAACTGATCAGTGAGACTGTCTGCTCATCTTGATCTAATCTTACTACATTCATTCTGCTTGTTTGGGGACTAAATTAAAAAAAAAATAAGATATTTCACTGAATTGTGATTTTAACATCACTTTAGGTAACCAGGATAACTGTGACACTAACATACAACATAAAAACCACCACAAAAAAAAACAACATGCACTCAAAATGCTCGGAATTCAGATTTTCCAGGTTCCCAGATCTCGGAAACAATGTCCTTTGCATGTTCAATCTTGTACCAAGTATCACCAAAACAGAACATATAACTGAAATTATATTTTGAGCATTGAAGCATTAGCCTACTCTATCACGTATATTGAAGTTATGGGGTAACAAACATAGGATGTCCATTTTAGACTTGATGTGGTTTTGATAAAGCCATGACAAGCTGCTTTTCTGTCCCTAGCCCACTTGCCACATCATAAGTATTTTAAGAATGTTGAGTGTTGATTTCTGGATGCAGAGTAATATATGCTGCAGTCATTCAGAATAACAGCTCGATAGCTTTTTTATTAACAAAGTTGTGCATGTGTAAATAAGAGAGAGAGTGTGTGTGTGTGTGTGTGTGTGTGTGTGTGTGTGTGTGTGTGTGTGTGTGTGTGTGTGTGTGTGTGTGGGCGCGCGCCATTTGACCATTGTGTATTATCTTAGGGTTGGTGCAGTCTTGAGCAGTATCATATGTGAAGAACTTGCTTAAACCAATTACCTATCAAAAATATGTGAGAATCAATTAAGAGACAAAATAGTACAGACTGACCACTTAATTAAAGTGCAAATGTGAAGTACAATGTGAGACTAATAAATATTAATGCAGGATGGGTACAAACAGCAAACCAACACTATCGGAAGTGAAGTCAGAAATAAACGTTGCTTGTTGCAATGATTACCACATAAATAACAAAACATTCACATAACACCTCTGCTAAAGTTGGAGTATTCCACACCGACACATGATAATGTCACTATCTGCCACTTAAGCCACACCTCTTCCTCTGTGCTTCCTTGATCACACCCCTCTCCTAGGACTTCCTCTTTGCTCTCCACCTTAAATGTTAGCTGGAAAAACTGCTTCAGATGACGCAGAAACTGAATCCTACATGATAAAACAATAACAATGTCAAATATCGAAGTTCACATTCAAAATCATATACATACATAAAAATAAAAGTACAATTTTGTAAATACATGCAGTAAGGAAAACTAATAACAGAGAGAGTTCATTTTGCAGCAAAAAATAAATTCAATTCTGTGAGGGTCTTTCGTTATTACCCCCCTCCACCAATTAGCATAGCAGGTGAAACCAGGCACATTATGACCTTATTCTGTCTTCTGAGTATTGTGCCAAATCTCAGTACATGTATATGCATATAGGCACATAGTAAGATAGACTTCAGCTTTTGAACGCGAAATAAGTATATAATTATTGTTCACTCATGTGATGTGTTGTGTAGATGAAAGGTTTATTGTCTATCTACATTATGTGTCAATACAATTCAGTGTATTAGGATATAAGTTGTGGAAAAGTATGCTATAGTTTGTCCAGTGGAGCTAATTAGTGTTGTAGTGTTAGTGTTGTATCTGAATTGAAGTCATTCTCTCATCTTCTGTATTCTTCTCCATTCATCCAAAGTCTCCATTATAAATTCGTAACAGTGATGCTTGAAAAACACTAATAATTCCATTTCTAATTATTTGACCTCATAAAATCTAGCCTTTGATGCACTTATGATATGAGTGACCCCTCCCCCCCAACTTGGCTAAAAGATCACAGTTAAAGTTGATTTCTAAAAAAGCCCCTCCCCTCCAAATAGTGCACTCCTTATGTTCCAATACAAACCATCATGCTCACAAACACTACAGTAACACGCTCCAGTGTAATACTCATCTACTACTACACTCACGTATATGGAGGCAGCTCCCCCAACTGTATCTTTGACACGTCCCTCTGCCCCAGAGCCATGAACAGCAGGGGTATCACCTGACAGCACACATCAGCACATCCACCCTGGGGCAGTGAGTAGAGAGAGAGAGAGAGCAAAGGTAATGTATACTACAGCTGCTGTTGAGTGCAAATGATTGATTAGCTCATGACACATTGTAATTTGGCAGAAAATAAAGTGTGAAAAACATTTTTCCTGCTGCCTGTGGTTAGTTCACAATACAAAGCTGATGCTCAAATGTTATACATGGTTGGGATAGACTGTACTTTTCACCCATGGTTTAGGGTTGGAATAGACTGTACTTTTCACCCATATCACGTCAAATATGGCCCACTGTGACCAATAGCCTGGTGGCCCATATCTCCCCACATGCAAACACCACCTGATTCTGCTGTCACTGGTAAATAATGACAAATTTTGGGCATTAAAATATAAAGACACAGAAGAGCTCCCCACAGAAATCGAGACATTCTTTATCACATGTACAACAATAAGTGATATTATGTACAAACATTTTCTTCTTTCAATAATTAGCAAAGATATATGTAGTGTAAAAAATAGTAGCAATTATTTGCACTTAGCAGCCTTAATACTTGAGGCTGGAGAAGTATTTAACCCCATCACAGAGAGAGCTAGGTGTCAAGTAAGTTGAGATAAGAGGGAGAGTTGCTTTAGTTTCCACAGGACAGTTACTTGGGAAAGTATGCAAGGGTTAAACAAGCATACTAATCATTTAGCTAATAATTATTGAATTCAACAATGAAATCATTGAAAGGGTTAATGTTTTTACATGCTAAATCATTTGAAGAATCATAAAAAAATTGAATTATCTATTATAATGACAACACGTGTTTGTACCTTCACTATTTCCTCCATGAGTAGAGAAGCAACCTGCGTCCCTATGGCCTCTGGCAACACTTGGTGCTTCTCTTCCCCACTGCCTCCTTTTTCTGTGGTGCTGCCTGGGGCTACAGGGATGGGTGTGGTCGTGTGAACGCATGAGTAGCTGGATGACTCAGCTGCATGAGTGGTGCCTGTGGTACTCTCAGAGACAAGGGTGAGACCAAATCCAGGATGCCTATAGAAAGAGTCAGAGAGAGAGAGTGTGTGTGTGTGTGCGTGTGTTCGTGAAGAAAATAAATAACACAGGGAATAAAACACAAAAATAATGAGAGCCTGCATAAGTGCATATAAAAATTGAATTTTTTTCATTTATTTCTTATTTCATCAAACCATACCCTTTTTAATCAGCTAACAGATGCAGCTGCCACTCTCATTAGCAATGCCATAGTAAAACATTTTCCTTATTAGTCCAATGTTCCAATGAAGTACAGTTTACAAATAAGGATAATCAAACCACTTTGAGATAGTAAATACAGACTAAAATATTCAACAACAATTATTGCAGGCAGAATTAGATCGATAAGCACTCCATCGATAAAAACAACAAATTACACAATGTTCCATGTATAGCGAAATACAAATGTTAATGGGTCAAGGGTTCATTCTGCTCATTATGGTACAGGGTTGAAGATACAGAAGGAACAGATGGGAGTGGATACTAGTTGAAGTAGGTTGATATTTATATGTGATGCTCCATTAAGACTCAGCAAGTATAGGTTGATGATAGCTCTGTGGAAACGCACAACGGACCAACATCACACTGGGTTGAGGCAGGTTCAAGTAGGTTGACACTAGCTCAATGGGGACGCACACTGGACCAACATCACACTGGGTTGAGGCAGGTTGAAGAAAGTTGACAATAGCTCTATGGAGACACACACTGGACCAACACCACACTGGGTTGAGGCAGGTTGACAATAAATCCATGAAGGACACATTGGATCAACATTACACTGAGTTGAGGCAGGTTTAGGTAATGGGGAAACACATTGGATCAACAGCTTACCGAATTGAGCCAGGTTAAAGCAAGTTGACAATAGTTTTATGTGGAAATTACCGGCAGGTTAACAACACATCCATCACCTTTAGCATTTGATGAGGATCTAATCTATTATACTGTTATCTACTTATAAATAGGAGCTTTGTGTGTGTGTGTGTGTGTGTGTGTGTGTGTGTGTGTGTGTGTGTGTGTGTGCACGCGCGTGCGCACGTTATTTTCACTGTCAAGCCGATGGACCAATCAATCTAAAATTTGGTAATGTTCTCCAAGTAACCAGGTGAGCATTATAAAACATGTATGGGTGTGGAAATGGGTGTGGTAATGTCATATCACACTCATAGGAAGTTGTTTTGGCTGCCAAAAGGTAAGTAAAGGACAAATCAGGTTGAAATTTGGCATGCGGTTTCCAAGTACAGTACTCAGATGAGCATTATTAACTACATGTGGGTGTGACAATGGGTGTGGCTTAGTCATGGCTACACCCACCCAAATTGTTTTCACTGATAAGAACTAATCATACTGATACTTGGTAAGTGGTCTCCATGCGACCTAAAGACTATTAATATAATAACCTGTAACTGTTTAGCCACACAGATAAAATATTAATGGAGACGGTTAGATTAATCAAGAGGAGCTATAAGTGGAACAAGATTTAATTTAAACCCCAAAGTACACACATAGCCACACCCACAGGAGAGTAATACACTTTTCGGTCACATGCTGGACCAACCAGGCAGATATTTGGCATGCAGACTTCGTTCATGTGACCATGAATATTATTACCCTCCTGCATTTGTGGTTATGGGTGCGGTTTAGCCGACAAACATTGGTGTAAAAGTATGAATACCATTACTGACATATTTCATTCAAACTGCTACCAGCAGATCTGGCTTTAGTTGCTTACAGCACTTCCATACTTGGCTGCACCAATACCATGCAGCAAAGCTGCAACAGGTCCACTAGTTTAATTAATTATTACATTGTTCAAGTTTTGTTATGTTATCTAATACCAGCACAACATCTTCATAGCAGCTGGCAATCAAGGATACGCAGTTCCTCGAACTTTCTTACCCTCCCTTCATCTACGAGCAGTAGAGGCTTCATCTTCCTCACCACAGGGCAGCTGAAGATCACCTGACCCGATCCATCAGGCCACACCCCTCTCTTCTGAAGCTGAATATAAACATACATAGCAATGGGCATATCTCCTTCCATTTCCTGTCAAGCATTGTAGAGTATATCAAAGTGTACAGCAGGTCCTTAACATGTCCTCTGTCTTTGACTGCAGCAGCGACACTTCACAACTTTCAGCAGTTGCACTATCTGGATAAGTATTGACCATAGGCTCGCTACAAGTGCTCTCTACAGCTTGCCCTGAGTTACAGTGTGATTCTGAACTCTCATTCTGGTTCAAAATGTTGAAAAGAAAAAAACAAACAAACAACATTTTTCTATGCTAGAACAATTCTACTTAGAAAGAAATTCTGGCAAACTGGATGACAACCATTTGTCATAGCAACCACTTAACACATGCCCACAGAGAACGAAATTGAAAAAAATGAGCAAATAGTTTTCAGCCAACCAAAATTTAATATAAAAATGTAAATAAATGTTTCATTTGTACAAAACAATGGTTGCCTATTTAATATATTCGATACATTCGCCAGAACAACGGAAATTACTGCCGTAAAACCCTATCAACATGGTTGTCACAAAATATATAGGCACATTAATAATGTCCTGTATCAGGGGCTCAGGCCATTTACCCTTTTAAAAACCTGATGTTGCATATTACATACTTTGGAGAAGTATCCTGCAATGTGACAGCCCTGCACATCCACCTCAGTCAGTACGTAAAAGCAGAAAGGCTCAACATCAAAATAGAGAGCCTTATGGTCGAGAAACAACTTCGACAAAAGACACAAATTTTGACAGTAGAGCTTGTGGTCGATTCCATCCACTTCAAACACAGAGATTGTCCCTTTCCTGTAAATTTCTTTCCCGGGTGGTTGGCGATGCTGACAGAGGGTGATGTGCTTGAGATAGGAGCGCTTGAGCCAAACATACTTGAGGCAGTATTCACATATCCAGAGCATAGGCTGTTTGCCATACTCCTCAGGATATGGGGAGAAGTACCAGGTGTCGATCTCAAATTTGCCTATCACGATCAGGTTTATATACTTGACCTTGGTGAGAGCATGATGTTCTTTCTCCAGTGCAGCGGTTGTTGGGTCCATCTCATCGAAGTTCTACGAATCAAACCAAACACACACAGACATAAAATAAATGTGCAAGGATAAAGAAATCCTATTAGAATTGAACAAACGCTGTCTACATGTAATTCCTATGCATCATTCCCTATCTTCTGCAGGATTTTAGGAGGCCCAGAGAGGGTGTTTATTTGGGGATGACTTGTTTTTTGCTATTTTTAGCAGAATTGAGACAATGGACATTATAAGGAGGTTGTGAGTGGAAACATGCCCTTCCTCCATTGTTAAACAATGTGTCCCTCACCATGCTGAAAAAATCCTATCAGAAAATTCGGAGTGATAAAGGTGATTCAAATAAACTAATATATTGTTCCACAAAGCATGACATTAAAGGAGTCACACACACTAGGTTCAGTTCAATAACATTCACTCAACACAGATACTATTGTAAAACTTAATGCAGCTGCTCTTGGGGAGCAGCTGGTAATATGGTATTCACTTAACCCACTCTCCCCTCCCCAACACCCAAATCCCAATTTTGGATGGGTCATCATGGAGGGGAAGAAGAGAAGAAAAAAGAAGGGATAATCCCCAAACTAATTTCTCCATAATTAGTTTGCATATGTGTATTTGTGCACTTGGTGGGTGGTATGCGTGAACATATGTTTGGGGGTGTGTGTGTATGTTTGCTATTGTGTGTGTTTATGGGTATTCTTAAGAAACTTTACAGTTACCTAATCACATATTCATTTTTTTTATTGTAATTTAAATTCTCTAGAATGTAAAGTACAGCATTCCATGATACACACCTCTATCCTACTCTTGGCATGCACACAAAAAAAACCCTTAACATACACAAAGAATACCAGTGGAACCTTTGTAATAATAACTCTCAAAATACATGCCAACCCAAGATACATGCCCACCGTCCTTACAATATATCCTCCATTCCTTATTTCTTTCCATAACACATGTCTTTCTGCAAGGTATGACTCCATTAAGACATATCCTCCAGTAGGACATGTATTTCAGTAAGATAATCTTTCAAGAAGATATATCTTAGAGAAAGACATGTTTGTTCCCCTTTAGAAATGTCCTCTAATGGGATATGTCTTCCTGTGAGTCATGTCAAACCGTAAGACGTGGTCTCCAACAAAACACATCCTCCAGTAAGACAAGCCCTCCCATGATCAAAAACATTATAAGAAAAGTCTTCCTTTAAGACATATTCTCTCACAAGATATGCCCTACTTTAAGATACATTTGTGACAACTGCCCACAAAGTGTGGGCCTACTAGTAATGCAGCGATTGCATGCTAGTATAAATATTGATATTTTCAGAGATGAACGTAAATATCTATTTAATATGTTTTAAAAAGGTGATGCGACGTAAAATTGATCAAAATGCAGACTCGAATCATTAAGATTATCTAGTTGCTAATTAAAATTGATGTTCAATCACTAATTAATCCCTGAATATTTATGTGCAAGTGTTTTCGTCTGCCCATATTTAATTGTGCATGTGTGTGATGTGTGTGTGTGTGTGCATGCGTGTGTGTATGTGTGTGTGTGTGCATGGGAGTGTGTACGTGTGTAGTAACTATGAAGCTTCAAGCATGATCATGGAAATAACACTAATGGCATTCCCTATAAAGACAGAGGACTACACAGACATCACACACGTACCTCTTGTATATGGTTAATGTCATCATGCTTTCTTTTCATGTTCCGGGTGACTCTCCTCCTGGGACAACTGACTGAGTCCAAACCATATTCTTTCCCTTTCTCACCTTCCTTAACCACTCGTGTCATATCGATACGGTTTAAAGGCACCCACTCATCCATGCGGCGATCAACTGAAACAAACAAAGATCACATGTCAGTAAGTAAGGTCCCTAAGTTAGTGCATTATTTGTCCAACTGAATTATTTCCAAGGAAAAACCATACTACAGGGTTATATCATAATATCTGTACTACATCCTAAAGCCTTGCACATATAAACACGCATGCACCAACACGCACACACATATCAACACACACAGAAATAGTAAGCACATCACAAGCACCAACACATCCACATCAACATGCAAGCAATAAAATGCAAGCACCAACATATGCACTAGCAAAAACAGCAGGCACCAATAATCATGCACAACACAACATGCACGCACCAATAAGCACTCACCCACAATCCCAAACTAAAATGCAGGCACCCTCTGATAAATGAACATGCAACCACACTAGCGCTCTAACACAAACACACTAACACGTACGCATACACCAACAAGCTTGCACCTACAAGAAACGTGCATACCAACACTAAACTACCAATACCCATGTTTGCTCCAGCATCTTCATACCAACATGCACGCTACAACATACATGCACAAACACAAGCTCACACAGCAAAACACATTAATCAACACCCACTCATGCATGTCCATCATGCACGACATGAACGTACACACACGAACCAGAATGCAAGGAACAACGCACACAAAACTACATGCACACAGGTCACACCCACATTCCAGCAACAACAAACAAGCTTCAACACGAAGGAATGCACTAAAACACATGCACTAAAAAGCAAGCACCAAAATTCATGCATATACTAACTGAGATGTACAAAAATGCACATAAGTGTCGATACACATGTAATATCATGCATGCATGCAACAACAAGAATATTTGTAACAACATACATGCGGTAACTGGCACCAACACGCATTAAAATGCATTCAAAGACACGCATACACACACCGAACAGCAAGCACAGTCAACGTCTATGCATATGCAACACACATGCACTCATAAACGTGCAAAAACTCGCTCACATACATACACATGGTAAAACACATGCATCAACATGTATGTACCAACAGACAGGAAAAACCACCACACTGCAACACTCATTCATCAACACACCGGAAACAACATGCACACACAGTGATGCATGCACCAACACACACGCACCAACGCACACACACCAACATGCGCATCACAATAAGCATGCACCAACAATAACTCACCAAAAATCACGCAACAACACTCATCAACATGCACGCACCAACACGCACCAACCACATGAACCAACGAAATTGCTCACATCAACATGCATGCATTCACCAACATGTACTCACGCAACAACATGCAGGCACATACACACATTCACAAACAATGAATGCCCCAACACACATGCTACAACATGTACGAATCAACAAGCACACACTGACATGCACACATCTACATGAACGAAAACACAAAAACCAACATGCACCCAAACACATACCGATATGCATGCACCAACATGCATGCACAAACATGCACACACCAATTAGTTGAATTTTGTGGTAAATTTTCTACATGTAATTGACAACCACTACAATATCAAAACAATTTTGGGTAAACATGAACCCAGATTCTTTTCCAGCATAGTATTTTGGTAAAGGGTCTCTCGACAAAAGTGTCTAATAGGTGATATCCAGCTTACCTGCTCAGATTGGCATGAATAGCAATAACATGCCAGGTTAACATGAGTAAAAGTTTTTTTTTTCTTATCTTTTCATTTACTTAATTCCCCATTTATTTCTAGTCCTTCCTTATTCATTTTACAACCAGGGAGGCTTATGATTTACTTGATCCTATTTTTATTGTAGAAGTTGGTTTTATTTCCAGAGACATGCAAGATAAGGGACACATCATCAAAGAACACATCAACTTTTTCTTACAGTCTTTATAGTGGATGAAAAATTCCTTTTTCTTCTCATTATCGAACTCCACCTACCTCTTCTGGATAACTTCCCCCACGTACCAGGAATCATCTGATCGCTTGACAAAGTAGTACGTATTCAAAGCAGGTTCTAGTGAGACACAGGGTAAAGATGAAGAACAATCACCTAGTGACTCCATTTTTTGGGTCAGCTAATTGAAGTGTTAATATTTTGCTACGGCCTCACAATCCACAAAGACCCTTTACCACATGGGGCAGCTACAGGCCACACCAGCAGTGCTTTACTTTAATTATAATCCATTCCAGAATAATTTCTAAGGGTTGGGGGGGGGGGGGGGGGGGGTGGAGGGTGGGGCAGGAGGGTGGACGGGTGGTGTCTCAAAAAATTAACAAGGCCAAATTTGCCTCAAATTTCACTGCTATAAAATATGCATTCTTGTTCATTTAATTCACATAGAATATAAAAAATTCTTGTTGTTAAAAAGTTTTAAAAATCATTGTTGACAACTTAAATTGAAAATTAAAAATTTTTTTTTTCATTGTTTGGATAAAATTAAATGACAGAATATTGTCTTCATTTTATCCTAACCTCAATTAAATTTTGTTCATTAGCAGTTCAAAAAGAAACAAAAATTAGATCTGTCCCAAGATACATTTGATACAGTTATAATGGATTCAATCCAAAGAATTTAGTTATAATTTTTATATTGTCCTGATTCAGGTTCTCCTTACTTTAATTTCAATTATGTTATATATTTTTTCTCTTTCTATTAATTTGTGGGCTTTTGACATACGTGGCCAGCACTTGCAAAAAGATTTTTGTGTGTGTAAATTGATGTTTTATTAGAAATTGTTGATTTCAGAGTTAACTGCCATATTGGTGTATTACAAGGGTTAGACTTACTATTCATTAAAAAAAAAAGTACATGTAATTTTGAGGGCCAAAAACATATTTTGCATTTTAATGAAAGGACCTGAGGATGGCATCATGAAGATCATTAAGGGTTCCATCTTTAAATGCAGCCATAAATTCTGCCAATACATGAAAACTGCTTCCTTAATTATATACCCACATTCATCAAAAACAGGTGCTTCTTTGTCCACCCACCACCAACCTCCCCACACCCCACATTTTGCCACCACATCACAGTTATTTCAAATTGTCTATGTAAAACTACTACCTTAGTTTTCTGTAAAGTATTTAGTTTGAATTTACCTCCATGGTAGTGCCTCTAGCAACATAGAAAACCTGTAATATGTATTTAACAAACTGAATACTAAATTATTCATTTAAAAGGAAGGGAATCTTCCTTCAAATAAGAGATATGAGCACCACTCATGGAGATATGCAAAAAAGAGATTCATTCAAGCTGGTCCAAGGAGAATATCAAATTCACTCTACATTGTCATTACATGAAAAATGAAGAAGTACTATATAAACCTTAATGCATTCTTCATAGAATGAATATAGAACACAATATGTGCACATATATACACATATGTAATGTTGCAATAGAATAATGTGGATGTTTTTTTGTAAAACAATGGTATCAATGCCTACCAGTCTGTTGTTGATATACATTCATTCATGGCAAAGCTATCTTCCATTTTGAGTTGTTAATGTGAACAAAAAATGTAAGAAGGAATAATAATTATAATAATAATATTAATAATAATAATAATAGTAATAATAATAATAATAATAATAATAATAATAGTAATAATAATAATAATAATAATAATAATAATAATAATAATAATAATAATAATAATAATAATAATAATAATAATAATAAAAATAATAATAATAATAATAATAATAATAATAATAATAATAATAATAATAATAATAATAATAATAATAATAATAATAATAATAATAATAATAATAATAATAATAATAATAATAATAATAATAATAATAATAATAATAATAATAATAATAATAATAATAATAATAATAATAGTAATAATAGTAATAATCATTATAATAATAATAATAATAATTGTAGCAATAATAATAATAATAGATTTGGGGAATATCTGACAGTGTTTGCTGTGGAAAGCCTATTTGTCTAGTTTGTAATGACGGATTTGATGTTAGGATAATCTTTCCTTTCGTTGTAAGTGGAGATTTCTACTCTGTGTTGAACCTTGTGAGGGGTATAATGTACTGGAGATGGCTTCGGTTGTGTTGGTTGTGAAATGGCCATTTTTTTGTTTAAGCTTGGGGGATTTGTAATGTGTTGGTTGTTGGTGATGACCTGTACACACTGGCATAGTGGTGAATTCACTCCACATCACTTGTGTTGGCTGTTTGATAGGTATTCACATATCTCTTATAGAAAGTTGGTATTCTTTTATGCTGGGTTCCGTAAGGAATGTTATGGAATGGCATGTTGAGAATTGCAATTATAAATAGCTGTATCTCTCTTTTGAGAGACCCCTTCGCAAGAAGCCACCTTATTGGAGACCACTTTATTCCAAGTCTAGGGACGTTCTAGGTGAACCCCTGGCCCATATTTAGGAGAGGGTGGGGAGAATACTAGAGCATATGTATGGGAGTAGGGGATGATGGGAGTTACCAATTACCTAGTTGTCAATGTCCATGTTTAAAGGGTGGACATACCTGGGCTAATGCGTAATTAGGGCGGGGGTAGTGGGGAGGTTGGGGTGGGGCTGGTGGGGGGACGATCCTGTGCACCTGTTTAGTAAAAAGATATTCCTTGTCTCATGCATTGTGGGTAGGGGGGATACGGAGTTATAGGGTCAGGTTTTAGGAGTAGGGGAATATTACAGGGTCCATATATAGGTGGTGGTTGGGGAAATTCCAGGGGCCTTGTGTTGGGAGGGGATGATAGCACTCCCCGCTCCCTAGTTAATCACCTGGTCTAATAGTATTAACTAAGGCTCCTCACTACTGTTTATTGTTAGTCAGTAGTAGGTTCACACACTGAGTCTCTTCCAAAAGTATCATAAACTGTCCAGATGGACTCTCTGTACCATGCAATCAAGATCTCACAATATTTGCGCGATAGGATATGCACTACGTAATATTACTTTGATAATTCTAGATGATAGCTGTTCAACAGAGACTAATTACTAAATGTTAGTTGAGTCATTTATAGACTCTGGCTCTCTAGGCCAGCCGGGCACCACTGGGCCTCCTCAGGTGAGTTCTCATTCCGTTGTTCTTCTTTGTCTTTATTTCCCTCTTTGGTTTTAAACTATAACCATAATTTCTCCATTTACTACCTGTGGTTCCTTTGCCACCAACCACAGTCCCATCATTAACTTCCTTCTTATTCATTTCTTTACTCCCTGTGGTTCCTTGGCCACAAACCATGTTTCCATAATTAACTTCCTTCTTATTCATTTCTTTTCCATTACAATTAACTTCTTGATATACTTCTCTTTCATGTGTCTTCCTGTCCTGAGGCAGAGTCACTAGGAGGAGTTCTTGTTCAGGCTCCCATGGCTCCGATACTATAGCAATTGAAGCAATTTTTAAGTGACTTGTTCCCACTTCTAAGGTTGTTATTATTGTCATCTACTTACTTTTCCATTCATGTAGGTTGATTGTCAAGGTAACCCGGGATAAGGAGATGGGAATCAATTTGATCTTAATTATTATTCATTTCTTCACTATTTTGTGCATAGCTACATAAACAATAACCTGTAGAAATAGAAGATATGCATGATAGATTTCAGGTTTCCTGGAGAGCCAACTCTATCAATCAAAGAAACAATTTTTCTATCGTCCATCTTTCTTATTTCTACTAGCCATTCTTTATACAGCTATTGATTCCCTCCCTCCCTCCCTCCTTCCTTCCTTCCTTCCTTCCTTCCTTCCTTCCTTCCTTCCTTCCTTCTTTCCTTCCTTCCTTCCTTCCTTCCTACATTCCTTCCTTCCTTCCTACCTTCCTTCCTTCCTTCTATCCTTCCTTCTTTCCTTTCTTCCTACCTTCCTTCCTTCCTTCCTTCCTACCTTCTTTTCTTCCTTCCTTCTTTCATTAATTCTTTCCTTCCTTCCTTCCTTCCTTCCTTCCTTCCTTCCTTCCTTCCTTCCTTCCTTCCTTCCTTCCTTCCTTCCTTCCTTCCTTCCTTCCTTCCTTCCTTCCTTCCTTCCTTCCTTCCTTCCTTCCTTCCTTCCTTCCTTCCTTCCTTCCTTCCTTCCTTCCTTCCTTCCTTCCTTCCTTCCTTCCTTCCTTCCTTCCTTCCCTTCCTTCCTTCCTTCCTTCCTTCCTTCCTTCCTTCCTTCCTTCCTTCCTTCCTTCCTTCCTTCCTTCCTTCCTTCCTTCCTTCCTTCCTTCCTTCCTTCCTTCCTTCCTTCCTTCCTTCCTTCCTTCCTTCCTTCCTTCCTTCCTTCCTTCCTTCCTTCCTTCCTTCCTTCCTTCCTTCCTTCCTTCTATCCTTCTTTCTTTCCTTTCTTCCTACCTTCTTTCCTTCCTTCCTTCCTATCTTCCTTCCTTCCTTCCTTCTTTCTATCCTTCTTTCTTTCATTTCTTCACGTCTTTCTTCCTTCTTTCCTTCCTACGTTCCTTCCTTCCCTCCTTCTTTCCTTCCTTCTTTCCTTCTTTCCTTCCTACGTTCCTTCCTTCCCTCCTTCTTTCCTTCTTTCTTTCCTTCTTTCCTTCCTTCATTCCTTCCTTCTTCTCTGGACACTTCAAGATGGACTACTCTGTGGTAGAACAAATACAAATCTAAATTAATCAAGTTAAACAAACACACACACGTACACAAACACACACACATTCACACACAAACACACACAAAGAACTCCAAAAAGTCTTAGAAAACTATTTTTGATACAGAAATGCGAGAAAAATCTTATTTCTAATGTGCCCAAGGTAACCCTGGCACATTAAACTTAGTTCCATTGAATTAACACCCATGTTAATCCATTGGAACCACTTCTACAAGTCATAGTGTTCATTTTAACAGTTCAATCAATCTTGTGGCTCATTCAGATGCTCATGGAAATATAATCTAACAGAATTCCAACAAGATGGAAGATTTTGGAATAAAAACATGCAAAATTTTATCACTGTTTTGCTCTCAAAAGCCAATCAAAGGACAAATCAGGTTAAAATTTGACATGTAATTTCCAAGAAGCCATGGGAGCATTGTTAAGCATGTATAGGTGTGGTAATGGTTGTGATTTGATCATGACCACATTCCTAGAAAATTATTATAGGCAGCCAAAAATTAATTTTTATTTGAATTATAATGAAATTGAACATATGGACTTCAATTAAATTCAATTAAATGTTGTTATTCTTGTGGTTATTTCCAAAAAGTTACATTTGTTACAAACTTTCAATCCTCTCATGTAGTGAAACTTTATTTTGGGGAGAACACTTTGAATCTAATCCATGAAGTGTACTTCTCTTGATTTGTTTTCTTTTTTCTGTGCGCATTATTTTTTTTTGTTGGCTTAATCATGCCTTAAACAACTTTTGGCGAGGCTAATGGGTTGAAGCATGCTCTACATCATTTCTGTAATAAAGGACTCTCATCCAGGGTGCAAGTGAACAAGAACCGGTGATTAGCTAAAAGATATTAAAATATAGGTTTCCTAAATAGTGGCATTTTAATAATTAATGAATCTATGAAGGTCAACTTCTGTATGGTGTCATATTTACTATTGCCACACCTCAGCAGTAAAATGATGAACAGAGTTCATGCTCTAAACAAGACGACCATCAATTCTACTTGCCAGTTTAATGTATTGTGCTTGATTGGGAGAAATTTAATAGAAAAAAAATTGTTTTACAATACCATCTGTTCGGTGATTATTGCAACATGCATATCAAGAAGTTGTGACCATAAGTTGAGGCTACTGTTTCTATTCTAAAATAATATCTTACAAAGAAAGAGACTGGTTTTTTTTTGGATTTTCAAGAAGATTTATATATAGTCTGGGTGGAAAATCATGTTGAGACTTAGTTTCTAACTATTTAATAATGGTAACTATGCATTGAAAAATGAGGTCGGCCTGAAAAATAAGTTTAGTTGGGGAGAACTTTGCAATTCTTTGTCATCCAAATAGATGAAGATAAGGTGAAGCCACAAAGAATGCAGTTAAATGTTCTGAATTTTTTTAATGTAATTTTGAGTCCTAATTTTATATTAAAAAAAAAAGTTTTAAAAAAAGTTTAAGTGAATGTCCCATCATGCATGACATGAACGTGCACACACGAAGCAGAATGCAAGGAACAACGCACACAAAACTACTAGAACACAGGTCACACCCATACTCCAGCAACAACAAACAAGATTCAACATGAAGGAATACACTAAAACACGCGCACTAACACGCAAGCACCAAAATTCATAAATATACTAACTGATATGTAAAAAATGCACATAAGTGCCGATACATATGTAATATCATGCACGCATGCACCAACAGGAATAGTTGTAACAACATACATGCAGTAATTGACACCAACACGCATTAAAATGCATTCAAACACATACACACACCCCGAACAGCAAGCAGAATTAAACTTCTATGCATACAAAAAACACACATGCACTCACAAACATGTAAAAACTCACTCACACATATGTGCATGGTAACACCCATGCATCAACACGTATGCACCAACAGACAGGAAAAACCACCACACTGCGATACTCATTCATCAACATGCCCGAAACAACATGCACACACAGTGATGCACGCACCAACACACATGCAAAAACGTGCACAAACCAACGTGCGCATCACAATAAGCATGCACCAACAATCACTCACTAATAATCACCCATCAACACTCATCAATATGCACCAACATGCACCAAACCACATGCACTAAAGAAACTGCACCCACCAACATGCATGCATACACCAATATGTACCCATGCAACAACATGCAGGCACATACAAACATTTACTAACAATGAATGCTCCAATGCACATGCTGCAACATGTACAAATCAACAAGCACATACTGACGTGCACACAGCTACATGCAAGAACACACAAAAACCAACATGCACCAAAGCACATACCAATATGCATGCACCAACGTGCATGCAGAAACACGCACACACCAATTAGTTGAATTTTGTGGTAAATTTCTGCATATATTTGACAACCACTTCAAATTTAAAACAATTTTGGGTAGACATGAACCCAGATTTTTTTCCAGCATAGTATTAGGTAAAGGGTCTTAACAAAAGTGTCTAATAGATGATATCTTGTAGAAGAGTTGAGAGTACCAACGATTTCTTTGATGGATTGGTAGACCATGCTCTTCACCTTAAAATAGGATCGTAAAACATGGAAAACTTCAACTCATCAACTTGAAGGTCAATAGATAGCTGGTGTGTGCATGGGCAAATTCTTTTCCTACGAACTATATCCATGATAGGTGATCGTGATAAAATATTAAATCCTTACTTAAAGTTTGTCCTCATGGTTGGCATGCTGTTTAGAGAAGTTTCTGAATTGCTCTGTCATCTTTAAGCATTCCTTCACATGAAGAAATATAATTCATTGCCACAAACAAAGATCATATATTCACGAAACAGTGGTACTCAAGTGTGTTTTTACTTTCACAAGTTTACCCTCATTACATTTTTGATCCTCACATATTCGTTGCTGGAACTATTGCATTACCCAAAGAGTGAAATAATTCAAGGTTTTCCATAAAAACTATCTCGTAATAGTGCCACTACTGAACTCACTTCTGGTGAAACAAAGTCCTCCGCAATTTAGATGCAGCTGCACAGATTTTGAACCTGACCCATACCCATTATAAAGATTCTCACTGAGATCAGCATCAAGGTACATGAGTTGGTCATGTATAGGATCACATCCTAACAGAAAAGGATCTAAAGTCTCTTTGTACACCTGCATTAATGATATTAGATTACAAATCAAATGCATTTCTTAGGCAGGCAGGAAACATAAACTGGCCTAGGACTGATCTTAATGTTCATGTTCCCAACATGGAATGGAGAAAGGCAAAATGATAATTGATGTTTTTGATCCCAGGTCAGAGCTAAAAATTCTTTTTAAACCATCTAATTTTTTTAGTATGCAGCTGCTTAATTTGATTTTGCATATCTGGAAGGGAATAATTACCCCATGTAGGCCCACCAATTTGGCTATTCAGCTTATATCGCATTATAAAACCTCAGTTACAAAACTGCTTTCAGTACAAAGAATCTTTAAGATTGTTTTAAAATTAGGTACAGATTATATCAGTTACCAAAGTGATTAGAGTAAGTAAATGAGAGAAGCGAAATATCTTCTGTAGCCTGGCATTTATTCTTAATTTTCATAGGCTGGTCATGTGGAGATGTCCAGATATTACTAATAGGTAGAATTTATTTATTCCATACACCTTATTTTCGTGCCAACAGTGCATGAGAGCTCCAGCAATGTTATCTACTCTGAAATTGTTAGAGTAAAAGCCATGCACAGGGTCTGAGAATCACAATTATTATTTTATATGTATATGTATATCTATGCATATAAACATATATATATACACACCAGTATATATATATATATGTATAAAATAATTTTCTTCATTTAATTGCAATATTTCTGAATAAAATGGATAACAAAATGCAACATTAGAGATAAGAGGGAACAAAATTAACTCACTTTTTTAAGAAGTGCTCTGATTTTGTCAGAATCCATTGGAGAAAAAATGTGTAAAAGAGCTCCTTGTAATACAATAGCTTTCAGTATGTGTAGTATATGGTATTAATAAGCATAACACCTTAATATCGTTGTTAACAAGGATTATCATGTAGCACATTATGCTGAAAACATCATAATGTCAGTGCAGTTTAGTAATTCAGATCCTAAATTGCAATGAACCATACTAAAAATGGAAAAGAGGAAATTCTTAGGAAATAAAAAGGTCTAATATCACAGCTATAGCCCAAATTTGTAGCTATAATTCCAGGTGGTTTCCATGGTTGCTTCCTATTATATGACGATGTGTCCCTTATCTTGCGTATCTCCGGAAATAAAACCAATTCCTACAATAAAAAATAGGATCAAGTAAATCATAAGCCTACCTGGTTGTAAAATGAATAAGGAGGGACTAGAAATAAATGGAGAATAAGTAAATCAAAAAGAAAAGAAAAACAACAATTTTTACTCATGTTAACCGGCATGTTATTGCTATATCATGCCAATCTTAGCAGGTAAGCTGGATATCACCTATTAGACACTTTTGTTGAGAGAACCTTTACCAAAATACTATGCTGGAAAAGTATCTGGGTTCATGTTTACCCAAAATTGTTTTGATTTTGAAGTGGTTGTCAATTATATGCAGAAAGTTACCACAAAATTCAACTAATTGGTGTGTGCATGTTTGTGCATGCATATTGGTGCATGCATATCGGAATGTGTTTGGGGGCATGTTGGTTTTTGTGTGTTCTTGCATGTAGACTAGTGCATGTCAGTGTGCACTAGTTGATTTGTACATGTTTTAGAATGTGTGTTAGAGCGTTCATTGTTAGTGAATGTGTGTATTTGCCTGCATGTTGTTGCATGGGTACATGTTGTTGAATGCATGCATGTCGGTGTGTGTAATTTCATTGGTGCCTGTTGGTTGGTGCGTGTTGGTGCGTGCATGTTGATGAGTGTTGGTGCATGATTGTTGGTGCATGCTTATTGGGATGCGCATGTAGGTGTGCGCACGTTGGTGGGTGTGTTTTGGTGCATGCATCACTCTGTGTGCACGTTGTTTCGGGTGTGTATAATATCACCGTTACTGAAGTTGACCTTCATAGAATCATTAATTATTAAAATGCCACTATTTAGGAAACCTATATTTTAATATCTTTTAGCTAATCACCGGTTCTTGTTCACTTGCACCCTGGATGAGAGTCCTTTATTACAGAAATGATGTAGAGCATGCTTCAACCCATTAGCCTCGCCAAAATTTGTTTGAGGCATGATTAGGCCAACAAAAAAAAAAATGCGCACAGAAAAAAGAAAACAAATCAAGAGAAGTACATTCATGGATTAGATTCAAAGTGTTCTCCCCAAAATAAAGTTTCACTACATGAGAGGATTGAAAGTTTGTAACAAATGTAACTTTTTGGAAATAACCACAAGAATAACAACATTTAATTGAATTTAATTGAAGTCCATATGTTCAATTTCATTATAATTCAAATAAAAATTAATTTTTGGCTGCGTATAATAATTTTCTAGGAATGTGGTCATGATCAAATCACAACCATTACCACACCTATACATGCTTAACAATGCTCCCATGGCTTCTTGGAAATTACATGTCAAATTTTAACCTGATTTGTCCTTTGATTGGCTTTTGAAGGCAAAACAGTGTTACAATTTTGCATGTTTTTATTCCAAAATCTTCCATCTTGTTGGAATTCTGTTAGATTATGTTTCCATGAGCATCTGAATGAGCCACAAGATTGATTGAACTGTTAAAATGAACACTATGACTTGTAGAAGTGGTTCCAATGGATTAACATGGGTGTTAATTCAATGGAACTAAGTTTAATGTGCCAGGGTTACCTTGGGCACATTAGTAATAAGATTTTTCTCGCATTTCTGTATCAAAATTAGTTTTCTAAGACTTTTTGGAGTTCTTTGTGTGTGTTTGTGTGTGAATGTGTGTGTGTTTGTGTACATGTATCTGTTTGTTTAACTTGATTAATTTAGATTTGTATTTGTTCTACCACAGAGTAGTCCATCTTGAAGTGTCCAGAGAGGAAGGAAGGAATGAAGGAAGGAAAGAAGGAAAGAAGGAAGGAAAGAAGGAGGGAAGGAAGGAAAGTAGGAAGGAAAGAAGGAAGAAAGGTGGGAAGAAATGAAAGAAAGAAGGATAGAAGGAAGGAAGGAAGGAAGGAAGGAAGATAGGAAGGAAGGAAGGAAAGAAGGTAGGAAGAAAGGAAAGATAGAAGGAGGGAAGGAAGGATGGAAGGAAGGAAGGAAAGAAGGAAAGATAGAAGGAGGGAAGGAAGGAAAGAAGGAAGGAAGGAAGGAAGGAAGGAAGGAAGGAAGGAAGGAAGGAAGGAAGGAAGGAAGGAAGGAAGGAAGGAAGGAAGGAAGGAAGGAAGGAAGGAAGGAAGGAAGGAAGGAAGGAAGGAAGGAAGGAAGGAAGGAAGGAAGGAAGGAAGGAAGGAAGGAAGGAAGGAGGGAGGGAGGGAGGGAGGAAGGAAGGAAGGAAGGAAAGAAGGAAAGATAGAAGGAGGGAAGGAAGGATGGAAGGAAGGAAGGAAAGAAGGAAAGATAGAAGGAGGGAAGGAAGGAAGGAAGGAAGGAAGGAAGGAAGGAAGGAAGGAAGGAAGGAAGGAAGGAAGGAAGGAAGGAAGGAAGGAAGGAAGGAAGGAAGGAAGGAAGGAAGGAAGGAAGGAAGGAAGGAAGGAAGGAAGGAAGGAAGGAAGGAAGGAAGGAAGGAAGGAAAGAAGGAAGGAAGGAAGGAAGGAAGGAAGGAAGGAAGGAAGGAAGGAAGGAAGGAAGGAAGGAAGGAAGGAAGGAAGGAAGGAAGGAAGGAAGGAAGGAAGGAAGGAAGGAAGGAAGGAAGGAAGGAAGGAAGGAAGGAAGGAAGGAAGGAAGGAAGGAAGGAAGGAAGGAAGGAAGGAAGGAAGGAAGGAAGGAAGGAAGGAAGGAAAGATAGAAGGAGGGAAGGAAGGAAGGAAGGAAGGAAGGAAGGAAGGAAAGATAGAAGGAAGGAAGGAAGGAAGGAAGGAAGGAAGGAAGGAAGGAAGGAAGGAAGGAAGGAAGGAAGGAAGGAAGGAAGGAAGGAAGGAAGGAAGGAAGGAAGGAAGGAAGGAAGGAAGGAAGGAAGGAAGGAAGGAAGGAAGGAAGGAAGGAAGGAAGGAAGGAAGGAAGGAAGGAAGGAAGGAAGGAAGGAAGGAAGGAAGGAAGGAAGGAAGGAAGGAAGGAAGGAAGGAAGGAAGGAAGGAAGGAAGGAAGGAAGGAAGGAAGGAAGGAAGGAAGGAAGGAAGGAAGGAAAGAAAGAAGGAAGGAAGGAAAGAAGGAAGGAAGGAAGATAAGAATGTTTTTATTAATTTTAAGTCTTATGTATCAGGTTGCAGAATTTTGGCTCACACTGAGACTAGGAATAAAGAGTATTATCTATTTCTCTGCATTTGTTTATTTTATTTAATAAATGCTGTAGGTAGGATTTTATAAATTAAGTCGTGCTGTTTCTCTAAGAAGCCATAATGTGAAATTCCTGCAATAGAAGATTCAAGAAGTACACAAATAACAATGAAGTTTACTAAACATGGATAAAAAAGGTACAGAATCTCAATGAATTTCTGACAGACTGATAGAGGGGATCAGTGACACAACACCTGTTTTAAATAAGAGCTGAAAAGCAGTATCTGAAGGAATTCACTATCAAAATTAGGACTTCCATTATTCAGAGAATATTTTTTAGATATAATTTCAGACTTTGCAGGTAAATGTGTACTAGCTCCTCACCATAATGTGTATCCTGTAATTTAAAGGAAATTTGAATAGTAGTTACACGTAATAAGGAACCACATAAATATATTTTTAGATACCATGCTTAATATTTATATGGGGTAAAGATTAGGAGGGGGAGTTGATAGAAGGTTGGGGATTTATGCCTCCTAATTCAATGAAAAGTTTTCTTTTACCTATTTATAGGTCTGAATATATATAGAACCCTTTGTTGCTCATTTAAGTAAACACCTCCATCTGCAGCTAGAGCGTGTATGAGGCTGGCTTCTGCATTATGACATTAAATACCATCTCACGCAGCAAAGAAAGTTTTATTTCAATGGTACTGCCCTCTTCACAACTTTTTATTTAGGTACCATTTCTAATTACTAGCTAATATCACAAGTATTTCCCTGAAATAGTGAATATACTTTAATATACAAGGGAAAATGTTTAACATTTCCTTACCTGACCGAAATTTTCGAATCTACCGCTAAATTCGACTGGGCGCATGCATATGAGACTTGCGCAGTCAGCGCCAAAACTAGTAGGGATCATCCAGCCAGGGAGGATCATTCCTGCGAGTTACTTGGCTAAGGACAAGCGAAGAGTTAATCTCCCACTGTCTCAGCTACTCGGTTCTCAACGGGAATTTTCGTAAACTAAGGCTACAAGACTTCTAAGTCTGTTGAGCAATGCAGATTTTCATCAAAACTCTGACTGGAAAGATCCATATCCTAAAAGTGGATGTTTCTCACTCCATCATATCTGTGAAATTCAACATCATAGCTCCTGAGTAGAAGAATGCAATTCTTTGTGAAGACTGGGACTGGGATGACCATCACCCTGGAAGTGAAGATTTGTGACTCCATCAAAACTGTGACGTTCAAGATGAGAGACAAGGATGGCATTCAGAAGGAATCCACCTTCCATGTTTACATCCACCTCAGCCTCCATGATCTTGTAGCTATCACCTCAACCTCCATGGTCCTCAATCACTGTACCTCTGAAACCAACCAGTGAACTTGCTCATGTTAGAAATGGTGACTTCTTAAAACTGACATGTTAAAAAACATATGTTAGATTATCTTATATACGAATTGATATTTACCATTGTATTTCTGCAGCCATCCATAATAATTTTAAAGCTACATTTAAGAGAGAAAATGTAATCAATGTTGTAGCCATGGAATGGGCATGAAATCAGGGAATGCTATTACAACTCTCTATGTAGAGGTGGCAGCGTAGAGTTCATTTCATCAATAGAAATTAAAACTCCATATATCTAACTATTATATCTAACTGATGGCTTTCACAAACATTATCCAGTAGAAATGACATGTAAGAACCCTGGAAAGCATACTTGTAAGACTCAAGAAGATCAGAAGATCAAGAAAAGGTAACTTTCAAAAATAAAAAATAGACGTTTGTCCAGCTTCTAATTCATCTATATGGGATATACTTACTAGTTATGTCAATTACAATTATTCTGAACATTTTACACTACTATAACTTGGTAAATATCCTTGGTTATTCGCTTCTTTAAGTGATTAATACCAAGGAAGATTACTACGGTGTTGACTTTCACAACTTTTGCAATATACACCATCTTAAAAAAAATCAAACAAATTGTGAAATTCTTCATTGAATGCCAGTGTGCCATCATACATGTTCTAGACTATCTAAAATACGACATTTTAGTATTCTAACTATTAATGACAAGAATAACGGAAGATAAAGGCTCTGACTATGGGAGACTAAAACTCTCAAAATTTTGCTCTTCAACCAAACTCTACAATTTCTATACTAGCTTCAGTGAGTGTCAGCTTAACTGCACTATGTGCCCTGGGTAAAGCAGTGCTCTGGAACCTTACCCACACAACCTATCACAGGTGTATATACCTTTCGTTGCCTAAAAAAAAATAAATAAACTAGTTAATAGATAATTAAATCAAATAGAATTAAGTAGGAAAAAAAAAGTATAAACAAGTGAAGAGTAGCTTAAGCATTCTTACTGCCTCAAAGTGCAAGAATGAAATGTTTATCTATCATGAGCTTTGCGTATATCTGGCATATGCCAACATTTAGCTGGTAAATAATTCAATTTTTTTGTTTTTGGTTTATGGGTGTACCTGTGCTCGTTTTCCATGTAGCTATGAAGTCAATACTAACAATATGAATGATAATGAAGTTTGAATCAATAGCTGTATAAAGAATGGCTAGTAGAAATAAGAAAGATGGACGATAGAAAAATTGTTTCTTTGATTGATAGAGTTGCCTCTCCAGGAAATCTGAAATCTATCATCCATATCTTCTTTTTCTACAGGTTATTGTTAATGTAGCTATGCACAAAATAGTGAAGAAATGAGTAATAATTAAGATCAAATTGATTCCCATCTCCTTATCCCGGGTTACCTTGACAATCAACCTACATGAATGGAAAAGTAAGTAGATGACAATAATAACAACCTTAGGAGTGGGAACAAGTCACTTAAAAATTGCTTCAATTGCTATAGTATCGGAGCCATGGGAGCCTGAACAAGAACTCCTCCTAGTGACTCTGCCTCAGGACAGGAAGACACATGAAAGAGAAGTATATCAAGAAGTTAATTGTAATGGAAAAGAAATGAATAAGAAGGAAGTTAATTATGGGAACATGTTTTGTGGCCAAGGAACCACAGGGAGTAAAGAAATGAATAAGAAGGAAGTTAATGATGGGACTGTGGTTGGTGGCAAAGGAACCACAGGTAGTAAATGGAGAAATTATGGTTATAGTTTAAAACCAAAGAGGGAAATAAAGACAAAGAAGAACAACGGAATGAGAACTCACCTGAGGAGGCCCAGTGGTGCCCGGCTGGCCTAGAGAGCCAGAGTCTATAAAAGACTCAACTAACATTTAGTAATTAGTCTCTGTTGAACAGCTATCATCTAGAATTATCAAAGTAATATTACGTAGTGCATATCCTATCGCGCAAATATTGTGAGATCTTGATTGCATGGTACAGAGAGTCCATCTGGACAGTTTATGATACTTTTGGAAGAGACTCAGTGTGTGAACCTACTACTGACTAACAATAAACAGTAGTGAGGAGCCTTAGTTAATACTATTAGACCAGGTGATTAACTAGGGAGTGGGGAGTGATATCATCCCCTCCCAACACATGGCCCCTGGAATTTCCCCAACCACCACCTATATATGGACCCTGTAATATTCCCCTACTCCTAAAACCTGACCCTATAACTCCGTATCCCCCCTACCCACAATGCATGAGACAAGGAATATCTTTCTACTAAACAGGTGCACAGGATTGTCCCCCCACCAGCCCCACCCCAACCTCCCCACTAACCCCGCCCTAATTACGCATTAGCCCAGGTATGTCCACCCTTTAAACATGGACATTGAAAACTAGGTAATTGGTAACTCCCATCACCCCCTACTCCCATACATATGCTCTAGTATTCTCCCCACCCTCTCCTAAATATGGGCCAGGGGTTCACCTAGAACGTCCCTAGACTTGGAATAAAGTGGTCTCCAATAAGGTGGCTTCTTGTGAAGGGGTCTCTCAAAAGAGAGATACAGCTATTTATAATTGCAATTCTCAACATGCCATTCCATAACATTCCTTACGGAACCCAGCATAAAAGAATACCAACTTTCTATAAGAGATATGTGAATACCTATCACACAGCCAACACAAGTGATGTGGAGTGAATTCACCACTATGACAGTGTGTACAGGTCATCACCAACAACCAACACATTACAAATCCCCCAAGCTTAAACAAAAAAATGGCCATTTCACAACCAACACAACCGAAGACATCTCCAGTACATTATACCCCTCACAAGGTTCAACACAGGGTAGAAATCTCCACTTACAACGAAAGGAAAGATTATCCTAACATCAAATCCGTCATTACAAACTAGACAAATAGGCTTTCCACAGCAAACACTGTCCGATATTCCCCAAATCTATTATTATTATTATTGCTACAATTATTATTATTATTATGATAATGATTATTACTATTATTACTATTATTATTATTATTATTATTATTATTATTATTATTATTATTATTATTATTATTATTATTATTATTATTATTATTATTATTATTATTATTATTATTATTATTATTATTATTATTATTATTATTATTATTATTATTATTATTATTATTATTATTATTATTATTATTATTATTATTATTATTATTATTATTATTATTATTATTATTATTATTATTATTATTATTATTATTTTATTATTATTATTATTATTATTATTATTATTATTATTATTATTATTATTATTATTATTATTATTATTATTATTATTATTATTATTATTATTACTATTATTATTATTATTAATATTATTATTATAATTATTATTCCTTCTTACATTTTTTGTTCACATTAACAACTCAAAATGGAAGATAGCTTTGCCATGAATGAATGTATATCAACAACAGACTGGTAGGCATTGATACCATTGTTTTACAAAAAAACATCCACATTATTCTATTGCAACATTACATATGTGTATATATGTGCACATATTGTGTTCTATATTCATTCTATGAAGAATGCATTAAGGTTTATATAGTACTTCTTCATTTTTCATGTAATGACAATGTAGAGTGAATTTGATATTCTCCTTGGACCAGCTTGAATGAATCTCTTTTTTGCATATCTCCATGAGTGGTGCTCATATCTCTTATTTGAAGGAAGATTCCCTTCCTTTTAAATGAATAATTTAGTATTCAGTTTGTTAAATACATGTTACAGTTTTTCTATGTTGCTAGAGGCACTACCATGGAGGTAAATTCAAACTAAATACTTTACAGAAAACTAAGGTAGTTGTTTTACATAGACAATTTAAAATAACTGTGATGTGGTGGCAAAATGTGGGGTGTGGGGAGGTTGGTGGTGGGTGGACAAAGAAGCACCTGTTTTTGATGAATGTGGGTACATAATTAAGGAAGCAGTTTTCATGTATTGGCAGAATTTATGGCTGCATTTAAAGATGGAACCCTTAATGATCTTCATGATGCCATCCTCAGGTCCTTTCATTAAAATGCAAAATATGTTTTTGGCCCTCAAAATTACATGTACTTTTTTTTTTAATGAATAGTAAGTCTAACCCTTGTAATAAACCAATATGGCAGTTAACTCTGAAATCAACAATTTCTAATATAACATCAACTTACACACACAAAAATCTTTTTGCAAGTGCTGGCCACATATGTCAAAAGCCCACAAATTAATAGAAAGAGAAAAAATATATAACATAATTGAAATTAAAGTAAGAAGAACCTGAATCAGGACAATATAAAAATTATAACTAAATTCTTTGGATTGAATCCATTATTACTGTATCAAATGTATCTTGGGACAGATCTAATTTTTGTTTCTTTTTGAACTGCTAATGAACAAAATTTAATTGAGGTTAGGATAAAATGAAGACAATATTCTGTCATTCAATTTTATCCAAACAATGAAAAAAAAAATTTTTAATTTTCAATTTAAGTTGTCACATTGCAGGATACTTCTCCAAAGTATGTAATATGCAACATCAGGTTTTTAAAAGGGTAAATGGCCTGAGCCCCTGATACAGGACATTATAAATGTGCCTATATATTTTGTGACAACCATGTTGATAGGGTTTTACGGCAGTAATTTCCGTTGTTCTGGCGAATGTATCGAATATATTAAATAGGCAACCATTGTTTTGTACAAATGAAACATTTATTTACATTTTTATATTAAATTTTGGTTGGCTGAAAACTATTTGCTCATTTTTTTTCAATTTCGTTCTCTGTGGGCATGTGTTAAGTGGTTGCAATGACAAATGGTTGTCATCCAGTTTGCCAGAATTTCTTTCTAAGTAGAACACTGGATGAAATATCAATTAGCCAGAAATAACAGTACGTCTTGCCATAAAATTATGAAGCGATTTCACACTTCCCTAAAAAAAATGTTTCTTCTCTTTCTATTATTATCACTCGTGTATGCGTTTGTATGTTAATATCAAATATGTATTTCCTTATCTATTTTTTTTTCAATTTCATTCCTTGACTTCCACAACTCATTCATTCATCTGTTTACTTTTCCTGCAGGAAAAGGAAAATGCACAGTACAACAATGTTTCTTGCATCCTCACTCTTCCTCCATATCAGCGTAAAGTCTATGGCAGGTTTCTCATTGAGTTCAGCTATGAGCTCTCCAAAAGAGAAGGAAACTTGGGCTCTCCAGAAAAGTCCCTGTCTGACTTGGGCAAGGTGAGCTACCTACGCTACTGGTCTTGGGTTCTGCTTGAGACACTAAAAAAGGCAATCAGAACACCATCTCTAAAAGACCTGAGGTGAGTGATGGTAATTTTTTGGCCTCTATTAAATCTTTGACATTGATACTGTCGGTGCATATTTGATTAACAATTGATATTATAATTGACTATTTCATCAATACCACGAGAATATCCTTGTATGCTGATTGAACAGTTTGATTAGTCAGAAGATTCGTGCTGGTGTGTTCATTTTGTAGTGAAGATCAAGCAGGACATGTGGATAGCTATATTAATATATTATCTTGTTGAGGAAGAGAGAAGAAGTTAGAGATTGCTATAATTGCTATCAATTGAGTTTTGTGTTGTGTCTTGTTCTTTGGCTGGTACAACATCAAGCTTCATGCCTCAATTGCGTCTCTTGGTATCGAGTGCACATTAATATTAACTGCACCAAAAGATAATGCCCCAATATATGTGTTGTATAACTGCATTGATGAAATTCTCTCTCCGATCACATTAATGATGTTTAAGCAGTGTTTAATTTAATGTCTGGTCTGCATTTGTGTTGTGTGTGCCATGAGTAGCACTGCCACAGGCTTCACGCAGGATGACATCATGGAAACACTGCGAGCTATGAACATGGTCAAGCACTGGAAAGGAAAATGGTTATCTGTGCGACTCCCCAGTCGGTGGAGGAGCATATGAAATGTGGTGAATATCGCAAGCCAAGGATCACTGTGGATCGCGACTATCTACGCTGGGGCCCGACGCAAAAGAAAACGAAGTCAATCAAGAAGCATTGATTAAGAAATGCTTATTATATAACGTAGATTTTAAAACGTTAATTTAGAAACATTAATTTAAAATGTTCATTTAGAAACACTAATTTAGATACATTAATTTCATGCTTTGATTTAGAACTATTGATGTGAACACGTTAATTTGGAAACACTAATTGGTTGTGTTCCGCGCTTTCCTTTTTTAATGTACCTAACCATTTGATAATTCGCTTCTATCAATTGATTTCAAATATTTCATGAACATGTAACACTACATGGTGCGTACCTTGCTGTGCTTGCGTGCATTTAGTCATGTGTGTGTGGTTGCGTGCTTTTTAGTGCTTGCATGTTGTAACATGTTGTAAAATGTCTGTGTTGGACTAAATCCTTCTCTGAGTTAGACTGATTCAGTGTTTAGACTAGACCCACCCAGTGTCATATCCAGACCGAACAAGTATCTGAACAAACCCATACCAATGTCCAATTTGGAGCAACCCAGCCTCTGAACTTGACCAACCCGGTGTCTTAACTGAACCTGCTGAGTGTTTGAAATTGACGAACCGGGTGTCTCATCAGGACCGACAAAATTTTCAGAACTAGACCAGCTCATTCTCATTTTTTCAACTCGATAGGCAAGGAATATTAACCGTACCGACCCATTTCAGAACTTGACCGACCAAGTGCAAACTTGCTTATCTGTAGAACAACATACCCAATATATTTAGGGAATTTCTGCACTCCAAAACTCAAGATGTCCACTATCAGTGGTGACTTGCTTCTCATGTCTGTTTTCATGGCCTACAGAGGAAACTTGGACCAGAACTTCTGGTACACACTGATTCTGTCAGGGGCAGATCATATGCAGCAGGCCAAGATCAAGTTCAGGTACTATCTGGCTTGGGTTGAGATAAATAGATATTGAAGTGTTACATTAGTACGCTTTTCCACGGCTGTTATCCAATTTTGGTGTAGTCTTAATTATTACGAACTGATAAAATGTTATCTTAAGTAAGTAAAATAGCAATAAATTTTTGCATACTTCTGTCAAAATGCATATAACTGTTTCATCAAATTTTTTCTAAAGTTCAAAATATTGTAGGAAAATGTATTAAACATTTATTCTAAGACACTTTCATGGTGTGAAATGATGCATGGGATGAAGAGAGAAGTATGATCGGATGGATTTTATTTCAATGCTACTAAAACTTGCTTTGCCTTCAATTTCTAGAAGTGTTTAAATTAAATTTACAGTTATTTTTTTTTTGAACATTAAACACAGTTGTCATAAATAATCAATTAAACACAAATAATAATTAGTCAAACATATTAATGGCATATCAAGCAAATAATAACTCATCAAACACGCAAGATGTGAGTAATCAATGATTTTCTGTGATTCTTCTTCTCTCAAATTAACCGAACTTTCCTCACTCGATTCTACTTGCTGTATCTGTCCAATGCTGATGAGTGTCTCAGAAGGTAGGCCAACTATCTGCCCTACAACGACCTGTGCATGGAGAATGCCATTATGATTTAGTGATTCAACTGCTAACCCTCATCATAGACCCCGTCAGTCCACAGATTTCCTGCTCAACGAGTATAGAGGCCCCAAAATTGCCAAGAAGGGGTGGGCTTGGCTACACTGCAAATGACAGAAATTTAAAGAATTTATTTTTTTCACTTTCTTTCGTCTAGCTTCTTAGATGATGCTTTCAGGAAGAACCACAAGAGTGCATTGCGTTTTGGTAAACCTCTTCCTGTTCAGGCAAGGCTTTGTGCGAAATATTTATTTATCAACATATTGTTGGTTCCAAGGTTTCAATATAATGTTATGCATTTTAAACAATATTAAGGATGTTGCGAGTCATGAACCCATCGTGAACCCTGTTCCTAACCGTGAGGTGAGGCATACTGGGGGCGGCATGTCCTCATCTCTCTTATTGACCATGACATAGATATATCGCCTTGTTTCACCATCTTTCTCTCCTCAAGCTGTAACATGAGAAGAGGAGTGACCTGAAGGAACAGCAGTTCCATCTCAACATGGGTGCAGAATATCAGGGAGACTGAGCAAAAGGTGGTCAAGCTGCAGTCTTCTCTCTCCATCAAGAAGAACGAGTTGGAACAGAAGAACACTCAAGCCAACCAGAAACTCATGCAGCTTTTGAGCTACTGCCATTCTGAAAGATCTGCTACATTGAGGTTAAGTAGAAAAAATTAAGAAAATATTCTCAGTCCATTTTTAAATGTTGATTTCAAAAAAAAATTTTATTTGTTTATTTATTTTGATATTGTTGTATTTTTTTTTGTTGTTTAGTTACTATTTTTGTAGATGTAAGATCAGCAACAGGTGAAGAAGAAGCAACTGATATCTCTGGTCATCCAAGAAGAACTGGATGTGCAGAACAAGGACATCTCTGTGAAGAAGAAATGCCCAGCAAGGTGAGGGCAGTGATGACATTGTGGGTCATGTGATGAGATTGTGGTTCATGTGATGAGATGTGGATCATGTAATCAGATAATGGATCATGTGATCAGATTGCAGGTCATGTGTTAAATTGTGTATCATGTGAGATTAAAATAATTTCACTATTCATCAGTTACTACATAGTTAACTGTGTACTTGTATTCAGATGAGCTTTCTGGAGGAAGTTTTGTTTAAAAAAAAAAGTACACAGAAGTTCAAAGGACACTTAATTCTGAGAGCTGCATTCATCATAGTTACTTAGAAATAGGGTAATAACTTACCCACCCACCTCTCTTTTGTATGCCAGTAAAGAATTATAACCCAGATGACTACAAAAGGACAAATGACAGCAGGTTTATTCATAATATTAACTTTAGAAATGCCCCACAAGTCCCCCCAAACATTAAGCAAACTGAATAAGTTAGTAACTCCAGGAAGCCCATGGTCAACCGACAAAATTTTTTTAGAATGGGTGGGTGGGGTTTATTGCTAGTATGATAAGTTCCTTTGCCCGCCCTCTTTTCCCTCCCTTCTCTTCTACCTCCCTCTCTCTCCTCCCTCCCTCTCTCCCTTCTCTATCTCTCCTTCCTCCACCTGTCTCTTCCCTCCTAACCTCCTTGTTTCTCTCTCCTCCCTCCCACTCTCACCTCCCTCCCTCCCTCCCTCCCTGTTCTCCTCCCTCCCTCTCTTCCCTCCCTCTTTAGCCTTCCCTCCATTCTCTCTCCTCCAACTTTTCCCCTCCCTCTTCATCCATCTCCTCCCTTTCACTTCATTTCTCTCTCCCCCTTCCTCTCCCTCTCTCCCCCTCCCTACCTCCCTTTTCCTTCTCCTTCCTCCCTCACTCCTCCTTGTCAGCCCCTACCTGTCCTCTCCCCACTCATGCAGGATCATCACTCAACTGGATAACTTAGAGAAGGAGGCAGCCGAGGAGCAGAGGGTGTATCATGCTATTATCATATGTATGAGAGGTGCCCCAAAGATGAAGCTCCTATCACCAATTGATCCAACCTTACATAAATAAATTAGATGGGCCAAGTTGCAAATTATTTTCTTGATAACAGCAGATTAATCACTCATGATGGGAATATATGTGAATTTGGATGGTTATTTTTATTTCACCCCCCACCTCCCTCCCCTCCCCCCCCCCCCACATGTACTGGTAGTTCTCATTTTGTTCCACCTGGGCTATTAAAATTTGTAGCTTGTGGTAATTTTGCTTGAATTGCCTGCTTCAGTTACAGTTATTCATGCAAGTACCTAGGCTTCTTCCTTACCTCATTCTGTGATAAAAATAGTGGATATCCAAATGCAACATATCTCAAGGATAACTCTTTGATTAAAATGAGCATAAGCAATGTTAGCTACCTCCAGTGGAACAAGATACCTGCCTTTAACTTCAAACACACTTTAGATTACTAACTAAAAACAATTAGGTTAAAGGATATGTCTCATTGTCATATGCAACCAAAAATTTAGTGTTTAACATTTTGCAATTTTTATTATCCTCTTATATTTAAACCATATTTCAGTTTGTAAATGCATGTATATGTATTTATGTAAATGTGTTAGCTAAAATACCCATACCGTTGAACTAAGAGGAAAAAAATTCAGGGTTCCATTTCGCACACTAGGGATGGTTTAAACCTGAATTATTTGGACAACATAACTCCTGGCAGGAAAGAAAGGAAATTAAATTTTTTTTCATCAAAGTAAGCCTGAAAATTGGTCATTAATGCTCACAGTCTTCTGTGGAATGATAAAACAACAAAAACCTATAAAAAGGGTACTCCAATAGTTCACGCATATATCACAAAGCATGGAATTCTGGGTTCTGGGCATTTTTTCCCTTTTTTTTCCTTTCTTTCCTCTTCCTTCTTTTCTTTTTGTCCTTCAATTCTTTCTTTCTTAAATCCTTTCTTTTTCCTTTCCTCCATTTTTCATTCCTGCCTTTACCCTATATTTCCCCTCTGTTTATGCTAACTTTATTTATATTTACTAGGCAAACTAATTACATGAAAACTTATAACCCAATTAAATTTCAAAGTGTTGGTAATCTATCTATAAGCACTATATCATTCCTCCGAAACATTCTGACCTTTCTAAAAAATTAATGGGAATGTTGCATGCATACTTATGAGCTGCTTTTGTTTGTACAAAGTAAAAGGTGTATAAATGGTTTTTGAATGGCTTCTATTTTTTCTCTTACATTTGCCCAGGCAACGCGGGGTATATACTGCTAGTGGTTTATGAATTGTGTTGTTAAACATAATTAAATGATCAAACTACATGTATATATGTATTCTGGGCATTATATTATTTCCATTTCTATCATAGTAACTTGGAACAATGCTTTGGCATTGGTAAAATGCTGGTTTTTTTTTGTTTTTTTTTTGTTTTTTTTTTAGCAATACAATGATACCTTTTTGAGATAAACATTAAAGAAAATGCTCAATGATGACAAAATGTCATCAAGCAATTTATATAACCATACCTATAGAACTAAAAACCACCCCAATAAATCAGTTGTACCCTATTGCAAGGTCCACCCCAATGGCTGCGGTCTATAACCATTGGGCCTTGGTTTTTTAAGGCTTTTTTGGATATAAAAATGAGATGGATTCATTTTCCCCATTAAAATTTCTTTGGTAGAGAAAGAATGAAAAGAAGGAAGGAAAAATAGGAGAAAGTAGGGAGGGGAAGTAGGAGGAAAAATGGGAATAAAGAAGTAAAGAAGAAAGTAAAAATGTGGGTCCGGGGAGGGGAAGGAAGTATGGAAGGTGGGGAAGGAAAAGAGGGGGGAAATGAAGAGGGAAAAGGAGGGGAAAAAAATTTCAGGGGGAATTGTAGCACAGATCTTCAGCTTCTTAGAAGTTCTCCTTAACCAATGAGCCATGATTTCTCTAGAATTATTTATTAGATAATTTGAATTTTTTTTTTATCCCCAAATGGGTACCACCTCACCAAAAAAAAAGATTTATTAAACATGCCAAATTTGATTAAACTTTATAGTTTGTTAGATTTCATTCTAATCTGTCCAAAACTGTGGGAAGAGTCATCAAACAGACGCAACATAAATTGCCTGAAAACCTCTCTAGTCTGATAATCTCAAATTGCTGTTGTGATAAAGTATTAATTGAAAATCAGGTCTAATCTATGTTCCCCATGCATTCTAAATCTTTACAAGATATTTTCCCCCAGCAGACAGTCTTGGCCGGAGGCTGAGAATATGTGCTGGTGTTCCTTAGGTATTCCAAAGCCCTTTGATCTATGTATCTAAAAATTGGCTTATGTACAACTCAACCAGGGAAATAACCTGAGGAAAAATTAAAACCACAGAACAGGACTCTAGGTGACATAGGCCCCTCACCCTGAACAATAACGAAACAACAACTGGAGATTGATTGGGTTTAGTGAGTTAAACCTTGACCCAAAATATCTGTCAAAATTACATTAAATTCTAATTAATTCTATTAAAATAAATTCAGAAAATTCCAAGAAAAGTGATTGATAACTTTCCTACTACACCAATCAAAATGCTATATTGCATATACTCTCCGATTCACCATGTACTTTTTTTAATTTTTCTAACACTCTAAGCATTTTAGACAGACAGACAAACATATTTCTTTACATATAGATTGTGATATAATTTTATTTAACTGCTCGGCTTAAGCGTTCAGGACATTTTTAGCACCTTATGAGAGTGAGTAAATATTGGGTCTCCATAAAAAAAATTTTTTTCAAGATTTAATGTTTCACTTCATTATCACCAAATAAAAATTAATTTGCTTAGAATATTTATTCAATATTTAACTTTTGTCCCCATTATCATCAATTAGCACAATCAGTGAAAAACCCCACCTTCTCCTCCTATTTAAAGTCCACTCGATTTTATTCACACTGAACATTCAGGGTAGGCTACTATCCAGATGCTCTTAGGTCTAGTAAAAACCAATGTTTAGAAAGATTTAGCTGTTGTACTGCTATCAATCTCATCAAGTATATTACCCTTCACCTGCGAACAATTATATTTTTAAAAGGTGGTTAAGTTTGGACAATGAGCGAAAACAGAAAAAGGACTCGAAAAACTAAAAAGTTTCAGAAATCCACCATTAGAAATCCTACAAAACCGCACTGTGAAGATGAACGAACCTGTGGCCACAAGGGGACTGCCAATGAAGTGGACGATGTAGATCCAGACATTGTTGAAGATTCTGGTGCTGACATCCACCAAGACCCAAGGTGCCAAATTTGTAGGGGATACTGTGGGTGGGTGGGGGGTGGGGTTGTTTCGAAGAATTGGGATTGTCAATTTATTTTTGTTATTTATTGGTTTTGTTTCGTTTTGTTTTGAGGAAGATGTTTGGAGTGGTACAAACAACAGGCCCAAGGCTTCTGCTTATTGTGTATTCGAAGAGCTAGAGAAAATGGAATAGTTCATAAGTTAGAGAAAGGAAACTGCAAGAACCAAGTCAAAGAAAAAAAATTATAATACTAATAATTGGGGGTGCAGGCAAGCATTCAATGCCGAATGGCTGGAATCTCAAAGCACCAATCCAGATCATTTCTCTTTTTCTTTATTTTAAATAGTGAGATACACTAACTAGGATAAGACAGCATCCATTTACAAACATTTATAACATATTTTACTTGCAAACATAAATAAGCAAGTTTTTTTGCTTACTGGTGTGTACACTTGTGATGAAAATCATTTTTCTAGCATAAAGTGTTGCTTATTATCATCTGTACATGTCCTCCTACTATAAATGAACATTGGAAACACACCATCACAGATGGATTCACTAGTACATTTGTTTGTAATTCGACATCCTAAAAGAATATTATTAATATCCTAAGATCTGGAGGAAAAAAATAATTAGTTGGATAATTTACCAATCTTTATTTTTATGTGCTAGCAAAAATATTAATATAGATTAGTAAGTTAAGGTGACTTCATTCCTAAAAAAAGCTGGAACAGCTCCATAAATTTATGGGGTTTTTTTTTTGGCATTCCCCCCCCCCCCCCCCCATTCAATAACTGGATTTTGTAAAGGGTGTGGTTTCACACTGTGGGTGTGGTTTGGATTAATAAATATAAAAAAATATATATATATCCCTTTTGAAATACTGGATCTGCCCCAGAAGTTGTAATTATTACCTTAATCTACATGCCTTATTCCGTGATTTATCTTATTCACCAATATATGCTAAGTTAAAATATTTGTGTATTTTTTGGCAGAAAAAATCAGGAAAGTACCCCAGCTTGTCCTAGCTTTGGCACCAAGATCTCTCCAGAGGAGCAAGACATCAACCTTGATGTTTTGCTTGCAAGACAAGATTTGTGGCAAAAATTCAACCGAATTGGAAGAGAGATGGTTCTCACCAAGGCAGGAAGGTAAAATTACTTAAAATGTTTTATCTGTTGGATAAATATCGTATTTCCTGTGGCACACAGGTTTAGGAGCACTTAAAATGGTAGATACATCCATAATTTTTCTCATGAATGAATTTTTTTTAACTAATTGGTTACTGTTTTGGAATGCCCAATTTGTTGTTACAATTAATTGGTTACAACAAGTACTTTCACTGTACAGAAACCCTGAGGTTACAATTATGTACTTTACTGTATAGAAACCTAAAATTTTAAATGTTACCACAACACTAACCTCATCTTAAGTTTTCTGAATAATTATTTTGCTTGGTATAAAATACTACTTTTAATAAATATTATAGTAATTATCTGCCACAGGTCTTAGCGTGGGACCACTCTTGTTAAATAAATACAAATAAATTTTAAAAAATTATCATTTATTAAAAATTGTTGTTTCCACCTGTGCATATACACTATTTTGCAACTCTATCTACTCGCTCAATTCTATTACAATAACAATTACATAATTGATGTAAAAAAAACAGTAATTACATTTTTAGTTTAAATTGTGTAAAAAATATCTTAAATGAAGTCAACAAATCTCTTAACCAGCAGGAGAATAAACAGATGGCATATATTGTGGGATTCTATCCTTAGTGAGCTTCTAGTTATCTTACAGATTTAATATAATTTTGCCCACAATAATCTTGCTATTCTATACTAGTAGACTTACCCTATGATGTGCCTGGGAATTGACATACCCTCAGGAAGAGGTGTAACAAAGTGTGACCAGCACTTTCCTCATTCATAGTTAAGTCCAAGAATTTTGATCATCCAAAAGTACAAAATATAGATCACACTATTTTGACTTTTTTGGATGATATGCCCACAGGAAAAGGTGTGGTCAAATATCCCAAAATGATTGGATAAAAACATTCTTGGTATAGTATTTGATTATCAGGAAGAGAGGGTTTTTTTTATGTTGGTACAATGATTTAGACCGAGCCCACAGCCAAGGGTTTGGCCTAGGTACCATTTTTTGGGCATTTTAAACCTTACAAACCCAGAGAAAGATTTATGATTATGTTGTCTCCAGTTCCCCATGATGGTGATGTGTTTTCAGCTGCAGATGTTCATTATATCAAGTTACGGATATTGTCTTGTGAATTGTTTTTGGTTGTAATGAGTGGAAGTTTGAAAGATTGACAATCCTCAGCCTTACAGTTCATTGAGTTCATGGACCTGATGGTAAATGGAGTCCATAAATTTGACAGTTTTCATGCATAATTCACTTTAGAAGTGTAGCTATAAATTCCTTTTTTTTTCCAATCAAAATTTTTTTTTTTTTTTAAATCAAATTTTTTTTTGTTACATACAGGGGCATTAAGGAATATTTATTGCTCCATCCTGTGCTTTATCAAGATAATTCTTTACCAAATATGCTGGAAAATTCCTGCCTAAGCTCATGCCTTAGTCCAATCCAAACTTAATTTTTTTTTCAGTCTAATCCTGGTGTAATAGGAAATATTCAAGCAAATTTCCATCACAATTTGTCCATGTGGACAAGAAGAATCCCAGGAACTCAGATGACTGACATTTGTGATTCATTATCAGGATTAACATTGTTTTCAATTTTTTCTTGTTTTTATTTTTGTTACATGAAATTTTGTGACCAATATATTCATTTAGGCAAGAACAAATTGTAGGTGGATTTCAAATGGAAAGTGTCATCTTGATGTTACATTATCAAAGTCCATAACGATTTTATCTAATGTATTTTCACAGATTTTAATTGATTAAAAGAAAAATAACATTTTTTCTATAAGCCATCGATGTTTATCCAATCCAGGATGATGTTTCCATTGATGGAGGTATCCATCAGTGGCATGGTTCCGAAACTCAAATACAGCATTCATTCCCATGGATAACAGTCGCTACAAGTTACTTCTCTCCAAGTGTCATTCTGGAGATGGAGATCCACACTGCGAGGGGAAGCCGAGATACATTCACCCAGATTCTCCATCCACAGGCAAAAGTTGGATGTCTGGCAAAGTATCATTCAAGGCACTGAGGTTGACAAACAACAAAAAGCATAAGAAATGCTCAGTAAGTGTGTATATATCGTGAATGAGGCTGTATAAGTGAACATATGAAGAATGTCTTCTTTTTTTTTTAAAGAAAAATAAAAAGAATTTTTAAATAATGATTTTGAAAGATTGCTTCAAATATATCTATTATAATAAGCAATTGTTCCATTTTCTCTTTACTTTTTTACATTTTCTTTCACAACATTAAAAATCGAACTAATGGTTGAATATGCTTGTTTTGTTTTGCAATCATTATTTGCAGGTAGTTGTGCTAAACTCCATGCATAAGTATGTCCCTCGGCTGGTGATCTCCAAGTACTTATCTAAGAAGTGTGTGACTGCCATTTTTGCCAAGGACTTCCAGGAGTGTGTTTTCATAGGGATCACTGCCTATCAGAACAATGAAATCATCAAGCTGAAAGTTCAGCACAACCTTCTTGCAAAGGCCTTCCGAGATGAAGAATCGGAGTAAGGGATATATATATGATATATTCCACATAACTAGTGAATATTACATTGGTATACATTCTAAGGAATATCTATTATGTACTTAATTACCTTGGGTTTGGGAGTGGGGGGGATGGGGAATTAGCTTTATATTTACCTCAGGTCAGCACTCTCAATTGATTAATTGTACTCATAAATATTATTGTTATAGTTGCAATTTGTACTATATTAGAGATTGTTCCTTCAAGAGATTTTTTTTTTGTTGCATCTCACTATTGAATTATTGCAATGTGCACTTACACCATATCTGTGCAAAAAAATTAATTTCACCATAATCTAATCATTTCAGGTTTGAAAGTGCTATGATGACTCAATGGCCTGCAATATCACCACACTTCTCCCAGAATGAATCTTATGGGTCAAACTCTCTGAATGGTGAGTCAATGTTGTTGAGAGGCAAACAATTATGATTATTATGTTTATGATGCATTTTAAATAATCAGTCAATATTAACAGAAATAAAATCATAAACATTATATATGATCCCTCGTAAAATATTTATCAATTGCAAAAAACAGCAACTGCCAAAAAAAAAAAAAAATCAACAAAAAAAAAAAACACACAATTATAAAAGACCTATGTTCATTTGTTTGCTCTATGTTCTCCATTGAGTTTAATTGTACTTATCCAGCATTATAAACATTTGCATGAAAAATTGAAAGAAAAATCTTATGTGGTGATTTATTACACATTTAGTTTGTACAATTCATTGCTCCATAGGTGTGTGAACAAGACTTTGAGTGTTCATTTGGGGTTCCCCAAGATAAGTAAATGAAGTTCTTTTTAAGGGTTTTAACCTTCTTACCAATGATATATTGTCTTTAGGGACACTTTTTAGTTCACATTTTGAATTTATTGTTTCAGATTTGTATATTTGGTGAGAGAAATGATCTATAATCTTAGCTCTGAAACAGCAATTCTTATCTTACTATATATTTATGCCTGCTCATATTCCTAGCTGGTCCATTTCCTTGGCTGAGTACTGGAAGTGTCACTCCTGCAGAACAGTCATTTTTTCCTCTATTTAACAGCCCTGTGCAGAGGGGGTCTTCCACCACTTACTCACAGATAGCAACTCCTGTGTATCCAGCAACCTTTCCCTATGCTGGTCAGTATTCTGTATTAAACATAATTTAAAATCTTCAGGTGTATAGCAAATGATGAACTGTTCTTGTCGTATACAGGTTTGGGTTCATCTCATAATATGGTTCCACCTCAACTGATGATGCAACAGTTGCGACTTTTGGCTCCATATATGCCATTCTCCTCTATGCACCATCCATCTGTGCACCATCCATCTGTGCAGCACTATGTTGGCCAGGGGTATCCCATGCAGAGTCCTGTGAATGTTTCCATGCAGGTCTCTTCTAATTGGAATTTTCAAGATTTTTAGTATCCGAAGTATGCAGCCATAGTGCAACCACCAGAGGAGCAGATGCTGCAGCAGCAACAGTATCTGCCACAGCAGAATGACCAACAGCTTCAGCCTCAGCTGAACCATGCACAGTTATTGGACTCTGCAACTCTGCCAGACTGGGATGAAGAGAATAACATTGTTGTCGATGATGATATGCTTCATCCATACCAAAATGGTAAAGCATCCGGGTCTGAAGCTGCTGAAGGACACGAAGAACAGATTTAAACTTTGCTTGCAATGAGTAGGATATTAGTCATTTATGTGGTCATGAACACTTATGTAAAGAAAACAATTGATTCAAAATATGCATTCCCAATTTCCACATTTAGCCTCAAATAAATGTATTAACCCTTCGTTTTCGCACATAACATCACATGAAGGATGTCCATGTATATATATATATATATATATATATATATATAATGACACTAATAGAAAACTTTGTCACCATTTTCAAACATGATTATGCAGAGTACAAATTGTAATACAGAAAGAAAACCATGCTCTCCTAAAGATCAATATATATTAGAGGAGTACCATGCAGACTCAACCACATGTTGCATGGTACTTAATTATCAACAAGGCAGCTCAGACAATTTGACATTATTGCCATAACTAGTGTAGAACCTCCCTAAATGGACTCTCTGTAATAGGAGCAACCCTCTACAATTGACAAACAGTAAGGCACCAGATCGATACCCTATCAGAGCTAATAGATCAGTACCTCTGAAAGCAGATCCTCCTAACTCTGAATAATGGACAAAAGCTAGGCCAACTTCCAAAAAATCATTGTAAAGGATCCTCTAAAATGGATAAAAGCCAGACCCCCATACTTTTGTGAAACTGAATGAACAAAAGTCAGGAATAAGGATACACATGCTAAATAAAGCTAAATGAGGCTGCTGACTCCTGAAGTTTCTCTACCTGTTCCTTTTGCGTCTCAATGTAACATTTTAGTCCCTACAGCCAGTAGGTATATTGTTTTCAGGCCAAAACTAGCAATTCCACTCCCAGTTTTTCTGCAGAATCCATTGGTTGATCTCTCTGTGCAAAAAAACAAAGCAGTATTTGTTATTATTTTCCCAAAATTATTATTTTTTTTTTTTTTTTTTTTTTTTGGTGGCAAAAAGTTTTAGTTATTCCATTAAATGCAGTAAATTCATCTTTTTTTTTTCCAGGCAAAGCTTGGTACCCAGAGGTGAGAAAAATTTTAGCCTGAACAAACATTGCCATTAAATTTTTATAGCAAACTATGGAAAGGTAAGATACTATTTCTGTAATGTTGTAATGTAAAAAATTTGAAAAATTTTGTTGGCAGTGATTTTCCTATGGTTCTAATACTCAATATATATATATTTAGACTCAGACTAATTATAATATATGGTTAAGTGTCTCCCCAACCCCCCCCCCCCCCTTTCACCTTGGCTAAGCAACTGATGAATGAATAAAGTGGTCTCTCAAAAAGGTGGCTACTTGTGGAGGGGTCTCACAAAAGAAAAATACTACTATTTTATAATTGCAATCCTCCACATGCCATTCCATAACATTCCTCTTGAAACCCAAGCCAGTTTCTGGAGTCCTTCCTGTTTGAATGAAATCAATATTATTCAGCTCTATTTGGATTCTGCAAAGCGTTGGGCATCATTTGGCAATTCAGTTTGACACTGGGTGAAGTTGTCCACACATACTATTTTGTATTTTGTTTATTATTATTCTTTTCTTTACTATCTTCTTATAGATATGGCTAGTGGTGGTGGTTCTTTGAATGACTAGCCTGTAGCATTGATGTATTCAGCTTCCAGAATTTACCTATTTATCACATCAAGTTAAGGCTGACACACACTGTAGGGTGAATCTGTAAGGCGCATCTTTGGAATAGTTACATTCTAACTTACATTCCTCCCTCAGTTTGTGTAAAGTCACTTGAAATGGCTTATTACTTTCTTGAAGTTGAAGTGAAGCAGTGAAGCAGTGAAGAAATGTACTTCGCAGGTCCAATTACCTTAATAAATAAATGCGGGAGTACTCCCCACTTGTATACCTAAGTCTAGCATGTGCAGCAAAAAATAACAAAGAAATGCCCATGCTCAACTAATGCCCTCAAATATGACCATGCTTATCCAATAGCTAAAGCTCCTAAAAGGTCAAGTGTATTATGCATACCACATTTTGGATCTGCAATTAGGTTAGTTTAGGGCTAAAAATATCATAATCCATACAAAAACTCTATGCCATTAGTCCTGGTCATCTTTATTGACCATTTATTCCAATTCACAATATTAGATTCTCACTAAATATTTGGTAACAGGACCAAGTAAGTTTGATAAATTCATTTAAGATAAATAAAAAATTGGAAAGCATTAAACCTTAATGAAAGATAGATTTTATTTTGATGATATCCTAGATTTTTAGGAGCATTCATTTTTGGGACATTGGTTTAGGAATCTACTTTTTGAAGTCTTGTTTAGAAAATTCAGCTTCACAGCATCACTATCATCAATTACTGGAATTGACAAGAAGGTAAAAAATATAAGAATAAGAATTTGTAAGGACAAGATCCAGTCAAAACATTAGGTTTGTGTTTTGGGGGGGTGGAGGGGGGTGGGGGTGGGGGTTGGAGGTGGTGTGTGGAAGGGGCCAGTGGAATATAATTTTGTTTTTCTTTCAATTCTTTGAGAAGAACATTATAGGTAAGTTGTAGTAAATTGCTTCATAGTTAATTTATCAATAAACTAGATAAATGAGGTGTTTATCACTTTAATTAAATAAAATTATAATATTAAATGATAATTGACAGTGCCTTGAAATGAATTTATATCCAGCTTTTATACCATTATTATATAATTATATTATGAAATGTTTCAGAGTTTTCAATGTATATATTCAGTTTTTGTTTGTTCTTTATTAGATTTGTTTGCACAATTTCAATTTTTCGAATATATGATTTTATCAAAGTCAACGGCTGATTTTGCTAGATGCTGACAATAGTGGCAGGTTGCAAAGGCTGTTTTTCTGATAGAAGAGCATGAAAAAGGCAGAAATCAAACAAAAACAAATGAACAAAAATAGTCAAGCCATCTTAGATATAAACATAATTGTCTATGATGAGGAAAATCAATATAAACTTCAAAATTTGATGCAAATAGTCTAATCATTTTTTAAACAGATTAAGATGACTTGAACTTGATGGATATTGTTTCTACTGAAGGTATATGAACTAAACATCGAAAAGAAAGTCATTGGTGTCACTTACTCACTCACTCACTCACTCACTCACTCACTCACTCACTCACTCATGCACTCACTCACTCACTCACTCACAGGATCCACAACTATACAATGGTGCATGAGGCATTGTAGAGACCATATGCAAGATTCTGTGATAATATTGAATGGTGTGTTGCTTTTTCTGATAGAGTTGGTTGAATTTCATTAGGAGTGAACTCATTCTACTGTTTAAGTCTATTCTCCTTTATCCCTTCCAATCCCTTATATGGCACTTCCTTATGTGGTATTTGGTTCCTTCTAATGAAAGTCTCGGTCAATTCTGGGTACCTGTGCTGCATATGGATGTGTTTATTACTACACAGAAATGTTGTTTGGTATTAGTTCCAAGAATTCATTTACTCGTCAATGGAAGTTCTGAATATCCCCCATTCGAAACTATCTTAATTAATTGATTTAATACTTCTTACAGATGTTTCTATTTGGCCCCTTCTAATCTTTTATAAGGCACCTTCTCATATGGTACTGGTTGTCTTTCAATAAAAGTTCCAGTCAATTCTTGGTACCTGTGCTGCATATGGATGTTTTACTACTCAGAAATGTTGTTTGGTATTAGTTCCAAGAATTTCATTTACTTATCACCATAGCAATTTAAATTCTGAAGCCGCCCTTTCTAAACCATCCTAATTAATTTGATTAATATTTCTTGCAGCAGATGTTTCTATTTTAAACTACTGGTGGTTGTGCAGATTTGCCGTCAGTATGTTCACTCCCATGTTAAAAGTTGATGATCTCATAATATATTTAATGACAACTTATGTTGTATAGGAACTAAGCACTTCTATGTCTTGAGTTAATTATATTTTGATTAATGAGATCAGCGTCAATAATCCCTTAAAGGAAACTATGAATGTTTGTTATTACAGACGGCTGACTTGAAAATTGCCCATGAGCTGGATTTCTGCTAGTATCTTTAATTTTTTTTTATTGAAACCAAAATTCAGTACCAACCAATGTTAATGTTTACGGCTGCTATGCTAGAATTAGAAAACCATTTGCCAATATTGGCTCTAGTTGTTCATATTTCCGGTTAGTTGGTGAGTTTTGATAAATTTTAAGCCAAAATATAAATAAAATAGAAGTAGGCCAGCAAAATTTCATTACCATTATTCTTTTAAAGTACTATCTCATCTTTTAAAGCCAGATTTAAAGTGATTCACAGCTGTAGGCTTTGGAAAAGAAGCTACTGAGTTGACTTGGTGGTGATTGCTATCCCTAGATTAATTTTTTTTCATTGCCAGTATTTTCGCAGGTTTGCATTTTCTAGACAGAATTAGAAAATGGTTTACAGATGTTGATTTTGGTTATACCGCTAAAGTTGGTAACCTTAGTAAGCAGGAAGGTAAATAGAAGAAAAAAAAAAATAAAAATATCATCAGTCTAGATTTTCATTGACTCCTTATTCTGTGAGCTGTAGCTAATTGTTCTATTTTCATGCAAATTTAGTAGTGCTTCACAGCTATCGAATAAGGATGTGGATTAGAATAAAGATGTGGATTAGAATAAGGATGTTGATTATTTGAGGGAAAATTTGACATCTTTTTATCCAAGCAAAGCTTGGTACTAACTTGTACTAGATATCACAATAATCAAGACATGTGAAACATCGTATTAGCACCAATTATCACAATGCTGGGTGTGTTACCTGCTAATGAATGTTGATGACTAATATTTCAGCTATGACAGGTAAAGCATTGTACAAAGTCACTCTGGCTGTAATAACTAGAAGTGCCATTTTTCAAGTCAAACTAACCATGGAAAAAGAGTCCAAGAAACTTGTTCCTTCTTCCTTGGGTTCTAAAGAAGTGCATAGTCAGAGGGAGTGCCAAGGTATGTCATTTTCATATATTTAAAGCAAGCTAGTAGACTAACTACGGTTACAATAATTTCTGCAGATGTTATTAGGATTTTTTGGACATTTTTCTATTTCTACAGATATGTCTACCTTCTTTTCCTATGTTTTGAAACCAAAATTCAGTAGTTATCCAATTTCCCCTGTCCCCTTGGGGCAACTAGCTTTAAAAAAAGAAAGGAAAAAGGAAGTAAAAAAAACTCACTGGGTGTGCCTAGAAATTTTACAATTAACGTGCCAAAATTAGTGGGAGGGGGGGGGGCATCATGGTGTATCAATGTGTTGTACATATAGTATCTCAAAAATATTAATGCTGCTGACCCATGCTAAAATGGGTGCTTTAGCACGTATATCAATTTATTATTGTGCAGATGGCATTGCTCCAGAGAAACCAACCAATATCAGGCAGTCATTGGTATATGAAAACCAGGGACCCTCTTGTAGCTATGATCCTCCTGATTCTTGCAGACCTACAAGGGCACTTTCTCTGAAGAATGCCAAAGGTAAAATAAATGACTTGTTTACAAATACATCCAAAAATGTCAAGTGTGTGAGGTGCTATGTCAATCCTTTATAAATATCTCAGTTAGCATAGACCAGTAGAGTATACCATACCTTATTACATCCTCTGCTGCATCTACACATTATTAAAACCTTTTTGCTTTCAATTTTTTAGGAACCAAGATGTCCATGAAATCTAATACTGGCAAAAACATGTATGATGACACCAGTGATGAATCTACTTCGGGTACACACTCTAGTCAGAGTGAGGTGGACGAGCCAACCAAGAAAAAAAGAACAAGGATTGTGTACAGCAACTTCCAGTTAGATGAACTGGAGAATTCCTTTGATATTACCCAATATCCTGATTGTCATGCAATTTATCTTCTTTCGAAGAATCTAAACATCCCAGAAAAGAATATTCGGGTAATATACCATAAATTATCTCCAATAATTGTATCTCTTTGTCATACTTGAAATAAGTAGGTAAAATGAAATAATTGATTAATTGAATATATACATGATTAAAATTTCTGCAGCGAAATTTTGGTCCATGTTACTATAAAAGCATACCTTAATACTATGAAGTGATATATAGTTCAGCCAATATTTCATACATGAATTCAGATGGTTTAGCTGCACCCAAGGGTGAATGTACACATGTCAATGATTGTAATCAATGACCATTTCAGTTAATCTACTGCAATACATCCAGATAAGTCATATAAGAATATTTTTATTTTATAGAGCATTATCAATATTATTTGTCCTTGTATAGTTAATCACGAACATTATATATGGTATTGTATTTGAAGAATATTATATATTTGCATTTATAATCTTCCTTTTAAGGTTTGGTTCCAGAATAGACGTGCTAGAAATTGAAAACAAGCTGAGACAGGCTGTGCTATTCAGCAGAGCAAGGGTCGAAGGAAGTACCTAAAAACTAAGCATCAGATGCAAGTTGCTGCAGCTGCCTCTGCTAGAGGTGGTATTTCCCCTGGATGCTACCCGGGTGTTCCCAACACTGCATTTGGAGGAGTCCCAACATCCCCACAGTTTCCGGCTATGTTACCTTACATGACCGGCTCAGCCATACCATGCAATCCTATGCAGAGCTGTGTTGGTCCTGCAAGCTTCTTTGCTAACAGTATGCCTAGTTGTGGACGAGATTCACTTGACACTCCACAATTCCACCAGTAAAGTGAAGCTGATGCCTTCAAAGATGAAGAAAAATTATAACCAGTTGCTAGTTAGTAGAACTCATTGTACTGAAAGTTTCTTAGTAATATATATAGTTCTTTATTTCTGCTGTATGATACATTTATTAACATATGTAAAGCACTGAAAAATATGGTAATCTAGTGCATGGGGCTTGTAGAATTAGAATTAACAAAAAAGTAAATATTATCAATTATATATTTTTGTTTGTAAGTATACTTTTAAGTTAGTATGTATGTTTGTCTAGGCATGATATTTAGGCTAATTTTTTTTTGCTGTGATTTTAGGATGGGAGATTCAAGAAATATATGCATTTGGTGTGGAAGATTCCAGAACCCATTCATGTGGGAGTGGGGTTGAAAAGAGATCTCAGAGCCTATATGTGTGGGAGAGGTTGTGTGAGGTTGTGAGAGATAAAAGGATTCAAATGTAGGGAGGTGGTGGGTGACCCATGGGCCCATGTTTAAGAGAGGGTGGGGAGAGTTCCCAGAGCCCATGCATGGGAGTAGGGGATGAGGGGAGTTACCAATTACATAGTTGTCAATGTCCATGTGTAAAAAGTGGATGTACCTGGGCCAACATGCAATTAGTGTGGGGATTGTGGAGTGGTGATGGGAGGAGTGGGGGGGGGGGGGCAATCCTGTGCACATATTCAGTAGAATAATATTCCTGGTCTCATGAGTTTTGTGTAGGGGGGATAGTTGGTCAGGTTTTAGGTGTAGAGGAATATTAAAGGGTCCATATATAGTAATGTTTGGGGTAATTCCAGCAGCCATGTGTTGGGAGGAGATGTGAAATTTCTGCCTGGAATTTTCACCCCACACTTTATAAATAAACCATGGAATCTCCCATCCCTCCACCAACCAACCCTTAGACCCTTGAACTTCACCGCACCATCCCAACCCCCCCCTCCCACAAAACATCCCTTCACCCTACACATGATGGGCCCATGAATCTGCCCACCACCATACTATTTTATTCTGGAATCTCCCCATGCTCTCCATAAATGTCCTACATTATTCCACTCTACACAAGTGCACAGGGATTTCCCCCCTATTTATACCACCATCACCACATCCCCCCTACCCTTTATAATGAGGTAGGGATCTCTCCCCCCATCTCCTCATTCAAATGGGCCATGGAATCTTTCAATACCCCAGCCCCCCTTTAACTTTGTCCTCATGATCCCTCTCCCCAACCTCTTACCATGGGCCTGATATCTTTTTCCAGCCACTCATAAATATGGGCCCTGGGGTCACTCCTAACCTTCCTAACTTCGAATCTGGGATCTGTTCCAAACTCCCACCATAGACATTGGCCTTATGTATGAGGCCTGGAATCTTCTGTCACATATAAGCCTTAACCTGAAATCTTCTTCACCAAAAATCTTCCACACATAAAAAAAAATTGGGGCCTGGGTTATCTATCTTCCCAACCAATGGATATATGATCTCTCTTCTAAATGAGAGAGTCAGAAAGTGAGTTACTGAGTGAGTGAGTGAGTGAGTGAGTGAATGAGTGAGTGAGTGAGTGAGTGAGTGAGTGAGTGAGTGAGTGAGTGAGTGAGTGAGTGAGTGAGTGAGTGAGTGAGTGAGTGAGTGAGTGAGTGAGTGAGTGAGTGAGTGAGTGAGTGAGTGAGTGAGTGAGTGAGTGAGTGAGTGAGTGAGTGAGTGAGTGAGTGAGTGAGTGAGTGAGTGAGTGAGTGAGTGAGTGAGTGAGTGAGTGAGTGAGACACCTGGCTGAAAAGAAACTTGAAACTGAGATAAAATCCATCAGGAAGATCTTTAAACCATCAATAGAAGTGCAAGAAACAATGGTGGAGGAATCATCTCAGAGTAGAAAATCACTCTTATAGGCAGTGAAGAACATAGTTGCTTATTGTGATGCCTGTAGACGCAAGTCAGAACTTCTGGCTCTTCCCATCCAGGGTCTTCTTTTTACCACCATCACCACACTTGGAACAGAACCAACAAAAATATGGACAGATGCCATCCGGTCTCTCCCGAATGAGTGTTATAAATTTGTGCTAAATGCTGCCCATGACACTCTTCCCCATAACTCTAATCTCCATCTCTGGAAAAAGAAGCCAAATCCATCGTGCCCATTGCACTACGGAACTCACTCGATATTCACAAGCACCTAGGCAGGCCATACATCAGCAACACAATAGCAACAATAGCATCCACACCTGAGTCACTCAATGCTCCATCTGGAGTGCCACATCCACTCCACCAATTATAAACACCATTCACAAACATATACAAAAAAAGTTTATTTATATCTAATGCACCCACAGAGGCAGTGAATCATTTTTATAGTTGAGTCTATTCCAGGATATCTTCTATTAAATGCAGGGACAGATTGGGTGAGTCATTTAGTGTGTTAATGAATGGAGAAAAAAGCAAGGAAGGAAGGAAAAAAGGGAGAAGATATAAGAAATGGAATAATAAAGTGAGTAGGGTGAGTGGGGAAGGAAAAAGAAGTGTGTACTTTCTGGAACAAAGAAAGAAGGTGAACATGAACATTTGTTAGCAGTTGCATAAAAATTATGTTTTGATGCACCTATGGGACAAGACCTACCTTTTATCTGGAACTGGGAAAACACCTGATATGCCCAGAACCAGTAATTACTGAAGTCCAGACTAGAGCACAAACTCAGAAAGCAGGAAAAGAGCTAAAAGTTGATGAGGATGTGGACCAGTGGTAATCTGAAGACCATTACACTGAGAATATTAGGAGTCCATTTCCACAGTAGTTAGATAATATGTTTATGCCAGACAGAGGAGTGTAAACATATCTCACTGGCAATGAGAAGAGACAGCCACATCTATGCTATGTGTCATTGAGTTCAGCTTAGCACCCACTTGACCGCCAGATAGGGACCTGTTCAGAACCGAACTTCTAATAACATACATCAAATTGAAACCACAGGAATATTGATATATCTGATGCCTCATGTGGAGTACCCTTGCAGTGGCTTAACAAGGAATGTGTTTATATGGAGCCTGTTCTGGTGTGGTCATGTAAAACTGATCTCAGATAGAGATTAAAATATTTTCATTGTGCGTTCACCTTAAGGCTTAATTGATTGATGCTCCATTGAAAAAATATTTTGCGCCTCTCAGTGCTTGTGTGTTTCTTTCCTGAATAGGGCCATCCCAGAATATAAATAGCAATTAAGAGGAACCTATTCAGATTGGCAATGGTGCAACTAGAGTTGGGCAGATTTGAGTTTGTTTAGTGAACTGGCCACTGTTAGTAAAATGTATGTAAAATTTTACTTTCTGCAGGTTGAAGTTGGCTGCCCATACCTGAGCTGCACTCTGTCCAAGCACATCTCAATGAAAAAATTAGTATATCTCCCTATGTAGTTCCTATGTAGTTCACGATATATATATATACATTATAATTTCCATCTGTATTTTCAACTTGGCAACTGACTCTTATTCTAGCAGGTAAAGCACATTACACATGTTGAATTAGTTTTCATGGAAAAGGAATGCATTGTTAAAATGTCCACTTATTCATGAAAGAGAATGACGGGAATCTTTCTTCAAAGAAGAGATATGGGCACTACTCATGGAGATACGCAACAAAGAGATTCATTCAAGCTGGTCCAAGGAGAATACCAAATTCACTATACACTGTCATTACATCAAATATGAAGAAATACTTTATAAACAATAACACATTTCTTCATAAAATGAATATAGAACAAAATAAGTGTACATATATATGTTTATTAAATTGTGTAATGATATAATGTGGATGTGTCAAGTAAAACCATCACATCAATGCCCTACAAAATATCTTTGATATATTTCAATGCAATTGTTGTTATATTTGAATTATTCCTATTTAAACTAAGAAAAGAAAATTAATTACTGGATATAAACAAGAAAACACAATCAATAAGAAAAACCCCATAGATTAAAAAAAATGCAGGGTTAAAATTTGTTCTAAAACAATTTTGAACAATTATTTTTAATTTATGTTTTAATGTGAAAATAGCATGAACGGATAAAAATGAAACCTTAAAGCCATTTGGTGTATTTTCATATGAGATATCCATTTAAAAGTTCAAATTTACTACTTAATTAAATAGATGTGTCTTGCAAATTTCCAGCATAAATCAGCTTGAAATAATTCTTGAAAATTTAGAAATTAATTTCTAATTTTCTTTTTTTTTTGTTTAGAACTTAAGGTTATGGTCATGCCAGACTTAGAGAGAGAGCTTAACCTGTTTATGTTATTTAGAAGGAAAAATTTCAAATTTTAAATTATGCCAAATTTCTCTAAGTCAACAATAAATAGATATTAATGAATGAATATTGAGAGAGTGCCACACCAAGAGAGCATAATACAAGAAGATATATTACAGGTGCATGAGGTAGATTTGTTTATATTTTTTATTTGCTCAATGAGAAGATCATTTTCACTATTTTTAGCATCACATGCAAATGTATTAATTAATAAGAAAACATGTAAGAAATTATTGGTGAAGATTTTCACAATGACTTTGACTCAATTGAAAAAATCACTGTTTAACTACTGATGAACTTAAATGGGATACAGGTAGCTCTACCAGTTGGACATGCAATCAAATTCCAGGGCCAACATGTAGTTATGTGTTTGAGATTCAGGAACCATGTGTTGGGGTAAGGGTTGAGGAATGGGAGATTCTAAGAACATAATCTAGAGGGGTATAGAGATTTTAAGGCTTATTTGTAGGAGTTAAGTTACTCTATGGACCATGTTTTAGGTGGGGTGAGTACGGAGATTCCGGTTACCATGTGTTAATGGGGTTGGTGGGTGGAGAGACTTTAGGATCATGTATAAAGTGGCACTTGGTTCCAAGGCTCATGTGTAATGTGGGGAGGGGACATTACAGGACACATATTTAGGAGGGAGGGTGAAATCCAGAAGGCCATGTGTATGGGAAGATGAGAGATCACAGGACACATGTGTGTGGGAAGGGGTGTTCATTTCTGGACACTTGTGTATGGGAGCTTAAAGGATGGGAGAACCAGGGCCTATGTGCTGGGGAATGGAGATTCCATGGCCAATAGTTAAGGATTGGATGGGGATATCCATTTGACATGTGTAATAGGGAAAGATTCCAGGTCACATGTTTTAGGGGAAGGGTGGTAGCGAGTTGCAAGTAACCATGTGTCTCTGGGAGCTAGGGCTAGGAATATCATTGGTTGGAGCATGCAGATGTAGGCAGGAATACATGTTGTTGCTTGCATCAATATGTGTATTAGGCTAGAATGTGAGTTGCTCTAAGATAAATTGCGTGTTTATGGTAAGAGTGCATTATTGGCGAGAGTGTGTTCTAGGCTGAATTGTGCATTCGTAGCAGGAGCTAGTGATGTTGGCAGTAAATTGTGCTGCAGGCAGAAGTTTATGGCAGGAATGTATTTTGTTAGCAGTGGTGTGTTTTAGTAGGCAGATGTACATGTTGATGTTGGAAGAAGTATGTGTTGTTGGTGTGAAATTCGTTGGCTGGAGTTTGTTGATGTAGTCAGAAGTGAATTCAATTGCTGGTACAAGTGTTGAATTTTGGTTGGTGTGTGTATTGTTGAGTGCAAGAATGTGCTTTTTGGGCAGGAATGATTGATTTGTTGTTGGGTGTGTATTTTTTGCAGGAGTATGTGTTAGTGCTTGATTTTTTGTTTTGAAAGAAGTGTGTATTTTTCTTGGCATGAGTGTGATTAGCAAGCTTGTATTTATATGTGGTATATATATATATAAATATATATATATATTGGTATCTTATATATATGATATTGCACTGCCAATTTCAAAATGAAATATTATAGAAATCACTCAAGTTTCAACTTTGTTTGCCTTTTAGTTAGCTTAAGTCTAGCAATAGTATATCCTGCAGGTGTTGCCAATAGTAAGCCACACATATTGCAAATCTTATCGAAGATTATAGTGCTCACCGGGATGCTTTGATTCCATATGGCCAATTTTGGTTGGATTAATCAATAAATGAGTGTGTGGGAGTGGCTATGACAAAAGAATATCCATTACCATGCCCACATGTGTTCAATTGTGCTCATCTATGTTCATGGAGAGTACTTGCCAATTTACAGCAATTTATTCCCACTCTTTAGCCATGATGCCAACACACACACACACACACGAACCTATATAAATATTAAGTATTGGTCATCTATCTAGCTCCTTCAGTCCAGGCGATATTCATAATTATTCTTTTGGCACTTTTCATTTTGTATACCTATGGAGAGAGGTGTAGCAAGCAGGGATTCTGCCTGTGTCACTCCAAATGTCAAGTTGTTATTGTGTACCATATACTAAGCTTTTCTCATCCTAGGGTTTGTTTCATCAAATTACCATTACTTGCCTTTTTTTTTGGCCTGACATTAAAAAAGTAGAGGGTGTTGTCTAATAAATGTACTTTAAACATTCCACAGATTATATTAATTCCAAGTATGTATGTGTTTTCGGGTCTATCTCACATGGGTTTTTATTTTGTTGCAGAAATAGCATTATCGCCACTTTGTATTACACAATGAAAGGAGTGGCATTTCGTGTCTAATAGTACTGAAGCAGTAAAGAATGAGGTTCAAAAGGAGCCCAATAACCACTTCTTTGGATATAATGAGATATTCAAAATATTGGAAATAGAAGACAGTTGCTAACAAGACTCTGAAGAATCTGTAGTTAGGTCACATCATTGTTCTTTGACTCCATCAAGCATCGTGTGCACGCCAATTTATTTAAATTATGAACATTTGCACTGGTTTGACATCTAATATAAACCTCAGCAAGTAGGTGGTAATTTTCTCATTTCAAATTTGTGTTAGCCTTAATATTGTTTATGCTTATCTCATAATAGAGTTTTGAAATACTATACTAAATATTTTTTGTTATATACCATTTTCCATGTGTTAACATGCACTGAGATTTAAAGAAGAACATGTTGCATTGGAATGAGTTTAGATTTGAGTACTTGGATTGGATGTGAAACGATTATTATATTTTAAAATTTACAATAGTGATACGTTTGCTTATATATTATTTTCTGTGCACCTGTGAAGCAGAACAAATGTTTTGTTGCTTGTTCTCCCTTGTGTGTGTTTACTTTTCTGTACATTTGTCCACTCTAATTCATTTACAATTACCTAATTGAAGTAAACATTAATGTAGCTTGATTTTAATAAAATTAAGCTCTTTCTCTGTTTTAAAACATTTTGAGTGGTACACTAATTTTTTTCTACCAAACATACTGTCAAAACACTGGATTACTCTGAATATTTCCTATATATATCGGCAAAAGATGGGGGAGAAGAAATGTAATGATATATAAATATAAATTATAAAGATCTGTGATTTATATATTGTGAGATCCCTCTCCTACCCTTTGACTTGCATTTTTTGATGTCTGTCTTATGTGTGCTTTGAAATTGCAGTGACGACATGCCTAAAGTTAAGAAAAGGTCAAAAATAAAGCATTCTCTTGAATGTGGCAAAACATTTGCTGTTGAGAGGATACTAGACAAACGTATCGGTAAAAGAGGGAAGGTGGAATACCTCCTGAAGTGGTTGAATTACTCGGAGTCGGAGAGTATTTGGGAGCCTAAAAGTCACCTTGTGCATTTCCCGCATATGAAGGGTGAGCCTTCCATGCTTGCCTCTAGACACGACCTGTCAGGGAAAGCCGGGAGTACTGCTGTTGCCGAGAAAAGTGCTGTTTCTACTGGGAATATCGTGATTGCAATTGGAAACTGTCCAGTAACTGGGAATACTGGTGTTGCCGGGAATGCTGAAGTTGCTGGGAAGATTGCTGTCGCCGGCAAGAAGAATGCAAGAAGCGTGTTGGGCAAAGATAAGGACAAGGAGGCCAAAATGAAGGTAGGTCAGGCAGTATTGATCACCATATCCCTTGTCTCTTACATTCTCACTTCACTGAGCACTATCCTTGTCTTAATACTGACAACTTTCGTTTTGATCTCTATCATTTTTTCTGGCTTGATCATCTCATAGTACCAGCATATGCCAACTCTTAGCTATTGATTCAAACTGGTAGAACTTAACCAAAACAATTACTCTATGTAATTGCATATATTTATTAACTTTGCATGCCAGGTCCATCAATATAACAAAATAAATAATATCAGGTGTGCTCACTACTCATTGTGGCCTGATGGCTATAAATGTCTCTTCCATGGCACATATCAGGGTTGAATTTGTGTAGTGCTGGACTTGTTGCCAGAAACGAGTTATTCAGTTGCAATGTTGGTAAAGTTGAGGTGATGAGTTTGATAATATCTTACCCAATCAATATTGATAGAGGATGGACAAGAAAGGCAGTACATCCCTGATAAAGTAGGTAAAGGGTGGGTTATGATGTAGTCTCCTTTATAATAGTGCACAATTTATGTCCAATGAGAATCAATGTGGTTTAAAAACACACCTTTGTACACCCTTAAACTTATTCATGAATGAAATAGTCCAACTTTGCAGCTACTTACGAATAAAGAGTTCTTTTAACGACCATAACCTATTGTCGTAACCAAGGCAAACTCTCCTCCAACCTGAAATATTAGTCATAATAGATTAACACTATCAATGGTAAATAATTAAGCACATATCATTAATTACCTCCCTTTTCTCCATATTTTTCAATCTGTTTAACATGTTTATCTACCATATTATCTCGAAAATACTTCACATATGATCTAATCAAGGTATAGTGGGGCATCTCTTCTTTCCATCACTAATATTGTGCTAATAGTTAACATGTGCTCGGAATCATTTGATCTATCTTGAATAATCTGTTGAACCTATTTTATTCTCCCACACACATTTCAGCCTAGCATCATCAAGAAGGCCAGTGAAGAAAAGGATCAAGAGGTACCCTACTTGGATGACAGTGTTAAGTTCCAGGTAGCAAGCGAAGAAGTTGAGAAGAATAAAGAGAAAATTGGCTCCAGCAGCAGTGGCTCCAGTGATAGCGATACAAGCAGTAACAGTGAGACTGAGATGGAGAAGACACCTGTAAAAATGGGTAAAAAGATATTACCCAACACCTGGGATTCTGGTTCCCTCATTAAGCTGAAGAAGCAAATTGACTCATTACAAGATCTTGAACAGATGCGGGACATAGTATACATCATTGAAGAGGCCGCACTCTACACTATTACAGGACCTATGTTTAATTTTGAACTTGGTAAGCTAGATGACACCACACTGACCAAGGTCATGAAAGTTATCGAACATACATGCTAGAAGATGCAACTTTCCAATGGACGAAGTGTGGAAAAGTAATTTTATGAAACATTATAGGTACCTATCCATGCCATATCTTATGGACATTCTATGAGCTTGAATTTTGTGTTCAATTGTGGAATCATCTTTTTTCCATAATTCTTTGCTTGTGACTTGCCTCATCCCAATACACTGCTCTAGAATTGACACTTCATGCAATTTAATTTATGGAAAACAACAAATGTACATCTTAATGGTTGGCACATTTTATATATTTAATTGTAATTCTAGGTTTAATGTACTAGTCATAGGAGGAGAGATGGGGACGGGGAGTGACACCACAAAGATGACACCGCAAGTAACAAATACTCGATAACTGTATAGATAATATATATATATATATATATATTTTTTTTTTTAATTGGCATTCAGAAAATACTAGCATAATATTGGCACCTTTTGTCTTTGTGCTTTTTCATAACTTCCAAACCAAGATAAATTATTTGGAACCAGAGCTAAAATTTGGCAGTGTATTTCAACATTAAATGATAATGGATAAATATTAATTATGTTTGATGATAAATAAATATCTTTTTAAAAGATGAACATAGAGATTATGCCTTGGGTTCATCAGCCAGTTTGACTTACTTTCAACATCCACAGGCAAGTCAGGTGCAGAGAAGAAATGACTTAATGAGCCAATATACGAAAGGCCCATTCATCATCTTAATGGAGATATAAAGATTAATTTTATGCAAATGGAGAATTTTTAATTATCAGAGTAATAGTACTTCCATGATCTTAAAAAATTAATCAAAATTTTTTAAGAATCTTTACTTTGATAAAATATTATATTGCTGGTATTGTTTGATATTTATTACACATGGTCATAGGAAGCATCTATCAAAATCATTTCCCATACTAGCATACACACAGGTAGACAGAAACAGGTGAATTATTATAACAACTATTAATATAAAAAATCATATATTTTGTTGTAATCATTGAAATTTTCTTCCAAATTGCATCTATAATACAGCCAATTGTGTTAGCATCCTGCCTAAGCAGTACAAGTCAGTTCACCTGAAGGTGACTACATACATGAACTACAGATCATCCTTATAGCTTTTGAAATGAGGTATTGATTCTATTTAATTAAATAATGGATTCATCCAGCATATCATACAGAGTACACTCTTTTGGGGAGTGGGATTTGGATTTGAGTGATTTTTTAATTCACTTTTTTAATGGGACGAAGCACTTCAGGTAATTTATGTGTCTTATCTCTTGTCTTATATATATGTGATTATTTAAATTAGAAGGCCCTTGTCATTTGAGTAGGAAATTCCCATTTTACTTGAAGATTATCTTTGCTCTCGATCTTCTTGGAGGTGTGTAAACAATTATTATTAGGAATAAAACTGTGTGTACATGTTGTTGCAATGAGTATGACATGCATGGTCATGTTCTAACTATGAGTGAGTTGTGCGTGCAAAGGCACTTGCTATGATTGAGAGAAGTGTGGACATGATGTTGCTATGACTGACAGTTGTGTGGGCATGCTGTTGCTATTAGCTAGAAAATGTGGTCTTGCTGTTGCTATAAGTAATTGGTGTGCGAGTGTGCTGTTACTAGTAATTTTTAGAACAACATTTTTATTATTAAAATCTCAACTATTTTGAGGTTGGGGGGGGGGGGGAATGAAGAGAACAGACTTTCCGAATAAAAGGGTAAAAACTTTTTATTATCAGCATTGTATATATATGCTTTTGTAAAGATAATTTATTTATCTTACACATAGAATAACATGCAGGGAGTAGATTAAATTTATATATATATATATATATATATCTATCTGCAGTGTACTTGAAGTGAAACTTTCTACTATAAAGGAATACTTCCCAACTCCTTTAATTGCAATAAAGAAGATAGTAATAGTTATTGAATTAAACATTCCTAATTTTTTATTACAATCATTAAATTGTACGCTTCCCTACAAACCACACTATGTTAAAACACTCAGGCACTCCTAAGTACCTGTGATTTAGTAATAAAACTCATGATCCTGTACAACAGCAGAAGTCAGAATGTACCGCTCAGCTTGTGGGATTCCATCCTTGGATGGTTTCTAGTTGCTACTGTTGTTTCATAGTGTTCCTGCCTCTAATGTTGCAGGTTATTCTTCCAGAGTGTGTGCACACTCAGTTACTGCCTGTTGCCTCTTTCTCTCTCCCTCCTCCTATGTCGCATCCTCCTCACATTCATCTTATCCTTTCTGAGAATTACCCTTGGACTGTGGCTGGCCTTGGTGTTTTCTGACATGGTGTGGTCTAAATGAGGTGCATGTGGGCAGTATGGTGTTAAGCAGTTAGTGGTCATGTGTATGTGGGGAAGGAGGGGAGGTCTAACTTCAACCGTTCAAGTGTGAATCATGGATACACAGACAAAGAGACAGACTATTCTCACTCTATAATGTAGATAGATATTTTCAGGCAACATACTAATTCTATCTCCTATGTCTTAATCTAAAATGAGAGAGAGCATTTGCAGCAATTACCGTGTCTGCACAGTAAGAGCATAATAAAATTAGTGGGTGCGATTTTCCATATGACTTGTTTACATTGTTGCACTACCTTATCCACAAATATATGAATATATAGAAGCCAATATTGGGCCTTTACGGATTATGTTGGCATAATGTTGGGTAAAGATGGTGTTTCTGAGTTGCTAGAGTAATGCTGGAAAAATAGTCAGACTTTCCAAAAAATGATGACTTTCAGGAAAAAAAAGGTAGTGTTTTAGGAAGAATAGGTAGATCTTCAGAAAAAGAAATAAAAGAACTTTTAATCATAAATTTGAGTGAATGATTGTATCACAGTAAGAGATTATCCACACCTTTCATGTCCCACTTGTTAAATTGTGGAATACTTAGTCAGGGTCATATATAGAGTTAATATTAACTGTTTAAATGTTTCAAGTATTGAATGACTGGGCCCTTTGCTTGTTTTATGTTGTAACACTCACGTTTGTTTGTTATTGAGCATAATTTATAAAATTAGGTATGTAAAAAAGAAAAATGCATCAAATGGAAAGAAAAAGAGATGACAATAAAAGAAGAGAAAAGTAGGCAAAAATTCGAGCATAACCATTATATAATGAATGACAATCAAATCTCACCAACTTAAACATTGTTTTTAACTGAGGTACCTGAATACACTCTGCCTTATTATTGATCCTTGTTTAGTCGACATGTCCATAAAGGAAACACAACTTTTTAGTTACACTCATTGTATGTCGCGTAATTGTGGTCAGATGAAATCAAAGACAAAAGTCATTATTCTTTGATAATTTTTTTATTTTTTTTACATAATTACGCTTAATTTCACCATATGCAGTAACAGACATGTTAAGATTAGGAGTAAAGTAGTCAAGCCATAATCCCAAGCTCCACATTATTTTCCCCCAATTGCTTAACTACTTTAGAAAATGAACAACAATAGGGAAATAATTGAGGCATTGTAAATTTACGACTCATATCAACAAAATATACAAAATTATACTAAATGTCAAACACTGTGCAATATACTTAAAATAATGATAGATAGTTACAACATTACCATCTAATCTCGCCAATATTAAACCTTGTCCATATTGCACAATAAAACTGTCTTCGCCTGTGTCTGGAACGGATTTCACACGTCCACAATACACCTTCATTCATCCCAACAGGTTCCACTTGATTTCACCTGAAAACTTCAGTGGGGTAGGCTTCAATCAGCTCAAATCTATTTTACATTACTGTGGCTTTATCGTGGATCTGAGCTATTAGGAATTTAGTCAATAATGGCTCACTCCCCACTCTGTATCCGGCATTAGTGCTTTAACATTGCAGAAAGAGAAAAAAAAGAATAATTATATTCCAAATCTACAGTACTTAGTGGAAGTTGTATATCATTTTCTATGAACCTGTCATATATTCTTACTTGTAATGTTCAAACCACGAAACAGAACCTCTAGTAATAGTGAATACTTTGAGCTGTCATAGCAAATTGTTAGACAAGTCTTCTCTTCAAAATGAAGAAAGTATTCCAGTGAAACGTATTTTTTTTATTTTAATTTTTTTTTCATTATTTTATTTATTTATTTTTTGTTTTTGTTTTTTTCAACTATTAGGTTTGTTTAAATAGCAATTTGGTTAACTAGACTAAATACTGTATCATTGCTACAAATTCTGTTTCCTATTGAAATATCTCCAGCAAAGGGTAAGTTGCATTTCTGAAGACTAAACCTTAATTTGAACCAAAGGTTGAATACTGCATGGATGTGAAGAGCTGCTTCAGTTGGGGATAAAATATTCAGACATATAAAGGAAATGTCTCTTCTTTCTCTTATTACTCCATTTAAACAATCCCTTCCTTTTGGATTTGGCCTCCTTTCAATGGAATTTCACTCCTTCTCAATCCTACTGCTAACAGTTTCATTTAAGGTCATAATTTTGATATGGCTAAATATCTTATTAAACGTTTTTAGCTATGAGCATACTCAGAGGGAAATTATTTCTAAGCTGTTAAGTAATTTTCAACCCGCCAATTTTGGTTACTTTCCCAATTTAGGCTACCACGTGTCCATTAAGAAACCGGTTCTCTTTTTTTCTCATCAAGTTGGAGTGAAGCCTTGAAAAGTTTTTAATTATTCAGTACCAACTTCACTTTGCGGCTTATTTATAATAAACTGTATAACTATTACAGAAATACACAGAAGGTGAATGACACCAGAGAAGGGTCAATAGAAGAGAAATGTACAAATGCTTTGAAGAATCCTCCTTGGACATTTCTGAAGAGTACAACGGTAAGTACTGAGATTAAGGTAACCTATATTACTGTAATTATCAAGATTCTTCAATTACTCCAGCGGGATAAATACTGATGTATGAGGTTTAAATTATTACTGCAGATTAGAAAACAAAAGAAAGTTACCGATATGAAAATAAAGTCCAGAAAATAATAACAGCTTCAAAAATATCTAACTTCAACAAAAAAATCTGGTCAGAATTCAGTCGTAATGATACAGAGCTTGTGGGACCCAGTTTTAAAAGGCAAAGTGTTACTTCTGTTTTTTTTAAATTTTTTTATTAATGTGTGCCAGTAACTTTTTTTCTTAGGTGATAGGTTACTTTATATTACTAAGTTTGGTAAAGTTAAGTGCAAAACTGATTTCCAACCCTCAAACAACAAGAAGGTTAATGCTCTAAAAGAAGGAGGGGTGTTGAATAAATAATAATAATTGCCTGTTGCTATGCCTACAATTCTGGAATATCATTATCACTTTGAAACATTAAAATAAAATATAGTACCACTTAAGTGTGAAATGATTATCAGTATAGAAGAAATCATTATCACCTTAAAGAAATTGTGATTTTCATAGGTGCAGGGTAAATATTGAATTGGCTAATTGCAATCCCAGTTTAAAATTAATTTCCTTGAAGGAAACCAAAAAAAGATATCAACAAACAAACGCTGACATGTTTCCTCATAGTTGGAGATGCCTGTTGGGAGGTGGGGTGGGTGAAGGTGGAGGAACGCTAGTCTGGCTGGCCACACCTTTTAAAACATTATCCAGAGGGTGTGGCTTCTGTGGCATACCATATCTGTCCTACTGCAATACATTTGACAGTATCATAGTTGGTTGCTTTGCCAAATTTATGCATGCAACAATTTGATTGAGTTGCACACCCATCAAGCATATAATACAAATGCTATTTTAAATTAAAAAAAAAAGAAAAAAGAAAGTATAAAAAAAGGTGGCACATGCAATACGAATGAAGTACTGTTATCCATGATTCACAGCCAAGTGAACCAAATTTGTATTTGGAAGACACCAGACCCTTCTGAACAAATTTTAGAAGATATGTTTCACTTGGCTGGGAAAAAAAAAGATCTTGCAGGTGTTCAATAAAAATGTAATTCAGTTCAATCAATAAAGATGGATGGAGTAATACTCTCTATATTATTATTTGTGTTTAATCCCTTCATGTTCACTGGCCTGCATAAGTTTTAGAAAAACGTTTTGAAGCGACTGTTTAAAAAATAAACATTCAAATTTCATTCAGTTCCCTATGTCTTCCTGTCTCTGTATAAGATATTAGGGATCAATGAAAAGATTGAATTAAAAGTAGAAAAGCGAAAATAATTTTTGCGGGAACCAAGAAGAGGAAATATTGAATTAGGTAGAAGTGGACTATGATGAATTGATCCAACGTGGAATAAGGGATTAATTTTTGGGTAGTAGGTAAGAATTCAGCTCTAAATCTAAACTTGATCTAACAATTAGTTTAGCGGTAGTGCTTGGTAAAAACAGACAAACAATGAACTACAGCTCTAGCTGGTTAGTAGTAGTAGCTGGCTATAATATCCAAAGATGAAGTCAGCTATAAAGGTGAACTTCAATAAAATATATATTGTGATATTTTAATTATGTGTCATTTTGAGAATAATACAGCAACCCAAATATTTAACCACATTCAATAATGGTCTCGTAAGCGTAACCATATATCTTGAAATTTAATGGTGGAGGTAAAGCATCATGCATGAGAGATGATTTCAATAATCAGTCTGAACCAAAGTTATAAATGGCAGCCCGGCAGTACTGACACTGTTTACTTACTTCCTACAGAGTAAGAAATGAACCTGCTATTAAAAAGACAAAACACAAACATTTCGATAATTAGTTAAAAGGAAGTGTTATACCATCCTGTTCTGTCACCACATTAATTACAAGCAATTAAGAATGCATGTATTATCTCTCTCACTCGTTATTCCTGTGCGTGTGTCTGTTAGTGTGTGTGTGGTTGTGTTCGTCAGTGGTTCAGTTGGTGGATAGACAGGTGCATGCATATATGAGCGAACTCCTACAAGAGTAAAACTCTGAAGGCCACTAGATTTTTTATGGAGCACATTGGGATCCATGGGAGTGGAGGTGTCATTGCAATCTGTTTATCAAAATTGGGGTCATTGGCATGATGTGTGTTTTTTAGGTTTCAAATTTCCTGGGGGTGGTGATGTATGTGTGAGGCGGAGGGGGAAGGAAATACATGAGTAATGAGCAAATACAAACAAATATATTTATGTGAACACACTCTACCTGAAGTCAGTAACAATGTGCCCAAAAACCATTAATTAAAAAAAAAAAAAAAAAAAAAAAAAAAAAAAAATTTGAGGCCAAACTGTATGTCCTTCCTGCAGACAGCAGTTTGACCCAAGCTCACAGAAGGTGGACCTGTCTATCAGTAGGAAGTCACATACCGAGTCTAGAGCTAGGTTCCTTTGGTATGCAAACCAGGCCAATATTTATTTTTTTCATTACACAACATCAGGAAGAAAAAGAGAGAAATATAAACCAAATTTCTTATATTCAACTAGTGATATAGAATAATTAGCAAAGATTTGGTATAGAAATCAGAACTATCAATCAACACTCACATACTCACACATTATATGTCCCGATTTTCCATAAATTATGTTTGGGTTGTGATATGTGCAATTATATTTTATATTTTTCTTTGTAAAGGTACCCAGCAGTTGGCCACACAAAATGTTTCATCTCTTTTGGGGTTTGCTGAGGGACAGCAAACTTCTATTATGGACCAATGGCTATATCAGGACGCCCAGGGCATCACTCGGGGCCCTTTCAGCTCTATTGATATGATGGCATGGTATGGAGCAGGGTATTTCACTATGGATGTGAAGGTGCAAAGATACTGTGACCAGATTATGCTCCCACTAGGTAAATGGTGACTATTTAATGCAGTTGCTTGTGCTCTAGTGACAGTAGATATGATAGGATGATTAGTGGGAAGGGATGGAAAAGTCAGCTACCTTTGGATAAAAAAATCGCTCAGGTGTATTTAATGCTTGTTGAGTATTCTTTCCCTAGCTTGAACAGTTTTGATTGATTTCGTTTCATTTTAGTAAGGAATGATAGTGCAAAGATATTATGAAACACGGCATGCTATCAAATCCTATGTGACCACAATGAAGAGCTACCACCTTAGATATTTTTAATTAAACATTAAAATTGTAGCTAATTAAAATTTGTTCAGTCTTTGTCTGTTCAATTTAATGGTCTATATTCTTTATGAGATAAATATTTGGGATTACAGAAGTAGGGGGAAGAGTTCTGCAATATTTGCTAGTAGTGACTTACACAAAACAGGTGGAAAATTTTGCATTAAACTTGTTAGCCAAACTACACCCAAGGGAGGATAATAACACTTTTCCTGTCAGTTGGAGACTGCATTTCAAATTTGAGCCAGTTGTTCTATCTGAGCAAGATATTTTCCTCTCCATGTGACTGGGAGAGTGTTGTTATCCTGCTCAAGGTCTGGCTAACTGTGTGCTTTGTGTGTTTAATTGAATGTGGCTCCACTCTATTGCTGTACTGGACCAATCTCTCTGTCTTAAAGGTCACATAGAGATAACATGCTAAATTTCAACCAAATCGGTTTTACAAAGTAAAAACTACTTGGTGTTAATATCAATGGTCAAACCACACCCATAACAACACCCATTAGAGGGTAATAATAATTTTATGATCGCATGTAGATGATATGCCATATTTTCCAATAGGTGTGACCAGTTATTTGTTGGTATGATGAGCAATTCATCATTTTGTCTTTCCTGTTTGCATAGGTGTTGTGGTGTACATCTGGGGGTGTCTCCCTTTCACCTCTGTCAGACCCTCACCTCCTCCCATCCAACCTTCCAACATCTTCTGGAAAGATGTTTTCCGCAATCCTCAGGTGAGGAATCATTGATTCCAGTGATGAAATTGATACATGTTTCCAAAGTAAAGAACTTCATGTTCGATGCAGAGTTGTAATAGCTACCCTTAGTTTATGGGCAGTTCACTTTCAGACACCATATTGTCTTCAGTTTCGCTAAAGGCAACGGCTCCCACCAACTGCCCAAAAATACATAGTCTTTATAGTGCCACTATCCACTCACAATGTAAAATGAACAAACTAATCTGTTTCATGTACAGCCTCATTGTACCAATCTAATAGCACCATAGGTGCATGTATATTACATCTCTATATGATATGTGGCCATGAATGTAATGTATGTTCATGGATTTCATCCATTCTCATAGTGTACAAGTTAATATAAGGCCTGCTCATATAACACACATTCATTTAATACATGTCAATATAGTAATTTAATTTTGTACATGACTACATAATCTATGACACATTTATGTTGTCCTGTTTGTTCGTTATGAAACAACAAAAATGCTGCACTTTCAAAAGCAGATGCAATCTTCTGTTGCTGCTGTGGAAAGCATCGCTACGCTAGGAGACACATACCAGATGAATTTTCCACGTGCTGGACAGATTCATCCATTAGAATTGTCATCATCGTGGGACCCAACAGGAATATGGAGCTTGCCCACGACAACCGAGGCAAAAGGTAGGTTTATTTTGTGCGGGCATTGGAGAGAGTAGAGCTACTGTTACTATTCATTCTTGTTGTTCATGCTGTTATTGCCATTTTCAGAGGAGCCGGTTTTCCAACAATGGCCGGTTATACCCACAGCTGATTCTGCATGGGTTCCTATTGCCACATCTTCTTCTGTGGACATGGACACCCAGAACATTCAAGCCCTTGTGGAGCAGGAGAGAGAGAAGGCAAACAGGCTTTCCATTGAGAGGGAAAGAAAGAAGCAGAGACAAGCTACAGAGAGGAAAATAGAAGTGGACAATGGTGTGGCTAAGTAAGTGAGGAAATTAAGAAAGGGGAGGCTTTCGTGTTGTTTATTTTAGCTATTTCACATCAAGCCAGATCTCTTGACCTCAGTGGCCAACATGTACATACAATGTCTTAAAACTTCCACTGATCAAGCCAATTCTGAATGGCAAATTAGTCCGACTACATGGCAGGTCATACAACCCCTACTTTGCACCAACACTACGGCTTAACTTAGTATTGATCAAAATCAACTAATTCGGTGAAATATCTATTTGTGTATGTTTGTGCATGTGCATGTGTGTGACTTAAGCAGACATGCCATTTCTTCTTGCATGAATTGTAAATAGTACAATTCGTTCGACCGAGTTAATGAAAACAGTTTTTAGGTTGTTAAATTTGTAACATTTCCTCCTAACTAGCATATTTCTAATTGTGATGAACTCCTATTAATATTCTAATTTACTATATTCACAATGCTTCAATTCATGTAACAAGTTGAAAAAAATTCTTGTTCCCAAAATATCTTTCATTTCCTTTTATTTTATAGCAAATATTTGATTATATTTATTACTGATTTACTTTAGTTAGTTCCTCGATAATCACCAATATGCATGATTTTTGTGGGTTGACTTGAATATTTTGGCATGTTATGAAATTTTATATGAAGTCGTTTTGTGTGTTTTGGTTATAAATTCTCCAAATATAACTCAAGTTGTTCTCTGTCCCACTTCTCCCCCTTTTAGTGTCAAGCAACGTGTAAGCCACAGACACTCTAACGGTCACCATGACAGTGTAGATGCAGCAGCAATGCTATCAAGCCTCTCCTCAGAAACCTGTGTCGAGGGTGAGATTGTGAGCAAACCGTACTCTCTCAAGTTGGATGAGAAGTTGACAAATGGTGAGCTCTCAACTCCATTTCCACAGAAAAACGGTTTCCTGTCATGTCGTTCTCCTGCTATGCCTACCAATGGCCAGGACAAAGGGAACCCCACACTGTCCATTTCTGCAAAGCAATTTTATCCATTTTCAAAGAGCAGGAAGCAATTGATGTCCAATGTAAAGGAGACCATTCATTTAAAAAATATGGAGAATGAAGCAGTGAGCCGACCAACGGAATACATAGAAAGTGAAGTCAATGCAAGGAGGCTGGATTTTGAGCGTAATGCCAAATATATGGCTTCCCTTCCAAGTGATGACACTGAACATGCTGCATCTCCAGCTAACAGAGCTGTGAAAAAGTGTGCTGAATATTTCAATGAGTGTGTGGAGAATTCCTTCGCTGCTTCATATGCACCAGATCCCAGGAATAGTCTGCCAAGCTTTCACCACACTGGTCTTATGCCTGTCTCTACCTCTCATCCTGCACACCAACAGGCTTCTGGTACTGAGCTTTGTTTGATGCAAAAGTGTGGCTCTGAGCATTCTCTGGCAGTGGGACAAACCCACACTAACGCCTACACACCGAGACAGATGGACACACACAATGATACTCACACACAAGGATGAATCCTGTTTCATTGAATCAATGAATAAGAATATGAAAGAAAAAGTGCGATTCATTTATTTTTATGGGGGAAATACGCCTCGTGCATGAACAAATACCATGTGACTACAAAGTGTTGTTTATTCCACATAGAAAACGATAATTGGTGGTTCATTTCAAGACTAGGGTTTTATAAGGCTAAAAATATTGTTGAGGACTGTAAGTAAACAAGAAGAGAGGATTGTTTTCCTTTAATTCATGTTTGAACTGCCTATTGAACAAATAATTCACTCCATTAATTCCATAAAAAATTTAAGTCACATCCATCAGCTCTGCTTGGCATATGGGATTGCTTGAGAGTGAGCCAGAAAAGGACATTAACCACCAGGTTTCGCTTTCTAACAACTTGGGTGGAGGGATTGTAATAGACGATAAGCTGCATTCAGTTCCTGTTCACCGTAAAAAATATATATATATTTCTGTTGGATAGTGGGTGAGTAAACAATCTACGGGTGCTGAATTATTAAGTAGACAATTTTGGCAATTTGCATGTAAGAGTCCACAATGAATGGCGCCAAGTATCAGTCATTTAAGAAAGCTAAGCTTTTGTGGATGTGGGGCGCGGTGGAAGTGGGGATTATATTGTTGTGTGTCTTGTGTTTATTTGCTTACTTTAAGAATTTCAATACTTTTTTCACACTCCTATTCCTTGAACCAGAGATCCAGTACAAAGGATTGGGGAAGCAGTGCTGACGGTAAATGGCCAAGCTCCTCCTTCACCAACATAGAGGAATTCCATCTGGAGATCCCTTCTTGTCTCTCAACACAGCCCTAGCCAAGGAAAGGTTCTCTGCATGAAGCCAAACAGAGAAAGAACTCAACTGAACAGTAGCAATATAGACCAAATCCAGTTATCACTATATTCGATTGCATTTATTTGACTGCATTTACTTTTGTGAATGTCATTGTGATATCTGTGGTGGTATTTCTTGAAAAAAAATTTTTTTTCGTCAAAATTAGAAATATGAGAGATAAATCAATTAAGAAAGTGTATGCCACTATGAGCATCATGATAATATAATGCCGTTTGGACATATGGACAAATTCACACACAGAAAATCAACAGCAGATCAAGTCACTCAGATTGCTGAAGACAACAAGGTGAGCTATTAGGCCAAAAAAAAACTGATGCTGTGTCTGTTGGTCTCACAGCAGCCTATGATACAACATGACACCACAGCACACATGCATGCTTCTGTATCTGTTACCAGAGAGGCACATTGTCAAAATACATAGAATTTGTCACAAACCACAGCTTTATCCCCACCACCGGGAATATGACATGCAGCAGATCCTGACGCCTTAATATCGGTATTCCACATGGATCAGTCTTTGGCCCCCATCTATATAACATTTACACTTACAACATGTGAAAAACAGTCTTGCAGAAATAGGCATACATGGACGATCTTGCTTTGGAGTATTCTGGTAGGGACAAGAAGGCCGTTGAATTGGTTCTTAGCCAAGACCTAGTGACATTAGCAGCATACTTACACATTTGGTTGCTAGAGCTCTATTGGTCATAAATGGTGTTGGCTTTGCCAAAGTTAGGCCTTTGTGGTCCAAGTATTAGGCTCTGATACTTAGACACATACATACATACAAACATGCATACATACTTACAAAGCAAAATTTATTTTAAAATGGGTTCGTGCATTTAACTCCTTACATTCAATCTTTATTCTGAAGTTCCCCTTTGATGGCACATCTTCACCTCACACACCAATGGAAAGTGACCAGGTAGGACCTTACCCATAATAACCTGTGAGTGAAGTCATACATGCATACATAGTTTCAGATCTGTACCTACAAAAGTTTTCCTGCTAGAGATACAACCATTTTCAGATTTTTCTATATATGTGAGTGTGTGCATGTGTGAGTGAGTGAGTGCATGCATGCGTACATAAGCACAAATCACAAATCACGCACATACACATGAACAATGCGCAGCTACAATTTTTAGGTAAGCATCAGTGTAACAGTACTTGCCAAACAATCTCAAGGATGTTATTTGCTGACTGGGTGCATCAAAATGCAAATGGTCAATATCACAACGCATGGTTACAGCATTTGAGAATCTGTTCGATCCAACTTTGTCTTCGATCAAATCCAGTGGATATAACTCGCTGCCACTCGGAAAGGTGTATTGTACTAGCAAAGAAGTGATATGGAAAAGTAACTCTGTTGGTAGGTTGCATAAATAGTTGAACCCCAGCTCCATCACCCCTCCAACAGGCTGGTAGATTGGGTCTGACATATTCTTCCCTTCTCCTTAATTAATTCAATTTTTTGGGCTGCATTTGTGTTTTTTCCAAAACTTATTCAGTAATTTGCTTTTGTTATTTTATAGATCCTTTCTCTTCTAAATTTTTTTTGGAGTGTTTCTACATTATTTAGTTAGGCATATATAATCTGATAAATTAAAAAAAAAAATTTTTCTTTATTATTTCTTTCAACTGTATCTTGTGTAGCACAGATTGAACTACTTTCTTCTTTTTTTTTTAATTATATAGTGTATAATAATTATCTTTAGAAATTTTAAGTGGGTGATCTTTTAAATATTGAAATCACTCCTCTTCCATTCATTTCCCCACTTTATTTCAGTTTTCCATTCCATCATTATATTTGAATACTCCATTTCATTCTAATGATTCATTTCACAGGTTCTCTAGACATGAACCAAGATTCTTTTCCACAGAGTATTTGGTAAAGGGTATAGGTAAAAGTGTTCGATAGGTGATATCCAGCTTACCTGCTCAGATTGGCATGATACAGAAATTACATGCCAGGTTAATATGAGAAAAAAATTTTATTTTTTTTTAATCTTTTTGATTTACTTTTTCCCCCATTTATTTCTAGTTCTTCCTTATACTTTGTACAACCAGGGAGGCTAATCATTTATTTGATCCTATTTTTATTGTTTGAATAGGGTTTATTTCCTGAGACATTCAAGCTAAGGGACACATCTTCAAGTAACACATTAAGAATTTCTTACAGTCTCTAAAGTAGTGAAAATTCCTTTTTCTTCTCATTATCCAGTTCCACCTCCCTCTTCTGGATAACTTCTCCAACATACCAAGAATCATCTGATCCCATGACAAAGTAGTATGCATTAAAAGCAGGTTCTAGGGCTAGGGCTAGGGCTAGGGCTAATAAAAATATGAATATGACTTCAGGCTCACTATATATTGCTGCCATACTACTCATATGAAATATTTCTATTGTTTTAATCAATAACAAACTTGGCAAACCTTGATTAACAGCTGCATTTTTCTTTATTCATGTATATTATAGTTTCAGCAAACATTAGAGAATGTACATGGGAGAAGGAGAGGGTGGGTTGGTTGTGTTGTGTTGTGTTTTATTGGTTTTACTCTTAACCACACATGATAAATATGCTGTTTGTGCTGAGTGCATGTATTTTTTCTATAACTTATTAGTTCCATCGGCCTCCTTTTTGGGTGGACCATCACACCACCTCTTTTTACTACCCCAATACAAATGTGAATTATTATATAGGAGTTCTTTTCCTATTTTCTTGAATACACAGAGCCCAGTGAAGCTCACTGCTGTCACATGTATTGCTGTGACTGTCTTGTCCTGCAGGTCAAGCTCTACCATGTAAAGAGGAGTGACCTAGAAGAGCAGCAGCTCCATCTCAACGTGGGTCTGCAGAAGTTCAGGGAGACTGTTGAACGGGTGAACAAGCTGTAGTCCATTCACTCAATCAAGAAGAATGAGTTGGAGCAGAAGAATGCTCTAGACAACCAGACACTCAGGCAGATGGTGAGCTACTGCCATTCTGAAAGATTAGCTACATATGAGTTCAAATAGAAAATATTTAGAAAATATTCTCAGTCTATTTATAATTGCTGATTTTTTAAAGAATTTATTTGTTTATTCATTTGTTTATTGTTGTAGTTTTTTATTGTTGTTTGGTTACTATCTTTGTAGGTCAAACATAAGCATGAGGCAGAAAAGAAGCAACTGACCTCCCAGGTCATCTAGGAGGACTGGAGGTGCAGAACAAGGACATCTCTGTGAAGAAGAAACATGTTTTGGTGGACCAGGCCAAGATCAAACCTACTGTCAGAGATGCAAAGCAAGGTGAGGGCAGTGCTGTAATTGTGGAACATGTCACGGGACTTTGCCTCATATGACGAGATTGTAGATCATGTGATGAGATTGAGGGTCATGTGAAGAGATCGTGGGCCATGTGATGAGAATGTGGGTGGTGTGATGAGATTCTGGGTCATATGATGAGATTGTTGTTCATGTGATCAGTTTGTCATCAAAATAGTGGTTACATTACTAGGCTGTGGGTAATGAGATGATGCTGTGAACCACATGATAAGTCTAAGTATCATGTGAAAACCTGGTGTGTCATTTTTGTCTGGCAACCCCAGCTCCCAAGTCCATCAAGAAGAAGCAGCTGGTTGAGGTGAATTCCCTAGCCATTCCTCCCATGATGGTGAGATGGCTATAGAGAGCATCTGTCTGCTGATCAGAGAACCAACCAAGGAATGTGAATCCATCTGCAGTATCCTCTGAATAAGAATTTTACCCTCACCATAATCAAATTTTCCACTGAAAACGTCTCGTGAGGACATTGGATAGCTTCTGTATGAGTGTATCCGTTATGGGTACGATGTACCTTAATATATAGACATGAGGGGTGGATCTTCCCTTCTCCCCCCAAATCAAGATATAACAATTAACTGCACTCGCTCTCCTCTGGTGGAGTGACTGCACACCTTCATGTAGAATATATTCTATAGCATATCCTAATTACTGAGAAGTACAATCCACTAGCTGGAATAGGTCTAGAACTATGTTCCGACTCTTTCCTTACAGAATACTATCTAGAATGTGGGTTGTTGTTTTTTATTTATTAGTATTATTTATATAAATAAATTTTTTTTTAATTTAGTTATTATTAATATTATTATTATTTTAATAAGCAATTGAGGCATCAATTTTATTAGGAATTTAATAACATTTTAGTGACCTTCATATTTTGGTGCTCACCTAATTTTTCAGTAAAAATTTTTCAATGCTTGAAAGGAGCCTTATTCCACATTTGGTGCACCAATCTTCCCTTTGATTCTGGTTTTACATTAGTGCTTATAAGAAGTAGGAGGGATACCACTGGAAGGGGAAGGGGATTGGTTATGGCGTGAATTGTATTGTAATCCCAATGAATTTACTCATGGTATGATCCATGCTTGTTTAATTTTGCTGTATAGTGATCCAGTTCTTGAGTTCATGAACAGGAAAAATTCTGTACGACCAAGTCTACAACTATGACAGTGTCAACAGTGCCAGCAAGGATTGTGGTCCTCTGGTGCTCTGGGCTATAGCTCAGGTAAGGAGTCATGGTGCTGTAGGCTATAGATGGGATAATGATTCATCTGGTGCTGTGGGCTATAGATCAGATAAGGGGTCCTTTGGTGTTGTGGGCTATAGCTCAGGTAAGGAGTCCTGGTACCGTGAGCTATAGCTCAGGTAAGGTTTCCTCTGATGCGGTGGGCCATAGTTTAGATCAGCGATCATCATCACAGTATCAAACTTGGTCTCATCCCCACATCTGCAGTGAAGTTGCAAGTGAAGATATCACCTATCATATTTTTTCAATAAGAATTTGTCAAAATGTTAATATGAGTGATACAATAATGCGGGTGTGCTTTTTTGCATGCACATGGGTGCATGTGCTCTGATGAATTCAACTTCTTTCCCCAACTGATTAATTGGTGAAGATAAGAAATTTCCGAGCTAAATTATTGATATTGTTAATTGGTTAGAATTGTGCTATTAAATGTAATATTCTATAGTTCTGTTTCTGCTTCAGTTTGTGAGAAAGAAGTATAAAAGCTTAAAAAAAAAAAATGTTATATAATTCATCCACTGAGTGTTAAGCGCTTATTGTTGAATGGAAAATTGATAGAAAAATGAAGTATTTCATGAAATTACACTCAAACTTCCTCCCATGCAGTTGAGCTGTGCAGACATGTTGAACCACGTGGACCCTCTCTGTAATGAACTGTAGGACCTGGAGACCAGGGCTGAGACCACACATATACAAGGAGAGGAGATTTACCAGATCATGTTGGATCTGGAGCAGAGCATCACGCAGTAAAAGGATGTGTATGCCATCCCCATCTCAAAGGCCAACACCATCAAGTCAGTCCTAGCTACCATGGAGTCCATGGTGGGCACTTCAACATAACTTAACTAATGCATGCACTGTGTAGGATATAATTTTTGCAGGGGTATGTTAAGATTTGTGGTGTTATTAGTATGTGCTGTGATGAATTTTACTTCTTTCAGAACTGATGATTTGGTGAAGATTAGATATTATGAGAACTTTTATTTGAATGAAAAAAAACAATTTTTTATTAATATTTTAAAAATAAATTTATTTAGAATAAAACTGGCAAAATAATTTATTTTTTTAAATCTCTCTCTTCGAATCCAAGTTTTGGTGAGATTGCTGATTTCTCAACTCTGTTTTGTGTACAATCATGGTTTACATGCATATATATAATTAAATACCAAAAAACACAGGAGGAATCATTACATTCTTACTCAGTATAGAAATTTGATCAACTAAGATGACACCTGTCTCCTACATCAGTGTTAGGATTAGGGAGACTTTAGATATTCCACCTGACTTCCTTCCCTTTCCTCTGGCTCTCTTGCGGTTCACTTTGCCGTAATCCTAGCTGAATGAGTTCTTTGATTTTTTAAATCTACCAAGGCATTTTTTACCTCAAATTAATTAGTGTCAGGTGGTCGATTTTGTGTAAATGTTAATAATCATTATGTTTTAATATCATATATTTTGACCTAACGATATTCGGTTTGAGGACATTTTGGACACTTGTGTCATCCAATACTTGTCCTACTCATTGTGTTAGAGTGGTGTGTGTGCGTACATGTATTATATACATATGTATTCATGCTTTGATGAGTTTTACTTTTTTCTCCAACTTATTTCTTGATGAAGATTATAAATATCTAAGCAGAATTATTGACTTTTTTCTTCCACTGTATATCTTCTAATAATGTATAATAAAGATGCTATTCTCTGCCATCCCTGTCAAGTAGATCAGAGCAATGCTCTCCTGGCCAGCTTGGGAGATGAGAAGAAGAGGTGGAACAAAGGAAGCAACACCTTCAAGATCAAAATGTCAACTATCTGTGGTGACTTGCTTCTCATGTCTGTTTTCATGGCCTACAGAGGAATCTTGGACCAGAACTTCTGGTACACACTGTTTCTGTCATGGGCAGATCATATGCAGCAGGCCAAGATTAAGTTCAGGTATGATCTGGCTTGGGTTGAGATAAATAGATATTGAAGTGTTACATTAGTATGCTTTTCCACGGCTGTTATACAATTTTGGTGGAGTCTTAATTATTACGAACTGATAAAATGTTATCGTAAGTAAGTAAAATAGCAATAAATTTTGGCATACTTCTGTCAAAATGCATATAACTGTTTCATCAAATTTTTTCTAAAGTTTAAAATATTGTAGGAAAATGTATTAAACATTTATTCTAAGACACTTTCATGGTGTGAAATGATGCATGGGATGAAGAGAGAAGTATGATCAGATGGATTTTATTTCAATGCTACTAAAACTTGCTTTGCCTTCAATTTCTAGAAGTGTTTAAATTAAATTTACAGTTATTTTTTTTTTGAACATTAAACACAGTTGTCATAAATAATCAATTAAACACAAATAATAATTAGTCAAACATATTAATGGCATATCAAGCAAATAATAACTCATCAAACACGCAAGATGTGAGTAATCAATGATTTTCTGTGATTCTTCTTCTCTCAAATTAACTGAACTTTCCTCACTCGATTCTACTTGCTATATCTGTCCAATGCTGATGAGTGTCTCAGATGGTAGGTCAACTATCTGCCCTACAACGACCTGTGCATGGAGAATGCCATTATGATTTAGTGATTCAACCGCTAACCCTCATCATAGACCCCGTCAGTCCACAGATTTCCTGCTCAACGAGTATGGAGGCCCCAAAATTGCCAAGAAGAGGTGGGCTTGGCTACACTGCAAATGACAGAAATTTAAAGAATTTATTTTTTCCACTTTCTTTCGTCTAGCTTCTTAGATGATGCTTTCAGGAAGAACCACAAGAGTGCATTGCGTTTTGGTAAACCTCTTCCTGTTCAGGTAAGGCTTTGTGCGAAATATTTATTTATCAACATATTGTTTGTACCAAGGTTTCAATATAATGTTATGCATTTTAAACAATATTAAGGATGTTGCAAGTCATGAACCCATCGTGAACCCTGTTCTGAACAGTGAGGTGAGGCATACTAGGGGCGGCATGTCCTCATCTCTCTTATTGACCATGACATAGATAAATCGCCTTGTTTCACCATCTTTCTCTCCTCAAGCTGTACCATGAGAAGAGGAGTGACCTGGAGGAGCAGCAGTTCCATCTCAACATGGGTCTGCAGAATATCAGGGAGACTGAGCAACAGGTGGTCAAGCTGCAGTCTTCTCTCTCCATCAAGAAGAACGAGTTGAAACAGAGGAACACTCAAGCCAATCAGAAACTCATGCAGCTGTTGAGCTACTGCCATTCTGAAAGATCTGCTACATTGAGGTTAAATAGAAAAAATTAAGAAAATATTCTCAGTCCATTTTTAATTGTTGATTTCCAAAAAAAATTTATTTGTTTATTTATTTTGATATTGTTGTATTTTTTTTTGTTGTTTGGTTGCTATTTTTGTAGATGTAAGATCAGCAAGAGGTGAAGAAGAAGCAACTGATATCTCTGGTCATCCAGGAAGAACTGGATGTGCAGAACAAGGACATCTCTGTGAAGAAGAAATGCCCAGCAAGGTGAGGGCAGTGATGACATTGTGGGTCATGTGATGAGATTGTGGTTCATGTGATGAAATTATGGTTCATGTGATGAGATGTGGATCATGTAATCAGATAATGGATCATGTGATCAGATTGCAGGTCATGTGTTAAATTGTGTATCATGTGAGATTAAAATAATTTCACTATTCATCAGTTACTACATAGTTAACTGTGTATTCAGATGAGCTTTCTGGAGGAAGTTTTGTTTAAAAAAAAAAGTACACAGAAGTTCAAAGGACACTTAATTCTGAGAGCTGCATTCATCATAGTTACTTAGAAATAGGGTAATAACTTACCCACCCACCTCTCTTTTGTATGCCAGTAAAGAATTATAACCCAGATGACTACAAAAGGACAAATGACAGCAGGTTTATTCATAATATTAACTTTAGAAATGCCCCACAAGTCCCCCCAAACATTAAGCAAACTGAATAAGTTAGTAACTCCAGGAAGCCCATGGTCAACCGACAAAATTTTTTTAGAATGGGTGGGTGAGGTTTATTGCAAGTATGATAAGTTCCTTTGCCCGCCCTCTTTTCCCTCCCTTCTCTTCTACCTCCCTCTCTCTCCTCCCTCCCTCTCTCCCTTCTCTATCTCTCCTTCCTCCACCTGTCTCTTCCCTCCCTCACCTCCTTCTTTCTCTCTCCTTCCTCCCACTCTCACCTCCCTCCCTCCCTCCCTCCTTCCCTGTTCTCCTCCCTCCCTCTCTTCTCTCCCTCTTTAGCCTTCCCTCCATTCTCTCTCCTCCAACTTTTCCCCTCCCTCTTCATCCATCTCCCCCCTTTCACTTTATTTCTCTCTCCCCCCTTCCTCTCCCTCTCTCTCCCTCCCTACCTCCCTCTTCCTTCTCCTTCCTCCCTCACTCCTCCTTGTCAGCCCCTACCTGTCCCCTCCCCACTCATGCAGGATCATCACTCAACTGGATAACTTAAAGAAGGAGGCAGCCGAGGAGCAGAGGGTGTATCATGCTATTATCATATGTATGAGAGGTGCCCCAAAGAGGACGCTCCTATCACCAATTGATCCAACCTTACATAAATAAATTAGGTGAGCCAAGTTGCAAATTATTTTCTTGATAACAGCAGATTAATCACTCATGATGGGAATATATGTGAATTTGGATGGATATTTTATTTCACCCCCACCACCCCACCTCCCCCCCCCACATGTACTGGTAGTTCTCATTTTGTTCCACCTGGGCTATTAAAATTTGTAGCTTGTGGTAATTTTGCTTGAATTGCCTGCTTCAGTTACAGTTATTCATTCAAGTACCTAGGATTCTTCCTTACCTCATTCTGTGATAAAAATAGTGGAAATCCAAATGCAACATATCTCAAGGATAGCTCTTTGATTAAAATGAGCATAAGCAATGTTAGCTACCTCCAGTGGAACAAGATACTTGCCTCTTACTTCAAACGCACTTCAGATTACTAACTAAAAACAATTAGGTTAAAGGATATGTCTCATTGTCATATGCAACCAAAAATTTAGTGTTTAACATTTTGCAATTTTTATTATCCTCTTATATTTAAACCATATTTCAGTTCGTAAATGCATGTATATGTATTTATGTAAATGTGTTAGCTAAAATACCCATACTCTTGGACCAAGAGGAAAAAAAATTCAGGGTTCCATTTCGCACACTAGGGATGGTTTAAATCTGAATTATTTGGACACCATAACTCCTGGCAGGAAAGAAAGGGAATTAAATTTTTTTCATCAAAGTAAGCCTGAAAATTGGTAATTAATGCTCACAGTCTTCTGTGGAATGATAAAACAACAAAAACCTATAAAAAGGGTACTCCAATAGTTCACGCATATATCACAAAGCATGGAATTCTGGGTTCTGGGCATTTTTTCCCTTTTCTTTCCTTTCTTTCCTCTTCCTTCTTTTCTTTTTGTCCTTCAATTCTTTTTTTCTTAAATCCTTTCTTTTTCCCTTCCTCCATTTTTCATTCCTGCCTTTTCCCTACATTTCCCCTTTGTTTATGCTAACTTTATTTGTATTTACTAGGCAAACTAATTACACGAAAACTTATAACACAATTAAATTTCAAAGTGTTGGTAATCTATCTATAAGCACTATATCATTCCTCCGAAACATTCTGACCTTTCTGAAAATTTAATGGGAATGTTGCATGCATACTTATGAGCTGCTTTTGTTTGTACAAAGTAAAAGGTGTATAAATGGTTTTTGAATGGCTTCTATGTTTTCTTTTACATTTGCCCAGGCAACGCGGAGTAGATACTGCTAGTGGTATATGAATTGTGTTGTTAAACATAATTAAATGATCAAACTACATGTATATATTTATTCTGGGCATTATATTATTTCCATTTCTATCATAGTAACTTGGAACAATGCTTTAGCATGGGTAAAAATGCTGGGTTTTTTTTTTTGTTTTTTTTTTGCAATACAATGATACCTTTTTGAGATAAACATTAAAGAAAATGCTCAATGATGACAAAGTGTCATCAAGCAATTTATATTAACCATACCTATAGAACTAAAAACCACCCCAATAAATCAGTTTTACCCTATTGCAAGGTCCACCCCAATGGCGGCGGTCTATAACCATTGAGCCTTGATTTTATAGGCTTTTTTGGATATAAAAATTAGATGGATTAATTTTCCCCATTAAAGTTACTTTGGTGGAGAAAGAATGAAAAGAAGGAAGGAAAAATAGGGGAAAGTAGGGAGGGGAAGTAGGAAGAAAAATGGGAATAAAGAAGGCTAGGGCTAGGTCTAGGCTAGGGATAGGGCTAAGGCTAGGGCTAGGGCTAGGGCTAGGGTTTTGTTGCTGGATGAGGATTTTACCCTTGCCAAGGTCAGTCTTAAACCTCTGGACGTTCCTGGACCTAAGATTAATCTGTGAAGACAAGGCTGTCAAATACTATAGTTAATTTATGGTAATTTCAATTTAGCTAATGTAATTCAAGTAGTGGCTTATTTATAGTAAATTATCTATGATACTAGTCCAATGGAGCAGTTAGCTATAAGATTTTGAGAAAAACTTTAATAGAAAACTGTATGAGCGACGTTTCTGTCTTTGGATGACTTGCTTCAGGCTCTGGACTAGTGTTTGTGCGCTGCATGGCTTATATAGTGAGTATGGTGTGGTGTAGTGGCATGACATGATTGGATGAAATGGTGAACAGGTGCGTATGGAGGGAGAAGTGTCTAGAGTATGGCGGGAAAAAGAGAGAAGTTGACAAAAAATTAATAGTGAAAAAGATATTAAAAGTGCGCACAAAAATATAAGCGAATGTTTTGGATCCGTAGTACTGACGACCGTCGGGCAACAAATAAAAAATATTAAACAAAAACCGATAAACAAAGTCTGGTTCGGAACAGGGGGGGAATGCCAACCGCAGATCTAGCAGACAGTAGAGGACACCAACAGCGAGGCCAGTTTTTTTGCTCTTAGTAAAAGCAATGGTGCTGACGAATGGCCAGTCTGCGCGCACTGCCATGGCTTGTCGGATAAGTTGGGGTGGAAATGCCGGATGGTATGGGCAGATCAGCCGTATAACATCTTGATATAGGTTTGCCTTGGTAGTGTTGGACCTCAGCTTATGTCCCTGAGGCTGTAGGGATATCCCCTGGCTACAGCGCGGAGGAGCTTCCCAGGGTAGCCTCTCTCCCTGAGGTGGGTCAGTAGCAAGTGGACATGCTTGACGTAGTTAGAAGGGCAACTGGAGAGCCTCAGGAGCCTAGTGAGCTCCCCTTTGATCAGGCCTGTCTGCACATGGGGTGGATGAGAGGAAGAGAAATGTAAATATGAAAAAGTGTTGTCAGCTTGCAATGTGGTTGTAGGTCCAGGATACCAGAGGATTGGAACCTGGGACCTTTGTAGATGTTAATGTCCAAGAAGTCTATAGAGTGCATGTTGTATTGTAGGGTTGTAGGTTCATGAAATACTTCATTTTTCTATCAATTTTCCATTCAACAATAAGCGCTTAACATTCAGTGGATGACTTATATAACATTTATGTTTTTCTTAAGCTTTTATACTTCTCTCTCACAAACTGAAGCAGAAACAGAACTATAGAATATTACATTTAATAGCACAATTCTAACCAATTAACAATATCAATAATTTAGCTCGGAAATTTCTTATCTTCACCAATTAATCAGTTGGGGAAAGAAGTTGAATTCATCAGAGCACATGCACCCATGTGCATGCAAAAAAGCACACCCGCATTATTGTATCACTCATATTAACATTTTGACAAATTCTTATTGAAAAAATATGATAGGTGATATCTTCACTTGCAACTTCACTGCAGATGTGGGGATGAGACCAAGTTTGATACTGTGATGATGATCGCTGATCTAAACTATGGCCCACCGCATCAGAGGAAACCTTACCTGAGCTATAGCTCACGGTACCAGGACTCCTTACCTGAGCTATAGCCCACAACACCAAAGGACCCCTTATCTGATCTATAGCCCACAGCACCAGATGAATCATTATCCCATCTATAGCCTACAGCACCATGACTCCTTACCTGAGCTATAGCCCAGAGCACCAGAGGACCACAATCCTTGCTGGCACTGTTGACACTGTCATAGTTGTAGACTTGGTCGTACAGAATTTTTCCTGTTCATGAACTCAAGAACTGGATCACTATACAGCAAAATGAAACAAGCATGGATCATACCATGAGTAAATTCATTGGGATTACAATACAATTCACGCCATAACCAATCCCCTTCCCCTTCCAGTGGTATCCCTCCTACTTCTTATAAGCACTAATGTAAAACCAGAATCAAAGGGAAGATTGGTGCACCAAATGTGGAATAAGGCTCCTTTCAAGCATTGAAAAATTTTTACTGAAAAATTAGGTGAGCACCAAAATATGAAGGTCACTAAAATGTTATTAAATTCCTAATAAAATTGATGCCTCAATTGCTTATTAAAATAATAATAATATTAATAATAACTAAATTAAAAAAAAATTTATTTATATAAATAATACTAATAAATAAAAAACAACAACCCACATTCTAGATAGTATTCTGTAAGGAAAGAGTCGGAACATAGTTCTAGACCTATTCCAGCTAGTGGATTGTACTTCTCAGTAATTAGGATATGCTATAGAATATATTCTACATGAAGGTGTGCAGTCACTCCACCAGAGGAGAGCGAGTGCAGTTAATTGTTATATCTTGATTTGGGGGGAGAAGGGAAGATCCACCCCTCATGTCTATATATTAAGGTACATCGTAACCATAACGGATACACTCATACAGAAGCTATCCAATGTCCTCACGAGACGTTTTCAGTGGAAAATTTGATTATGGTGAGGGTAAAATTCTTATTCAGAGGATACTGCAGATGGATTCACATTCCTTGGTTGGTTCTCTGATCAGCAGACAGATGCTCTCTATAGCCATCTCACCATCATGGGAGGAATGGCTAGGGAATTCACCTCAACCAGCTGCTTCTTCTTGATGGACTTGGGAGCTGGGGTTGCCAGACAAAAATGACACACCAGGTTTTCACATGATACTTAGACTTATCATGTGGTTCACAGCATCATCTCATTACCCACAGCCTAGTAATGTAACCACTATTTTGATGACAAACTGATCACATGAACAACAATCTCATCATATGACCCAGAATCTCATCACACCACCCACATTCTCATCACATGGCCCACGATCTCTTCACATGACCCTCAATCTCATCACATGATCTACAATCTCGTCATATGAGGCAAAGTCCCGTGACATGTTCCACAATTACAGCACTGCCCTCACCTTGCTTTGCATCTCTGACAGTAGGTTTGATCTTGGCCTGGTCCACCAAAACATGTTTCTTCTTCACAGAGATGTCCTTGTTCTGCACCTCCAGTCCTCCTAGATGACCTGGGAGGTCAGTTGCTTCTTTTCTGCCTCATGCTTATGTTTGACCTACAAAGATAGTAACCAAACAACAATAAAAAACTACAACAATAAACAAATGAATAAACAAATAAATTCTTTAAAAAATCAGCAATTATAAATAGACTGAGAATATTTTCTAAATATTTTCTATTTGAACTCATATGTAGCTAATCTTTCAGAATGGCAGTAGCTCACCATCTGCCTGAGTGTCTGGTTGTCTAGAGCATTCTTCTGCTCCAACTCATTCTTCTTGATTGAGTGAATGGACTACAGCTTGTTCACCCGTTCAACAGTCTCCCTGAACTTCTGCAGACCCACGTTGAGATGGAGCTGCTGCTCTTCTAGGTCACTCCTCTTTACATGGTAGAGCTTGACCTGCAGGACAAGACAGTCACAGCAATACATGTGACAGCAGTGAGCTTCACTGGGCTCTGTGTATTCAAGAAAATAGGAAAAGAACTCCTATATAATAATTCACATTTGTATTGGGGTAGTAAAAAGAGGTGGTGTGATGGTCCACCCAAAAAGGAGGCCGATGGAACTAATAAGTTATAGAAAAAATACATGCACTCAGCACAAACAGCATATTTATCATGTGTGGTTAAGAGTAAAACCAATAAAACACAACACAACACAACCAACCCACCCTCTCCTTCTCCCATGTACATTCTCTAATGTTTGCTGAAACTATAATATACATGAATAAAGCAAAATGCAGCTGTTAATCAAGGTTTGCCAAGTTTTTTATTGATTGAAACAATAGAAATATTTCATATGAGTAGTATGGCAGCAATATATAGTGAGCCTGAAGTCATATTCATATTTTTATTAGCCCTAGCCCTAGCCCTAGCCCTAGAACCTGCTTTTAATGCATACTACTTTGTCATGGGATCAGATGATTCTTGGTATGTTGGAGAAGTTATCCAGAAGAGGGAGGTGGAACTGGATAATGAGAAGAAAAAGGAATTTTCACTACTTTAGAGACTGTAAGAAATTCTTAATGTGTTACTTGAAGATGTGTCCCTTAGCTTGAATGTCTCAGGAAATAAACCCTATTCCAACAATAAAAATAAGATCAAATAAATGATTAGCCTCCCTGGTTGTACAAAGTATAAGGAAGAACTAGAAATAATGGGGGAAAAAGTAAATCAAAAAGATTAAAAAAAAATAAAATTTTTTTCTCATATTAACCTGGCATGTAATTTCTGTATCATGCCAATCTGAGCAGGTAAGCTGGATATCACCTATCGAACACTTTTAACTATACCCTTTACCAAATACTCTGTGGAAAAGAATCTTGGTTCATGTCTAGAGAACCTGTGAAATGAATCATTAGAAAGAAATGGAGTATTCAAATATAATGATGGAATGGAAAACTGAAATAAAGTGGGGAAATGAATGGAAGAGGAGTGATTTCAATATTTAAAAGATCAGCCACTTAAAATTTCTAAAGATAATTATTATACACTATATAATTAAAAAAAAAAGAAGAAAGTAGTTCAATCTGTGCTACACAAGATACAGTTGAAAGAAATAATAAAGAAATTTTTTTTTTTAATTTATCAGATTATATATGCCTAACTAAATAATGTAGAAACACTCCAAAAAAAATTAGAAGAGAAAGGATCTATAAAATAACAAAAGCAAATTACTGAATAAGTTTTGGAAAGAACACAAATGCAGCCCAAAAAATTGAATTAATTAAGGAGAAGGGAAGAATATGTCAGACCCAATCTACCAGCCTGTTGGAGGGGTGATGGAGCTGGGGTTCAACTATTTATGCAACCTACCAACAGAGTTACTTTTCCATATCACTTCTTTGCTAGTACAATACACCTTTCCGAGTGGCAGCGAGTTATATCCACTGGATTTGATCGAAGACAAAGTTGGATCGAACAGATTCTCAAATGCTGTAACCATGCGTTGTGATATTGACCATTTGCATTTTGATGCACCCAGTCAGCAAATAACATCCTTGACATTGTTTGGCAAGTACTGTTACACTGATGCTTACCTAAAAATTGTAGCTGCGCATTGTCCCAATTTAGTTCGACTTGACTTGCACCATAGTCAGGGGTTTCTTACTGATTTGAATGGACTCAATGCTATTGCATCATCATGTGCAAAACTGTCATGTCTCAACCTAGCCAGTGATGATAATTTCCACTCACTAGATGTAAATAGACTTGGGCAAATAGTGGGAGGAATGAGCAATCTTAAATCTCTGAAGATACCATGCTCTTTCATCCCATGTGAATCAAGTCGTGTGGCCTTTCCAACATTGGAGGCCATTTGTATCATAACACATTATCGAGGAAATGCTCCAACCAGTTTCACTGACTAACACTTTAACACTCTCACTTTGATGCCATCATTGACCTATTTCCGTTTTCAAACGATTCCTTCCATAACTATATCATCTGGTCTTACCAATATGTTGCGTTCATTTTCTAACTTGACATATCTTTTCATTGAAAAGTACCCAGGAAAGAAGTTGACACTTCTTCTAGACTATAGCTGCTATAGGAATCTAGAGAAAATGTATTTTGACTCTGACGATTTCATATTTTCCAATGAATTGGCCAAAACAATTTCAAAATGTAAGAATATGAAGGTTCTGGCTTTGATGATTTCCGTTATCACTGTATCTGCTATCTTAACCATGTTTGACTCTTTGAAGGGACTTCTGATCTTCTTTGTTCGAACGACGTCTCATACAGCATTTCTATCTGAAAAAAATGCAGATGCATTTTCAAAGTGTTTAATCAGCAAATCGAAATCACATGGAAGAATCACTGATGTGCTTATAACAAGCAGAGATAACAGGCCTTTATTGAACGACATGCAACTTCATGTGCACTTTGATCTGTGATTATGTTTCCCCACTTATTTTATCAAAAATTCTATTATCTATCCATTATTGTTAATAGAAAAAAATATATATACATTATTTACCCTCTCATTTCATGGAAAATCTTATTAATATTCGATTGTCATTCTCATGGAGTTGATATGTGCATTTCAAATTATTATATTTAAAGCAACTACTTTAATCTGTATCTGTAAAAAAAAATTAGGAAAGCAATGATTTACACATAGAGTCCACATGTGACATTATACTTTAACAAATATTACCAATTTACTAATTTCATGTAGTTGCCCTGGAAAACATTGTCAATCTAAAATTCTTGATGTTTCCTTTTATGATCTGCTTCAGTTAAGGACAGCATCCAACTTCATTATGATTATGAAAACAACTATAATGGATCTTTGAAAAGATTATAAAGCTAGGTGTACCCATACAGTCCACACAACTATAATAGACCTTTGAAAAGATTATAATCTCTGCCTTATAATTTTATTTGGGGTGGTTCCCCTTTCAGCTTTTGAGTCGTTAATAATGGAGGCTGATTATTTCGGATCTTCAACCCGTAAGAGGATAACCATAAGGTAGCCCTACCCCTAGTCCTAGCCCTAGCCTATAGATTGAAAATAATTTGAGTTCATTATTTGAATGTCTCAAGAGTTTATGTGAGTTTATGCAATGTTGAAAAGAAATATACTAAAATGTAATTTAGGCAGTCAATCTGACACTAGTACTTCAAATAACTAATGTTCTCATGGGAGGTGCTTCAGTTCAATATGCTGGATTAAAACTAGGCTTAGTTCAAGGACAAGTCAAGCACTGCTGAACCGGTGTATGAAACCTTATGGGCACAAGATGAAAATTGACACTCTCCCCTTTGCACATATTGCCAATGAAATTACTAGTTAGTCAAAATTCTAGTAGTATTAATGTGCAAACTGGAGACATCACGATTTCTGAGGAAGTATTGTTATGGAAGTCATTTATTTAACAATTTCATCACTTCCAAGTAGAAGAGCTAAATTGAAATTATCCTAATTACCTTTTCAATAATATCTGGGATAATGTTTGTTGAACAAAGTGTTTTGATCATTGCAAGCGAAGATTCAAATGGGCCTCTGGTTCGTTATTATTGTGTTATATCGTCATCTCCATTAGAGGGAAGTCAAGCTACAAATGAGGCTGATATATGAAGAATGTGGTTTGTCCTGTGCAGTGTTACCACAAGTAGTGAGTTATGGAATCAAATTGGGATGGAAAAGGTGTGATTGGGAAATTTCCAAAACTCTATAAATGTAGTAAATTTTCAGCATGAGTTGAGGATTCCAGATAAAGTTATACCATAGCCAACTTCCCATGCTGAAGAAATGGAACAGGAATAGAATAACTACAAGTTACTGAGGAACATATTCAAAATGGTGAAGAAAGAATCAAGATTATCAACAAGACAGCTGCATTCCATTTGCCACTGCTCATGCAAGCTATACCGGAAATTGAGTGTAACTGCCCTTTGATCAAGCCGCTGACTGGGAACACCAGCAGAGAGAATTTCTGGTTGTACTTCTGGTTGTACGTGAATTCATACTGTGATCCAATTTGAAATTTTGCTTTCCAATTTCCACCTAGGTATACTGAAAATGTTCTGTGTTCCAATTTGTGAGTGTAGCTGTGATTTGACGGCAAATCACTCTAATGTTTTCCAATCTCATATCCATGCATGCATATACGTATGAATGTGTGTTTGTGAGCGTGTGTATGTTTGTGTGTGTGCATGTAATTGTGTGTGTGTAAGTGTTTGTGTGTGTTAGTATGTGTGTGTGTGATTGTTATTGTGTTTGTGTATACATGTGTGTGTGTGTGTGTTTGTGTGTGTGTATATGTTTTTGTGTGTACTTGTGCGTGTATATGTTCGTGTGTGCGTGATTTGTGATTTGTGCTCATGTACGCATGCATGCACTCACTCACTCACACATGCACACACTCACATATATAGAAAAATCTGAAAATGGTTATATCTCTAGCAGGAAAACTTTTGTAGGTACAGATCTGAAACTATGTATGCATGTATGACTTCACTCACAGGTTATTATGGGTAAGGTCCTACCTGGTCACTTTCCATTGGTGTGTGAGGTGAAGATGTGCCATCAAAGGGGAACTTCAGAATAAAGATTGAATATAAGGAGTTAAATGCACGAACCCATTTTAAAATAAATTTTGCTTTGTAAGTATGTATGCATGTTTGTATGTATGTATGTGTCTAAGTATCAGAGCCTAATACTTGGACCACAAAGGCCTAACTTTGGCAAAGCCAACACCATTTATGACCAATAGAGCTCTAGCAACCAAATGTGTAAGTATGCTGCTAATGTCACTAGGTCTTGGCTAAGAACCAATTCAACGGCCTTCTTGTCCCTACCAGAATACTCCAAAGCAAGATCGTCCATGTATGCCTATTTCTGCAAGACTGTTTTTCACATGTTGTAAGTGTAAATGTTATATAGATGGGGGCCAAAGACTGATCCATGTGGAATACCGATATTAAGGCGTCAGGATCTGCTGCATGTCATATTCCCGGTGGTGGGGATAAAGCTGTGGTTTGTGACAAATTCTATGTATTTTGACAATGTGCCTCTCTGGTAACAGATACAGAAGCATGCATGTGTGCTGTGGTGTCATGTTGTATCATAGGCTGCTGTGAGACCAACAGACACAGCATCAGTTTTTTTTGGCCTAATAGCTCACCTTGTTGTCTTCAGCAATCTGAGTGACTTGATCTGCTGTTGATTTTCTGTGTGTGAATTTGTCCATATGTCCAAACGGCATTATATTATCATGATGCTCATAGTGGCATACACTTTCTTAATTGATTTATCTCTCATATTTCCAATTTTGACGAAAAAAAATTTTTTTTCAAGAAATACCACCACAGATATCACAATGACATTCACAAAAGTAAATGCAGTCAAATAAATGCAATCGAATATAGTGATAACTGGATTTGGTCTATATTGCTACTGTTCAGTTGAGTTCTTTCTCTGTTTGGCTTCATGCAGAGAACCTTTCCTTGGCTAGGGCTGTGTTGAGAGACAAGAAGGGATCTCCAGATGGAATTCCTCTATGTTGGTGAAGGAGGAGCTTGGCCATTTACCGTCAGCACTGCTTCCCCAATCCTTTGTACTGGATCTCTGGTTCAAGGAATAGGAGTGTGGAAAAAGTATTGAAATTCTTAAAGTAAGCAAATAAACACAAGACACACAACAATATAATCCCCACTTCCACCGCGCCCCACATCCACAAAAGCTTAGCTTTCTCAAATGACTGATACTTGGCGCCATTCATTGTGGACTCTTACATGCAAATTGCCAAAAATGTCTACTTAATAATTCAGCACCCGTAGATTGTTTACTCACCCACTATCCAACAGAAATATATATATATTTTTTACGGTGAACAGGAACTGAATGCAGCTTATCGTCTATTACAATCCCTCCACCCAAGTTGTTAGAAAGCGAAACCTGGTGGTTAATGTCCTTTTCTGGCTCACTCTCAAGCAATCCCATATGCCAAGCAGATCTGATGGATGTGACTTAAATTTTTTATGGAATTAATGGAGTGAATTATTTGTTCAATAGGCAGTTCAAACATGAATTAAAGGAAAACAATCCTCTCTTCTTGTTTACTTACAGTCCTCAACAATATTTTTAGCCTTATAAAACCCTAGTCTTGAAATGAACCACCAATTATCGTTTTCTATGTGGAATAAACAACACTTTGTAGTCACATGGTATTTGTTCATGCACGAGGCGTATTTCCTCCATAAAAATAAATGAATCGCACTTTTTCTTTCATATCCTTATTTATTGATTCAATGAAACAGGATTCATCCTTGTGTGAGTATCATTGTGTGTGTCCATCTGTCTCAGTGTGTAGGCGTTAGTGTGGGTTTGTGCGAGGCATTGTGCGGAAGTGTATGTATTGAAGGCAGGTTGTGTATGTGTGTAAAGAGATTACATGCACATAAATGTTTATATTTATTTATAGGCAGTGCGAAAACATTTATTGACATGCACAACATCCCCATACTCACCTTTGAAGCATCGAGCCATGAGAACAAGTTGTCCTGTCCCACTGCCAGAGAATGCTCAGAGCCACACTTTTGCATCAAACAAAGCTCAGTACCAGAAGCCTGTTGGTGTGCAGGATGAGAGGTAGAGGCAGGCATAAGACCAGTGTGGTGAAAGCTTGGCAGACTATTCCTGGGATCTGGTGCATATGAAGCAGCGAAGGAATTCTCCACACACTCATTGAAATATTCAGCACACTTTTTCACAGCTCTGTTAGCTGGAGATGCAGCATGTTCAGTGTCATCACTTGGAAGGGAAGCCATATATTTGGCATTACGCTCAAAATCCAGCCTCCTTGCATTGACTTCACTTTCTATGTATTCCGTTGGTCGGCTCACTGCTTTATTCTCCATATTTTTGAAATGAATGGTCTCCTTTACATTGGACCTCAATTGCTTCCTGCTGTTTGAAAATGGATAAAATTGCTTCGCAGAAATGGACAGTGTGGGGTTCCCTTTGTCCTGGCCATTGGTAGGCATAGCAGGAGAACGACATGACAGGAAACCGTTTTTCTGTGGAAATGGAGTTGAGAGCTCACCATTTGTCAACTTCTCATCCAACTTGAGAGAATACGGTTTGCTCACAATCTCACCCTCGACACAGGTTTCTGAGGAGAGGCTTGATAGCATTGCTGCTGCATCTACACTGTCATGGTGACCGTTAGAGTGTCTGTGGCTTACACGTTGCTTGACACTAAAAGGGGGAGAAGTGGGACAGAGAACAACTTGAATTATATTTGGAGAATTTATAACCAAAACACACAAAACGACTTCATATAAAATTTCATAACATGCCTAAATATTCAAGTCAACCCACAAAAATCATGCATATTGGTGATTATCGAGGAACTAACTAAAGTAAATCAGTAATAAATATAATCAAATATTTGCTATAAAATAAAAGGAAATGAAAGATATTTTGGGAACAAGAATTTTTTTCAACTTGTTACATGAATTGAAGCATTGTGAATATAGTAAATTAGAATATTAATAGGAGTTCATCACAATTAGAAATATGCTAGTTAGGAGGAAATGTTACAAATTTAACAACCTAAAAACTGTTTTCATTAACTCGGTCGAACGAATTGTACTATTTACAATTCATGCAAGAAGAAATGGCATGTCTGCTTAAGTCACACACATGCACATGCACAAACATACACAAATAGATATTTCACCGAATTAGTTGATTTTGATCAATACTAAGTTAAGCCGTAGTGTTGGTGCAAAGTAGGGGTTGTATGACCTGCCATGTAGTCGGACTAATTTGCCATTCAGAATTGGCTTGATCAGTGGAAGTTTTAAGACATTGTATGTACATGTTGGCCACTGAGGTCAAGAGATCTGGCTTGATGTGAAATAGCTAAAATAAACAACACGAAAGCCTCCCCTTTCTTAATTTCCTCACTTACTTAGCCACACCATTGTCCACTTCTATTTTCCTCTCTGTAGCTTGTCTCTGCTTCTTTCTTTCCCTCTCAATGGAAAGCCTGTTTGCCTTCTCTCTCTCCTGCTCCACAAGGGCTTGAATGTTCTGGGTGTCCATGTCCACAGAAGAAGATGTGGCAATAGGAACCCATGCAGAATCAGCTGTGGGTATAACCGGCCATTGTTGGAAAACCGGCTCCTCTGAAAATGGCAATAACAGCATGAACAACAAGAATGAATAGTAACAGTAGCTCTACTCTCTCCAATGCCCGCACAAAATAAACCTACCTTTTGCCTCGGTTGTCGTGGGCAAGCTCCATATTCCTGTTGGGTCCCACGATGATGACAATTCTAATGGATGAATCTGTCCAGCACGTGGAAAATTCATCTGGTATGTGTCTCCTAGCGTAGCGATGCTTTCCACAGCAGCAACAGAAGATTGCATCTGCTTTTGAAAGTGCAGCATTTTTGTTGTTTCATAACGAACAAACAGGACAACATAAATGTGTCATAGATTATGTAGTCATGTACAAAATTAAATTACTATATTGACATGTATTAAATGAATGTGTGTTATATGAGCAGGCCTTATATTAACTTGTACACTATGAGAATGGATGAAATCCATGAACATACATTACATTCATGGCCACATATCATATAGAGATGTAATATACATGCACCTATGGTGCTATTAGATTGGTACAATGAGGCTGTACATGAAACAGATTAGTTTGTTCATTTTACATTGTGAGTGGATAGTGGCACTATAAAGACTATGTATTTTTGGGCAGTTGGTGGGAGCCGTTGCCTTTAGCGAAACTGAAGACAATATGGTGTCTGAAAGTGAACTGCCCATAAACTAAGGGTAGCTATTACAACTCTGCATCGAACATGAAGTTCTTTACTTTGGAAACATGTATCAATTTCATCACTGGAATCAATGATTCCTCACCTGAGGATTGCGGAAAACATCTTTCCAGAAGATGTTGGAAGGTTGGATGGGAGGAGGTGAGGGTCTGACAGAGGTGAAAGGGAGACACCCCCAGATGTACACCACAACACCTATGCAAACAGGAAAGACAAAATGATGAATTGCTCATCATACCAACAAATAACTGGTCACACCTATTGGAAAATATGGCATATCATCTACATGCGATCATAAAATTATTATTACCCTCTAATGGGTGTTGTTATGGGTGTGGTTTGACCATTGATATTAACACCAAGTAGTTTTTACTTTGTAAAACCGATTTGGTTGAAATTTAGCATGTTATCTCTATGTGACCTTTAAGACAGAGAGATTGGTCCAGTACAGCAATAGAGTGGAGCCACATTCAATTAAACACACAAAGCACACAGTTAGCCAGACCTTGAGCAGGATAACAACACTCTCCCAGTCACATGGAGAGGAAAATATCTTGCTCAGATAGAACAACTGGCTCAAATTTGAAATGCAGTCTCCAACTGACAGGAAAAGTGTTATTATCCTCCCTTGGGTGTAGTTTGGCTAACAAGTTTAATGCAAAATTTTCCACCTGTTTTGTGTAAGTCACTACTAGCAAATATTGCAGAACTCTTCCCCCTACTTCTGTAATCCCAAATATTTATCTCATAAAGAATATAGACCATTAAATTGAACAGACAAAGACTGAACAAATTTTAATTAGCTACAATTTTAATGTTTAATTAAAAATATCTAAGGTGGTAGCTCTTCATTGTGGTCACATAGGATTTGATAGCATGCCGTGTTTCATAATATCTTTGCACTATCATTCCTTACTAAAATGAAACGAAATCAATCAAAACTGTTCAAGCTAGGGAAAGAATACTCAACAAGCATTAAATACACCTGAGCGATTTTTTTATCCAAAGGTAGCTGACTTTTCCATCCCTTCCCACTAATCATCCTATCATATCTACTGTCACTAGAGCACAAGCAACTGCATTAAATAGTCACCATTTACCTAGTGGGAGCATAATCTGGTCACAGTATCTTTGCACCTTCACATCCATAGTGAAATACCCTGCTCCATACCATGCCATCATATCAATAGAGCTGAAAGGGCCCCGAGTGATGCCCTGGGCGTCCTGATATAGCCATTGGTCCATAATAGAAGTTTGCTGTCCCTCAGCAAACCCCAAAAGAGATGAAACATTTTGTGTGGCCAACTGCTGGGTACCTTTACAAAGAAAAATATAAAATATAATTGCACATATCACAACCAAACATAATTTATGGAAAATCGGGACATATAATGTGTGAGTATGTGAGTGTTGATTGATAGTTCTGATTTCTATACCAAATCTTTGCTAATTATTCTATATCACTAGTTGAATATAAGAAATTTGGTTTATATTTCTCTCTTTTTCTTCCTGATGTTGTGTAATGAAAAAAATAAATATTGGCCTGGTTTGCATACCAAAGGAACCTAGCTCTAGACTCGGTATGTGACTTCCTACTGATAGACAGGTCCACCTTCTGTGAGCTTGGGTCAAACTGCTGTCTGCAGGAAGGACATACAGTTTGGCCTCAAATTTTTTTTTTTTTTTTTTTTTTTTTTTTTTTTTAATTAATGGTTTTTGGGCACATTGTTACTGACTTCAGGTAGAGTGTGTTCACATAAATATATTTGTTTGTATTTGCTCATTACTCATGTATTTCCTTCCCCCTCCGCCTCACACATACATCACCACCCCCAGGAAATTTGAAACCTAAAAAACACACATCATGCCAATGACCCCAATTTTGATAAACAGATTGCAATGACACCTCCACTCCCATGGATCCCAATGTGCTCCATAAAAAATCTAGTGGCCTTCAGAGTTTTACTCTTGTAGGAGTTCGCTCATATATGCATGCACCTGTCTATCCACCAACTGAACCACTGACGAACACAACCACACACACACTAACAGACACACGCACAGGAATAACGAGTGAGAGAGATAATACATGCATTCTTAATTGCTTGTAATTAATGTGGTGACAGAACAGGATGGTATAACACTTCCTTTTAACTAATTATCGAAATGTTTGTGTTTTGTCTTTTTAATAGCAGGTTCATTTCTTACTCTGTAGGAAGTAAGTAAACAGTGTCAGTACTGCCGGGCTGCCATTTATAACTTTGGTTCAGACTGATTATTGAAATCATCTCTCATGCATGATGCTTTACCTCCACCATTAAATTTCAAGATATATGGTTACGCTTACGAGACCATTATTGAATGTGGTTAAATATTTGGGTTGCTGTATTATTCTCAAAATGACACATAATTAAAATATCACAATATATATTTTATTGAAGTTCACCTTTATAGCTGACTTCATCTTTGGATATTATAGCCAGCTACTACTACTAACCAGCTAGAGCTGTAGTTCATTGTTTGTCTGTTTTTACCAAGCACTACCGCTAAACTAATTGTTAGATCAAGTTTAGATTTAGAGCTGAATTCTTACCTACTACCCAAAAATTAATCCCTTATTCCACGTTGGATCAATTCATCATAGTCCACTTCTACCTAATTCAATATTTCCTCTTCTTGGTTCCCGCAAAAATTATTTTCGCTTTTCTACTTTTAATTCAATCTTTTCATTGATCCCTAATATCTTATACAGAGACAGGAAGACATAGGGAACTGAATGAAATTTGAATGTTTATTTTTTAAACAGTCGCTTCAAAACGTTTTTCTAAAACTTATGCAGGCCAGTGAACATGAAGGGATTAAACACAAATAATAATATAGAGAGTATTACTCCATCCATCTTTATTGATTGAACTGAATTACATTTTTATTGAACACCTGCAAGATCTTTTTTTTTCCCAGCCAAGTGAAACATATCTTCTAAAATTTGTTCAGAAGGGTCTGGTGTCTTCCAAATACAAATTTGGTTCACTTGGCTGTGAATCATGGATAACAGTACTTCATTCGTATTGCATGTGCCACCTTTTTTTATACTTTCTTTTTTCTTTTTTTTTTTATTTAAAATAGCATTTGTATTATATGCTTGATGGGTGTGCAACTCAATCAAATTGTTGCATGCATAAATTTGGCAAAGCAACCAACTATGATACTGTCAAATGTATTGCAGTAGGACAGATATGGTATGCCACAGAAGCCACACCCTCTGGATAATGTTTTAAAAGGTGTGGCCAGCCAGACTAGCGTTCCTCCACCTTCACCCACCCCACCTCCCAACAGGCATCTCCAACTATGAGGAAACATGTCAGTGTTTGTTTGTTGATATCTTTTTTTGGTTTCCTTCAAGGAAATTAATTTTAAACTGGCATTGCAAATTAGCCAATTCAATATTTACCCTGCACCTATGAAAATCACAATTTCTTTAAGGTGATAATGATTTCTTCTATACTGATAATCATTTCACACTTAAGTGGTACTATATTTTATTTTAATGTTTCAAAGTGATAATGATATTCCAGAATTGTAGGCATAGCAACAGGCAATTATTATTATTTATTCAACACCCCTCCTTCTTTTAGAGCATTAACCTTCTTGTTGTTTGAGGGTTGGAAATCAGTTTTGCACTTAACTTTACCAAACTTAGTAATATAAAGTAACCTATCACCTAAGAAAAAAAGTTACTGGCACACATTAATAAAAAAATTTAAAAAAAAACAGAAGTAACACTTTGCCTTTTAAAACTGGGTCCCACAAGCTCTGTATCATTACGACTGAATTCTGACCAGATTTTTTTGTTGAAGTTAGATATTTTTGAAGCTGTTATTATTTTCTGGACTTTATTTTCATATCAGTAACTTTCTTTTGTTTTCTAATCTGCAGTAATAATTTAAACCTCATACATCAGTATTTATCCCGCTGGAGTAATTGAAGAATCTTGATAATTACAGTAATATAGGTTACCTTAATCTCAGTACTTACCGTTGTACTCTTCAGAAATGTCCAAGGAGGATTCTTCCAAGCATTTGTACATTTCTCTTCTATTGACCCTTCTCTGGTGTCATTCACCTTCTGTGTATTTCTGTAATAGTTATACAGTTTATTATAAATAAGCCGCAAAGTGAAGTTGGTACTGAATAATTAAAAACTTTTCAAGGCTTCACTCCAACTTGATGAGAAAAAAGAGAACCGGTTTCTTAATGGACACGTGGTAGCCTAAATTGGGAAAGTAACCAAAATTGGCGGGTTGAAAATTACTTAACAGCTTAGAAATAATTTCCCTCTGAGTATGCTCATAGCTAAAAACGTTTAATAAGATATTTAGCCATATCAAAATTATGACCTTAAATGAAACTGTTAGCAGTAGGATTGAGAAGGAGTGAAATTCCATTGAAAGGAGGCCAAATCCAAAAGGAAGGGATTGTTTAAATGGAGTAATAAGAGAAAGAAGAGACATTTCCTTTATATGTCTGAATATTTTATCCCCAACTGAAGCAGCTCTTCACATCCATGCAGTATTCAACCTTTGGTTCAAATTAAGGTTTAGTCTTCAGAAATGCAACTTACCCTTTGCTGGAGATATTTCAATAGGAAACAGAATTTGTAGCAATGATACAGTATTTAGTCTAGTTAACCAAATTGCTATTTAAACAAACCTAATAGTTGAAAAAAACAAAAACAAAAAATAAATAAATAAAATAATGAAAAAAAAATTAAAATAAAAAAAATACGTTTCACTGGAATACTTTCTTCATTTTGAAGAGAAGACTTGTCTAACAATTTGCTATGACAGCTCAAAGTATTCACTATTACTAGAGGTTCTGTTTCGTGGTTTGAACATTACAAGTAAGAATATATGACAGGTTCATAGAAAATGATATACAACTTCCACTAAGTACTGTAGATTTGGAATATAATTATTCTTTTTTTTCTCTTTCTGCAATGTTAAAGCACTAATGGCGGATACAGAGTGGGGAGTGAGCCATTATTGACTAAATTCCTAATAGCTCAGATCCACGATAAAGCCACAGTAATGTAAAATAGATTTGAGCTGATTGAAGCCTACCCCACTGAAGTTTTCAGGTGAAATCAAGTGGAACCTGTTGGGATGAATGAAGGTGTATTGTGGACGTGTGAAATCCGTTCCAGACACAGGCGAAGACAGTTTTATTGTGCAATATGGACAAGGTTTAATATTGGCGAGATTAGATGGTAATGTTGTAACTATCTATCATTATTTTAAGTATATTGCACAGTGTTTGACATTTAGTATAATTTTGTATATTTTGTTGATATGAGTCGTAAATTTACAATGCCTCAATTATTTCCCTATTGTTGTTCATTTTCTAAAGTAGTTAAGCAATTGGGGGAAAATAATGTGGAGCTTGGGATTATGGCTTGACTACTTTACTCCTAATCTTAACATGTCTGTTACTGCATATGGTGAAATTAAGCGTAATTATGTAAAAAAATTAAAAAAATTATCAAAGAATAATGACTTTTGTCTTTGATTTCATCTGACCACAATTACGCGACATACAATGAGTGTAACTAAAAAGTTGTGTTTCCTTTATAGACATGTCGACTAAACAAGGATCAATAATAAGGCAGAGTGTATTCAGGTACCTCAGTTAAAAACAATGTTAAAGTTGGTGAGATTTGATTGTCATTCATTATATAACGGTTATGCTCGAATTTTTGCCTACTTTTCTCTTCTTTTATTGTCATCTCTTTTTCTTTCCATTTGATGCATTTTTCTTTTTTACATACCTAATTTTATAAATTATGCTCAATAACAAACAAACGTTGAGTGTTACAACATAAAACAAGCAAAGGGCCCAGTCATTCAATACTTGAAACATTTAAACAGTTAATATTAACTCTATATATGACCCTGACTAAGTATTCCACAATTTAACAAGTGGGACATGAAAGGTGTGGATAATCTCTTACTGTGATACAATCATTCACTCAAATTTATGATTAAAAGTTCTTTTATTTCTTTTTCTGAAGATCTACCTATTCTTCCTAAAACACTACCTTTTTTTTCCTGAAAGTCATCATTTTTTGGAAAGTCTGACTATTTTTCCAGCATTACTCTAGCAACTCAGAAACACCATCTTTACCCAACATTATGCCAACATAATCCGTAAAGGCCCAATATTGGCTTCTATATATTCATATATTTGTGGATAAGGTAGTGCAACAATGTAAACAAGTCATATGGAAAATCGCACCCACTAATTTTATTATGCTCTTACTGTGCAGACACGGTAATTGCTGCAAATGCTCTCTCTCATTTTAGATTAAGACATAGGAGATAGAATTAGTATGTTGCCTGAAAATATCTATCTACATTATAGAGTGAGAATAGTCTGTCTCTTTGTCTGTGTATCCATGATTCACACTTGAACGGTTGAAGTTAGACCTCCCCTCCTTCCCCACATACACATGCCCACTAACTGCTTAACACCATACTGCCCACATGCACCTCATTTAGACCACACCATGTCAGAAAACACCAAGGCCAGCCGCAGTCCAAGGGTAATTCTCAGAAAGGATAAGAAGAAAGTGAGGAGGATGCGACAAAGGAGGAGGGAGAGAGAAAGAGGCAACAGGCAGTAACTGAGTGTGCACACACTCTGGAAGAATAACCTGCAACATTAGAGGCAGGAACACTATGAAACAACAGTAGCAACTAGAAACCATCCAAGGATGGAATCCCACAAGCTGAGCGGTACATTCTGACTTCTGCTGTTGTACAGGATCATGAGTTTTGATTACTAAATCACAGGTATTTAGGAGTGCCTGAGTGTTTTAACATAGTGTGGTTTGTAGGGAAGCGTACAATTTAATGATTGTAATAAAAAATTAGGAATGTTTAATTCAATAACTATTACTATCTTCTTTATTGCAATTAAAGGAGTTGGGAAGTATTCCTTTATAGTAGAAAGTTTAACTTCAAGTACACTGCAGATATATATATATATATATATATATAAATTTAATCTACTCCCTGTATGTTATTCAATGTGTAAGATAAATAAATTATCTTTACAAAAGCATATATATACAATGCTGATAATAAAAAGTTTTTACCCTTTTATTCGGAAAGTCTGTTCTCTTCATTCCCTCCCCCCCCAACCTCAAAATAGTTGAGATTTTAATAATAAAAATGTTGTTCTAAAAATTGCTAGTAACAGCACACTCGCACACCAATTACTTATAGCAACAGCAAGACCACATTCTCTAGCTAATAGCAACAGCATGCCCACACAACTGTCAGTCATAGCAACATCATGTCCACACTTCTCTCAATCATAGCAAGTGCATTTGCACGCACAACTCACTCATAGTTAGAACATGACCATGCATGTTGTACTCATTGCAACAACATGTACACACAGTTTTATTCCTAATAATAATTGTTTACACACCTCCAAGAAGATCGAGAGCAAAGATAATCTTCAAGTAAAATGGGAATTTCCTACTCAAATGACAAGGGCCTTCTAATTTAAATAATCACATATATATAAGACAAGAGATAAGACACATAAATTACCTAAAGTGCTTCGTCCCATTAAAAAAGTGAATTAAAAAATCACTCAAATCCAAATCCCACTCCCCAAAAGAGTGTACTCTGTATGATACGCTGGATGTATCACTTATTTAATTAAATAGAATCAATACCTCATTTCAAAAGCTATAAGGATGATCTGTAGTTCATGTATGTAGTCACCTTCAGGTGAACTGACTTGTACTGCTTAGGCAGGATGCTAACACAATTGGCTGTATTATAGATGCAATTTGGAAGAAAATTTCAATGATTACAACAAAATATATGATTTTTTATATTAATAGTTGTTATAATAATTCACCTGTTTCTGTCTACCTGTGTGTATGCTGGTATGGGAAATGATTTTGATAGATGCTTCCTATGACCATGTGTAATAAATATCAGACAATACCAGCAATATAATATTTTATCAAAGTAAAGATTCTTAAAAAATTTTGATTAATTTTTTAAGATCATGGAAGTACTATTACTATGATAATTAAAAATTCTCCATTTGCATAAAATTAATCTTTATATCTCCATTAAGATGATGAATGGGCCTTTCGTATATTGGCTCATTAAGTCATTTCTTCTCTGCACCTGACTTGCCTGTGGATGTTGAAAGTAAGTCAAACTGGCTGATGAACCCAAGGCATAATCTCTATGTTCATCTTTTAAAAAGATATTTATTTATCATCAAACATAATTAATATTTATCCATTATCATTTAATGTTGAAATACACTGCCAAATTTTAGCTCTGGTTCCAAATAATTTATCTTGGTTTGGAAGTTATGAAAAAGCACAAAGACAAAAGGTGCCAATATTATGCTAGTATTTTCTGAATGACAATTAAAAAAAAAATATATATATATATATATATATATTATCTATACAGTTATCGAGTATTTGTTACTTGCGGTGTCATCTTTGTGGTGTCACTCCCCGTCCCCATCTCTCCTCCTATGACTAGTACATTAAACCTAGAATTACAATTAAATATATAAAATGTGCCAACCATTAAGATGTACATTTGTTGTTTTCCATAAATTAAATTGCATGAAGTGTCAATTCTAGAGCAGTGTATTGGGATGAGGCAAGTCACAAGCAAAGAATTATGGAAAAAAGATGATTCCACAATTGAACACAAAATTCAAGCTCATAGAATGTCCATAAGATATGGCATGGATAGGTACCTATAATGTTTCATAAAATTACTTTTCCACACTTCGTCCATTGGAAAGTTGCATCTTCTAGCATGTATGTTCGATAACTTTCATGACCTTGGTCAGTGTGGTGTCATCTAGCTTACCAAGTTCAAAATTAAACATAGATCCTGTAATAGTGTAGAGTGCGGCCTCTTCAATGATGTATACTATGTCCCGCATCTGTTCAAGATCTTGTAATGAGTCAATTTGCTTCTTCAGCTTAATGAGGGAACCAGAATCCCAGGTGTTGGGTAATATCTTTTTACCCATTTTTACAGGTGTCTTCTCCATCTCAGTCTCACTGTTACTGCTTGTATCGCTATCACTGGAGCCACTGCTGCTGGAGCCAATTTTCTCTTTATTCTTCTCAACTTCTTCGCTTGCTACCTGGAACTTAACACTGTCATCCAAGTAGGGTACCTCTTGATCCTTTTCTTCACTGGCCTTCTTGATGATGCTTGGCTGAAATGTGTGTGGGAGAATAAAATAGGTTCAACAGATTATTCAAGATAGATCAAATGATTCCGAGCACATGTTAACTATTAGCACAATATTAGTGATGGAAAGAAGAGATGCCCCACTATACCTTGATTAGATCATATGTGAAGTATTTTCGAGATAATATGGTAGATAAACATGTTAAACAGATTGAAAAATATGGAGAAAAGGGAGGTAATTAATGATATGTGCTTAATTATTTACCATTGATAGTGTTAATCTATTATGACTAATATTTCAGGTTGGAGGAGAGTTTGCCTTGGTTACGACAATAGGTTATGGTCGTTAAAAGAACTCTTTATTCGTAAGTAGCTGCAAAGTTGGACTATTTCATTCATGAATAAGTTTAAGGGTGTACAAAGGTGTGTTTTTAAACCACATTGATTCTCATTGGACATAAATTGTGCACTATTATAAAGGAGACTACATCATAACCCACCCTTTACCTACTTTATCAGGGATGTACTGCCTTTCTTGTCCATCCTCTACCAATATTGATTGGGTAAGATATTATCAAACTCATCACCTCAACTTTACCAACATTGCAACTGAATAACTCGTTTCTGGCAACAAGTCCAGCACTACACAAATTCAACCCTGATATGTGCCATGGAAGAGACATTTATAGCCATCAGGCCACAATGAGTAGTGAGCACACCTGATATTATTTATTTTGTTATATTGATGGACCTGGCATGCAAAGTTAATAAATATATACAATTACATAGAGTAATTGTTTTGGTTAAGTTCTACCAGTTTGAATCAATAGCTAAGAGTTGGCATATGCTGGTACTATGAGATGATCAAGCCAGAAAAAATGATAGAGATCAAAACGAAAGTTGTCAGTATTAAGACAAGGATAGTGCTCAGTGAAGTGAGAATGTAAGAGACAAGGGATATGGTGATCAATACTGCCTGACCTACCTTCATTTTGGCCTCCTTGTCCTTATCTTTGCCCAACACGCTTCTTGCATTCTTCTTGCCGGCGACAGCAATCTTCCCAGCAACTTCAGCATTCCCGGCAACACCAGTATTCCCAGTTACTGGACAGTTTCCAATTGCAATCACGATATTCCCAGTAGAAACAGCACTTTTCTCGGCAACAGCAGTACTCCCGGCTTTCCCTGACAGGTCGTGTCTAGAGGCAAGCATGGAAGGCTCACCCTTCATATGCGGGAAATGCACAAGGTGACTTTTAGGCTCCCAAATACTCTCCGACTCCGAGTAATTCAACCACTTCAGGAGGTATTCCACCTTCCCTCTTTTACCGATACGTTTGTCTAGTATCCTCTCAACAGCAAATGTTTTGCCACATTCAAGAGAATGCTTTATTTTTGACCTTTTCTTAACTTTAGGCATGTGGTCACTGCAATTTCAAAGCACACATAAGACAGACATCAAAAAATGCAAGTCAAAGGGTAGGAGAAGGATCTCACAATATATATATCACAGATCTTTATAATTTATATTTATATATCATTACATTTCTTCTCCCCCATCTTTTGCCGATATATATAGGAAATATTCAGAGTAATCCAGTGTTTTGACAGTATGTTTGGTAGGAAAAAATTAGTGTACCACTCAAAATGTTTTAAAACAGAGAAAAAGCTTAATTTTATTAAAATCAAGCTACATTAATGTTTACTTCAATTAGGTAATTGTAAATGAATTAGAGTGGACAAATGTACAGAAAAGTAAACACACACAAGGGAGAACAAGCAACAAAACATTTGTTCTGCTTCACAGATGCACAGAAAATAATATATAAACAAACGTATCACTATTGTAAATTTTAAAATATAATAATCGTTTCACATCCAATCCAAGTACTCAAATCTAAACTCATTCCAATGCGACATGTTCTTCTTTAAATCTCAGTGCATGTTAACACATGGAAAACGGTATATAACAAAAAATATTTAGTATAGTATTTCAAAACTCTATTATGAGATAAGCATAAACAATATCAAGGCTAACACAAATTTGAAATGAGAAAATTACCACCTACTTGCTGAGGTTTATATTAGATGTCAAACCAGTGCAAATGTTCATAATTTAAATAAATTGGCGTGCACACGATGCTTGATGGAGTCAAAGAACAATGATGTGACCTAACTACAGATTCTTCAGAGTCTTGTTAGCAACTGTCTTCTATTTCCAATATTTTGAATATCTCATTATATCCAAAGAAGTGGTTATTGGGCTCCTTTTGAACCTCATTCTTTACTGCTTCAGTACTATTAGACACGAAATGCCACTCCTTTCCTTGTGTAATACAAAGTGGCAATAATGCTATTTCTGCAACAAAATAAAAACCCATGTGAGATAGACCCAAAAACACATACATACTTGGAATTAATATAATCTGTGGAATGTTTAAAGTACATTTATTAGACAACACCCTCTACTTTTTTAATGTCAGGCCAAAAAAAAAGGGTAAGTAATGGTAATTTGATGAAACAAACCCTAGGATGAGAAAAGCTTAGTATATGGTACAAAATAACAACTTGACATTTGGAGTGACACAGGCAGAATCCCTGCTTGCTACACCTCTCTCCATCAGTATACAAAATGAAAAGTGCCAAAAGAATAATTATGAATATCACCTGGACTGAAGGAGCTAGATAGATGACCAATACTTAATATTTATTTAGGTTCGTGTGTGTGTGTGTGTGTTGGCATCATGGCTAAAGAGTGGGAATAAATTGCTGTAAATTGGCATGTACTCTCCATGACATAGATGAGCACAATTGAACACATGTGGGCATGGTAATGGATATTCTTTTGTCATAGCCACTCCCACACACTCATTTATTGATTAATCCAACCAAAATTGGCCATATGGAATCAAAGCATCCCGGTGAGCACTACAATCTTCGATAAGATTTGCAATATGTGTGGCTTACTATTGGCAACACCTGCAGGATATACTATTGCTAGACTTAAGCTAACTAAAAGGCAAACAAAGTTGAAACTTGAGTGATTTCTATAATATTTCATTTTGAAATTGGCAGTGCAATATCATATATATAAGATACCAATATATATATATATTTATATATATATATACCACATATAAATACAAGCTTGCTAATCACACTCATGCCAAGAAAAATACACACTTCTTTCAAAACAAAAAATCAAGCACTAACACATACTCTTGCAAAAAATGCACACACCCAACAACAAATCAATCATTCCTGCCCAAAAAGCACATTCTTGCTCTCAACAGTACACACACCAACCAAAATTCAACACTTGTACCAGCAATTGAATTCACTTCTGACTACATCAACAAACTCCAGCCAACGAATTTCACACCAACAACACATACTTCTTCCAACACCAACATGTACATCTGCCTACTAAAACACACCACTGCTAACAAAATACATTCCTGCCATAAACTTCTGCCTGCAGCACAATTTACTGCCAATATCACTAGCTCCTGCTACGAATGCACAAATCAGCCTAGAACACACTCTCGCCAATAATGCACTCTTACCATAAACACGCAATTCATCTTAGAGCAACTCACATTCTAGCCTAATACACATATTGATGCAAGCAACAACATGTATTCCTGCCTACATCTGCATGCTCCAACCAATGATATTCCTAGCCCTAGCTCCCAGAGACACATGGTTACTTGCAACTCGCTACCACCCTTCCCCTAAAACATGTGACCTGGAATCTTTCCCTAGTACACATGTGCAAATGGATATCCCCCATCCAATCCTTAACTATTGGCCATGGAATCTCCATTCCCCAGCACATAGGCCCTGGTTCTCCCATCCTTTAAGCCCCCATACACAAGTGTCCAGAAATGAACACCCCTTCCCACACACATGTGTCCTGTGATCTCTCATCTTCCCATACACATGGCCTTCTGGATTTCACCCTCCCTCCTAAATATGTGTCCTGTAATGTCCCCTCCCCACATTACACATGAGCCTTGGAACCAAGTGCCACATTATACATGATCCTAAAGTCTCTCCACCCACCAACCCCATTAACACATGGTAACCGGAATCTCCGTACTCACCCCACCTAAAACATGGTCCATCGAGTAACTTAACTCCTACAAATGAGCCTTAAAATCTCTATACCCCTCTAGATTATGTTCTTAGAATCTCCCATTCCTCAACCCTTACCCCAACACATGGTTCCTGAATCTCAAACACACAACTACATGTTGGCCCTGGAATTTGATTGCATGTCCAACTGGTAGAGCTACCTGTATCCCATTTAAGTTCATCAGTAGTTAAACAGTGATTTTTTCAATTGAGTCAAAGTCATTGTGAAAATCTTCACCAATAATTTCTTACATGTTTTCTTATTAATTAATACATTTGTATGTGATGCTAAAATTAGTGAAAATGATCTTCTCATTGAGAAAATAAAAAAAATAAACAAATCTACCTCATGCACCTGTAATATATCTTCTTGTATCATGCTCTCTTGGTGTGGCACTCTCTCAATATTTATTCATTAATATCTATTTATTGTTGACTTAGAGAAATTTGGCATAATTTAAAATTTGAAATTTTTCCTTCTAAATAACATAAACAGGTTAAGCTCTCTCTCTAAGTCTGGCATGACCATAACCTTAAGTTCTAAACCAAAAAAAAAGAAAATTAGAAATTAATTTCTAAATTTTCAAGAATTATTTCAAGCCGATTTATGCTGGAAATTTGCAAGACACATCTATTTAATTAAGTAGTAAATTTGAACTTTTAAATGGATATCTCATATGAAAATACACCAAATGGCTTTAAGGTTTCATTTTTATCCATTCATGCTATTTTCACATTAAAACATAAATTAAAAATAATTGTTCAAAATTGTTTTAGAACAAATTTTAACCCTGCATTTTTTTTAATCTAAGGGGTTTTTCTTATTGATTGTGTTTTCTTGATTATATCCAGTAATTAATTTTCTTTTCTTAGTTTAAATAGGAATAATTCAAATATAACAACAATTGCATTGAAATATATCAAAGATATTTTGTAGGGCATTGATGTGATGGTTTTACTTGACACATCCACATTATATCATTACACAATTTAATACACATATATATGTACACTTATTTTGTTCTATATTCATTTTATGAAGAAATGTGTTATTGTTTATAAAGTATTTCTTCATATTTGATGTAATGAGAGTGTATAGTGAATTTGGTATTCTCCTTGAACCAGCTTGAATGAATCTCTTTGTTGCGTATCTCCATGAGTAGTGCCCATATCTCTTCTTTAAAGAAAGATTCCCGTCATTCTCTTTCATGAATAAGTGGACATTTTAACAATGCATTCCTTTTCCATGAAAACTAATTCAACATGTGTAATATGCTTTACCTGCTAGAATAAGAGTCAGTTGCCAAGTTGAAAATACAGATGGAAATTATAATGTATATATATATATCGTGAACTACATAGGAACTACATAGGGGGATATACTAATTTTTTCATTGAGATGTGCTTGGACAGAGCGCAGCTCAGGTATGGGCAGCCAACTTCAACCTGCAGAAAGTAAAATTTTACATACATTTTACTAACAGTGGCCAGTTCACTAAACAAACTCAAATCTGCCCAACTCTAGTTGCACCATTGCCAATCTGAATAGGTTCCTCTTAATTGCTATTTATATGCTGGGATGGCCCTATTCAGGAAAGAAACACACAAGCACTGAGAGGCGCAAAATATTTTTTCAATGGAGCATCAATCAATTAAGCCTTAAGGTGAACGCACAATGAAAATATTTTAATCTCTATCTGAGATCAGTTTTACATGACCACACCAGAACAGGCTCCATATAAACACATTCCTTGTTAAGCCACTGCAAGGGTACTCCACATGAGGCATCAGATATATCAATATTCCTGTGGTTTCAATTTGATGTATGTTATTAGAAGTTCGGTTCTGAACAGGTCCCTATCTGGCGGTCGAGTGGGTGCTAAGCTGAACTCAATGACACATAGCATAGATGTGGCTGTCTCTTCTCATTGCCAGTGAGATATGTTTACACTCCTCTGTCTGGCATAAACATATTATCTAACTACTGTGGAAATGGACTCGCTAATATTCTCAGTGTAATGGTCTTCAGATTACCACTGGTCCACATCCTCATCAACTTTTAGCTCTTTTCCTGCTTTCTGAGTTTGTGCTCTAGTCTGGACTTCAGTAATTACTGGTTCTGGGCATATCAGGTGTTTTCCCAGTTCCAGATAAAAGGTAGGTCTTGTCCCATAGGTGCATCAAAACATAATTTTTATGCAACTGCTAACAAATGTTCATGTTCACCTTCTTTCTTTGTTCCAGAAAGTACACACTTCTTTTTCCTTCCCCACTCACCCTACTCACTTTATTATTCCATTTCTTATATCTTCTCCCTTTTTTCCTTCCTTCCTTGCTTTTTTCTCCATTCATTAACACACTAAATGACTCACCCAATCTGTCCCTGTATTTAATAGAAGATATCCTGGAATAGACTCAACTATAAAAATGATTCACTGCCTCTGTGGGTGCATTAGATATAAATAAACTTTTTTTGTATATGTTTGTGAATGGTGTTTATAATTGGTGGAGTGGATGTGGCACTCCAGATGGAGCATTGAGTGACTCAGGTGTGGATGCTATTGTTGCTATTGTGTTGCTGATGTATGGCCTGCCTAGGTGCTTGTGAATATCGAGTGAGTTCCGTAGTGCAATGGGCACGATGGATTTGGCTTCTTTTTCCAGAGATGGAGATTGGAGTTATGGGGAAGAGTGTCATGGACAGCATTTAGCACAAATTTATAACACTCATTCGGGAGAGACCGGATGGCATCTGTCCATATTTTTGTTGGTTCTGTTCCAAGTGTGGTGATGGTGGTAAAAAGAAGACCCTGGATGGGAAGAGTCAGAAGTTCTGACTTGCGTCTACTGGCATCACAATAAGCAACTTTGTTCTTCACTGCCTATAAGAGTGATTTTCTACTCTGAGATGATTCCTCCACCATTGTTTCTTGCACTTCTATTGATGGTTTAAAGATCTTCCTGATGGATTTTATCTCAGTTTCAAGTTTCTTTTCAGCCAGGTGTCTCACTCACTCACTCACTCACTCACTCACTCACTCACTCACTCACTCACTCACTCACTCACTCACTCACTCACTCACTCACTCACTCACTCACTCTCACTCACTCACTCACTCACTCACTCACTCACTCACTCACTCACTCAGTAACTCACTTTCTGACTCTCTCATTTAGGAGAGAGATCATATATCCATTGGTTGGGAGGATAGATAACCCAGGCCCCAATTTTTTTTTATATGTGGAAGATTTTTGGTGAAGAAGATTTCAGGTTAAGGCTTATATGTGACAGAAGATTCCAGGCCTCATACATAAGGCCAATGTCTATGGTGGGAGTTTGGAACAGATCCCAGATTCGAAGTTAGGAAGGTTAGGAGTGACCCCAGGGCCCATATTTATGAGTGGCTGGAAAAAGATATCAGGCCCATGGTAAGAGGTTGGGGAGAGGGATCATGAGGACAAAGTTAAAGGGGGGCTGGGGTATTGAAAGATTCCATGGCCCATTTGAATGAGGAGATGGGGTGTGAGATCCCTACCTCATTATAAAGGGGAGGGGGGATGTGGTGATGGTGGTATAAATAGGGGGGAAATCCCTGTGCACTTGTGTAGAGTGGAATAATGTAGGACATTTGTGGAGAGCATGGGGAGATTCCAGAATAAAATAGTATGGTGGTGGGCAGATTCATGGGCCCATCATGTGTAGGGTGAAGGGATGTTTTGTGGGAGGGGGGGGGGGGTTGGGATGGTGCGGTGAAGTTCAAGGGTCTAAGGGTTGGTTGGTGGAGGGATGGGAGATTCCATGGTTTATTTATAAAGTGTGGGGTGAAAATTCCAGGCAGAAATTTCACATCTCCTCCCAACACATGGCTGCTGGAATTACCCCAAATATTACTATATATGGACCCTTTAATATTCCCCTACACCTAAAACCTGACCAACTATCCCCCCTACACAAAACTCATGAGACCAGGAATATTATTCTACTGAATATGTGCACAGGATTGCCCCCCCCCCCCCCCCCACTCCTCCCACCACCACTCCACAATCCCCACACTAATTGCACGTTGGCCCAGGTACATCCACTTTTTACACATGGACATTGACAAATAGGTAATTGGTAACACCCCTCATCCCCTACTCCCATGCATGGGCTCTGGGAACTCTCCCCACCCTCTCTTAAACATGGGCCCATGGGTCACCCACTACCTCCTTACATTTGAATCCTTGTATCTCTCACAACCTCACACAACCTCTCCCACACATATAGGCTCTGAGATCTCTTTTCAACCCCACTCCCACATGAATGGGTTCTGGAATCTTCCACACCAAATGCATATATTTCTTGAATCTCCCATCCTAAAATCACAGCAAAAAAAAATTAGCCTAAATATCATGCCTAGACAAACATACATACTAACTTAAAAGTATACTTACAAACAAAAATATATAATTGATAATATTTACTTTTTTGTTAATTCTAATTCTACAAGCCCCATGCACTAGATTACCATATTTTTCAGTGCTTTACATATGTTAATAAATGTATCATACAGCAGAAATAAAGAACTATATATATTACTAAGAAACTTTCAGTACAATGAGTTCTACTAACTAGCAACTGGTTATAATTTTTCTTCATCTTTGAAGGCATCAGCTTCACTTTACTGGTGGAATTGTGGAGTGTCAAGTGAATCTCGTCCACAACTAGGCATACTGTTAGCAAAGAAGCTTGCAGGACCAACACAGCTCTGCATAGGATTGCATGGTATGGCTGAGCCGGTCATGTAAGGTAACATAGCCGGAAACTGTGGGGATGTTGGGACTCCTCCAAATGCAGTGTTGGGAACACCCGGGTAGCATCCAGGGGAAATACCACCTCTAGCAGAGGCAGCTGCAGCAACTTGCATCTGATGCTTAGTTTTTAGGTACTTCCTTCGACCCTTGCTCTGCTGAATAGCACAGCCTGTCTCAGCTTGTTTTCAATTTCTAGCACGTCTATTCTGGAACCAAACCTTAAAAGGAAAATTATAAATGCAAATATATAATATTCTTCAAATACAATACCATATATAATGTTCGTGATTAGCTATACAAGGACAAATAATATTGATAATGCTCTATAAAATAAAAATATTCTTATATGACTTATCTGGATGTATTGCAGTAGATTAACTGAAATGGTCATTGATTACAATCATTGACATGTGTACATTCACCCTTGGGTGCAGCTAAACCATCTGAATTCATGTATGAAATATTGGCTGAACTATATATCACTTCATAGTATTAAGGTATGCTTTTATAGTAACATGGACCAAAATTTCGCTGCAGAAATTTTAATCATGTATATATTCAATTAATCAATTATTTCATTTTACCTACTTATTTCAAGTATGACAAAGAGATACAATTATTGGAGATAATTTATGGTATATTACCCGAATATTCTTTTCTGGGATGTTTAGATTCTTTGAAAGAAGATAAATTGCATGACAATCAGGATATTGGGTAATATCAAAGGAATTCTCCAGTTCATCTAACTGGAAGTTGCTGTACACAATCCTTGTTCTTTTTTTCTTGGTTGGCTCGTCCACCTCACTCTGACTAGAGTGTGTACCCGAAGTAGATTCATCACTGGTGTCATCATACATGTTTTTGCCAGTATTAGATTTCATGGACATCTTGGTTCCTAAAAAATTGAAAGCAAAAAGGTTTTAATAATGTGTAGATGCAGCAGAGGATGTAATAATGTATGGTATACTCTACTGGTCTATGCTAACTGAGATATTTATAAAGGATTGACATAGCACCTCACACACTTGACATTTTTGGATGTATTTGTAAACAAGTCATTTATTTTACCTTTGGCATTCTTCAGAGAAAGTGCCCTTGTAGGTCTGCAAGAATCAGGAGGATTATAACTACAAGAGGGTCCCTGGCTTTCATATACCAATGACTGCCTGATATTGGTTGGTTTCTCTGGAGCAATGCCATCTGCACAATAATAAATTGATATACGTGCTAAAGCACCCACTTTAGCATGGGTCAGCAGCATTAATATTTTTGAGATACTATATGTACAACACATTGATACACCATGATGCCCCCCCCTCCCACTAATTTTGGCACGTTAATTGTAAAATTTCTAGGCACACCCAGTGAGCTTTTTTTACTTCCTTTTTCCTTTCTTTTTTTAAAGCTAGTTGCCCCAAGGGGACAGGGGAAATTGGATAACTACTGAATTTTGGTTTCAAAACATAGGAAAAGAAGGTAGACATATCTGTAGAAATAGAAAAATGTCCAAAAAATCCTAATAACATCTGCAGAAATTATTGTAACCATAGTTAGTCTACTAGCTTGCTTTAAATATATGAAAATGACATACCTTGGCACTCCCTCTGACTATGCACTTCTTTAGAACCCAAGGAAGAAGGAACAAGTTTCTTGGACTCTTTTTCCATGGTTAGTTTGACTTGAAAAATGGCACTTCTAGTTATTACAGCCAGAGTGACTTTGTACAATGCTTTACCTGTCATAGCTGAAATATTAGTCATCAACATTCATTAGCAGGTAACACACCCAGCATTGTGATAATTGGTGCTAATACGATGTTTCACATGTCTTGATTATTGTGATATCTAGTACAAGTTAGTACCAAGCTTTGCTTGGATAAAAAGATGTCAAATTTTCCCTCAAATAATCAACATCCTTATTCTAATCCACATCTTTATTCTAATCCACATCCTTATTCGATAGCTGTGAAGCACTACTAAATTTGCATGAAAATAGAACAATTAGCTACAGCTCACAGAATAAGGAGTCAATGAAAATCTAGACTGCTGATATTTTAATTTTGTTATTTTTCTTCTATTTACCTTCCTGCTTACTAAGGTTACCAACTTTAGCGGTATAACCAAAATCAACATCTGTAAACCATTTTCTAATTCTGTCTAGAAAATGCAAACCTGCGAAAATACTGGCAATGAAAAAAAATTAATCTAGGGATAGCAATCACCACCAAGTCAACTCAGTAGCTTCTTTTCCAAAGCCTACAGCTGTGAATCACTTTAAATCTGGCTTTAAAAGATGAGATAGTACTTTAAAAGAATTATGGTAATGAAATTTTGCTGGCCTACTTCTATTTTATTTATATTTTGGCTTAAAATTTATCAAAACTCACCAACTAATCGGAAATATGAACAACTAGAGCCAATATTGGCAAATGGTTTTCTAATTCTAGCATAGCAGCCGTAAACATTAACATTGGTTGGTACTGAATTTTGGTTTCAATAAAAAAAAATTAAAGATACTAGCAGAAATCCAGCTCATGGGCAATTTTCAAGTCAGCCGTCTGTAATAACAAACATTCATAGTTTCCTTTGAGGGATTATTGACGCTGATCTCATTAATCAAAATATAATTAACTCAAGACAAAGAAGTGCTTAGTTCCTATACAACATAAGTTGTCATTAAATATATTATGAGATCATCAACTTTTAACATGGGAGTGAACATACTGACAGCAAATCTGCACAACCACCAGTAGTTTAAAATAGAAACATCTGCTGCAAGAAATATTAATCAAATTAATTAGGATGGTTTAGAAAGGGCGGCTTCAGAATTTAAATTGCTATGGTGATAAGTAAATGAAATTCTTGGAACTAATACCAAACAACATTTCTGAGTAGTAAAACATCCATATGCAGCACAGGTACCAAGAATTGACTGGAACTTTTATTGAAAGACAACCAGTACCATATGAGAAGGTGCCTTATAAAAGATTAGAAGGGGCCAAATAGAAACATCTGTAAGAAGTATTAAATCAATTAATTAAGATAGTTTCGAATGGGGGATATTCAGAACTTCCATTGACGAGTAAATGAATTCTTGGAACTAATACCAAACAACATTTCTGTGTAGTAATAAACACATCCATATGCAGCACAGGTACCCAGAATTGACCGAGACTTTCATTAGAAGGAACCAAATACCACATAAGGAAGTGCCATATAAGGGATTGGAAGGGATAAAGGAGAATAGACTTAAACAGTAGAATGAGTTCACTCCTAATGAAATTCAACCAACTCTATCAGAAAAAGCAACACACCATTCAATATAATCACAGAATCTTGCATATGGTCTCTACAATGCCTCATGCACTGTTGTATAGTTGTGGATCCTGTGAGTGAGTGAGTGAGTGCATGAGTGAGTGAGTGAGTGAGTGAGTGAATGAGTAAGTGACACCAATGACTTTCTTTTCGATGTTTAGTTCATATACCTTCAGTAGAAACAATATCCATCAAGTTCAAGTCATCTTAATCTGTTTAAAAAATGATTAGACTATTTGCATCAAATTTTGAAGTTTATATTGATTTTCCTCATCATAGACAATTATGTTTATATCTAAGATGGCTTGACTATTTTTGTTCATTTGTTTTTGTTTGATTTTTGCCTTTTTCATGCTCTTCTATCAGAAAAACAGCCTTTGCAACCTGCCACTATTGTCAGCATCTAACAAAATCAGCTGTCGACTTTGATAAAATCATATATTCGAAAAATTGAAATTGTGCAAACAAATCTAATAAAGAACAAACAAAAACTAAATATATACATTGAAAACTCTGAAACATTTCATAATATAATCATATAATAATGGTATAAAAGCTGGATATAAATTCATTTCAAGGCACTGTCAATTATCATTTAATATTATAATTTTATTTAATTAAAGTGATAAACACCTCATTTATCTAGTTTATTGATGAATTAACTATGAAGCAATTTACTACAACTTACCTATAATGTTCTTCTCAAAGAATTGAAAGAAAAACAAAATTATATTCCACTGGCCCCTTCCACACACCACCTCCAACCCCCACCCCCACCCCACTCCACCCCCCCAAAACACAAACCTAATGTTTTGACTGGATCTTGTCCTTACAAATTCTTATTCTTATATTTTTTACCTCCTTGTCAATTCCAGTAATTGATGATAGTGATGCTGTGAAGCTGAATTTTCTAAACAAGACTTCAAAAAGTAGATTCCTAAACCAATGTCCCAAAAATGAATGCTCCTAAAAATCTAGGATATCATCAAAATAAAATCTATCTTTCATTAAGGTTTAATGCTTTCCAATTTTTTATTTATCTTAAATGAATTTATCAAACTTACTTGGTCCTGTCACCAAATATTTAGTGAGAATCTAATATTTTGAAGTGGAAAAAATGGTCAATAAAGATGACCAGGACTAATGGCATAGAGTTTTTGTATGGATTATGATATTTTTAGCCCTAAACTAACCTAATTGCAGATCCAAAATGTGGTATGCATAATACATTTGACCTTTTAGGAGCTTTAGCTATTGGATAGGCATGGTCATATTTGAGGGCATTAGTTGAGCATGGGCATTTCTTTGTTATTTTTTGCTGCACATGCTAGACTTAGGTATACAAGTGGGGAGTACTCCCGCATTTATTTATTAAGGTAATTGGACCTGCGAAGTACATTTCTTCACTGCTTCACTGCTTCACTTCAACTTCAAGAAAGTAATAAGCCATTTCAAGTGACTTTACACAAACTGAGGGAGGAATGTAAGTTAGAATGTAACTATTCCAAAGATGCGCCTTACAGATTCACCCTACAGTGTGTGTCAGCCTTAACTTGATGTGATAAATAGGTAAATTCTGGAAGCTGAATACATCAATGCTACAGGCTAGTCATTCAAAGAACCACCACCACTAGCCATATCTATAAGAAGATAGTAAAGAAAAGAATGATAATAAACAAAATACAAAATAGTATGTGTGGACAACTTCACCCAGTGTCAAACTGAATTGCCAAATGATGCCCAACGCTTTGCAGAATCCAAATAGAGCTGAATAATATTGATTTCATTCAAACAGGAAGGACTCCAGAAACTGGCCTGGGTTTCAAGAGGAATGTTATGGAATGGCATGTGGAGGATTGCAATTATAAAATAGTAGTATTTTTCTTTTGTGAGACCCCTCCACAAGTAGCCACCTTTTTGAGAGACCACTTTATTCATTCATCAGTTGCTTAGCCAAGGTGAAAGGGGGGGGGGGGGGGTGGGGGGTTGGGGAGACACTTAACCATATATTATAATTAATCTGAGTCTAAATATATATATATTGAGTATTAGAACCATAGGAAAATCACTGCTAACAAAATTTTTCAAATTTTTTACAACATTACAACATTACAGAAATAGTATCTTACCTTTCCATAGTTTACTATAAAAATTTAATGGCAATGTTTGTTCAGGCTAAAATTTTTCTCACCTCTGGGTACCAAGCTTTGCCTGGAAAAAAAAAGATGAATTTACTGCATTTAATGGAATAACTAAAACTTTTTGCCACCAAAAAAAAAAAAAAAAAAAAAAAAAAAAAAAAAAAAAAAAAAAAAAAAAATTCAAACCTCCAAATGTTAGAATTTATTAGAAGTAATGCATTGAAAATTTTGAAAGGCTATTTGAAAAAAAAATTTTTTTTATTCATAATTGCTAAGTCACCCTCAATAGCATAGCTCACTGAAAACCAACCTAATTCCAACCACTGTAAATTACCATCTAATTGTGATAAATAGAAGAATAATGTCAATGAAAATTTAAATTTTGTGGAGCACTTACCTTGTCACCTAATGGAAGAAAAAGTCAAAACTGTGTATTGAAACAAGTATACTCAAATTTCACTTACCTGATTCCCCACAGAGAGAGAGAGATAGAGAGAGAGAGAGACTCCCACTGGGATTCCCACCACCCCCCACCCCCACCCCTCCCCAGGAATTACCCTCTTTCTGTGCAATCAACCTCCCCCCTAGCTGTAAATGAAAGGGCTGGGTGTCTCCAACACTAACACCACATTTTGGAATGCTAATTGTTCTTTGCTGTTATTTCTATGACTTTAATTCTCCTTCATTTTATAAAGGTGCTCCCCCATTATAAAAAGAGAGAACTGAACATCTGCTGGTTGTGTATTGAAAGAACCAAAAGTTTTATTTCTGTTTCATCAATTTGGTTTGAATTTAGTAATTCATTTCATTCATTTCATTTTTAAAAAATTAAAAACAATTTTTTTCTCATTTTTTTTAAAGCAATGACCCCAGGACTTGGAAAGTTTACCTTGTCAACTCATTGACAATTTCCATCTTTTCAGGGCATAAAAAACTAAACATTTCTATTATGGTCAATTGCTTAGGAAATAAATATATGGAAAAGAAAAATTTTTTCCAATTAAAAAATTAAATAAATAAATAAAAATAGAAATAAATAAATAAAAAAATAAAATAAAAAAATACCAAAAAATATATAATTAATTGATAAGTAACTTTGTTGGTGTGGTTTGTTGATCCAAGTGTTTGGCAAGTCTCTTTTCATACATCAATCTTGTTGTCTCCCTAATTGGACCAGGATCCTCCCCATACAGCTTCAGTATGTTCTGCATCTCTCCATCACTGCATCTCTCCATCACTCGTGGCTTTCACTGCAGATAAATCATACAGATTCACTTTCTTTTTCCTTTCTTTTGAACCTGATACCTTTTTGGTGTTTAAAAATATAAATACATATGGTGTTATCAATGTAAAATCCAATAAAAACATTGATTACTTACATCTTGTGTGTTTAGTTAGTTATTATTTGCTTGATTAGCCATCATTATGCTTGATTAATAATTATTGGTATTTGATTGATTACTTGTGTCAACAATTTTTAATGTTCCAAAAGGAAGAACTGAAAAAATTTTGTTTAAACATTTGTAGAAATTGAAGGCAAAGCAAGTTTGTGTTGCATTGAAATTGAATGCATCCAATAATACTTCTCTCTTCATCACACAAATTATTTAATACCATGCAAATATCTTTGAAGTGATATGTTTAAAATATTTCCCTACAATATTAGGAACTTTACCAAATATGAAGAAACACTTAAATACATTTGGACTGAAGTATTCAAAAATGTATGCCTATTTTTCTTATGATTAATTTTCATCAGTTCAGAAAAAGAAAAATTTCACCAAAATTTGAGAACAGCCATGGAGGAGCATATCAATGACCCACTTCAATATCTACTAACCTCAATCCGGGCCACTTCTTTCCTGTACTTGATGCCAGTCTGCTGCATATGATCTACCCACGACAGAAACTGTGTCTGACTGAACTGCTGGTCAAAGCATCCTCCGTAGGCCATGAAGGCAGACATGAGAAGCATGTCATCACTGATGGTGGATATCTGGCTATAGAAGGTGTCGCTTTCTTTGATCAACCTCTTCTTCTCTTATCCCAAGCTAGCAAAGAGAGCCTTGCCCTGATCAATGTGACAGAGATGGCAGAGAATAGCACATTGTTACATATTTCTGTCCTTTGTAAAGAGGTTGTCCTCTATCAGAGGTTTGCCCAAGATCAATCACTAAATATCTATTAATGTCATAGTAGTAGTCTCTCATGTTATTACAGCTAATTGAATCTACTTATTACTTCATGGAGATTGTATACAAGGATTTTCTCCTTTTACTATAATGAAAAGGAGGGGAGGGGGAAAGCAACAAAAGCAATGATTAGGAATAAAGAATTAGGAAATTATTGACTGAGTGTTTATGCCCTGTTTTAAGACTCAACTGGTATGCCTTCTTTTTTGTTGTTTTTTGTTGTTGTTTTTTTGGGAAAATAATAACAAATACTGCTTTGTTTTTTTGCACAGAAAGATCAACCAAGGGATTCTGCAGAAAAAATGGGAGTGGAATTGCTAGTTTTGGCCTGAAAACAATATACCTACTGGCTGTAGGGACTAAAATGTAACATTGAGACGCAAAAGGAACAGGTAGAGAAACTTCAGGAGTCAGCAGCCTCATTTAGCTTTATTTAGCATGTGTATCCTTATTCCTGACTTTTGTTCATTCAGTTTCACAAAAGTATGGGGGTCTGGCTTTTATCCATTTTAGAGGATCCTTTACAATGATTTTTTGGAAGTTGGCCTAGCTTTTGTCCATTATTCAGAGTTAGGAGGATCTGCTTTCAGAGGTACTGATCTATTAGCTCTGATAGGGTATCGATCTGGTGCCTTACTGTTTGTCAATTGTAGAGGGTTGCTCCTATTACAGAGAGTCCATTTAGGGAGGTTCTACACTAGTTATGGCAATAATGTCAAATTGTCTGAGCTGCCTTGTTGATAATTAAGTACCATGCAACATGTGGTTGAGTCTGCATGGTACTCCTCTAATATATATTGATCTTTAGGAGAGCATGGTTTTCTTTCTGTATTACAATTTGTACTAGGCATAATCATGTTTGAAAATGGTGACAAAGTATTCTATTAGTGTCATTATAATTGGCTTATGTAGAACTCAACCAGGGAAATAACCTGAGGAAAAATTAGAACCACGGAACAGGACTCTAGGTGACATAGGCCCCTCACCCTGAACAATAACGAAACAACAACTGGAGATTGATTGGGTTTAGTGAGTTTAACCTTGACCCAAAATATCTGTCAAAATTACATTAAATTCTAATTACTTCTATTAAAATAAATTCAGAAAATTCCAAGAAAAGTGATTGATAACTTTCTTACTACACCAATCCAAATGCTAAATTGCATATATTCTCCGATTCACCATGTACTTTTTTTAATTTTTCTTACACTCTAAGCATTTTAGACAGACAGACAAACATATTTCTTTACATATAGATTGTGATATAATTTTGTTTAACTGCTCGGCTTAAGCGTTCATGACATTTTTAGCACCTTATGAGAGTGAGTAAATATTGGGTCTCCATAAAAAAAATTTTTTTCAAGATTTAATGTTTCACTTCATTATCACCAAATAAAAATTAATTTGCTTAAAATATTTATTCAATATTTAACCTTTGTCCCCATTATCATCAATTAGCACAATCAGTGAAAAACCCCACCTTCTCCTCCTATTTAAAGTCCACTCGATTTTATTCACACTGAACATTCAGGGTAGGCTACTATCCAGATGCTCTTAGGTCTAGTAAAAACCAATGTTTAGAAAGATTTAGCTGTTGTACTGCTATCAATCTCATCAAGTATATTACCCTTCACCTGCGAACAATTCTATTTTTAAAAGGTGGTTAAGTTTGGACAATGAGCGAAAACAGAAAAAGGACTCGAAAAAATAAAAAGTTTCAGAAATCCACCATTAGAAATCCTACAAAACCGCACTGTGAAGATGAACGAACCTGTGGCCACAAGGGGCCTGCCAATGAAGTGGACGATGTAGATCCAGACATTGTTGAAGATTCTGGTGCTGACATCCACCAAGACCCAAGGTGCCAAATTTGTAGGGGATACTGTGGGTGGGTGGGGGGTGGGGTTGTTTCGAAGAATTGGGATTGTCAATTTATTTTTGTTATTTATTGGTTTTGTTTCGTTTTGTTTTGAGGAAGATGTTTGGAGTGGTACAAACAACAGGCCCAAGGCTTCTGCTTATTGTGTATTCGAAGAGCTAGAGAAAATGGAATAGTTCATAAGTTAGAGAAAGGAAACTGCAAGAACCAAGTCAAAGAAAAAAAATTATAATACTAATAATTGGGGTTGCAGGCAAGCATTCAATGCCGAATGGCTGGAATCTCAAAGCACCAATCCAGATCATTTCTCTTTTTCTTTATTTTAAATAGTGAGATACACTAACTAGGATAAGACAGCATCCATTTACAAACATTTATAACATATTTTACTTGCAAACATAAATAAGCAAGTTTTTTTGCTTACTGGTGTGTACACTTGTGATGAAAATCATTTTTCTAGCATAAAGTGTTGCTTATTATCATCTTTACATGTCCTCCTACTATAAATGAACATTGGAAACACACCATCACACATAGATTCACTAGTACATTTGTTTGTAATTCGACATCCTAAAAGAATATTATTAATATCCTAAGATCTGGAGGAAAAAAATAATTAGTTGGATAATTTACCAATCTTTATTTTTATGTGCTAGCAAAAATATTAATATAGATTAGTAAGTTAAGGTGACTTCATTCCTAAAAAAAGCTGGAACAGCTCCATAAATTTATGGGTTTTTTTTTTTTTGCATTCTCCCCCCCCCCCCATTCAATAACTGGATTTTGTAAAGGGTGTGGTTTCTCACTGTGGGTGTGGTTTGGATTAATAAATATTAAAAAATATATATATATCCCTTTTGAAATACTGGATCTGCCCCAGAAGTTGTAATTATTACCTTAATCTACATGCCTTATTCCGTGATTTATCTTATTCACCAATATATGCTAAGTTAAAATGTTTGTGTATTTTTTGGCAAAAAAAATCAGGAAAGTACCCCAGCTTGTCCTAGCTTTGGCACCAAGATCTCTCCAGAGGAGCAAGACATCAACCTTGATGTTTTGCTTGCAAGACAAGATTTGTGGCAAAAATTCAACCGAATTGGAAGAGAGATGGTTCTCACCAAGGCAGGAAGGTAAAATTACTTAAAATGTTTTATCTGTTGGATAAATATCGTATTTCCTGTGGCACACAGGTTTAGGAGCACTTAAAATGGTAGATACATCCATAATTTTTCTCATGAATGAATTTTTTTTAACTAATTGGTTACTGTTTTGGAATGCCCAATTTGTTGTTACAATTAATTGGTTACAATAAGTACTTTCACTGTACAGAAACCCTGTGGTTACAATTATGTACTTTACTGTATAGAAACCTAAAATTTTAAATGTTACCACAACACTAACCTCATCTTAAGTTTTCTGAATAATTATTTTGCTTGGTATAAAATACTACTTTTAATAAATATTATAGTAATTATCTGCCACAGGTCTTAGCGTGGGACCACTCTTGTTAAATAAATACAAATAAATTTTGAAAAATAATCATTTATTAAAAATTGTTGTTTCCACCTGTGCATATACACTATTTTGCAACTCTATCTACTCGCTCAATTCTATTACAATAACAATTACATAATTGATGTAAAAGAAAGAGTAATTACATTTTTAGTTTAAATTGTGTAAAAAATATCTTAAATGAAGTCAACAAATCTCTTAACCAGCAGGAGAATAAACAGATGGCATATATTGTGGGATTCTATCCTTAGTGAGCTTCTAGTTATCTTACAGATTTAATATAATTTTGCCCACAATAATCTTGCTATTCTATACTAGTAGACTTACCCTATGATGTGCCTGGGAATTGACATACCCTCAGGAAGAGGTGTAACAAAGTGTGACCAGCACTTTCCTCATTCATAGTTAAGTCCAAGAATTTTGATCATCCAAAAGTACAAAATATAGATCACACTATTTTGACTTTTTTGGATGATATGCCCACAGGAAAAGGTGTGGTCAAATATCCCAAAATGATTGGATAAAAACATTCTTGGTATAGTATTTGATTATCAGGAAGAGAGGGTTTTTTTTATGTTGGTACAATGATTTAGACCGAGCCCACAGCCAAGGGTTTGGCCTAGGTACCATTTTTTGGGCATTTTAAACCTTACAAACCCAGAGAAAGATTTATGATTATTTTGTCTCCAGTTCCCCATGATGGTGATGTGTTTTCAGCTGCAGATGTTCATTATATCAAGTTACGGATATTGTCTTGTGAATTGTTTTTAGTTGTAATGAGTGGAAGTTTGAAAGATTGACAATCCTCAGCCTTACAGTTCATCGAGTTCATGGACCCGATGGTAAATGGAGTCCATAAATTTGACAGTTTTCATGCATAATTCACTTTAGAAGTGTAGCTATAAATTCCTTTTTTTTTTCCAATCAAATTTTTTTTTTTTAAAAATCAAATTTTTTTTGTTACATACAGGGGCATTAAGGAATATTTATTGCTCCATCCTGTGCTTTATCAAGATAATTCTTTACCAAATATGCTGGAAAATTCCTGCCTAAGCTCATGCCTTAGTCCAATCCAAACTTTTTTTTTTTCAGTCTAATCCTGGTGTAATAGGAAATATTCAAACAAATTTCCATCACAATTTGTCCATGTGGACAAGAAGAATCCCAGGAACTCAGATGACTGACATTTGTGATTCATTATCAGGATTAACATTGTTTTCAATTTTTTCTTGTTTTTATTTTTGTTACATGAAATTTTGTGACCAATATATTCATTTAGGCAAGAACAAATTGTAGGTGGATTTCAAATGGAAAGTGTCATCTTGATGTTACATTATCAGTCCATAACGATTTTATCTAATGTATTTTCACAGATTTTAATTGATTAAAAGAAAAATAACATTTTTTCTATAAGCCATCGATGTTTATCCAATCCAGGATGATGTTTCCATTGATGGAGGTATCCATCAGTGGCATGGTTCCGAAACTCAAATACAGCATTTCTCTGGAGTTCATTCTCATGGATAACAGTTGCTACAAGTTACTTCTCTCCAAGTGGTATCATTCTGGAGATGGAGATCCACACTGCGAGGGGAAGCTGAGATACATTCACCCAGATTCTCCATCCACAGGCAAAAGTTGGATGTCTGGCAAAGTATCATTCAAGGCACTGAGGTTGACAAACAACAAAAAGCATAAGAAATGCTCAGTAAGTGTGTATATATCGTGAATGAGGCTGTATAAGTGAACATATGAAAAATGTCTTCTTTTTTTTTTAAAGAAAGATAAAAAGAATTTTTAAATAATGATTTTGAAAGATTGCTTCAAATATATCTATTATAATAAGCAATTGTTCCATTTTCTCTTTACTTCTTTACATTTTCTTTCACAACATTAAAAATCGAACTAATGGTTGAATATGCTTGTTTTGTTTTGCAATCATTATTTGCAGGTAGTTGTGCTAAACTCCATGCATAAGTATGTCCCTCGGCTGGTGATCTCCAAGTACTTATCTAAGAAGTGTGTGACTGCCATTTTTGCCAAGGACTTCCAGGAGTGTGTTTTCATAGGGATCACTGCCTATCAGAACAATGAAATCATCAAGCTGAAAGTTCAGCACAACCTTCTTGCAAAGGCCTTCCGAGATGAAGAATCGGAGTAAGGGATATATATATGATATATTCCACATAACTAGTGAATATTACATTGGTATACATTCTAAGGAATATCTATTATGTACTTAATTACCTTGGGTTTGGGAGTGGGGGGGATGGGGAATTAGCTTTATATTTACCTCAGGTCAGCACTCTCAATTGATTAATTGTACTCATAAATATTATTGTTATAGTTGCAATTTGTACTATATTAGAGATTGTTCCTTCAAGAGATTTTTTTTTGTTGCATCTCACTATTGAATTATTGCAATGTGCACTTACACCATATCTGTGCAAAAAAATTAATTTCACCATAATCTAATCATTGCAGGTTTGAAAGTGCTATGATGACTCAATGGCCTGCAATATCACCACACTTCTCCCAGAATGAATCTTATGGGTCAAACTCTCTGAATGGTGAGTCAATGTTGTTGAGAGGCAAACAATTATGATTATTATGTTTATGATGCATTTTAAATAATCAGTCAATATTAACAGAAATAAAATCATAAACATTATATATGATCCCTCGTAAAATATTTATCAATTGCAAAAAACAGCAACTGCCAAAAAAAAAAAAAAATCAACAAAAAAAAACAAACACACAATTATAAAAGACCTATGTTCATTTGTTTGCTCTATGTTCTCCATTGAGTTTAATTGTACTTATCCAGCATTATAAACATTTGCATGAAAAATTGAAAGAAAAATCTTATGTGGTGATTTATTACACATTTAGTTTGTACAATTCATTGCTCCATAGGTGTGTGAACAAGACTTTGAGTGTTCATTTGGGGTTCCCCAAGATAAGTAAATGAAGTTCTTTTTAAGGGTTTTAACCTTCTTACCAATGATATATTGTCTTTAGGGACACTTTTTAGTTCACATTTTGAATTTATTGTTTCAGATTTGTATATTTGGTGAGAGAAATGATCTATAATCTTAGCTCTGAAACAGCAATTCTTATCTTACTATACATTTATGCCTGCTCATATTCCTAGCTGGTCCATTTCCTTGGCTGAGTACTGAAAGTGTCACTCCTGCAGGACAGTCATTTTTGCCTCTATTTAACAGCCCTGTGCAGAGGGGGTCTTCCACCACTTACTCACAGATAGCAACTCCTGTGTATCCAGCAACCTTTCCCTATGCTGGTCAGTATTCTGTATTAAACATAATTTAAAATTTTCAGGTGTATAGCAAATGATGAACTGTTCTTGTCGTATACAGGTTTGGGTTCATCTCATAATATGGTTCCACCTCAACTGATGATGCAACAGTTGCGACTTTTGGCTCCATATATGCCATTCTCCTCTATGCACGATCCATCTGTGCACCATCCATCTGTGCAGCACTATGTTGGCCAGGGGTATCCCATGCAGAGACCTGTGCATGTTTCCATGCAGGTCTCTTCTAATAGGAATTTTCAAGATTTTTAGTATCCGAAGTATGTAGCCATAATGCAACCACCAGAGGAACAGATGCTGCAGCAGCAACAGTATCTGCCACAGCAGAATGACCAACAGCATCAGCCTCAGCTGAACCATGCACAGTTATTGGACTCTGCAACTCTGCCAGACTGGGATGAAGAGAATAACATTGTTGTCGATGATGATATGCTTCATCCATACCAACATGGTAAAGCATATGGGTCTGAAGCTGCTGAAGGACACGAAGAACATATTTAAACTTTGCTTGCAATGAGTAGGATATTAGTCATTTATGTGGTCATGAACACTTATGTAAAGAAAACAATTGATTCAAATTATGCATTCCCAATTTCCACATTTAGCCCCAAATAAATGTATTAACCCTTCGTTTTTGCACATAGCATCACATGAAGGATGTCCATGTATATATATATATATATATATAATGACACTAATAGAATACTTTGTCACCATTTTCAAACATGATTATGCCTAGTACAAATTGTAATACAGAAAGAAAACCATGCTCTCCTAAAGATCAATATATATTAGAGGAACACCATGCAGACTCAACCACATGTTGCATGGTACTTAATTATCAACAAGGCAGCTCAGACAATTTGACATTATTGCCATAACTAGTGTAGAACCTCCCTAAATGGACTCTCTGTAATAGGAGCAACCCTCTACAATTGACAAAGAGTAAGGCTCCAGATCGATACCCTATCAGAGCTAATAGATCAGTACCTCTGAAAGCAGATCCTCCTAACTCTGAATAATGGACAAAAGCTAGGCCAACTTCCAAAAAATCATTGTAAAGGATCCTCTAAAATGGATAAAAGCCAGACCCCCATACTTTTGTGAAACTGAATGAACAAAAGTCAGGAATAAGGATACACATGCTAAATAAAGCTAAATGAGGCTGCTGACTCCTGAAGTTTCTCTACCTGTTCTTTTTGCGTCTCAATGTAACATTTTAGTCCCTACAGCCAGTAGGTATATTGTTTTCAGGCCAAAACTAGCAATTCCACTCCCAGTTTTTCTGCAGAATCCCTTGGTTGATCTCTCTGTGCAAAAAAACAAAGCAGTATTTGTTATTATTTTCCCAAAAAAACAACAACAAAAAACAACAAAAAAGAAGGCATACCAGTTGAGTCTTAAAGCAGGGCATAAACACTCAGTCAATAATTTCCTAATCTTTATTCCTAATCATTGCTTTTGTTGCTTTCCCCCTCCCCTCCTTTTCATTATAGTAAAATGAGAAAATCCTTGTATACAATCTCCATGAAGTAATAAGTAGATTCAATTAGCTGTAATAACATGAGAGACTACTACTATGACATTAATAGATATTTAGTGATTGATCTTGGGCAAACCTCTGATAGAGGACAACCTCTTTACAAAGGACAGAAATATGTAACAATGTGCTATTCTCTGCCATCTCTGTCACATTGATCAGGGCAAGGCTCTCTTTGCTAGCTTGGGATAAGAGAAGAAGAGGTTGATCAAAGAAAGCGACACCTTCTATAGCCAGATATCCACCATCAGTGATGACATGCTTCTCATGTCTGCCTTCATGGCCTACGGAGGATGCTTTGACCAGCAGTTCAGTCAGACACAGTATCTGTCGTGGGTAGATCATATGCAGCAGACTGGCATCAAGTACAGGAAAGAAGTGGCCCGGATTGAGGTTAGTAGATATTGAAGTGGGTCATTGATATGCTCCTCCATGGCTGTTCTCAAATTTTGGTGAAATTTTTCTTTTTCTGAACTGATGAAAATTAATCATAAGAAAAATAGGCATACATTTTTGAATACTTCAGTCCAAATGTATTTAAGTGTTTCTTCATATTTGGTAAAGTTCCTAATATTGTAGGGAAATATTTTAAACATATCACTTCAAAGATATTTGCATGGTATTAAATAATTTGTGTGATGAAGAGAGAAGTATTATTGGATGCATTCAATTCCAATGCAATACAAACTTGCTTTGCCTTCAATTTCTACAAATGTTTAAACAAAATTTTTTCAGTTCTTCCTTTTGGAACATTAAAAATTGTTGACATAAGTAATCAATCAAATACCAATAATTATTAATCAAGCATAATGATGGTTAATCAAGCAATTAATAACTAACTAAACACACAAGATGTAAGTAATCAATGTTTTTATTGGATTTTACATTGATAACACCATATGTATTTATATTTTTAAACACCAAAAAAGGTATCAGGTTCAAAAGAAAGGAAAAAGAAAGTGAATCTGTATGATTTATCTGCAGTGAAAGCCACGAGTGATGGAGAGATGCAGTGATGGAGAGATGCAGAACATACTGAAGCTGTATGGGGAGGATCCTGGTCCAATTAGGGAGACAACAAATTTGATGTATGAAAAGAGACTTGCCAAACACTTGGATCAACAAACCACACCAACAAAGTTACTTATCAATTAATTATATATATTTTGGTATTTTTTTTTTTAATTTTTTTATTTATTTATTTCTATTTTTATTTATTTATTTAATTTTTTAATTGGAAAAAATTTTTCTTTTCCATATATTTATTTCCTAAGCAATTGACCATAATAGAAATGTTTAGTTTTTTATGCCCTGAAAAGATGGAAATTGTCAATGAGTTGACAAGGTAAACTTTCCAAGTCCTGGGGTCATTGCTTTAAAAAAAATGAGAAAAAAATTGTTTTTAATTTTTAAAAAATGAAATGAATGAAATGAATTACTAAATTCAAACCAAATTGATGAAACAGAAATAAAACTTTTGGTTCTTTCAATACACAACCAGCAGATGTTCAGTTCTCTCTTTTTATAATGGGGGAGCACCTTTATAAAATGAAGGAGAATTAAAGTCATAGAAATAACAGCAAAGAACAATTAGCATTCCAAAATGTGGTGTTAGTGTTGGAGACACCCAGCCCTTTCATTTACAGCTAGGGGGGAGGTTGATTGCACAGAAAGAGGGTAATTCCTGGGGAGGGGTGGGGGTGGGGGGTGGTGGGAATCCCAGTGGGAGTCTCTCTTTCTCTATCTCTCTCTCTCTCTCTGTGGGGAATCAGGTAAGGGAAATTTGAGTATACTTGTTTCAATACACAGTTTTGACTTTTTCTTCCATTAGGTGACAAGGTAAGTGCTCAACAAAATTTAAATTTTCATTGACATTATTCTTCTATTTATCACAATTAGATGGTAATTTACAGTGGTTGGAATTAGGTTGATTTTCAGTGAGCTATGCTATTGAGGGTGACTTAGCAAATATGAATAAAAAAATTTTTTTTTTTAAATAGCCTGTCAAAATTTTCATTGCATTACTTTTAACAAATTCTAACATTTGGAGGTTTGAATATTTTTTTTTTTTTTTTTTTTTTTTTTTTTTTTTTTTTGTGGCAAAGAGTTTTAGTTATTCCAGTAAATGCAGTAAATTCATCCTTTTTTTTTGCAGGCAAAGCTGGGTACCCAGAGGTGAGAAAAATTTTAGCCTGAACAAACATTGCCATTAAATTTTTATAGCAAACTATGGAAAGGCTACTACCAGGGTAGGATACTATTTCTGTAATGTTGTAAAAAATTAGAAAAATTTTGTTGGCAGTGTTTTTCCTATGGTTCTAATACTCAATATATATATATTTAGACTCAGACTAATTATAATATATGGTTAAGTGTCTCCCCAACCCCCCACCTCCCCCCCCCCCCCCCTTTCACCTTGGCTAAGCAACTGATGAATGAATAAAGTGGTCTCTCAAAAAGGTGGCTACTTGTGGAGGGGTCTCACAAAAGAAAAATACTACTATTTTATAATTGCAATCCTCCACATGCCATATCATAACATTCCTCTTGAAACCCAGGCCAGTTTCTGGAGTCCTTCCTGTTTGAAGGAAATCAATATTATTCAGCTCTATTTGGATTCTGCAAAGCGTTGGGCATCATTTGGCAATTCAGTTTGACACTGGGTGAAGTTGTCCACACATACTATTTTGTATTTTGTTTATTATCATTCTTTTCTTTACTATCTTCTTATAGATATGGCTAGTGGTGGTGGTTCTTTGAATGACTAGCCTGTAGCATTGATGTATTCAGCTTCCAGAATTTACCTATTTATCACATCAAGTTAAGGCTGACACACACTGTAGGGTGAATCTGTAAGGCGCATCTTTGGAATAGTTACATTCTAACTTACATTCCTCCCTCAGTTTGTGTAAAGTCACTTGAAATGGCTTATTACTTTCTTGAAGTTGAAGTGAAGCAGTGAAGCAGTGAAGAAATGTACTTCGCAGGTCCAATTACCTTAATAATTAAATGTGGGAGTACTCCCCACTTGTATACCTAAGTCTAGCATGTGCAGCAAAAAATAACAAAGAAATACCCATGCTCAATTAATGCCCTCAAATATGACCATGCTTATCCAATAGCTAAAGCTCCTAAAAGGTCAAGTGTATTATGCATACCACATTTTGGATCTGCAATTAGGTTAGTTTAGGGCTAAAAATATCATAATCCATACAAAAACTCTATGCCATTAGTCCTGGTCATCTTTATTGACCATTTTTTCCAATTCACAATATTAGATTCTCACTAAATATTTGGTAACAGGACCAATTAAGTTTGATAAATTCATTTAAGATAAATAAAAAATTGGAAAGCATTAAACCTTAATGAAAGATAGATTTTATTTTGATGATATCCTAAATTTTTAGGAGCATTCATTTTTGGGACATTGGTTTAGGAATCTACTTTTTGAAGTCTTGTTTAGAAAATTCAGCTTCACAGCATCACTATCATCAATTACTGGAATTGACAAGAAGGTAAAAAATATAAGAATAAGAATTTGTAAGAACAAGATCCAGTCAAAACATTAGGTTTGTGTTTTGAGGGGGTGGAGGGGGGTGGGGGTGGGGGTTGGAGGTGGTGTGTGGAAGGGGCCAGTGGAATATAATTTTTTTTTTCTTTCAATTCTTTGAGAAGAACATTATAGGTAAGTTGTAGTAAATTGCTTCATAGTTAATTCATCAATAAACTAGATAAATGAGGTGTTTATCACTTTAATTAATTAAAATTATAATATTAAATGATAATTGACAGTGCCTTGAAATGAATTTATATCCAGCTTTTATACCATTATTATATGATTATATTATGAAATGTTTCAGAGTTTTCAATGTATATATTTAGTTTTTGTTTGTTCTTTATTAGATTTGTTTGCACAATTTCAATTTTTCGAATATATGATTTTATCAAAGTTGACGGCTGATTTTGCTAGATGCTGACAATAGTGGCAGGTTGCAAAGGCTGTTTTTCTGATAGAAGAGCATGAAAAAGGCAGAAATCAAACAAAAACAAATGAACAAAAATAGTCAAGCCATCTTAGATATAAACATAATTGTCTATGATGAGGAAAATCAATATAAACTTCAAAATTTGATGCAAATAGTCTAATCATTTTTTAAACAGATTAAGATGACTTGAACTTGATGGATATTGTTTCTACTGAAGGTATATGAACTAAACATCGAAAAGAAAGTCATTGGTGTCACTTACTCATTCACTCACTCACTCACTCACTCACTCATGCACTCACTCACTCACTCACAGGATCCACAACTATACAATAGTGCATGAGGCATTGTAGAGACCATATGCAAGATTCTGTGATTATATTGAATGGTGTGTTGCTTTTTCTGATTGAGTTGGTTGAATTTCATTAGGAGTGAACTCATTCTACTGTTTAAGTCTATTCTCCTTTATCCCTTCCAATCCCTTATATGGCACTTCCTTATGTGGTATTTGGTTCCTTCTAATGAAAGTCTCGGTCAATTCTGGGTACCTGTGCTGCATATGGATGTGTTTATTACTACACAGAAATGTTGTTTGGTATTAGTTCCAAGAATTCATTTACTCATCAATGGAAGTTCTGAATATCCCCCATTCGAAACTATCTTAATTAATTGATTTAATACTTCTTACAGATGTTTCTATTTGGCCCCTTCTAATCTTTTATAAGGCACCTTCTCATATGGTACTGGTTGTCTTTCAATAAAAGTTCCAGTCAATTCTTGGTACCTGTGCTGCATATGGATGTTTTACTACTCAGAAATGTTGTTTGGTATTAGTTCCAAGAATTTCATTTACTTATCACCATAGCAATTTAAATTCTGAAGCCGCCCTTTCTAAACCATCCTAATTAATTTGATTAATATTTCTTGCAGCAGATGTTTCTATTTTAAACTACTGGTGGTTGTGCAGATTTGCCGTCAGTATGTTCACTCCCATGTTAAAAGTTGATGATCTCATAATATATTTAATGACAATTTATGTTGTATAGGAACTAAGCACTTCTATGTCTTGAGTTAATTATATTTTGATTAATGAGATCAGCGTCAATAATCCCTTAAAGGAAACTATGAACGTTTGTTATTACAGACGGCTGACTTGAAAACTGCCCATGAGCTGGACTTCTGCTAGTATCTTTAATTTTTTTTATTGAAACCAAAATTCAGTACCAACCAATGTTAATGTTTACGGCTGCTATGCTAGAATTAGAAAACCATTTGCCAATATTGGCTCTAGTTGTTCATATTTCCGGTTAGTTGGTGAGTTTTGACAAATTTTAAGCCAAAATATAAATAAAATAGAAGTAGGCCAGCAAAATTTCATTACCATTATTCTTTTAAAGTACTATCTCATCTTTTAAAGCCAGATTTAAAGTGATTCACAGCTGTAGGCTTTGGAAAAGAAGCTACTGAGTTGACTTGGTGGTGATTGCTATCCCTAGATTAAGTTTTTTTCATTGCCAGTATTTTCGCAGGTTTGCATTTTCTAGACAGAATTAGAAAATGGTTTACAGATGTTGATTTTGGTTATACCGCTAAAGTTGGTAACCTTAGTAAGCAGGAAGGTAAATAGAAGAAAAATAACAAAATTAAAATATCAGCAGTCTAGATTTTCATTGACTCCTTATTCTGTGAGCTGTAGCTAATTGTTCTATTTTCATGCAAATTTAGTAGTGCTTCACAGCTATCGAATAAGGATGTGGATTAGAATAAAGATGTGGATTAGAATAAGGATGTTGATTATTTGAGGGAAAATTTGACATCTTTTTATCCAAGCAAAGCTTGGTACTAACTTGTACTAGATATCACAATAATCAAGACATGTGAAACATCGTATTAGCACCAATTATCACAATGCTGGGTGTGTTACCTGCTAATGAATGTTGATGACTAATATTTCAGCTATGACAGGTAAAGCATTGTACAAAGTCACTCTGGCTGTAATAACTAGAAGTGCCATTTTTCAAGTCAAACTAACCATGGAAAAAGAGTCCAAGAAACTTGTTCCTTCTTCCTTGGGTTCTAAAGAAGTGCATAGTCAGAGGGAGTGCCAAGGTATGTCATTTTCATATATTTAAAGCAAGCTAGTAGACTAACTACGGTTACAATAATTTCTGCAGATGTTATTAGGATTTTTTGGACATTTTTCTATTTCTACAGATATGTCTACCTTCTTTTCCTATGTTTTCAAACCAAAATTCAGTAGTTATCCAATTTCCCCTGTCCCCTTGGGGCAACTAGCTTTAAAAAAAGAAAGGAAAAAGGAAGTAAAAAAAGCTCACTGGGTGTGCCTAGAAATTTTACAATTAACGTGCCAAAATTAGTGGGAGGGGGGGGGCATCATGGTGTATCAATGTGTTGTACATATAGTATCTCAAAAATATTAATGCTGCTGACCCATGCTAAAGTGGGTGCTTTAGCACGTATATCAATTTATTATTGTGCAGATGGCATTGCTCCAGAGAAACCAACCAATATCAGGCAGTCATAGGTATATGAAAGCCAGGGACCCTCTTGTAGTTATAATCCTCCTGATTCTTGCAGACCTACAAGGGCACTTTCTCTGAAGAATGCCAAAGGTAAAATAAATGACTTGTTTACAAATACATCCAAAAATGTCAAGTGTGTGAGGTGCTATGTCAATCCTTTATAAATATCTCAGTTAGCATAGACCAGTAGAGTATACCATACATTATTACATCCTCTGCTGCATCTACACATTATTAAAACCTTTTTGCTTTCAATTTTTTAGGAACCAAGATGTCCATGAAATCTAATACTGGCAAAAACATGTATGATGACACCAGTGATGAATCTACTTCAAGTACACAATCTAGTCAGAATGAGGTGGACGAGCCAACCAAGAAAAAAAGAACAAGGATTGTGTACAGCAACTTCCAGTTAGATGAACTGGAGAATTCCTTTGATATTACCCAATATCCTGATTGTCATGCAATTTATCTTCTTTCGAAGAATCTAAACATCCCAGAAAAGAATATTCGGGTAATATACCATAAATTATCTCCAATAATTGTATCTCTTTGTCATACTTGAAATAAGTAGGTAAAATGAAATAATTGATTAATTGAATATATACATGATTAAAATTTCTGCAGCGAAATTTTGGTCCATCTAACTATAAAAGCATACCTTAATACTATGAAGTGATATATAGTTCAGCCAATATTTCATACATGAATTCAGATGGTTTAGCTGCACCCAAGGGTGAATGTACACATGTCAATGATTGTAATCAATGACCATTTCAGTTAATCTACTGCAATACATCCAGATAAGTCATATAAGAATATTTTTATTTTATAGAGCATTATCAATATTATTTGTCCTTGTATAGCTAATCACGAACATTATATATGGCATTGTATTTGAAGAATATTATATATTTGCATTTATAATTTTCCTTTTAAGGTTTGGTTCCAGAATAGACGTGCTAGAAATAGAAAACAAGCTGAGACAGGCTGTGCTATTCAGCAGAGCAAGGGTCGAAGGAAGTACCTAAAAACTAAGCATCAGATGCAAGTTGCTGCAGCTGCCTCTGCTAGAGGTGGTATTTCCCCTGGATACTACCCGGGTGTTCCCAACACTGCATTTGGAGGAGTCCCAACATCCCCACAGTTTCCGGCTATGTTACCTTACATGACCGGCTCAGCCATACCATGCAATCCTATGCAGAGCTTTGTTGGTCCTGCAAGCTTCTTGGCTAACAGTATGCCTAGTTGTGGACGAGATTCACTTGACACTCCACAATTCCACCAGTAAAGTGAAGCTGATGCCTTCAAAGATGAAGAAAAATTATAACCAGTTGCTAGTTAGTAGAACTCATTGTACTGAAAGTTTCTTAGTAATATATATAGTTCTTTATTTGTGCTGTATGATACATTTATTAACATATGTGAAGCACTGAAAAATATTGTAATCTAGTGCATGGTGCTTGTAGAATTAGAATTAACAAAAAAGTAAATATTATCAATTATATATTTTTGTTTGTAAGTATACTTTTAAGTTAGTATGTATGTTTGTCTAGGCATGATATTTAGGCTAATTTTTTTTTGCTGTGATTTTAGGATGGGAGATTCAAGAAATATATGCATTTGGTGTGGAAGATTCCAGAACCCATTCATGTGGGAGTGGGGTTGAAAAGAGATCTCAGAGCCTATATGTGTGGGAGAGGTTGTGTGAGGTTGTGAGAGATACAAGGATTCAAATGTAGGGAGGTGGTGGGTGACCCATGGGCCCATGTTTAATAGAGGGCGGGGAGAGATCCCAGATCCCATGCATGGGAGTAGGGGATGAGGGGAGTTACCAATTACCTAGTTGTCAATGTCCATGTGTAAAAAGTGGATGTACCTGGGCCAACGTGCAATTAGTGTGGGGATTGTGGAGTGGTGGTGGGAAGAGTGGGGGGGGGGGGGGCAATCCTGTGCACATATTCAGTAGAATAATATTCCTGGTCTCATGAGTTTTGTGTAGGGGGGATAGTTGGTCAGGTTTTAGGTGTAGGGGAATATTAAAGGGTCCATATATAGTAATATTTGGGGTAATTCCAGCAGCCATGTGTTGGGAGGTGATGTGAAATTTCTGCCTGGAATTTTCATCCCACACTTTATAAATAAACCATGGAATCTCCCATCCCTCCACCAACCAACCCTTAGACCCTTGAACTTCACCGCACCATCCCAACCTCCCCCCTCCCACAAAACATCCCTTCACCCTACACATGATGGGCCCATGAATCTGCCCACCACCATACTATTTTATTCTGGAATCTCCCCATGCTCTCCACAAATGTCCTACATTATTCCACTCTACACAAGTGCACAGGGATTTCCCCCCTATTTATACCACCATCACCACATCCCCCATCCCCTTTATAATGAGGTAGGGATCCCTCCCCCCATCTCCTCATTCAAATGGGCCATGGAATCTTTCAATACCCCAGCCCCCCTTTAACTTTGTCCTCATGATCCCTCTCCCCAACCTCTTACCATGGGCCTGATATCTTTTTCCAGCCACTCATAAATATGGGCCCTGGGGTCACTCCTAACCTTCCTAACTTCGAATCTGGGATCTGTTCCAAACTCCCACCATAGACATTGGCCTTATGTATGAGGCCTGGAATCTTCTGTCACATATAAGCCTTAACCTGAAATCTTCTTCACCAAAAATCTTCCACACATAAAAAAAAATTGGGGCCTGGGTTATCTATCCTCCCAACCAATGAATATATATTCTCTCTTCTAAATGAGAGAGTCAGAAAGTTAGTTACTGAGTGAGTGAGTGAGTGAGTGAGTGAGTGAGTGAGTGAGTGAGTGAGTGAGTGAGTGAGTGAGTGAGTGAGTGAGTGAGTGAGTGAGTGAGTGAGTGAGTGAGTGAGTGAGTGAGTTGATGAGTGAGTGAGTGAGTGAGTGAGTGAGTGAGTGAGTGAGTGAGTGAGTGAGTGAGTGAGTGAGTGAGTGAGTGAGTGAGTGAGTGAGTGAGTGAGTGAGTGAGTGAGTGAGTGAGTGAGTGAGTGAGTGAGTGAGTGAGTGAGTGAGTGAGTGAGTGAGTGAGACACCTGGCTGAAAAGAAACTTGAAACTGAGATAAAATCCATCAGGAAGATCTTTAAACCATCAATAGAAGTGCAAGAAACAATGGTGGAGGAATCATCTCAGAGTAGAAAATCACTCTTATAGGCAGTGAAGAACAAAGTTGCTTATTGTGATGCCGGTAGACGCAAGTCAGAACTTCTGGCTCTTCCCGTCCAGGGTCTTCTTTTTACCACCATCACCACACTTGGAACCGAACCAACAAAAATATGGACAGATGCCATCCGGTCTCTCCCGAATGAGTGTTATAAATTTGTGCTAAATGCTGCCCATGACACTCTTCCCCATAACTCCAATCTCCATCTCTGGAAAAAGAAGCCAAATCCATCGTGCCCATTGCACTACGGAACTCACTCGATATTCACAAGCACCTAGGCAGGCCATACATCAGCAACACAATAGCAACAATAGCATCCACACCTGAGTCACTCAATGCTCCATCTGGAGTGCCACATCCACTCCACCAATTATAAACACCATTCACAAACATATACAAAAAAAGTTTATTTATATCTAATGCACCCACAGAGGCAGTGAATCATTTTTATAGTTGAGTCTATTCCAGGATATCTTCTATTAAATACAGGGACAGATTGGGTGAGTAATTTAGTGTGTTAATGAATGGAGAAAAAAGCAAGGAAGGAAGGAAAAAAGGGAGAAGATATAAGAAATGGAATAATAAAGTGAGTAGGGTGAGTGGGGAAGGAAAAAGAAGTGTACTTTCTGGAACAAAGAAAGAAGGTGAACATGAACATTTGTTAGCAGTTGCATAAAAATTATGTTTTGATGCACCTATGGGACAAGACCTACCTTTTATCTGGAACTGGGAAAACACCTGATATGCCCAGAACCAGTAATTACTGAAGTCCAGACTAGAGCACAAACTCAGAAAGCAGGAAAAGAGCTAAAAGTTGATGAGGATGTGGACCAGTGGTAATCTGAAGACCATTACACTGAGAATATTAGCGAGTCCATTTCCACAGTAGTTAGATAATATGTTTATGCCAGACAGAGGAGTGTAAACATATCTCACTGGCAATGAGAAGAGACAGCCACATCTATGCTATGTGTCATTGAGTTCAGCTTAGCACCCACTCGACCGCCAGATAGGGACCTGTTCAGAACCGAACTTCTAATAACATACATCAAATTGAAACCACAGGAATATTGATATATCTGATGCCTCATGTGGAGTACCCTTGCAGTGGCTTAACAAGGAATGTGTTTATATGGAGCCTGTTCTGGTGTGGTCATGTAAAACTGATCTCAGATAGAGATTAAAATATTTTCATTGTGCGTTCACCTTAAGGCTTAATTGATTGATGCTCCATGGAAAAAATATTTTGCGCCTCTCAGTGCTTGTGTGTTTCTTTCCTGAATAGGGCCATCCCAGCATATAAATAGCAATTAAGAGGAACCTATTCAGATTGGCAATGGTGCAACTAGAGTTGGGCAGATTTGAGTTTGTTTAGTGAACTGGCCACTGTTAGTAAAATGTATGTAAAATTTTACTTTCTGCAGGTTGAAGTTGGCTGCCCATACCTGAGCTGCACTCTGTCCAAGCACATCTCAATGAAAAAATTAGTATATCCCCCTATGTAGTTCCTATGTAGTTCACGATATATATATATACATTATAATTTCCATCTGTATTTTCAACTTGGCAACTGACTCTTATTCTAGCAGGTAAAGCATATTACACATGTTGAATTAGTTTTCATGGAAAAGGAATGCATTGTTAAAATGTCCACTTATTCATGAAAGAGAATGACGGGAATCTTTCTTCAAAGAAGAGATATGGGCACTACTCATGGAGATACGCAACAAAGAGATTCATTCAAGCTGGTTCAAGGAGAATACCAAATTCACTATACACTCTCATTACATCAAATATGAAGAAATACTTTATAAACAATAACACATTTCTTCATAAAATGAATATAGAACAAAATAAGTGTACATATATATGTGTATTAAATTGTGTAATTATATAATGTGGATGTGTCAAGTAAAACCATCACATCAATGCCCTACAAAATATCTTTGATATATTTCAATGCAATTGTTGTTATATTTAAATTATTCCTATTTAAACTAAGAAAAGAAAATTAATTACTGGATATAATCAAGAAAACACAATCAATAAGAAAAACCCCTTAGATTAAAAAAAATGCAGGGTCAAAATTTGTTCTAAAACAATTTTTTTTTTTTTTTTTAATTTATGTTTAAATGTGAAAATAGCATGAACGGATAAAAATGAAACCTTAAAGCCATTTGGTGTATTTTCATATGAGATATCCATTTAAAAGTTCAAATTTACTACTTAATTAAATAGATGTGTCTTGCAAATTTCCAGCATAAAGTGGCTTGAAATAATTCTTGAAAATTTAGAAATTAATTTCTAATTTTCTTTTTTTTTCTTTAGAACTTAAGGTTATGGTCATGCCAGACTTAGAGAGAGAGCTTAACCTGTTTATGTTATTTAGAAGGAAAAATTTCAAATTTTAAATTATGCCAAATTTCTCTAAGTCAACAATAAATAGATATTTATGAATAAATATTTGAGAGAGTGCCACTCCAAGAGAGCATGATACAAGAAGATATATTACAGGTGCATGAGGTAGATTTTTTTTATTTTTTATTTGCTCAATGAGAAGATCATTTTCACTCATTTTAGCATCACATGCAAATGTATTAATTAATAAGAAAACATGTAAGAAATTATTGGTGAAGATTTTCACAATGACTTTGACTCAATTGAAAAAATCACTGTTTAACTACTGATGAACTTAAATGGGATACAGGTAGCTCTACCAGTTGGACATGCAATCAAATTCCAGGGCCAACATGTAGTTGTGTGTTTGAGATTCAGGAACCATGTGTTGGGGTAAGGGTTGAGGAATGGGAGATTCTAGGAACATAATCTAGAGGGGAATAGAGATTTTAAGGCTCATTTTTAGGAGTTAAGTTACTCGATGGACCATGTTTTAGGTGGGGTGAGTACGGAGATTCCGGTTACCATGTGTTAATGGGGTTGGTGGGTGGAGAGACTTTAGGATCAAGTATAAAGTGGCACTTGGTTCCAGGGCTCATGTGTAATGTGGGGAGGGGACATTACAGGACACATATTTAGGAGGGAGGGTGAAATCCAGAAGGCCATGTGTATGGGAAGATGAGAGATCACAGGACACATGTGTGTGGGAAGGGGTGTTAATTTCTGGACACTTGTGTATTGGGGCTTAAAGGATGGGAGAACCAGGGCCTATGTGCTGGGGAATGGAGATTCCATGGCCAATAGTTAAGGATTGGATGGGGGATATCCATTTGCACATGTGTAATAGGGAAAGATTCCAGGTCACATGTTTTAGGGGAAGGGTGGTAGCGAGTTGCAAGAAACCATGTGTCTCTGGGAGCTAGGGCTAGGAATATCATTGGTTGGAGTATGCAGATGTAGGCAGGAATACATGTTGTTGCTTGCATCAATATGTGTATTAGGCTAGAATGTGAGTTGCTCTAAGATAAATTGCGTGTTTATGGTAAGAGTGCATTATTGGCGAGAGTGTGTTCTAGGCTGAATTGTGCATTCGTAGCAGGAGCTAGTGATGTTGGCAGTAAATTGTGCTGCAGGCAGAAGTTTATGGCAGGAATGTATTTTGTTAGCAGTGGTGTGTTTTAGTAGGCAGATGTACATGTTGATGTTGGAAGAAGTATGTGTTGTTGGTGTGAAATTCGTTGGCTGGAGTTTGTTGATGTAGTCAGAAGTGAATTCAATTGCTGGTACAAGTGTTGAATTTTGGTTGGTGTGTGTATTGTTGAGTGCAAGAATGTGCTTTTTGGGCAGGAATGATTGATTTGTTGTTGGGTGTGTATTTTTTGCAGGAGTATGTGTTAGTGCTTGATTTTTTGTTTTGAAAGAAGTGTGTATTTTTCTTGGCATGAGTGTGATTAGCAAGCTTGTATTTATATGTGGTATATATATATATAAATATATATATATATTGGTATCTTATATATATGATATTGCACTGCCAATTTCAAAATGAAATATTATAGAAATCACTCAAGTTTCAACTTTGTTTGCCTTTTAGTTAGCTTAAGTCTAGCAATAGTATATCCTGCAGGTGTTGCCAATAGTAAGCCACACATATTGCAAATCTTATCGAAGATTATAGTGCTCACCGGGATGCTTTGATTCCATATGGCCAATTTTGGTTGGATTAATCAATAAATGAGTGTGTGGGAGTGGCTATGACAAAAGAATATCCATTACCATGCCCACATGTGTTCAATTGTGCTCATCTATGTTCATGGAGAGTACTTGCCAATTTACAGCAATTTATTCCCACTCTTTAGCCATGATGCCAACACACACACACACACACGACCCTAAATAAATATTAAGTATTGGTCATCTATCTAGCTCCTTCAGTCCAGGCAATATTCATAATTATTCTTTTGGCACTTTTCATTTTGTATACCGATGGAGAGAGGTGTAGCAAGCAGGGATTCTGCCTGTGTCACTCCAAATGTCAAGTTGTTATTTTGTACCATATACTAAGCTTTTCTCATCCTAGGGTTTGTTTCATCAAATTACCATTACTTGCCCTTTTTTTTTGGCCTGACATTAAAAAAGTAGAGGGTGTTGTCTAATAAATGTACTTTAAACATTCCACAGATTATATTAATTCCAAGTATGTATGTGTTTTTGGGTCTATCTCACATGGGTTTTTATTTTGTTGCAGAAATAGCATTATTGCCACTTTGTATTACACAAGGAAAGGAGTGGCATTTCGTGTCTAATAGTACTGAAGCAGTAAAGAATGAGGTTCAAAAGGAGCCCAATAACCACTTCTTTGGATATAATGAGATATTCAAAATATTGGAAATAGAAGACAGTTGCTAACAAGACTCTGAAGAATCTGTAGTTAGGTCACATCATTGTTCTTTGACTCCATCAAGCATCGTGTGCACGCCAATTTATTTAAATTATGAACATTTGCACTGGTTTGACATCTAATATAAACCTCAGCAAGTAGGTGGTAATTTTCTCATTTCAAATTTGTGTTAGCCTTGATATTGTTTATGCTTATCTCATAATAGAGTTTTGAAATACTATACTAAATTTTTTTTGTTATATACCGTTTTCCATGTGTTAACATGCACTGAGATTTAAAGAAGAACATGTCGCATTGGAATGAGTTTAGATTTGAGTACTTGGATTGGATGTGAAACGATTATTATATTTTAAAATTTACAATAGTGATACGTTTGCTTATATATTATTTTCTGTGCACCTGTGAAGCAGAACAAATGTTTTGTTGCTTGTTCTCCCTTGTGTGTGTTTACTTTTCTGTACATTTGTCCACTCTAATTCATTTACAATTACCTAATTGAAGTAAACATTAATGTAGCTTGATTTTAATAAAATTAAGCTTTTTCTCTGTTTTAAAACATTTTGAGTGGTACACTAATTTTTTCCTACCAAACATACTGTCAAAACACTGGATTACTCTGAATATTTCCTATATATATCGGCAAAAGATGGGGGAGAAGAAATGTAATGATATATAAATATAAATTATAAAGATCTGTGATATATATATTGTGAGATCCTTCTCCTACCCTTTGACTTGCATTTTTTGATGTCTGTCTTATGTGTGCTTTGAAATTGCAGTGACGACATGCCTAAAGTTAAGAAAAGGTCAAAAATAAAGCATTCTCTTGAATGTGGCAAAACATTTGCTGTTGAGAGGATACTAGACAAACGTATCGGTAAAAGAGGGAAGGTGGAATACCTCCTGAAGTGGTTGAATTACTCGGAGTCGGAGAGTATTTGGGAGCCTAAAAGTCACCTTGTGCATTTCCCGCATATGAAGGGTGAGCCTTCCATGCTTGCCTCTAGACACGACCTGTCAGGGAAAGCCGGGAGTACTGCTGTTGCCGAGAAAAGTGCTGTTTCTACTGGGAATATCGTGTTTGCAATTGGAAACTGTCCAGTAACTGGGAATACTGGTGTTGCCGGGAATGCTGAAGTTGCTGGGAAGATTGCTGTCGCCGGCAAGAAGAATGCAAGAAGCATGTTGGGCAAAGATAAGGACAAGGAGGCCAAAATGAAGGTAGGTCAGGCAGTATTGATCACCATATCCCTTGTCTCTTACATTCTCACTTCACTGAGCACTATCCTTGTCTTAATACTGACAACTTTCGTTTTGATCTCTATCATTTTTTCTGGCTTGATCATCTCATAGTACCAGCATATGCCAACTCTTAGCTATTGATTCAAACTGGTAGAACTTAACCAAAACAATTACTCTATGTAATTGTATATATTTATTAACTTTGCATGCCAGGTCCATCAATATAACAAAATAAATAATATCAGGTGTGCTCACTACTCATTGTGGCCTGATGGCTATAAATGTCTCTTCCATGGCACATATCAGGGTTGAATTTGTGTAGTGCTGGACTTGTTGCCAGAAACGAGTTATTCAGTTGCAATGTTGGTAAAGTTGAGGTGATGAGTTTGATAATATCTTACCCAATCAATATTGGTAGAGGATGGACAAGAAAGGCAGTACATCCCTGATAAAGTAGGTAAAGGGTGGGTTATGATGTAGTCTCCTTTATAATAGTGCACAATTTATGTCCAATGAGAATCAATGTGGTTTAAAAACACACCTTTGTACACCCTTAAACTTATTCATGAATGAAATAGTCCAACTTTGCAGCTACTTACGAATAAAGAGTTCTTTTAACGACCATAACCTATTGTCGTAACCAAGGCAAACTCTCCTCCAACCTGAAATATTAGTCATAATAGATTAACACTATCAATGGTAAATAATTAAGCACATATCATTAATTACCTCCCTTTTCTCCATATTTTTCAATCTGTTTAACATGTTTATCTACCATATTATCTCGAAAATACTTCACATATGATCTAATCAAGGTATAGTGGGGCATCTCTTCTTTCCATCACTAATATTGTGCTAATAGTTAACATGTGCTCGGAATCATTTGATCTATCTTGAATAATCTGTTGAACCTATTTTATTCTCCCACACACATTTCAGCCAAGCATCATCAAGAAGGCCAGTGAAGAAAAGGATCAAGAGGTACCCTACTTGGATGACAGTGTTAAGTTCCAGGTAGCAAGCGAAGAAGTTGAGAAGAATAAAGAGAAAATTGGCTCCAGCAGCAGTGGCTCCAGTGATAGCGATACAAGCAGTAACAGTGAGACTGAGATGGAGAAGACACCTGTAAAAATGGGTAAAAAGATATTACCCAACACCTGGGATTCTGGTTCCCTCATTAAGCTGAAGAAGCAAATTGACTCATTACAAGATCTTGAACAGATGCGGGACATAGTATACATCATTGAAGAGGCCGCACTCTACACTATTACAGGATCTATGTTTAATTTTGAACTTGGTAAGCTAGATGACACCACACTGACCAAGGTCATGAAAGTTATCGAACATACATGCTAGAAGATGCAACTTTCCAATGGACGAAGTGTGGAAAAGTAATTTTATGAAACATTATAGGTACCTATCCATGCCATATCTTATGGACATTCTATGAGCTTGAATTTTGTGTTCAATTGTGGAATCATCTTTTTTCCATAATTCTTTGCTTGTGACTTGCCTCATCCCAATACACTGCTCTAGAATTGACACTTCATGCAATTTAATTTATGGAAAACAACAAATGTACATCTTAATGGTTGGCACATTTTATATATTTAATTGTAATTCTAGGTTTAATGTACTAGTCATAGGAGGAGAGATGGGGACGGGGAGTGACACCACAAAGATGACACCGCAAGTAACAAATACTCGATAACTGTATAGATAATATATATATATATATATATATATTTTTTTTTTAATTGTCATTCAGAAAATACTAGCATAATATTGGCACCTTTTGTCTTTGTGCTTTTTCATAACTTCCAAACCAAGATAAATTATTTGGAACCAGAGCTAAAATTTGGCAGTGTATTTCAACATTAAATGATAATGGATAAATATTAATTATGTTTGATGATAAATAAATATCTTTTTAAAAGATGAACATAGAGATTATGCCTTGGGTTCATCAGCCAGTTTGACTTACTTTCAACATCCACAGGCAAGTCAGGTGCAGAGAAGAAATGACTTAATGAGCCAATATACGAAAGGCCCATTCATCATCTTAATGGAGATATAAAGATTAATTTTATGCAAATGGAGAATTTTTAATTATCATAGTAATAGTACTTCCATGATCTTAAAAAATTAATCAAAATTTTTTAAGAATCTTTACTTTGATAAAATATTATATTGCTGGTATTGTCTGATATTTATTACACATGGTCATAGGAAGCATCTATCAAAATCATTTCCCATACCAGCATACACACAGGTAGACAGAAACAGGTGAATTATTATAACAACTATTAATATAAAAAATCATATATTTTGTTGTAATCATTGAAATTTTCTTCCAAATTGCATCTATAATACAGCCAATTGTGTTAGCATCCTGCCTAAGCAGTACAAGTCAGTTCACCTGAAGGTGACTACATACATGAACTACAGATCATCCTTATAGCTTTTGAAATGAGGTATTGATTCTATTTAATTAAATAAGTGATACATCCAGCGTATCATACAGAGTACACTCTTTTGGGGAGTGGGATTTGGATTTGAGTGATTTTTTAATTCACTTTTTTAATGGGACGAAGCACTTTAGGTAATTTATGTGTCTTATCTCTTGTCTTATATATATGTGATTATTTAAATTAGAAGGCCCTTGTCATTTGAGTAGGAAATTCCCATTTTACTTGAAGATTATCTTTGCTCTCGATCTTCTTGGAGGTGTGTAAACAATTATTATTAGGAATAAAACTGTGTGTACATGTTGTTGCAATGAGTACAACATGCATGGTCATGTTCTAACTATGAGTGAGTTGTGCGTGCAAATGCACTTGCTATGATTGAGAGAAGTGTGGACATGATGTTGCTATGACTGACAGTTGTGTGGGCATGCTGTTGCTATTAGCTAGAGAATGTGGTCTTGCTGTTGGTATAAGTAATTGGTGTGCGAGTGTGCTGTTACTAGCAATTTTTAGAACAACATTTTTATTATTAAAATCTCAACTATTTTGAGGTTGGGGGGGGGGGGGGGGAATGAAGAGAACAGACTTTCCGAATAAAAGGGTAAAAACTTTTTATTATCAGCATTGTATATATATGCTTTTGTAAAGATAATTTATTTATCTTACACATAGAATAACATACAGGGAGTAGATTAAATTTATATATATATATATATATATATATATATATATATATATATATATATCTGCAGTGTACTTGAAGTTAAACTTTCTACTATAAAGGAATGCTTCCCAACTCCTTTAATTGCAATAAAGAAGATAGTAATAGTTATTGAATTAAACATTCCTAATTTTTTATTACAATCATTAAATTGTACGCTTCCCTACAAACCACACTATGTTAAAACACTCAGGCACTCCTAAATACCTGTGATTTAGTAATCAAAACTCATGATCCTGTACAACAGCAGAAGTAGGAATGTACCGCTCAGCTTGTGGGATTCCATCCTTGGATGGTTTCTAGTTGCTACTGTTGTTTCATAGTGTTCCTGCCTCTAATGTTGCAGGTTATTCTTCCAGAGTGTGTGCACACTCAGTTACTGCCTGTTGCCTCTTTCTCTCTCCCTCCTCCTTTGTCGCATCCTCCTCACTTTCTTCTTATCCTTTCTGAGAATTACCCTTGGACTGCGGCTGGCCTTGGTGTTTTCTGACATGGTGTGGTCTAAATGAGGTGCATGTGGGCAGTATGGTGTTAAGCAGTTAGTGGGCATGTGTATGTGGGGAAGGAGGGGAGGTCTAACTTCAACCGTTCAAGTGTGAATCATGGATACACAGACAAAGAGACAGACTATTCTCACTCTATAATGTAGATAGATATTTTCAGGCAACATACTAATTCTATCTCCTATGTCTTAATCTAAAATGAGAGAGAGCATTTGCAGCAATTACCGTGTCTGCACAGTAAGAGCATAATAAAATTAGTGGGTGCGATTTTCCATATGACTTGTTTACATTGTTGCACTACCTTATCCACAAATATATGAATATATAGAAGCCAATATTGGGCCTTTACGGATTATGTTGGCATAATGTTGGGTAAAGATGGTGTTTCTGAGTTGCTAGAGTAATGCTGGAAAAATAGTCAGACTTTCCAAAAAATGATGACTTTCAGGAAAAAAAAGGTAGTGTTTTAGGAAGAATAGGTAGATCTTCAGAAAAAGAAATAAAAGAACTTTTAATCAAATATTTGAGTGAATGATTGTATCACAGTAAGAGATTATCCACACCTTTCATGTCCCACTTGTTAAATTGTGGAATACTTAGTCAGGGTCATATATAGAGTTAATATTAACTGTTTAAATGTTTCAAGTATTGAATGACTGGGCCCTTTGCTTGTTTTATGTTGTAACACTCACGTTTGTTTGTTATTGAGCATAATTTATAAAATTAGGTATGTAAAAAAGAAAAATGGATCAAATGGAAAGAAAAAGAGATGACAATAAAAGAAGAGAAAAGTAGGCAAAAATTCGAGCATAACCGTTATATAATGAATGACAATCAAATCTCACCAACTTTAACATTGTTTTTAACTGAGGTACCTGAATACACTCTGCCTTATTATTGATCCTTGTTTAGTCGACATGTCTATAAAGGAAACACAACTTTTTAGTTACACTCATTGTATGTCGCGTAATTGTGGTCAGATGAAATCAAAGACAAAAGTCATTATTCTTTGATAATTTTTTTAATTTTTTTACATAATTACGCTTAATTTCACCATATGCGGTAACAGACATGTTAAGATTAGGAGTAAAGTAGTCAAGCCATAATCCCAAGCTCCACATTATTTTCCCCCAATTGCTTAACTACTTTAGAAAATGAACAACAATAGGGAAATAATTGAGGCATTGTAAATTTACGACTCATATCAACAAAATATACAAAATTATACTAAATGTCAAACACTGTGCAATATACTTAAAATAATGATAGATAGTTACAACATTACCATCTAATCTCGCCAATATTAAACCTTGTCCATATTGCACAATAAAACTGTCTTCGCCTGTGTCTGGAACGACTTCACACGTCCACAATACACCTTCATTCATCCCAACAGGTTCCACTTGATTTCACCTGAAAACTTCAGAGGGGTAGGCTTCAATCAGCTAAAATCTATCTTACATTACTGTGGCTTTATCGTGGATCTGAGCTATTAGGAATTTAGTCAATAATGGCTCACTCCCCACTCTGTATCCGCCATTAGTGCTTTAACATTGCAGAGAGAGGAAAAAAGAATAATTATATTCCAAATCTACTGTACTTAGTGGAAGTTGTATATCATTTTCTATAAACCTGTCATATTTTCTTACTTGTAATGTTCAAACCACGAAACAGAACTTCTAGTAATAGTGAATACTTTGAGCTCTCATAGCAAATTGTTAGACAAGTCTTCTCTTCAAAATGAAGAAAGTATTCCAGTGAAACGTATTTTTTTTATTTTAATTTTTTTTTCATTATTTTATTTATTTATTTTTTGTTGTTTTTTTTTTTCAACTATTAGGTTTGTTTAAATAGCAATTTTGTTAACTAGACTAAATACTGTATCATTGCTACAAATTCTGTTTCCTATTGAAATATCTCCAGCAAAGGGTAAGTTGCATTTCTGAAGACTAAACCTTAATTTGAACCAAAGGTTGAATACTGCATGGATGTGAAGAGCTGCTTCAGTTGGGGATAAAATATTCAGACTTATAAAGGAAATGTCTCTTCTTTCTCTTATTACTCCATTTAAACAATCCCTTCCTTTTGGATTTGGCCTCCTTTCAATGGAATTTCACTCCTCAATCCTACTGCTAACAGTTTCATTTAAGGTCATAATTTTGATATGGCTAAATATCTTATTAAACGTTTTTAGCTATGAGCATACTCAGAGGGAAATTATTTCTAAGCTGTTAAGTAATTTTCAACCCGCCAATTTTGGTTACTTTCCCAATTTAGGCTACCACGTGTCCATTAAGAAACCGGTTCTCTTTTTTCTCATTAAGTTGGAGTGAAGCCTTGAAAAGTTTTTAATTATTCAGTACCAACTTCACTTTGGCTTATTTATAATAAATTATATAACTATTACAGAAATACACAGAAGGTGAATGACACCAGAGAAGGGTCAAAAGAAGAGAAATGTACAAATGCTTGGAAGAATCCTCCTTGGACATTTCTGAAGAATATCATTATCACTTTGAAACATTAAAATAAAATATAGTACCACTTAAGTGTGAAATGATTATCAGTATAGAAGAAATCATTATCACCTTAAAGAAATTGTGATTTTCATAGGTGCAGGGTAAATATTGAATTGGCTAATTTGCAATGCCAGTTTAAAATTAATTTCCTTGAAGGAAACCAAAAAAAGATATCAACAAACAAACACTGACATGTTTCCTCATAGTTGGAGATGCCTGTTGGGAAGTGGGGTGGGTGAAGGTGGAG
>CBDBIZ010000007.1:0-4505 GCA_965206195.1 Gammaproteobacteria bacterium
TTAATCGGTTAATTATTATTAAACATGCGATTTTATACAAAAAAATAATGAAATTAAAATGATTTATTTTTTCTTATGATATAATTATCTACTTGTGATGAATTAGATATTTGATTCCTAAGAATAGAATTTTTTTAAAAATGAATTCATGAGAATATTTTTCAAAATTTGAATTTTTTATGTATTCTCTTTATATCTCAAATATCATGATATAAATTTAATATTTTAATTATAAAACCTAATTTCCGATTTATTTTCTAATTATTTTTATGCATATTAAAAATTTTAACTATATGAATAACCATACTTCTCTTTCTGAATGTAATGAAATGATTCTGTATATATGTATATCTATATATGTATATTTATATGTTTATACATGGAAGGTTTTAATCAAAATTTAATTAGAAATTAATTGGATGATATATACAAAATTCAATGAATTTTTTCTCTAAAATAAAAGGAGCAAATTAAAGGCAATTTTAATTACAAATAAATCACAATTTGGATGGCATGAAATGAGTTTAAAGTTAAAATGCATATCTAATGAAATGCAATGTATCTAATAATTCCTTTCATATGGAGTAGGGGCGTCCTGGGAGAAATCCAAGGATGCTCCTACTCCATATGAAACACTGACCTTGACCTAGTCCTATACTATCACTAGTGCTGCCTTGTCCTACCCATGAAGGCACAACCCATGCCTAATCCAACATTGTCACTCTTTCTTTAGCAATAGCCATAAAAATAACCCTTACCTAATAATGAAGGCAAACTTACCAGATCCAACCCTGTCACTACTTTTTCTAACTTCAAGCCATGAAGGTGGTGCCTGACTTAGTCCAAACTAATTCTCTCCCTATAGATCCAATGGTGACTGTGTTGGCATATGGAACGAGACAAACATATAGTAAGGGACATTACCTTTCCATGGTGCTACAGATAAACCGCATAATGGCTGGTGTGTCTGGGAACAGAGCTTATTGATGTTTAGTTGACTAACTTAGCCACTTCACTGTACCAATTACTAGCATGGAAGTGGACACTTACTGCATTGTAGTGATTTTCCACACAGTGTGTGCAGCGTTAGAGTTGGGCAGGAACATCGTAGAGCAGTTAAAGGCAAAGAGGAGCCCCAAATATTCTGTCATCACAACCCAACCCCATGTGGTTGTCATCTGCCTTTATTGAGTGGGTGTATGCTACATGCATGTGGAGATACATGTAGTGAATCATTTCATTTCTTAGGATTGTTAGCGGGGGACTCATAAGGAGATAGCAACTGCCAACAATCTTCTTTATTGCCTGACTCATCCGCACCCATCTTGCCACCTGGTCTGCCTGAGCCAAATTGTATTTCCTCCCTCAAGCAGAACACCGGAAATGGTGGGTTGCTTTTCTCCCCCATTCGTTGTTGGAGGAAGACTCCTGATCCTGACTCAACCCAGGTAACGTTCTTGGTTTGTCACATGACTGACACCACAGGTGCAGAGAAAGTTTGTCACCTGTTCTCCCTGCATTTGAACATATACATGAATATTGGAATACATTTGGTCAGATAAAGGGGGAATAGTTCAGTTCTAAACAAGACACAAGGCTAAGCTGTACCTACAGTGGGGCCATGGTTGTTAAAGGGCTATCCCTTGAGTTCTCTCAGGTCACACGATCAAGCTGCACTTGTTGACCTTTGAGAAATGCTGGGACGTGACTAGGATTGGTAAATGGTTGCATAATTTAATTCCATTCAGTACACCGAGTCAATGCAAACCTGTCTACCCTAGAGTCCACCATTGGTAGTGGTGGAAGAAGTGGAGGAGGAGGTGATGGGGGAGTGAGAGGAAATGGTGCCATCATTATATTCTGAATACATATGGAGACCACTGAGTCAAACTGAAGCTTTCTATGTCTCCTTGTAGATAAAGTGAGGTTAAATTTGGTAGACTGGTGTGTTCTCTGTGAGAGGTTGTTGTGAACAACTCTGTTCTTGCAGGAGTCTGATGGTTTATTTCACTGCATGACCCTGGGACATTGCAAGCTTGCCAGCTGGTTCTCAAATTATCTCTGGGAGTCAATTTTTTCTGTAGGGGGATAGCAATTTCAGCTTCTCTCTCTGACTATGCTACTCTATAGCAGCTGCTTTCCCTTCACCTTCTCCCACCCCATCCCCCTATCTCTCCCTTCCTTCCCATGTGACTAGAAAATAGATGAAAATGAGAGAATAATGGCAGTGAAGGAGCTAGAGGGAAAAAGAATGGGAGCCAGTCCAAAGCCAACGACAGTGCAACATTATGTAAGTGAACTAAATTTATCTCTCCCATACATCTTCAGCTTGGGCTTGTTCGGGTGTTCACAGTTAGACATGTTACACAGTTGAATTTGGGAACCGCAATGAAACTCCTTCAGTATATTTCTCATTCCAATGGGTGTCCAGTGAATGGGAGTTAAATTTATATTAGAATGACTCATTATTCAGATAGCCCTAGTCAATGGGACATGCTGCGCATCACCTGTGAGACACAAGACACATAAGGTGACACGTGACTGTCACATGCCACGGTGGAGCATATCGCATGTGATGTGCAAGACTTGTGAGGTGACATGAAACAGTAGCATGCCACAATGAAGCATGTTGCATGTAAGTCTTTTCTGATCTTATGTTTGGTGTTCTCTTTCTATCTACTGAAGGCTCTTTTACCCCATCTCCTGAGCAAATACACCTGGACAGACTTTCTTAAACCTTAACCACAAGAATAAGCCATCACACTATTACAGGACATGCTCACAAGCATTTCACTATAAAACACATTCGGAGGGTAGGTCGCCAACTACTAGAAAAGAAAGGAGGAGTCCAGTATTTCGCTACGGAAGGTATTTTCTCTTGTCTGTCATCATACTCTTATTAGAAAACAAAACCTGTACTTTTAAATAGTTAAAGGGAAAACTTTTCATGTGTAAGTGAGTTAGTGTGCTGTCTTCTGAAAGTTATTTCTATCAATCAGCCACTTCTTAACCTTTAGACAAGCTGATCCAGACGTGGGAGAACTCACTATCTCCATAGAGCATGTCCAACTGTAGATGATACTATGACAGAAAAATCTCGCTGCTTGCTTCTCACTTACCCTTTGATCTCCAACCTCACCTCCTCTCGATGGTGGTGGGATGTGTGGAGCAATTATTCATTTGAAACATTGAGGTTACAAAATAAATTTGCTAATTAATATTGTTGGTCAATTACTTGAATTATTAGAGATATTGAGAGACAAATTATATTGCTGTTACATGTATATCCAGTTGCTGGTGGTCTCGTTCCAGTGCCAAGCAGGTAGACTCCTGACCTGTATTTGGTTAGTTCTTTAATATATCTGCATTATTTACAGCGACTTGTGATTTTAATTTTGGAAATTATGCCTCTTTTCTCAATGAATGCCTTATGCAAGCCATGTATTTATATCAAGTAACTACGTCATATTTGAGCACTCCTTATAGAGCCCGTACACCCTCAGGGAAATATCATGTATCTATTTTGTTCTCATGGTTGTTTATAAAATGGAGCCGGTTTGTTCTTGCATATTTTTCGTGCAGTACATTGACCCCAAGGACGCCAGCACGGCATTGAGAATTTGCGTGGCAGGACACTTTTCAAGCACAGTAAGCCTGTGGTAATTAAGGTAATCCAAGGCTGTGTAGTTCAATCTCTAACTTTTCCTTTAGTGCGGTGGAGTGCATATAATATGGTGTGTTCAGTAGAGGCATTAATTAATATTGAAGGCTTAAGTGCTTCAAGTAGCCATTAAAGTAACCACGTGACCAAAGAGCTAGCGATAGAGAGAAAGTCACACGGTGTAACTGCTTCAACTGATTCCATCCTTGTTTTAATGCAAAGTCAGCATCACCATCACCACAGAAGCCATTTTTATCCCAGTATTGTATGGTTGTGTGGGGGAGGGGTGTGCACATGGGACAGTGTGTGTGCATGTGCGGAAGTGTGCATGTGTGGAGTTGTGCATCTGCAGGCAAGGGTGTATGTTCATTATCATTTGCATTTTTATATAATTCTTTGCATAGTGGTGGTCAACACTTGAGTAAATTATATGTAGCTCTGATCTGTTTACATGGATGAAATAGTACTCTTCTATGGAATAAATACAATGCCATCCCAGAAGTTCAGTATCCAATTTCAAGGCAGCTTATACCAGTCCGCCATCAGGAGTGTTAAGCTAGGTCACACTCATTGAATTTTGCCACCAAGCAATTGAAGGCTGTCTATCTAAATAAGTTCTCTCTTGATTCTTTGACTGATATCAGTATTTATCTAAAAAAATTCTTTGTTTCTTTATTGATTGAATAACATGGTCGTACAGCGATTTACAAGAAAATAATCGTCTGACATCATATTTTGGGGTGATTTCTGCTTCCAGCAGTTTATTGCTATTTTTCAGCTGGAAGAAAAATGTGAACTTTCAAATTTACTAAATCACATGAGAAGTGTCCAAATAGAAATCACA
>CBDBIZ010000008.1:0-71983 GCA_965206195.1 Gammaproteobacteria bacterium
CTACTTCCTAGATTACGGATTGATATCATTAATTCCATTTTTCGGAATACTTTTGAATTCTAAACGTGCTGAATTTAAATACTCTGAACTGATAATTGATATTGTGAAAATTCTTTTTTGGACAATATTATTGTTCTTAATAGGACTTTATCTTTTGACTTTCATAGGAAAACCATCGAATCCTTTAATTCCTCAATATTTAATTACTGAACCGATTTTCTTATACTCAACTATAATTATCGGAATCGGAATGTCAATACCATTTTTATTTGTAAAACCTTATAAAAAAAGTGATGAAATAAACGATATCGGAATTGAAAAATAAAAACACTATGTACAACACCGTATAAAATTAATTGCTGGTTTTAGCCAGTTTACGAAAGTCCTTGCGGACTTTCTATCTGTGATTTATTTGCTAACTTTAGTACTTAAAACACGCAACTAATCTTATACATCAACGTTATCGGTAATCTTCCTCAATGAGCAGAGTTTTCCAAATATTGACAATATTCATTCTAGCAGAACTTCTTTTGAGCTGTACCGGGCGAACTGAACAACCTCGAACTTTAACCTCAACTGACAGCTTGTGGTTGAACTTCGCAACTGCAATGGAAAGGAATGATTTGGAATATTTGCTTGCCAACTCCTTAGATTCCATCAGGTGTGTCGACTGTAACCCAACAACTCCGAACTGGGAAGATGAGGTTTACGAAGCAGAGTATTTGTTTAGGAACCATCTAACTGACTTGATGCATTTGGACAACTTAACATCAGGATTTTCTACCTACCAGGACTCAACATTATTAAGAGTAGGTTATTCTGTCGAAGCACCTCAAGCAGCAGAAGGGGCATATACATTAGTTTTTACTCTCGAAAGAATTAATGAAAAGTATTTCTTAGCTGATCGTTTCTTTGTGCCATGAACAATTGGAAGCAAATCTCAAGTAAACATGAAATTGAAGACCTACTGAATCTGTTTGGTGGATTTCATGATGGATGCATCAGAGATATTTACTTAACAACCAAACAGCGGGTGAACAACGATCTTTCGATGACATTTGACAATGAACAAGAGGCAATTGTCCTTTTTCAACGTCAGTTCAAGAACCCCACCGTAATTGAGCTTCGATTTTCAGAACTTGAACGTCTCAACTTTAATCCTCCAGACGATGGGATAATCTATGATTGCACCCTTGAACTTATAGATGGTACTTTCTTTTGGGCTGATGAAGAGAACTGCAAACCAGATGACAACTCTACAACTTGGATATCTAGTAGAAAACTATTTTGGAGAGAGCGACCTGAACTGATTGGAACTGTAAAGCGACTTCAGTAAATACCGATAACAGATGCTAAAAATCCATAGGCTAATGAGCTATTTGCAAACGGAATTTTAATCGGATACTTTTAACAAACTAAACAAACGGTCAGCCTACGGATTTTAGCTAGGCGTTAGCAAATATTATAAAACCGACAGAGACTGATTAGACAGTCAAAAATTGTATGAACAATAAATAGATGGAAAATGAAAAAACTAAAGTTAGTAAGCATATTGATATTGTTAGTATCAATACAACTTGTTGCACAAGAAAATGACAGTTTAAAAACCCGCAAAGCTCAGGTTACATTTGCTTATCCGATTGGCAGTAGCGGTATGAGTTCTATGGAATATTCCAATAATTTCTCGTTTAATATTTTGTATGGTTTAAATGGCGGTGTAAATGGTGTTGAAATAGGTTCGTTATTAAATTATAACAAAGGCGAAGTTAAAGGATTCCAATTATCGGGGGTTTCAAACATAAATACAGAATACTCAAAAGGGTTTTTACTTTCTGGTGTTTCAAACATTTGCCTTGATTCAACAACTGGAGTATTTGTATCAGGTGTACTTAATTACTCTAAGCAAAAATCAACGGGTTTTCAATTGGCGACAATGAATTTTACAGGAAATGAGTTTAAAGGCTTTCAATTAGGAGTTATAAATTATGCAAAAAAACTTAAAGGTGTTCAACTAGGTGTTATAAACTTCTTGAATGATGGTACAAGTGGTATTCCAGTAGGAATAGTAAACATTGTAAAGAATGGTTACTACGAATTTGAGCTAACCGGTGGTGAAGCTATATACAGTAATTTTAGCTATAAAATGGGGGTTGACAGGTTTTATACAATTTATAAAGCAGGACTCTCAAGTTATAATAATAATCCCGTTTATAGTTTTGGTTTAGGATTTGGGAGTAGCTTATCGATTGCTGAAAAACAAAAGCTTAGTATTGATTTATCAGCGAATGGAATAATCTACAACAATGTTTGGAATAGCGAATTGAATTTGCTTAACAAAATTGATTTAAATTATAAATTCTTTATTTCACAAAAATTCTCAGTCCTGATTGGGCCGTCATTTAACGTATATGTAACTAAAGAAAGAGTTGATGGACAATTTGGAACATTAAACGTTCCATACTCAATTTATACAAATGAATGGTCAAGCGGAAAATCATTTATGTGGTTAGGGTTAAATGCAGGCGTGTCCTTAAAACTATAATAACATTTGCTAACAATGTATATACAAAATAGGCGAAATAGCAGTAAATTCAACGGTTGCAGCCCGCTTCAACTTTGTAACGGTTTGATAGGTTTGGACTTGCGACAAAAAAGTGGACAAATAGTTAAGCGCATTTTGAATAATTGATTTTTCCATATTGTTCGGGAGTTTTGTATCCCAGGTATGCGTGTTTTCTTTTTCTATTGTACCATATTTCAATAAACTCGAAGACCTCTCTTCTGGCTTGTAGTATGGAATTGAACCGAATATGTTTGACCATTTCAGATTTGAGTATTTTAAAGAAATTCTCGGCTACAGCATTGTCCCAACAATTTCCCTTTCGACTCATACTTTGAATCACTTGATGGTTTTTGAGTTCATTGCTAAAAGCATAAGAGGCATACTGTACGCCTTGATCTGAGTGGAAGATCATCCCGGGTTTGACCACCCTGTTTTGTCTGGCCATCTTCCATGCAGCCATTATGGTGACTTGAGTTGTCATGGAGGTGCTGGTTGACCATCCAATAACCTTTCTGTCGAATAAATCCATGATAGTGGTCAAATAAACCCATCCCTGATCTGTTGGCAGATACGTGATATCAGACACCCATTTTTGAGAGGGTTCCAAGGCATGGAAGTCCCTGTTTAGGATATTTTCAGCCACAGGAAAGTTATGCCTGGAGTCTGTTGTAGTTCCTCTGAACTTCTTACATGTAATGCTCTTGAGCCCCTCTGCACGCATGATACGAGCTACCCTGGGGCGAGAAACTATCCAGCCAAGATCATGCAACTCATCGGTAATCTTTGGACTCCCATACCTGCCTTTACTACCCTGATATAAATCTTTGATCTGTCTGGTAACCTCTGTTCTTTCAATGGACCTTCGTGACGGCTCTCGTCCTAGCCACTCATAATAACCACTCCTGCTTACTTTAAAAGCCTGACACATCTTCTCAACACCAAATTTGTGGTTGTAATCCATTATGAATTTGAATATTTGTTGTCTCCCTTGGAGAAGATGCTTATGGCCTTTTTTAGAATCTCTCGTTCTATTTGGGCATCCTTTAATTCCTTTTTCAGCTTGGCTACCTCTTTCTGTTCAGGGGTCATATTGACATTGCCATGACCAGAAAAACTTCCGGCTCCAAATTGTTCGTGTTCTCGTTTCCATCTGCAAACCAACTCTGACCGTATCCCTAATTCATCAGCTATTTCCTTAGGGGGCTTACCTCTCAAACACAGATTGACTACCATTTCCTTGAACTCTTTATCGAAGTATCTTCTTTCTCTTTTCATATACAGTAAATTTAGCTTTAACGAGCTTAACTTACTGTCCAGTCAAATGTAGCAGCTCCAGATTATCCCTGATAACAAGTTGTGCAAGCATTGTAAGTAAAAGTAGCTATCCTATAAGCATTAATAGTAACCCTTCAGGTACTTCCATATCAGTTACCAATTCAAGTGGTACCGAAGTTTACAGTGGAAATACTCCAGCAACTGTTAACCTAAAAGCGAGCGAAGGTTTCTTTAAAAAGGCAAGCTATCAAGTCAAATTTATATCTGATGGATATGATGAGAAAGTAGTGCCTGTTAACTTCAAAGTGGATGGATGGTACTGGGGTAACATCGTATTTGGCGGACTAATTGGTTGGTTAATTGTTGATCCAGCGACCGGAGCTATGTATAAATTAGAAACGGAATTCGTTAATGAAACTTTAGCTAAGTCAACTGCCAGTCTAGAACAAAGTGAACTTAGAATTTACGGTCTTAACCAAATCCCAGAGTCTTGGAAGGAACACCTAGTTGAGGTAACCGATTAAATAGCAGGCCCATAACAGACACTAAAATCCATAGGCTGACTGAGACATTTGCCAGAGCTATCTGGCCAAGATATTTCGAAGCATTTTGAAAGGGCAAGCCTACGGATTTTAGTTGGACGTTATGGGCAATGAGTAGCAGCATTCAGAGGATAAAGAAGTCACTTTATGGCAAAAAAAGAAATCCTACTGAACTCAGTTGAGAAAATTCCTTTAACGGGAGAAGAAATCGACCTGACCACTCCTAAAACCAAGGTAGGGCATCAAAATAGCAAATGTTACAAATGAAAAAGTTTATTTTTATGACACTACTAGTCACTGGACTCAGTTCATGTAACCAAGATTCTAATGATTTAGAGACCCGTTTACAAGACATCTATTATGAGGAAGGTTTGATTGGAAAAACTTTGATGAGTATGGACTTTAATGATGCGATTGATTATCAATTAATCAAATCCTCACTCATTTCAAACTCTTCTAATTCTCTTAAGATAGAAGAGTCATTCAGATTTCTTGAATCTGACGATCGAGTACCGATTCCGCTCAATTCCAGATTTTCCAATGCTCGAATCTTGAATGAGCCAATATCGGTACAAGAAATATTAGATGAAATAGAACTTTCGGAAACTGCTCAATCATATTTTCAAAGAATAGTAAACGTGGTTCCTGATGAGGAAAATTCCGAAGTATCCAGCTTTGATGAGATTTTCGTTGCTTTAAACCAAGTGGCTGATGAGTTTATTAATGATGGAGCACTGAATGAAAATGAAATAGAAGCACTCTATCAAGCCTCAGTTTTTATTCGCAGTGAAATTGAAGGACTTGTTGATTTTACTAATCAAGCCTTGATTGAAGGTGGGGAAAACTTACGTTGTAGATTCTTTTGTAAAGTATGGCGAGCAGTGAAATCTGTGGTCACCTATGCTGTTGTCGGAACAGTTGCGACAGTTGTTATAACGTTCGGCGGAGCACTTGCTGCACTGCCAGCAGTTGCGGCTGTATGGGGTGCTTTTGGAGTTGTAAATGCTCTAAATGATAATTGTGTTGGAAAATTTAGTTGTCTAGCGAGCGCATATCGTTGTTCAACTGGGGAATGTTGCAGTACAACAGGTGCTTGTAAGTGATGAAAACACTAGTTATGTTCAGTTTTCTCCTGACGATACATGTGTCTTCATATTGTCAAGAGGAGAATTCATTTTCAGATTCAATTTTTTACACTCAAAATTTGAGTGTTCTTCCCCCGTTTCCTAAGAACTACTTTCTGTCCATAAAAGGTGATTTATTAATTTATAAAGAAAAAATATCCTTTAAGGAAAAAAATGGGAGGCATACAGAGTATGAATTTGACATTAATCTTGTGGATATCCAATCAGTCAAAAAATGGGGAGCTTTCATAGTCCCTAACCCATGGTTTCTACCTATCATGATTAAATTAAAGATTAATGATGGAAGGAAAATTGTTTTAGTAACATCGAAGCGGAAGAAATTATTGTCCATTCTGCAAGAGAAAGTCCATAACAATAGATGAAAATGAATGCGCCTGCTTTCTTCGTAGAAATTTAGAAGCCAAACCGAAACTTCTGAGCTTTTGGAGAGTGTTGGCGCACTCATTTTATCTGGGCGTTAGGGCCAATTTTCTTCAGAGCGTAAGATTTATCCATAGCCTTAATTTGAAGCCGTAATTAATACAAGTATCTTAGCTGAATGGATAATGTAGTACATGAACCACAATTAGAAATTTTCAAGACAGAGGTAACGAAGGACAAAGTGGATTTGACATCAACTTTTGCCGACAACATGAAGTTACCAATTCATAAATGGTTTCGCTATACAGCAGGATTTTCAGCTAGTTGGGTAAGAGAACTAATTGAAAGAGAGAATGGACAAAATGTGCTTGATCCATTTGGCGGTTCTGGAACTGTGATGATTGAAGGAGCATTTGCAGGAATCAATGCAATCGGAATTGAAGCCCACCCGTATGTTTTTCGAATTGCTCAAGCCAAACTCAATTGGCAAATTGATCCTCAGAAATTTAAAAATGCTGCAAAAAATCTGCTAGAAAATGCAAAGCAGAAAAGTATAACCAAAACAGAATATCCTGATTTAATTCAGAAGTGCTATCCACGTGAAATAATTGAGAAGCTTGAAGCACTCAAACAAGCTTGGTTTGAATCTGAAGATAGTGAGGAAATAAAGGAAATGAACTGGTTTGTTATTACTTCAATTCTAAGAACCACCTCTCCTGTTGGTACTGCACAATGGCAGTACATCCAGCCTTCAAAATCGAAAGGAAAAGTTGTTGATGCATTTCATGCATTCGAAGGAAAGGTTTATGAAATGTGTCAAGACATGGCAAACATGCAGCGCAGGTATTCTGGTGCTTCAAAAGGTCGAGTTTTGTTAGAAGATGCTAGAAACATGCCTTCAGTTCCTGACAATTGGGCTGATCTTGTTATAACCTCTCCACCATATGCAAATAATTATGATTATGCAGATGCGACTCGATTGGAGATGACATTCTGGGGTGATATAGAAGGATGGGGTGATCTGCAAGAAAAGGTTCGCAAATTCTTGGTGACTGCTTGCACCCAGCATGTTACTAGCTTAAAAGACAAAGCAGATGAAATGCTTTCTTCCCCATTACTTGCTCCAATACACTCTGAACTTAAATCGGTATTCGAAGAACTGGCTGAAACTCGATTAACTAAAGGAGGAAAGAAAAATTATCACCTAATGATATTAGCCTACTTCAAAGATTTAGCAGAGGTTTTTTATGAGCTAAGAAGGGTAACCAAAGACAACTGCAAAGTCTGCTTTGTAGTTGGTGATAGTGCCCCTTATGGAGTTTACGTACCTGTTGATAAATGGCTCGGAGAATTGGCTATCGGTGCAGGCTTTAAATCGTATAGCTTTGAAAAGTTACGTGACAGAAATACTAAATGGAAAAACAGAAAACACACAGTTCCCCTACATGAAGGACGATTGTGGATAAATGGATAATTAATGGCAAAAAGAGCATCATCCGGTCATAAACTCGGACAAATAATCGGTCATTGGTACGAGGAGTATTTTGCATCTCCCATATTAGAGGCAGTAGCCAAAGAACTCAATCTTTATTTGGACAGTAGGTTTAAGGCCAGAACTTGCAGAGGTGAAAAGTTGATTTGGGAGGATGTGGATGGTAATAAAGTGGATTACGACTTTGTACTCGAACTTGGTGGAATTGATGACAAACAAGGTATTCCTGTGGCTTTCTTTGAAACTTTTTGGAGAAGAGGATCAAGACATTCGAAGGACAAGGCAAGAGATGACACAAGTAAACTTCTTCCAATGAAATCTACCTTTCCTACAACTAGGGTACTTGGTGTAGTAGCTGCAGGTGATTTTACAACTCCTGCAAAGGACCTGATTCTTTCAAGAGGTGTTGATTTGTTCTACGTAGCAAAAGAAAATGTTATTTCAGCATGGAATGAACACGATCTGACAATTGATTATGCAGATGGAAGTAGCGAAACTGAGAAAAATAGAATTGCTAACGCTGTAGTAAAGGCTCTCAAAAAAGATCCAAACCTTCTCAAGAAAATCACTCACTCGTTGCATGAAATAATAACCCCTAGATCGATTGAATCATACAAGTTAAGACTGATAGGAAGGATAGGTGCGATTCCTCAGAAATATACAGTCCAAGTTCAAAGTGTCTCATCTCCAATTGAATTTAAAAAGTACACAGAAATGGATTCTTTCCTCAAGAAAGGCGAGCCGAAAATCGACAGCCTTGAGCAAACACAATTCTACAACTACCAAGTCGAATTTACTGATGGTGACGAGTTTATCCGAGACAACTTAACTTGGGATGAACTGAAAATGATGCATGAGAACTTGAAAGAATTGATCAAGAAGATGGAATAATTAACTGGCCCTAACAAACACTAAAATGAATATGCGAACGGAGCACTCTGATAGGAAAATGCGAATAGGTAAATTCAGTGCTTCTAGTAACTGGGGCGCATACTCATTTTAGTTGAGCGTTAGATTTTATTAGTAACCTTTAAAAAAGTAATTAGATGAAAAACCTAAAAACCAGTTTTCTAGCGATCTTGATGCTCTTGGCTACTTTTTCATGCCAAACAGATGAATTAATCTCACCTCGACTTCCAGAAATCAAAGTTGAGCAAGGAAGATTAAATTTTACTTCGAAAGAAGATTTAAGCTCTTTCTTAAATCAATATGAAGACGTTGAATTTGAGGATGGATTGAAACCACAAATCAGAGAACTCGAACAAGTGGGATTCAAATCTCTTATGCCAACTTTCGAGGAAAGTGAACAATCTAAAATTGAAGAATATGTGAATTTTAGATTAAATGACTTGGCTAAACGAGGGATGATTGACGAAAATGCCAGAACTTCTTATGACGATGACGACTTACCCGAAGTTGATATTGACGCCTCATTTGCAGATGAACTTGTTGCTGATCCAAATTTTGCATCAATTCTAAATCAGAACAGAGAAGTTGTTGTGGACGGTACAGTCTACAGATATACTGATTATGGAGTTTTATTCACAAATGTTGAAGCTGCAGAAAGTATCGACCTTGCTATCGATGAAATTAACTCAAACAGACTTATTCCTGCAACGAATGGCTCTCCATTATTAGTTTCTCATAATGTTTCTTTGCAAAATGAGCTAATCGAACCAATTCAAATAGATGATTGCTTTTTACATGCTGCTCGATGTGGTGGTGGAGGCGGATCCGGTGGCTCTGGTGGAAGATCCGGAGGAGGTTCAGGCGGCTCTGGAGGAGGTTCAACAGGACCAACACGAGACGAAATTCGTGACAACCTTAAAGTTTGTGAATACCGATCTAATGTATTGAATAAAATATTTGGACCTTCGGAAAAATGCATAGATAAATTCGAAAGTCGCAAAAGAGTTAAAATAAAAACATGGGCACAGAATTATGTTTTATTTGCCTCCACTGGGGTTAAAATCAAGAGCCAAAGTAGAAGACTAAGAATTTGGTGGGCTAACAAAATTGATGAGCTTGAATTAGGCTATGCCATTGCCTCATTCAAATACACCGGTATTGGAACATGGCCAAGTTCTGGTGTGGTTAATCCTGTTGACTTTCATTACGAACTCAATGGATACATTGTGGATCAATATGGAAGATATGTATCAGGAACTACCCCTGCTCGTAACTTATTCACGAATTTTCCACTCCCTAATGACCAGCAATTAGTCAAAATATGGGTTTATAAACCAATTCAAGATGTTATCAAGAGCCTAACTGGCAACAGCGTCACGCATTTGGAATATTCAGGAAAGGATTTCAATAAGGCAGTCCGAAAATTGGTTGAAAATGCGGTAAAAGAACTCAAGAAGAAAGGTAAGAATATCAATGGTAAACCAGAAGCCGTTGTTATTTTCGATGATCCAGAATGGAACAATATGAACTTTGTTTACACTAACTGGAAATCACTGAAAACCAATGAAAATAAGATTAGCAAGGTTTTCGATTGGAATACAGCCCAAATAGGAATCAAAACAGGAGGATCTAGTACGAATCCAACGTATGGGTCTCCAAAAAAACCTAAGGATTTCAACATAGTTTGCTACGGTATGGGAAGAAGAGGTTCTACTTGGAGAGGTGGAAGAATAGTATTAACAGATTAATAAGTTTCATCACTTGGTCGGCATTTCTTAGCCGACCAAGTGATTTAAGTTTTTCCAGTATGACTAGAATATCAATAATACTTTCTTTGGCTGCTTATATGTTTGTCAGCAAAGCCTCAGGTCAGTCAAAAGAAAACTACTTTAAAATAGATGGCGGCTATTTATCAGGAATTGGCAATATCAATTATGATAATCAAGTTGAATTCGTTAATCAAAGTAAAGCTTTTAGACTAAGAATATCTTATGGCATTTTTGTTAATTCTAAAACTTCAGTAGGATTAGGCTTAGGGTTAGACGGATATCATAATCCACAACACAATACTCTGCCAGTCTTCCTCGAAGTGAGAAGATTTATAAGTAGTGATGAGAACTCTCTATTCGCTTTTTTGAATTTAGGTACTGCTCTAAAAATCAGTCAGGAATTCGAGAAAGGATTTCATTTCTCATCCGGACTTGGATATATAATAAAAAGAAGAAAAATAAGTTTTCTTCCTGCGATTGGAATAAACATTCAAAATATAGCTGATGGTAGGGCAATTTTAATAGACCCTTCAACAAATCAAGTTGAATTCATTAACTCTAAGATAACGCTGAGCAGTCTTTCATTTAATCTTGGAATTCAGTTTTGAAGAAAACAAACCTTTTCCTTCTAGTACTTTTTACAGCATGTTCAAGTACCAAAATAATTAAGTATTCTGCTCTCCCTCAAATAGTTGTGGGAGAAGAAATTCTTATGATGGACATTAAAAATTTACCTGAAATCCAACAATACAATTTGTTTCAAACTGGCAGTAAAATTCTGTCTGAATCAAATAAATTGAAATTTATTCCAGAACTTGAATATGATCTAGCAAATGAAGGCATTGGTAAAGAGCAATTTTACCGTAACTCTGTCCCCGACTCCATAATTTCCATTCTTGCAACTAAAACGAATAGCCGCTACATTTTATATGTTAAGAAGATTAGTTCGAAAAAAGGGGCGGCTTTTGGCTCTTACACTCCTCTAGAACTAGATAAGTATAACTCACATTATTATCAAGAAAGCGAAACAAATAGTGCCAGCCTACTTTTCAGAATAATCGATACAAAAGTTAATTTGACTGAAAGCAAATTTCAGATCAATACGAAGATTAATCCTTTGATCATTGGACTTGCGACAAAAAAGTGGACAAATAGTTAAGCGCATTTTGAATAATTGATTTTTCCATATTGTTCGGGAGTTTTGTATCCCAGGTATGCGTGTTTTCTTTTTCTATTGTACCATATTTCAATAAACTCGAAGACCTCTCTTCTGGCTTGTAGTATGGAATTGAACCGAATATGTTTGACCATTTCAGATTTGAGTATTTTAAAGAAATTCTCGGCTACAGCATTGTCCCAACAATTTCCCTTTCGACTCATACTTTGAATCACTTGATGGTTTTTGAGTTCATTGCTAAAAGCATAAGAGGCATACTGTACGCCTTGATCTGAGTGGAAGATCATCCCGGGTTTGACCACCCTGTTTTGTCTGGCCATCTTCCATGCAGCCATTATGGTGACTTGAGTTGTCATGGAGGTGCTGGTTGACCATCCAATAACCTTTCTGTCGAATAAATCCATGATAGTGGTCAAATAAACCCATCCCTGATCTGTTGGCAGATACGTGATATCAGACACCCATTTTTGAGAGGGTTCCAAGGCATGGAAGTCCCTGTTTAGGATATTTTCAGCCACAGGAAAGTTATGCCTGGAGTCTGTTGTAGTTCCTCTGAACTTCTTACATGTAATGCTCTTGAGCCCCTCTGCACGCATGATACGAGCTACCCTGGGGCGAGAAACTATCCAGCCAAGATCATCTCATCGGTAATCTTTGGACTCCCATACCTGCCTTTACTACCCTGATATAAATCTTTGATCTGTCTGGTAACCTCTGTTCTTTCAATGGACCTTCGTGACGGCTCTCGTCCTAGCCACTCATAATAACCACTCCTGCTTACTTTAAAAGCCTGACACATCTTCTCAACACCAAATTTGTGGTTGTAATCCATTATGAATTTGAATATTTGTTGTCTCCCTTGGAGAAGATGCTTATGGCCTTTTTTAGAATCTCTCGTTCTATTTGGGCATCCTTTAATTCCTTTTTCAGCTTGGCTACCTCTTTCTGTTCAGGGGTCATATTGACATTGCCATGACCAGAAAAACTTCCGGCTCCAAATTGTTCGTGTTCTCGTTTCCATCTGCAAACCAACTCTGACCGTATCCCTAATTCATCAGCTATTTCCTTAGGGGGCTTACCTCTCAAACACAGAATGACTACCATTTCCTTGAACTCTTTATCGAAGTATCTTCTTTCTCTTTTCATATACAGTAAATTTAGCTTTAACGAGCTTAACTTACTGTCCAGTCAAATGTAGCAGCTCCAGGATGGGCAGAAAAAAGGAATGCTTTAGTTGGCTTTCGTACTATTATGGCATTTAGGAGTGATGAAACTTGGAAATTTGCTAATCAAAATTTTTTCAAATTTTTGCTCATTACTACTATGGTAACGTTTTTACTACATACTATTATATATGCTATATTCAAAGATTATGCAATGGCGACTAATTATTCAAGACTTTTTTTTGGATCTTCTTTTTTAGGTTTAGCATTACTTCTAGAAATCATTATGATTTTTAAATTCAATTGGAAGGGTGAACTAAGTAATTGTTACGAAATAGATTGACTATTGTATATTTTTCATCGAACTTCACAGAATGGAAGACGAAAAATTACTGAAGAAGATCAATCTGGTACTGCCTTGTTTAAATGAGGGTCAGAAACGTATTTACCTTGCCTCAGAAGCTGAGTTTTTAGGCCGTGGGGGTAAAAGGAAGATAGAAAAATTGACTGGGGTTTCGCATAATACAATCAACAAAGGTATAAGCGAATTGGGGGCAAAAGACCACCTATTGGTAAACCGACCTTTGAGGAAAGTCGGGGCAGGGAGAAAGAAAAAAGTAACTGGTCTGGTATGGGAAAAGATAAAGCAATTCATAGAGCCCCATACACGTGGGGAGCCCCAATCAGCCTTACAATGGGTCAGTAAAAGCCTGAGGAATATTGAGTCCGCCCTTAAGGGCTCGGGTGTAAACATAAGCCACAGGGTGATTGGAGAGGCATTGAAAACCCATGGCTTTAGTTTACAAGCTAACCGAAAGACTTATGAAGGTAAGGGGCATAAAGACAGGGATGCTCAATTTGAACACATAAATAACAAGGTCAATCAATACTTAAAGAGAAACCAGCCTGTTGTTTCGGTAGACGCAAAAAAGCGAGAGTTGATTGGCAATTACAAAAACAATGGGTCAGAATGGAACCCAAAGGGATCACCTTCAAAAGTAAACGCTTATGATTTTCTTACAGATGCCGAAGGGGTGGCCATACCTTATGGGGTTTATGACCTGAAAGAGAACAAAGGTTGGGTCAATGTTGGCATCACAAAGGATACAGCCGAATTTGCCGTCCAAAGTATCAGGAATTGGTGGTATGAGATGGGTATTTATTATCATAACAATGCTGATTCACTACTTATTACCGCAGATGGGGGTGGCAGTAACGGTTCCAGGAACAGGCTATGGAAATATGAGCTGCAAAAATTGGCCAATGAAGCAGGGTTGACCATAGAGGTTGTTCATTTCCCACCAGGCACAAGCAAATGGAATAAAATAGAACACCGCTTGTTTTCTTATATTTCCAAGAACTGGAGAGGAAGGCCTTTGGTCAGTTATGAGGTAATGATCAAATTAATAGGGGCCACAAAAACAAACAAAGGACTTGAAGTTGATTGCCAAATAGATAAGGGTTCTTACAAAACAGGTATCAAAATAAGTGATGAAAAAATGGAAAACATCAGTATCTCCCCAAGTGCTTTTCATGGGGAATGGAATTATTCTATTAGCCCTCAGTAATGGTCATATTATTTAGTAACAATTCCTAAGTTGTTATTTCTTCCAGATTTCAAACGACAATTTATCCATATAATCCTGTCTGCTCACGATCAACACTTTTTTTATATCTCTCTCCCAAGTAGGAGAAAATGCATAGTCATATACCAGGTAATATAAGCCCTGGTTTGTCTTGAATAGTCCAGAGAAGTGGCGATAATCGTATCCCATTTGATCTAGTACTTCCTTTCGCACAGTGGCCTTTCCTTGGGGGCAAAGCATCTTGAGAATTCGTCGATTTGATCGTATCTGACGATTAGTTTGCTGAATCAACCGCTCGTCATCTGCTTTGTACTGGTTGTTGTACACATTGCGGCAATAGGCATCACAAAATCGCTTGTCAGTCCTTCCTACAAGTGATTTGCCACATTTTCTACATGATCTTGTACTGAAATTTTCCATTTTTATAAATACTTATAGTCGAATATAAGTACTTATTAATGCAGTTATATTATCACAATATTTTTTTATTGCCTCATGCCAACTACCGAACTGGTAACTCCCGTGTTGAATGATTATCAACATGCGCTGTTGATGATGGAAACGAAATTGAAGGTGAAGCGCTACAGTGCGTCCACCCAGCATGTCTATCTAAGCATGCTTCGGGCTTTTTTAAAAAATGTGTATCCAAAGCCCCTGTACCAACTCAGCACTGCAGACGTGATGGTCTATCACAGACACTTAATAGAGGAGCGAAGAATTTCCAGATCTTCTCAGAATCAAAGTATAAATGCTATAAAATTCTATTTGGAGCACGTTTTAGGGTGGGATCGTCAAATTTTCAAATTGGATCGTCCAAAGAAAGTGGAGAGATTGCCACAGGTATTGAGCCTTGAAGAAGTCCGGGCCATATTAAAAGTCACCACTAATGTGAAGCACAAAGCGATGCTAACAACGCTCTATTCGGCGGGATTGCGGATAGGCGAACTACTCAATCTGCGCATTCAAGATATTGATTCTCACCATATGCGAATCTGGGTCAGAGAGGGCAAGGGGGTAAAAGATCGTATGACAGTACTATCTCCGCATCTTTTAAAGCTTCTTAGGCTCTATTATAAGCAATATAAGCCCAAGCAGTATCTTTTTGAGGGACCTAACGGCGTACCCTATTCCGCAACGAGTGTTCGCAAAGTACTCTACCGATCAACGATGCGTGGTGGCATACGAAAACAGATCGTACCACATACCCTGCGACACAGCTTTGCGACGCATCTACTCGAAAATGGAGTGAATTTGCGATATATCCAAACATTGCTGGGCCACACAAGCACCAAAACCACTGAAATCTACACGCACGTGAGTACCAAAAAGCTGGATGAAATAAAAAGCCCGTTAGATTTCATGCAATGAGTTACCTTTGAAAAGGTGGGTAACACACATTAATGTGTGTTACGCCATAGTTATATGGTATTAAAAAAACAGAATGATAAAAACAAACTTTACTGTTCTATTCATATTACTCATTCAAACAATATTTGGACAAAATAGAACTGACTATTTATCTAATAATAGTATTGATTTAAGAAAAAATAGACCAGCAATAACTGAAAAAAAATTTAATATTATTGGTTTTGGAGCATTACACGGAAGTGCTAAAACCTATGACGCAGAATTAAATTTAGTAAGTTCATTGGTAGAAAAAAATATTTTTGATTATTATATAATCGAAACCAATTATAGTCAAGCATACTATTTTCAAGAATACCTTAAAACAGGGGATGAAAAATTATTACAAGAACTAACCCTTTCTTTTCAAACTATGGTTTCTCAAGAAGGAACAATCGAAACTTTTAATCATTGGAAAAATATTCGAGAATTAAGCCTAAGACATCCGAATATACCAATTAAAATTATAGGCTGTGATGTAATAAACGAATACCGTTTTCCAATTAAACATATTTTGCATTTAACAACAGGTAATAGTATTTGGAATGAACGAGAAAAACTAGAAAAAGTAAGCCTTCAAGAAAATTTAGACTTGTCAATATGGAATAAAGAAATAAATTCAATAGTTAAATCTTTCGTTCAAGATTATTTGACAAACAAGGAGGAATACAAAGAACTAATTACTGACATTGAAATTTTTGATCATATTATTAGCAATATCAATCACAATTTTGAAGACAAAAGAGAAAGAGAAAAAATCATCTTTGAAAACTATATGTTTTTACATAAAAAGTTAAACCTATCTGATAAAAAACAATTTGCAAAATACGGTTATTTTCATATTCAAAAAGAACGTGAAGGAAATTACCCATCATTTTTTACTCGGCTAATAGAAAATAAAGTTTACGAAAGAAATAACGTAATAACGATAATGGGTTATCTAACAAAAAGCAAAGTCCTTTGGGACAAAAAATATGATAAAAAAGGAGATTACAAAACCTATACAACTAAATCAGGTTATGGTATTGCGGACTATTGGAAAGAGTACTTTAAAGGAATTAAATATCTAAAAAAGTCAAGTCTTTCTGATTTAACTATGTTTAAACTAAATGGAGAAAACTCACCTTATTTACTTGGGACAGATTTAGTAGAGATTAAAATGTTTCTCAAAGATTACAACACAACTAAACTAGAAGGTAAAAACACTTTGCAGTTCGTAGATTACGCTATATTGATTAGCAACTCTAAAGAACAAGTGCCAATCGAAGAAATGAAATAAAAACACCATATAACACGGTGTATAATGCATACCCTTCGGGATACGCCCCATACACAGAACGTTATATGGTATTAAAAAAACAGAATGATAAAAACAAACTTTACTGTTCTATTCATATTACTCATTCAAACAATATTTGGACAAAATAGAACTGACTATTTATCTAATAATAGTATTGATTTAAGAAAAAATAGACCAGCAATAACTGAAAAAAAATTTAATATTATTGGTTTTGGAGCATTACACGGAAGTGCTAAAACCTATGACGCAGAATTAAATTTAGTAAGTTCATTGGTAGAAAAAAATATTTTTGATTATTATATAATCGAAACCAATTATAGTCAAGCATACTATTTTCAAGAATACCTTAAAACAGGGGATGAAAAATTATTACAAGAACTAACCCTTTCTTTTCAAACTATGGTTTCTCAAGAAGGAACAATCGAAACTTTTAATCATTGGAAAAATATTCGAGAATTAAGCCTAAGACATCCGAATATACCAATTAAAATTATAGGCTGTGATGTAATAAACGAATACCGTTTTCCAATTAAACATATTTTGCATTTAACAACAGGTAATAGTATTTGGAATGAACGAGAAAAACTAGAAAAAGTAAGCCTTGAAGAAAATTTAAACTTGTCAATATGGAACAAAGAAATAAATTCAATAGTTAAATCTTTCGTTCAAGATTATTTGACAAACAAGGAGGAATACAAAGAACTAATTACTGACATTGAAATTTTTGATCATATTATTAGCAATATCAATCACAATTTTGAAGACAAAAGAGAAAGAGAAAAAATCATCTTTGAAAACTATATGTTTTTACATAAAAAGTTAAACCTATCTGATAAAAAACAATTTGCAAAATACGGTTATTTTCATATTCAAAAAGAACGTGAAGGAAATTACCCATCATTTTTTACTCGGCTAATAGAAAATAAAGTTTACGAAAGAAATAACGTAATAACGATAATGGGTTATCTAACAAAAAGCAAAGTCCTTTGGGACAAAAAATATGATAAAAAAGGAGATTACAAAACCTATACAACTAAATCAGGTTATGGTATTGCGGACTATTGGAAAGAGTACTTTAAAGGAATTAAATATCTAAAAAAGTCAAGTCTTTCTGATTTAACTATGTTTAAACTAAATGGAGAAAACTCACCTTATTTACTTGGGACAGATTTAGTAGAGATTAAAATGTTTCTCAAAGATTACAACACAACTAAACTAGAAGGTAAAAACACTTTGCAGTTCGTAGATTACGCTATATTGATTAGCAACTCTAAAGAACAAGTGCCAATCGAAGAAATGAAATAAGAATGCCATATAACAATGTATATAAAAAATAGGCGAAACAGTAATAGATTCAAGGATTTTGGCTCGCATCAATCTTTGTGCTTAACCGAAAGTTTAGCGCTTCATAATCGCCTACTTTTCATATACTTCCCGTTATATGGTATTAAAAAAACAGAATGATAAAAACAAACTTTACTGTTCTATTCATATTACTCATTCAAACAATATTTGGACAAAATAGAACTGACTATTTATCTAATAATAGTATTGATTTAAGAAAAAATAGACCAGCAATAACTGAAAAAAAATTTAATATTATTGGTTTTGGAGCATTACACGGAAGTGCTAAAACCTATGACGCAGAATTAAATTTAGTAAGTTCATTGGTAGAAAAAAATATTTTTGATTATTATATAATCGAAACCAATTATAGTCAAGCATACTATTTTCAAGAATACCTTAAAACAGGGGATGAAAAATTATTACAAGAACTAACCCTTTCTTTTCAAACTATGGTTTCTCAAGAAGGAACAATCGAAACTTTTAATCATTGGAAAAATATTCGAGAATTAAGCCTAAGACATCCGAATATACCAATTAAAATTATAGGCTGTGATGTAATAAACGAATACCGTTTTCCAATTAAACATATTTTGCATTTAACAACAGGTAATAGTATTTGGAATGAACGAGAAAAACTAGAAAAAGTAAGCCTTCAAGAAAATTTAGACTTGTCAATATGGAATAAAGAAATAAATTCAATAGTTAAATCTTTCGTTCAAGATTATTTGACAAACAAGGAGGAATACAAAGAACTAATTACTGACATTGAAATTTTTGATCATATTATTAGCAATATCAATCACAATTTTGAAGACAAAAGAGAAAGAGAAAAAATCATCTTTGAAAACTATATGTTTTTACATAAAAAGTTAAACCTATCTGATAAAAAACAATTTGCAAAATACGGTTATTTTCATATTCAAAAAGAACGTGAAGGAAATTACCCATCATTTTTTACTCGGCTAATAGAAAATAAAGTTTACGAAAGAAATAACGTAATAACGATAATGGGTTATCTAACAAAAAGCAAAGTCCTTTGGGACAAAAAATATGATAAAAAAGGAGATTACAAAACCTATACAACTAAATCAGGTTATGGTATTGCGGACTATTGGAAAGAGTACTTTAAAGGAATTAAATATCTAAAAAAGTCAAGTCTTTCTGATTTAACTATGTTTAAACTAAATGGAGAAAACTCACCTTATTTACTTGGGACAGATTTAGTAGAGATTAAAATGTTTCTCAAAGATTACAACACAACTAAACTAGAAGGTAAAAACACTTTGCAGTTCGTAGATTACGCTATATTGATTAGCAACTCTAAAGAACAAGTGCCAATCGAAGAAATGAAATAAGAATGCCATATAACAATGTATATAAAAAATAGGCGAAACAGTAATAGATTCAAGGATTTTGGCTCGCATCAATCTTTGTGCTTAACCGAAAGTTTAGCGCTTCATAATCGCCTACTTTTCATATACTAACCGTTAGATTTTATTAGTAACCTTTAAACAAAGTAATTAGATGAAAAACCTAAAAACCAGTTTTCTAGCGATCTTGATGCTCTTGGCTACTTTTTCATGCCAAACAGATGAATTAATCTCACCTCGACTTCCAGAAATCAAAGTTGAGCAAGGAAGATTAAATTTTACTTCGAAAGAAGATTTAAGCTCTTTCTTAAATCAATATGAAGACGTTGAATTTGAGGATGGATTGAAACCACAAATCAGAGAACTCGAACAAGTGGGATTCAAATCTCTTATGCCAACTTTCGAGGAAAGTGAACAATCTAAAATTGAAGAATATGTGAATTTTAGATTAAATGACTTGGCTAAACGAGGGATGATTGACGAAAATGCCAGAACTTCTTATGACGATGACGACTTACCCGAAGTTGATATTGACGCCTCATTTGCAGATGAACTTGTTGCTGATCCAAATTTTGCATCAATTCTAAATCAGAACAGAGAAGTTGTTGTGGACGGTACAGTCTACAGATATACTGATTATGGAGTTTTATTCACAAATGTTGAAGCTGCAGAAAGTATCGACCTTGCTATCGATGAAATTAACTCAAACAGACTTATTCCTGCAACGAATGGCTCTCCATTATTAGTTTCTCATAATGTTTCTTTGCAAAATGAGCTAATCGAACCAATTCAAATAGATGATTGCTTTTTACATGCTGCTCGATGTGGTGGTGGAGGCGGATCCGGTGGCTCTGGTGGAAGATCCGGAGGAGGTTCAGGCGGCTCTGGAGGAGGTTCAACAGGACCAACACGAGACGAAATTCGTGACAACCTTAAAGTTTGTGAATACCGATCTAATGTATTGAATAAAATATTTGGACCTTCGGAAAAATGCATAGATAAATTCGAAAGTCGCAAAAGAGTTAAAATAAAAACATGGGCACAGAATTATGTTTTATTTGCCTCCACTGGGGTTAAAATCAAGAGCCAAAGTAGAAGACTAAGAATTTGGTGGGCTAACAAAATTGATGAGCTTGAATTAGGCTATGCCATTGCCTCATTCAAATACACCGGTATTGGAACATGGCCAAGTTCTGGTGTGGTTAATCCTGTTGACTTTCATTACGAACTCAATGGATACATTGTGGATCAATATGGAAGATATGTATCAGGAACTACCCCTGCTCGTAACTTATTCACGAATTTTCCACTCCCTAATGACCAGCAATTAGTCAAAATATGGGTTTATAAACCAATTCAAGATGTTATCAAGAGCCTAACTGGCAACAGCGTCACGCATTTGGAATATTCAGGAAAGGATTTCAATAAGGCAGTCCGAAAATTGGTTGAAAATGCGGTAAAAGAACTCAAGAAGAAAGGTAAGAATATCAATGGTAAACCAGAAGCCGTTGTTATTTTCGATGATCCGGAATGGAACAATATGAACTTTGTTTACACTAACTGGAAATCAGTGAAAACCAATGAAAATAAGATTAGTAAGATTTTCGATTGGAATACCGCCCAAATAGGAATCAAAACAGGAGGATCTGGTACGAATCCAACGTATGGGTCTCCAAAAAAACCTAAAGATTTCAACATAGTTTGCTACGGTATGGGAAGAAGAGGTTCCACTTGGAGAGGTGGAAGGATAGTATTAACAGATTAATAAGTTTCATCACTTGGTCGGTCTTTGTTAGCCGACCAAGTGATTTAAGTTTTTCCAGTATGACTAGAATATCAATAATACTTTCTTTGGCTGCTTATATGTTTGTCAGCAAAGCCTCAGGTCAGTCAAAAGAAAACTACTTTAAAATAGATGGCGGCTATTTATCAGGAATTGGCAATATCAATTATGATAATCAAGTTGAATTCGTTAATCAAAGTAAAGCTTTTAGACTAAGAATATCTTATGGCATTTTTGTTAATTCTAAAACTTCAGTAGGATTAGGCTTAGGGTTAGACGGATATCATAATCCACAACACAATACTCTGCCAGTCTTCCTCGAAGTGAGAAGATTTATAAGTAGTGATGAGAACTCTCTATTCGCTTTTTTGAATTTAGGTACTGCTCTAAAAATCAGTCAGGAATTCGAGAAAGGATTTCATTTCTCATCCGGACTTGGATATATAATAAAAAGAAGAAAAATAAGTTTTCTTCCTGCGATTGGAATAAACATTCAAAATATAGCTGATGGTAGGGCAATTTTAATAGACCCTTCAACAAATCAAGTTGAATTCATTAACTCTAAGATAACGCTGAGCAGTCTTTCATTTAATCTTGGAATTCAGTTTTGAAGAAAACAAACCTTTTCCTTCTAGTACTTTTTACAGCATGTTCAAGTACCAAAATAATTAAGTATTCTGCTCTCCCTCAAATAGTTGTGGGAGAAGAAATTCTTATGATGGACATTAAAAATTTACCTGAAATCCAACAATACAATTTGTTTCAAACTGGCAGTAAAATTCTGTCTGAATCAAATAAATTGAAATTTATTCCAGAACTTGAATATGATCTAGCAAATGAAGGCATTGGTAAAGAGCAATTTTACCGTAACTCTGTCCCCGACTCCATAATTTCCATTCTTGCAACTAAAACGAATAGCCGCTACATTTTATATGTTAAGAAGATTAGTTCGAAAAAAGGGGCGGCTTTTGGCTCTTACACTCCTCTAGAACTAGATAAGTATAACTCACATTATTATCAAGAAAGCGAAACAAATAGTGCCAGCCTACTTTTCAGAATAATCGATACAAAAGTTAATTTGACTGAAAGCAAATTTCAGATCAATACGAAGATTAATCCTTTGATCATCAATGAGAATAATGGAGAAACAAGAGTTAACCCAACCACAGAATTAACTGCGATCACAAAAGCCTTTGAAAAAGGAATGAAGCAATTAAAAAAGGGTGTAGTAAAGCAACGATAACAAAATCTAACAGACACTAAAATGAATATGCGAACTGAGTTATCTGATAGGACTATGCAAACTGGAAACTTCAGTGCTTCTAGCAACTGGGGTGCATACTCATTTTAGCTGGACGTTATGGGCAATTTGAGTTAATCTAATATTCACGTTCGGAGTGTTTTTCGTACTTCGGCAACCTGATTAGCAGGAAAATAAGAAAAAGGAAAATCAAATAATTCATTTGTCTGTAACGGGAGAAAGCCAATGGGATGGGTTTTTCTTTGGTGGGCGTGTTGCCTGTGTCTGACGCTCCTTAATTCATCAGATGCGTAAATCATCTAAAAATTTAAAAAGATGAACAATTTATTAATGATGTGTCCGCTTAAGTTTAACCCGGAATTGTCATTAGAAAATCTATTACGTCCATAAATCACTTCAAAACAGACACTTAACATAGACTTGCCGAATCACCATAGCGGTGCTATGCCTCTCGACATAAGTGCCTGTTTTATTGTGCTTTATGTCCTCATGACGATTCCTAATGACAAATCCGGGTTTAAAATAAGTAGCATTCGAGTGATACGGTTTTTATTGGTTCTAGCTGTCCTCTTTTCTTCTCAATCTTGTAAACAAGATAATGAGGTAGAAGACAATTTATTGAATCCAAATGACTTACAAATGCTGGGAAGGGCGATGAAATCATTTGATTTTAAAAGGCCCGTTACGAGAAATAATTTTGATGATTTTTTTGATAAGGAATTAGGAAAAAAATCCTCTAATGAAGTTTTGGATGACACTCTCTTCAATATCTGGTTTTAGTTTTTTATCTAACGACATTAGATATTCACAAGCTAGGGTAAACATGAGTCAACTTTTTGATAATGCGAATTTATCAGAAGAAGCATCTGAGTATGCAGAACGTATTCAGGCTCTTTTTGATGATTCAGAATATGCTCGCATTGATTTTTATAACGAGACAGTTGATAAACTTGAAATTATTCAAAATGAAATTGAATCAGAGCAGAATATGTTGAATGAATCAGAGAAACAATCTTTGATAATATCATGCGAATTGCTTTCCGTCAACCTCAATGATTTACTTACAATGTCTGAGCAGTTATTTGAGGAAAGTGACTCCGCAGGTAGATGCAGGTGGTTATGCAGAGCTTGGCGTAAAGTAAGGTCCGTTGTTGTTGGGGTAGTCGTAGGTACAGTTGTCGGAATAACTCAAGGTAGTGGTGTTATAGGTGGCATAATTGGTGGCGTTTCGTTTGCAGCTGATGCATTCATTAACGATAGGTGCTACGGTGCATTTCAATGTGGGAGTTGGACTCAGCACTGTGTAACTGGGGCATGTCTATATTAACGAACATTTTAAACTAAAAAAACATGAAAAACGTAAAAAATCTGATACTTCTATTAATGCTCTTTGGCAGTTTTATGAGTTGGAGTAAAGGAAGATTACCGATTAGTGAAGAATATGAGCAAAGAGTAAAAATTGATGCTTTCTTATCAAAAAGATTCATAAAAAATTACAAGAATGAATCTAAGATTCCTTTTGCTACATACGTTAATCAAAAGGTGATAATAACAGTTAGTGATAATGATCTGAAAATTGAATCGAAAAAGGGGTATTTGAATTTCATAATTAAATATGATGACATACTCTCGGTTAAAAGAACAAATGCACTACTCATTTTTCCTAATCTAATTACCTTGAAGACTAAACGTGGAGAAAAGCTTGTCTTTTTTACTTATAAGCGTCGAGAATTAATCGATAAGATACGAGCCAAATTAAAAGTAGAAAGCCCATAACAGTAGATAAAAATGAATGCGCCTGCTTTTTCATAGAGAGTAAGAAGTAAAACAGAACTTCATAGCTTTTAGAGAGTGTGGGCGCACTCATTTTATCAAAGCCGTTAGTGAAAATGTAGGAAGTACCTACGAGTATTAAATTAAACCAAAAAACAAATGAAACACTTACGGCTAATTGTAATGGCAGCAGTAATTCTAGGAATTACATGGTCTTGCCAAACAGATGAAAACTTAGAACTGAGTTCTGGTGAGCAATTCCTTTCCATCGAAGATATGGAAGGAATGACCAAGCTTGGTCAACAGCTTGAAAACCCCTACTCAGTTGAAAACATGAAGAAGGCGCTAGAAAGCCTCAAGGCTTCTAATCCTAATGGACGAACAAGCGGAGAAATAGAAATCACTACCACTCATTTTTATATCAAGTTCAAGCCAAAAAATGAAGATGAACTGGACATCCTTCAAAAGGATTCAACCCTAATCCTCTACACGTATCCTCTGGATTATGAAATTGAAGAAGCAGGAGATTTTTATCATGATCCTACAATTCCTATCGACCAACCAACCTATCAATACTGTGCAGTAGAAGTAGATAAAGAACTTCCTGAAGGAGTAGAATATGAGCTTCTGGCAGAGCTTTTTATACCTGATGAAGATGAAGAAGACGATGAATCAGTTATCAATGGCCGTATTGTCTCCTTTGATCTAATTGAAGCATTAGTAGATAAATCTCTCCGTCTTACCAATAATTGGGAAGAGCCTTTGGCACATGACGAGAGTATTGACCATGAACATACCAGTTTACCTAACGCTAGAGGCAGAAGATGTCGATGGAGACCAGCTGGAACGATTAGGGTTTGGGATGATAACCTAAATCGGTTTGAAGGTGTGGAAGGGGTAGAAGTAAGAGCTAGGAGGTGGTTCACAACTCATGAAGGCATAGCAAACTCTCAAGGGTATTATTCTTGTAATGGTAGATTCAGGAGAGATGCTAACTATAGCATCAAATGGGAAAGGTATCAATTTCTAATAAGGGATAAGTGGTTATCTGCTGCAAAATACGATGGCCCAAAAAAGAGAGGGAATTGGGATTTAAATATCAGAAATGGATCGCAAGGGTATTATGCAATGATTTTTCTTGCCGCTCATCACTATTACTATAAAAACATAAAGGGACTTAGGAGGCCTCCTCAAAATGGGACTTTCAAAACCCAAATGAAAATTAGAGCTTATCTCCAAAATCTTTATAACGGAAATGTATTGGGGAGACACAAGGAAGGAAGAAGATTTCTAGGCCTTGGGTCTCAAATAAAAATTTATACCTACACAAGGTCGGCAGAAGATACCTACAGCACTGTAATACATGAACTAGCTCACGCTTCGCATTGGGATTTAAAAAGGAGTGACTTTGATGATTCCGAGAGTATTGTCAAAGAATCTTGGGCAGCAGGTGTTGAGTGGGAATTGACCAGAATGAGGTATACTGATTATGACCGGGGATTTTTTGGTAATTATACAGGTGTTGTGATCGATATGATTGATTCACACCCTAATATTGACCCAACAACAGGGCTTCCGGAGAATATAAATAGTGGATCAGAGATATTAACACAAGATAATGTTACTGGTTACACAATTCGTCAACTAGAAGATGCACTACAAGGGAAAAAATCATGGAACAGTTGGAGAGATAACATTAAAAACAGATATAACAATGGTACGAGAAACAATTTGGATGCGCTATTTACTCATTGGAATTAGTAGTATATTTTTGATTATAATATCATCATGTGGTCAGGAAGATGTCGATTGTCTCGTAGAATCTGAGTTCGTTTTAATTAACGAAACTGATTTTAGGATAACAACATCTAATGGAACAATACTTCAAGATGACACATTGTCTATTTCTTCAAAATATTTAGGGAATTGTGACGTAAATACCAATGATTTTATACCTCCAATCAGTCAGAATGTAATTAGACTAGATGAGACAAAGTGTAAAATTTACAATATAATTTCTAAGAATGAAGGCGAGGGACCTTTTGGTATTTCCAACTACACGACAGAAAAAATATCGAATCTAAACTTCAAGTTTACGTATATCTTTAAAAATGAAGATTTTGATAGTATAACTGATTGTGAATAACACTTTCACTAACAATAGATATAGAGAATGGTGGGCAGACATTGGATGCTAAATTCAGAGAGCCCCAAAGCCCACCACTCTCCATATCAAGACGTTATGGGCAATTTGAGTTAATCTAATATTCACGTTCGGAGTGTTTTTCGTACTTCGGCAACCTGATTAGCAGGAAAATAAGAAAAAGGAAAATCAAATAATTCATTTGTCTGTAACGGGAGAAAGCCAATGGGATGGGTTTTTCTTTGGTGGGCGTGTTGCCTGTGTCTGACGCTCCTTAATTCATCAGATGCGTAAATCATCTAAAAATTTAAAAAGATGAACAATTTATTAATGATGTGTCCGCTTAAGTTTAACCCGGAATTGTCATTAGAAAATCTATTACGTCCATAAATCACTTCAAAACAGACACTTAACATAGACTTGCCGAATCACCATAGCGGTGCTATGCCTCTCGACATAAGTGCCTGTTTTATTGTGCTTTATGTCCTCATGACGATTCCTAATGACAAATCCGGGTTTAAAATAAGTAGCATTCGAGTGATACGGTTTTTATTGGTTCTAGCTGTCCTCTTTTCTTCTCAATCTTGTAAACAAGATAATGAGGTAGAAGACAATTTATTGAATCCAAATGACTTACAAATGCTGGGAAGGGCGATGAAATCATTTGATTTTAAAAGGCCCGTTACGAGAAATAATTTTGATGATTTTTTTGATAAGGAATTAGGAAAAAAATCCTCTAATGAAGTTTTGGATGACACTCTCTTCAATATCTGGTTTTAGTTTTTTATCTAACGACATTAGATATTCACAAGCTAGGGTAAACATGAGTCAACTTTTTGATAATGCGAATTTATCAGAAGAAGCATCTGAGTATGCAGAACGTATTCAGGCTCTTTTTGATGATTCAGAATATGCTCGCATTGATTTTTATAACGAGACAGTTGATAAACTTGAAATTATTCAAAATGAAATTGAATCAGAGCAGAATATGTTGAATGAATCAGAGAAACAATCTTTGATAATATCATGCGAATTGCTTTCCGTCAACCTCAATGATTTACTTACAATGTCTGAGCAGTTATTTGAGGAAAGTGACTCCGCAGGTAGATGCAGGTGGTTATGCAGAGCTTGGCGTAAAGTAAGGTCCGTTGTTGTTGGGGTAGTCGTAGGTACAGTTGTCGGAATAACTCAAGGTAGTGGTGTTATAGGTGGCATAATTGGTGGCGTTTCGTTTGCAGCTGATGCATTCATTAACGATAGGTGCTACGGTGCATTTCAATGTGGGAGTTGGACTCAGCACTGTGTAACTGGGGCATGTCTATATTAACGAACATTTTAAACTAAAAAAACATGAAAAACGTAAAAAATCTGATACTTCTATTAATGCTCTTTGGCAGTTTTATGAGTTGGAGTAAAGGAAGATTACCGATTAGTGAAGAATATGAGCAAAGAGTAAAAATTGATGCTTTCTTATCAAAAAGATTCATAAAAAATTACAAGAATGAATCTAAGATTCCTTTTGCTACATACGTTAATCAAAAGGTGATAATAACAGTTAGTGATAATGATCTGAAAATTGAATCGAAAAAGGGGTATTTGAATTTCATAATTAAATATGATGACATACTCTCGGTTAAAAGAACAAATGCACTACTCATTTTTCCTAATCTAATTACCTTGAAGACTAAACGTGGAGAAAAGCTTGTCTTTTTTACTTATAAGCGTCGAGAATTAATCGATAAGATACGAGCCAAATTAAAAGTAGAAAGCCCATAACAGTAGATAAAAATGAATGCGCCTGCTTTTTCATAGAGAGTAAGAAGTAAAACAGAACTTCATAGCTTTTAGAGAGTGTGGGCGCACTCATTTTATCAAAGACGTTATGGGCAATTTGAGTTAATCTAATATTCACGTTCGGAGTGTTTTTCGTACTTCGGCAACCTGATTAGCAGGAAAATAAGAAAAAGGAAAATCAAATAATTCATTTGTCTGTAACGGGAGAAAGCCAATGGGATGGGTTTTTCTTTGGTGGGCGTGTTGCCTGTGTCTGACGCTCCTTAATTCATCAGATGCGTAAATCATCTAAAAATTTAAAAAGATGAACAATTTATTAATGATGTGTCCGCTTAAGTTTAACCCGGAATTGTCATTAGAAAATCTATTACGTCCATAAATCACTTCAAAACAGACACTTAACATAGACTTGCCGAATCACCATAGCGGTGCTATGCCTCTCGACATAAGTGCCTGTTTTATTGTGCTTTATGTCCTCATGACGATTCCTAATGACAAATCCGGGTTTAAAATAAGTAGCATTCGAGTGATACGGTTTTTATTGGTTCTAGCTGTCCTCTTTTCTTCTCAATCTTGTAAACAAGATAATGAGGTAGAAGACAATTTATTGAATCCAAATGACTTACAAATGCTGGGAAGGGCGATGAAATCATTTGATTTTAAAAGGCCCGTTACGAGAAATAATTTTGATGATTTTTTTGATAAGGAATTAGGAAAAAAATCCTCTAATGAAGTTTTGGATGACACTCTCTTCAATATCTGGTTTTAGTTTTTTATCTAACGACATTAGATATTCACAAGCTAGGGTAAACATGAGTCAACTTTTTGATAATGCGAATTTATCAGAAGAAGCATCTGAGTATGCAGAACGTATTCAGGCTCTTTTTGATGATTCAGAATATGCTCGCATTGATTTTTATAACGAGACAGTTGATAAACTTGAAATTATTCAAAATGAAATTGAATCAGAGCAGAATATGTTGAATGAATCAGAGAAACAATCTTTGATAATATCATGCGAATTGCTTTCCGTCAACCTCAATGATTTACTTACAATGTCTGAGCAGTTATTTGAGGAAAGTGACTCCGCAGGTAGATGCAGGTGGTTATGCAGAGCTTGGCGTAAAGTAAGGTCCGTTGTTGTTGGGGTAGTCGTAGGTACAGTTGTCGGAATAACTCAAGGTAGTGGTGTTATAGGTGGCATAATTGGTGGCGTTTCGTTTGCAGCTGATGCATTCATTAACGATAGGTGCTACGGTGCATTTCAATGTGGGAGTTGGACTCAGCACTGTGTAACTGGGGCATGTCTATATTAACGAACATTTTAAACTAAAAAAACATGAAAAACGTAAAAAATCTGATACTTCTATTAATGCTCTTTGGCAGTTTTATGAGTTGGAGTAAAGGAAGATTACCGATTAGTGAAGAATATGAGCAAAGAGTAAAAATTGATGCTTTCTTATCAAAAAGATTCATAAAAAATTACAAGAATGAATCTAAGATTCCTTTTGCTACATACGTTAATCAAAAGGTGATAATAACAGTTAGTGATAATGATCTGAAAATTGAATCGAAAAAGGGGTATTTGAATTTCATAATTAAATATGATGACATACTCTCGGTTAAAAGAACAAATGCACTACTCATTTTTCCTAATCTAATTACCTTGAAGACTAAACGTGGAGAAAAGCTTGTCTTTTTTACTTATAAGCGTCGAGAATTAATCGATAAGATACGAGCCAAATTAAAAGTAGAAAGCCCATAACAGTAGATAAAAATGAATGCGCCTGCTTTTTCATAGAGAGTAAGAAGTAAAACAGAACTTCATAGCTTTTAGAGAGTGTGGGCGCACTCATTTTATCAAAGCCGTTAGCGAGCAATTCTTTGGCGATAGAATGAAAAATTTAAGAAGAAAGATAAAATCACTTGAGAAAGATTGCTTGGTTGCAAAACAGATTGAATACAAAAAGGAAAAGCCTTTATTAACCTCAATGACCGGAGGTATATTTTGGGGGTTAAAAGATGAAAATTGGCCTTTTTTCAACTCCAAACCATTGATCCCTTTAATATCAATTTTGACAAATGAACTTCCTCTCAGAGCAAGGCACTTCGATGACATTAAACTTATTAATGTTTTTGCATATGAAGGAGGTGCCCCAATTAGTGAGGGTGAGGGGTCAATTGTAATTAGAACATACTCTAATACTGATGAACTTGTTCCTCTCGATATGCCGAATGAGTTAACAAAACCATGTTTTAAGATTAAATGGGAAAAGTCTAAGGATTACCCAAATGGATATCAGCTGGAGCAAAGCCTCTCCGAATCGGAATATCAAATGTACCTTGATAACAACTCCAAATTGACGGATAAATATCCAAATCATTTCGGTATAAAAATTGGAGGGTGGCCTTACCTAATACAAGAAACATATTTCCTTCAATTTGATTATCCAGATTTTGCTTTTCAATTTGACTCTAACGAAGTTTTTATGTTTTGTGATAGTGGTGTTGGTTATTTCATGAATACTGAAGATAATGAGTGGAGTTCACATTGGGATACCATGTAAAAAGCTTGTAACAGATGCTATGAATGAATGGGGTTTTACCGGTCAGGATATTTTCCTGGGGATTGGAAAGTCCGCCACAATTTTTAAATTTAAATCAAAGCGTGGCTATGTGCGAGACGAGAGATTAGTGCATTCTAATCCCCACTCATCATAGCTGGACGTTATCATTAATTAGAGCCCATGAGATCAGTTTTCATATTACTTTTCATTTCAACCTACTCGCAACTTTTTGGACAGACCCGAAAAGAGGTTGATGATAATGTTTTTGTTGAATTTCCAAATTCTCCAAAATATTCGCTTCAAAATGGACATGGAACCTACGTAACAGCCGAAGGAGATTGTAGCTTTTTTGCTACTGTAATCCGAAATGCTGTTCCTATGTACGATCGTTTTGTCGTGGAAAGCAGGAACTGGCCAACTGGTGAGAAGGAAAAAATTCTTGGTCAGTTTTTAGATAAGGCTGTTGAAAGCAGAACTGTTAACTCAAATCTTAAAAAGTCTGTAGAAATAAAATTAGTGAGCGGTTTTCCAGCACGTGATTTTAGCACAACCAAGATAAACCCCACAACCGGAGAAAAAGGATTCCGCCATACGTTAATGATATTGGTAAATGATACCATGATTTCTTTTGAAGTTTGGTCTGCGAACGAAGATGTTTCTTGTAATCAAGAGAAACTTAAATTTTTCAACTCAATAGATATAACGGCAAGTGAACAAAACTGATGGTAAAGGTTGCCTATGGACAGTAGGAATAATTGTAGGAGGACTGAGTGGACTGACGTTAGTCTATACGATCATAAAAAGCTTGTTTTGCAACATGTTCAACTTAAGGTGTATTGATCAAGAAACTGGTGAAGCACATTCAGTTCCGTGGCTTTTAGTCGTAATTTTTGTTGTTGGCTTACTTTGTCTTTATCTCGGGGCAGAAAGAAAATAATGATAACATTCGCTAGCACGAATGCGCCAACTGCCACTTTACATATTTCTGTGCGAACATCACCATGAATCAGTCGCTGAGAAAGATCCGTGCTTTCTACTGACTTCAGTTCGCAGGGTTTTTTCTCTTTCTGGACGCAGCGCATTCTACAAACTTTGGAAGCACCGGCAGATTCATTAGTTTTATCGGAACTTGCCAAGCTCGGGGCGCACTCCTGCTAGCTTGGCGTTGGGCAAAATAAGGGGAAGCTATGAGTAAAAACAAAAATACTGACAGAATAAATACAGAGAGAGACCTTTTAAAACTGATGGAAGAAATAAAAAAGCAAGGTTTTGAAACAACAGACGAGATTAATGATTTTCTGAAAAATATACAGGGGCAAAGTCTTGATGATTTACCCGCAAGAACGGATAAAAAAGGTCGTTCACAAGATTTAGTTTTTGAAGCTTATGAACAATCTATTACAAAAGGAAAGAAATTAGTTAATCAAGCTCTTGAACTTGACCCTAATAATGCAGATGCTTATAATTATCTTGCAAGTATTGAAAAAAACATTGAAGGGGCAATAAAAATGTTTGAAAAAGCAATTAAGGCTGGAGAAAAGACACTTGGAAAGAAGTTTTTCAAAGAAGAGAAAGGATATTTCTGGGGAATGATAGAAACACGACCTTATATGAGAGCAAAAGCTGGACTTGCCGATTGTTTATATGCCAAAAAGGAAGTTGATAAAGCAATTGAAATTTATGAAGAAATGCTGGAATTAAACCCAAATGATAATCAAGGAATTAGATATTTGTTGTCAACCTTATTGTTGAGTCAAAACGACTTGACCAAGTTTAAATTATTTATAGAAAATAGCGAAGAAGAAGATTGTGCGGTTTGGAATTATAATAATGCTTTGTATCTCTTTAAAAAATCCGGACAGACAGAAAAAAGTGATGAAGAATTACTCAAAGCATATAAGAGTAATGGATACGTAATTGACTATATGTTAGGAATCAAAGAAATGCCTGCGGAACTACCTCAATACATTGGAAGAGGAGATGAAAACGAGGCAATTTCTTATGTCAATGGTGCTTGGCCTATTTGGGATAAATCAGGAAATGCATTAGACTGGCTTTATAAGTTTAAGCAAAAAAGACTTACAATGAATTAATTACTTTGCCCAACAAAAAATATAGTGCATTTGGCAGATAGTGGTAATTCTGAAGATGGTAGCAAAAAATAAACATAGTAGTAAATTGAAAGTTTGGAACATTGAAATGCCAAACGCACCATATTCAAACCGTTGTACATAATGTCGGAAAACGAAAAACGAAGTTGATATTGGAACAAATACCTGACAATTTAAAAAAACAAATTCTCGGAATTTCTGGACTGATTTTCCTAATTCTTACATTTGGAATTGGACCAACTAATATTTTTGGATTGGAACAGTTTATTCAAGATAAAACGGATTATTTTTTTGGAGTAACTATCTACTTCCTAGATTACGGATTGATATCATTAATTCCATTTTTCGGAATACTTTTGAATTCTAAACGTGCTGAATTTAAATACTCTGAACTGATAATTGATATTGTGAAAATTCTTTTTTGGACAATATTATTGTTCTTAATAGGACTTTATCTTTTGACTTTCATAGGAAAACCATCGAATCCTTTAATTCCTCAATATTTAATTACTGAACCGATTTTCTTATACTCAACTATAATTATCGGAATCGGAATGTCAATACCATTTTTATTTGTAAAACCTTATAAAAAAAGTGATGAAATAAACGATATCGGAATTGAAAAATAAAAACACTATGTACAACACCGTATAAAATTAATTGCTGGTTTTAGCCAGTTTACGAAAGTCCTTGCGGACTTTCTATCTGTGATTTATTTGCTAACTTTAGTACTTAAAACACGCAACTAATCTTATACATCAACGTTATCGGTAATCTTCCTCAATGAGCAGAGTTTTCCAAATATTGACAATATTCATTCTAGCAGAACTTCTTTTGAGCTGTACCGGGCGAACTGAACAACCTCGAACTTTAACCTCAACTGACAGCTTGTGGTTGAACTTCGCAACTGCAATGGAAAGGAATGATTTGGAATATTTGCTTGCCAACTCCTTAGATTCCATCAGGTGTGTCGACTGTAACCCAACAACTCCGAACTGGGAAGATGAGGTTTACGAAGCAGAGTATTTGTTTAGGAACCATCTAACTGACTTGATGCATTTGGACAACTTAACATCAGGATTTTCTACCTACCAGGACTCAACATTATTAAGAGTAGGTTATTCTGTCGAAGCACCTCAAGCAGCAGAAGGGGCATATACATTAGTTTTTACTCTCGAAAGAATTAATGAAAAGTATTTCTTAGCTGATCGTTTCTTTGTGCCATGAACAATTGGAAGCAAATCTCAAGTAAACATGAAATTGAAGACCTACTGAATCTGTTTGGTGGATTTCATGATGGATGCATCAGAGATATTTACTTAACAACCAAACAGCGGGTGAACAACGATCTTTCGATGACATTTGACAATGAACAAGAGGCAATTGTCCTTTTTCAACGTCAGTTCAAGAACCCCACCGTAATTGAGCTTCGATTTTCAGAACTTGAACGTCTCAACTTTAATCCTCCAGACGATGGGATAATCTATGATTGCACCCTTGAACTTATAGATGGTACTTTCTTTTGGGCTGATGAAGAGAACTGCAAACCAGATGACAACTCTACAACTTGGATATCTAGTAGAAAACTATTTTGGAGAGAGCGACCTGAACTGATTGGAACTGTAAAGCGACTTCAGTAAATACCGATAACAGATGCTAAAAATCCATAGGCTAATGAGCTATTTGCAAACGGAATTTTAATCGGATACTTTTAACAAACTAAACAAACGGTCAGCCTACGGATTTTAGCTAGGCGTTAGCAAATATTATAAAACCGACAGAGACTGATTAGACAGTCAAAAATTGTATGAACAATAAATAGATGGAAAATGAAAAAACTAAAGTTAGTAAGCATATTGATATTGTTAGTATCAATACAACTTGTTGCACAAGAAAATGACAGTTTAAAAACCCGCAAAGCTCAGGTTACATTTGCTTATCCGATTGGCAGTAGCGGTATGAGTTCTATGGAATATTCCAATAATTTCTCGTTTAATATTTTGTATGGTTTAAATGGCGGTGTAAATGGTGTTGAAATAGGTTCGTTATTAAATTATAACAAAGGCGAAGTTAAAGGATTCCAATTATCGGGGGTTTCAAACATAAATACAGAATACTCAAAAGGGTTTTTACTTTCTGGTGTTTCAAACATTTGCCTTGATTCAACAACTGGAGTATTTGTATCAGGTGTACTTAATTACTCTAAGCAAAAATCAACGGGTTTTCAATTGGCGACAATGAATTTTACAGGAAATGAGTTTAAAGGCTTTCAATTAGGAGTTATAAATTATGCAAAAAAACTTAAAGGTGTTCAACTAGGTGTTATAAACTTCTTGAATGATGGTACAAGTGGTATTCCAGTAGGAATAGTAAACATTGTAAAGAATGGTTACTACGAATTTGAGCTAACCGGTGGTGAAGCTATATACAGTAATTTTAGCTATAAAATGGGGGTTGACAGGTTTTATACAATTTATAAAGCAGGACTCTCAAGTTATAATAATAATCCCGTTTATAGTTTTGGTTTAGGATTTGGGAGTAGCTTATCGATTGCTGAAAAACAAAAGCTTAGTATTGATTTATCAGCGAATGGAATAATCTACAACAATGTTTGGAATAGCGAATTGAATTTGCTTAACAAAATTGATTTAAATTATAAATTCTTTATTTCACAAAAATTCTCAGTCCTGATTGGGCCGTCATTTAACGTATATGTAACTAAAGAAAGAGTTGATGGACAATTTGGAACATTAAACGTTCCATACTCAATTTATACAAATGAATGGTCAAGCGGAAAATCATTTATGTGGTTAGGGTTAAATGCAGGCGTGTCCTTAAAACTATAATAACATTTGCTAACAATGTATATACAAAATAGGCGAAATAGCAGTAAATTCAACGGTTGCAGCCCGCTTCAACTTTGTAACGGTTTGATAGGTTTGGACTTGCGACAAAAAAGTGGACAAATAGTTAAGCGCATTTTGAATAATTGATTTTTCCATATTGTTCGGGAGTTTTGTATCCCAGGTATGCGTGTTTTCTTTTTCTATTGTACCATATTTCAATAAACTCGAAGACCTCTCTTCTGGCTTGTAGTATGGAATTGAACCGAATATGTTTGACCATTTCAGATTTGAGTATTTTAAAGAAATTCTCGGCTACAGCATTGTCCCAACAATTTCCCTTTCGACTCATACTTTGAATCACTTGATGGTTTTTGAGTTCATTGCTAAAAGCATAAGAGGCATACTGTACGCCTTGATCTGAGTGGAAGATCATCCCGGGTTTGACCACCCTGTTTTGTCTGGCCATCTTCCATGCAGCCATTATGGTGACTTGAGTTGTCATGGAGGTGCTGGTTGACCATCCAATAACCTTTCTGTCGAATAAATCCATGATAGTGGTCAAATAAACCCATCCCTGATCTGTTGGCAGATACGTGATATCAGACACCCATTTTTGAGAGGGTTCCAAGGCATGGAAGTCCCTGTTTAGGATATTTTCAGCCACAGGAAAGTTATGCCTGGAGTCTGTTGTAGTTCCTCTGAACTTCTTACATGTAATGCTCTTGAGCCCCTCTGCACGCATGATACGAGCTACCCTGGGGCGAGAAACTATCCAGCCAAGATCACGCAACTCATCGGTAATCTTTGGACTCCCATACCTGCCTTTACTACCCTGATATAAATCTTTGATCTGTCTGGTAACCTCTGTTCTTTCAATGGACCTTCGTGACGGCTCTCGTCCTAGCCACTCATAATAACCACTCCTGCTTACTTTAAAAGCCTGACACATCTTCTCAACACCAAATTTGTGGTTGTCATCCATTATGAATTTGAATATTTGTTGTCTCCCTTGGAGAAGATGCTTATGGCCTTTTTTAGAATCTCTCGTTCTATTTGGGCATCCTTTAATTCCTTTTTCAGCTTGGCTACCTCTTTCTGTTCAGGGGTCATATTGACATTGCCATGACCAGAAAAACTTCCGGCTCCAAATTGTTCGTGTTCTCGTTTCCATCTGCAAACCAACTCTGACCGTATCCCTAATTCATCAGCTATTTCCTTAGGGGGCTTACCTCTCAAACACAGATTGACTACCATTTCCTTGAACTCTTTATCGAAGTATCTTCTTTCTCTTTTCATATACAGTAAATTTAGCTTTAACGAGCTTAACTTACTGTCCAGTCAAATGTAGCAGCTCCAGGAAGATTCAAAGCGTGTCAAGGAATTTAGAGCAAGACCAAACGTAATATTTGAATTCGGTTATTTTGTGGCTAAGCTAGGAAGACAAAGAGTTTGTGCACTTCATAAAGGGGATGTTAGAATCCCAAGTGATTTAAGTGGTTTCATTTATAAAGAAGTCAATTCCACTATTGAGGAAATTGGCTTTTCCTTAATTAAAGAATTAAAAGCAGCTGGCTTAAAACTAGAAATCTAAAATGCATCTAACAAATGCTATGAATGAATGGGGTTTTATCGGTCAGGATATTTTCGTGGGGATTGGAAAGTCCGCCACAAGTAATAAATTTAAAATAAGGCGTGGCTATATGAGAAAGGATAGGTTAGTGCTATCTAACCCCCACTCATCATAGCTTGGCGTTATCATTAATTAGAGCCCATGAGATCAGTTTTCATATTACTTTTCATTTCAACCTACTCGCAACTTTTTGGACAGACCCGAAAAGAGGTTGATGATAATGTTTTTGTTGAATTTCCAAATTCTCCAAAATATTCGCTTCAAAATGGACATGGAACCTACGTAACAGCCGAAGGAGATTGTAGCTTTTTTGCTACTGTAATCCGAAATGCTGTTCCTATGTACGATCGTTTTGTCGTGGAAAGCAGGAACTGGCCAACTGGTGAGAAGGAAAAAATTCTTGGTCAGTTTTTAGATAAGGCTGTTGAAAGCAGAACTGTTAACTCAAATCTTAAAAAGTCTGTAGAAATAAAATTAGTGAGCGGTTTTCCAGCACGTGATTTTAGCACAACCAAGATAAACCCCACAACCGGAGAAAAAGGATTCCGCCATACGTTAATGATATTGGTAAATGATACCATGATTTCTTTTGAAGTTTGGTCTGCGAACGAAGATGTTTCTTGTAATCAAGAGAAACTTAAATTTTTCAACTCAATAGATATAACGGCAAGTGAACAAAACTGATGGTAAAGGTTGCCTATGGACAGTAGGAATAATTGTAGGAGGACTGAGTGGACTGACGTTAGTCTATACGATCATAAAAAGCTTGTTTTGCAACATGTTCAACTTAAGGTGTATTGATCAAGAAACTGGTGAAGCACATTCAGTTCCGTGGCTTTTAGTCGTAATTTTTGTTGTTGGCTTACTTTGTCTTTATCTCGGGGCAGAAAGAAAATAATGATAACATTCGCTAGCACGAATGCGCCAACTGCCACTTTACATATTTCTGTGCGAACATCACCATGAATCAGTCGCTGAGAAAGATCCGTGCTTTCTACTGACTTCAGTTCGCAGGGTTTTTTCTCTTTCTGGACGCAGCGCATTCTACAAACTTTGGAAGCACCGGCAGATTCATGGAGCTGCTACATTTGACTGGACAGTAAGTTAAGCTCGTTAAAGCTAAATTTACTGTATATGAAAAGAGAAAGAAGATACTTCGATAAAGAGTTCAAGGAAATGGTAGTCAATCTGTGTTTGAGAGGTAAGCCCCCTAAGGAAATAGCTGATGAATTAGGGATACGGTCAGAGTTGGTTTGCAGATGGAAACGAGAACACGAACAATTTGGAGCCGGAAGTTTTTCTGGTCATGGCAATGTCAATATGACCCCTGAACAGAAAGAGGTAGCCAAGCTGAAAAAGGAATTAAAGGATGCCCAAATAGAACGAGAGATTCTAAAAAAGGCCATAAGCATCTTCTCCAAGGGAGACAACAAATATTCAAATTCATAATGGATGACAACCACAAATTTGGTGTTGAGAAGATGTGTCAGGCTTTTAAAGTAAGCAGGAGTGGTTATTATGAGTGGCTAGGACGAGAGCCGTCACGAAGGTCCATTGAAAGAACAGAGGTTACCAGACAGATCAAAGATTTATATCAGGGTAGTAAAGGCAGGTATGGGAGTCCAAAGATTACCGATGAGTTGCATGATCTTGGCTGGATAGTTTCTCGCCCCAGGGTAGCTCGTATCATGCGTGCAGAGGGGCTCAAGAGCATTACATGTAAGAAGTTCAGAGGAACTACAACAGACTCCAGGCATAACTTTCCTGTGGCTGAAAATATCCTAAACAGGGACTTCCATGCCTTGGAACCCTCTCAAAAATGGGTGTCTGATATCACGTATCTGCCAACAGATCAGGGATGGGTTTATTTGACCACTATCATGGATTTATTCGACAGAAAGGTTATTGGATGGTCAACCAGCACCTCCATGACAACTCAAGTCACCATAATGGCTGCATGGAAGATGGCCAGACAAAACAGGGTGGTCAAACCCGGGATGATCTTCCACTCAGATCAAGGCGTACAGTATGCCTCTTATGCTTTTAGCAATGAACTCAAAAACCATCAAGTGATTCAAAGTATGAGTCGAAAGGGAAATTGTTGGGACAATGCTGTAGCCGAGAATTTCTTTAAAATACTCAAATCTGAAATGGTCAAACATATTCGGTTCAATTCCATACTACAAGCCAGAAGAGAGGTCTTCGAGTTTATTGAAATATGGTACAATAGAAAAAGAAAACACGCATACCTGGGATACAAAACTCCCGAACAATATGGAAAAATCAATTATTCAAAATGCGCTTAACTATTTGTCCACTTTTTTGTCGCAAGTCCATCATTAGTTTTATCGGAACTTGCCAAGCTCGGGGCGCACTCCTGCTAGCTTAACGTTGGTGGTAATTGCGGTGATCGCAGAGTTGGCGTTCATTCTAGAATAGCCAGCAACAACCTAAAGAAACATAATGTTACCTTAAATACTCAACCGATCAGGGCATGGAAATTTATGAAATCTTATCTAAGCTTGTTGGACTTAAATTCAAAGCTCAATTCAACGACTGTGGAATCGAATTCAAGGGTCTTTACAAAATCACCAACTTACAAACAGATAACGAGTATTATTCTCTGATTACAACAGATAACGATCAAATAAACTTCATGGATACGCCTGAATTTTTAACTGAATTCATAGCACTACTAGAACGGAATATTCAGGAATTTGATAGGAGATTTGAGGAATTGCAGAAAACATCTAATGACAGATGGGTTGACGAAAATGCGCTATATATGGAACATGAAGAAATTGGACATTATGGTGCTAAACAATCGAAATTATTGGATAAGATGAAGCATTTTGAACAAAGCATTAAACCCAAAAAATCTTAGTCCTAACTCAACAATGGAATGAGAGGTCTTGAAAAACGAAACGCCAACAAACTGTATGAGGATTTTCACAAAAGAGGAATTATCAGGTCAGTGGAGTAACGAAAACTGGGGGTTCCAAATAACTGGAGACCATTCGTTCATGATGCTTAACCAAAATAAGGAGCAAGTCGGAAAAGGAACTTTCAAAATTCACGAGAACTTTCTTGTTTTCGATTATCAGATCGGCACCAATAGGTGGCAATGGACTGCTAGAATTGATGAACTAAAAAAGAACACTTTAACCTTAACTGATTTAACTAACGAAGTTGGTAAGCAAGAATCCCTGAGACATACTTATCATGATATTGGTCTAATTAAGCCTTTCGACTTTGATCATTTTGAGAATGCAACGATTGATTCAGTTAAAAAACAACTGGAGATTGACGCACTTCCTCTGAACAGAATTATTGACTCGAACGGAAACGAAACAGAGCACTATTGGTATTGGAATAACGACAAAAGGTTTTCAGTTGTAATATCGAAGGAACTCTCTGATAAGATTAAGGAAAATAGAGATTTACCTCTTTCAATGACAAAAACTATTAAAGAAGGTGAGCTCGGCTATTATACCAACTTTCGAATAGCTGAATACGAAGAACAATCTGAATCTGTAGATAATCACTCATACGACTTTGGAGATGATGATCACAGTGATTGGGAACGAGATACTTTTAACGCCTTAACTGATGGGCAATATGGAGATTACGATGATTGGGCGGAAGGTGGTGGTAATATGGATGACTTAAGAGACTCTTTGGGGCACTAAAAACTACCACCAACAGGCACTAAGCTCAATCGGCTTACTTAGTTATTTGCAAAGGGCATTGCAATCCGATGCATTTGAGATATTTGAGAGGCTGAGCCGACAGAGCTTAGTTTGACGTTGATAGCCATTGGTACTAGTAGCAAAGTGAAGTTCAAGTAGCCCAACTTGTGGGAACATGACTAAAAAGGAACTGATACTTTCCGAACGTAGTAGTGATTTGCCAACGGTGGGAAATGCCGAAACAGCCACCTAAATCACTGAAAGTAGGTGTTATATATCTAATTTTAAACGAAAATGAATTTACTACAAAGATTTAGAACCCCTTACATGGCAGGTTTTTTATCAATTATTATTCTTGCAATTTCTTGTAGCCAATTTGATGAAATCAATGATAATAGTGAAATTGATAATTTATCTGGTCGTGATATTTTTCAGGGAGTCTATTTTGCAACTGGAACAGTTGCAGAATTAATGCCTTCTATATCGAACTCGTATTCATACTACGCAGTAAATGAACAACCAAATTATGAATTTGAATCCTTCAGTGGCAATATGAATATCATATTGGATAAAATTGCAGAAAAACATCCAAATTATTATCAAAATTTCAAGTCCGCCATTCAAAGTAGAGATCATTTGACAATTCGCCAAGAATTAGCAAAAGGTTCTGAAATATTATTTGAAACATCGGTGGAAACCTTTTTAGATCAAAATGAACAAAATATTCTTAATAACATAGCTGAAAATATAGATATAAAGCCATATCTAAATTCAGACGGCTCAATTGATCGTAAGGCTTTAGAGTCTGATATTATGAAAGATCTTAATATTCTTGAGAATAGTAGAGGAACATGTATTTTCGCAGGTATTGTCTTTGTTGCTGCAGCATATGTGTTAGTAGTACATGCTGCTGGAGCTATGACTTATGTTGCAGCTGCTTGGGTAGCGTATGCGTATGCTGCTGTAGCTGAAGGAACCGTAGTAACAAGTGACGAAGGCAGTGGAGGAGATGGAGGCTGTGAAAAAATCTGCCCAATTGAGCAACAATTTGCTCTTATGGTTGATGATCTTACAAAACTATAATCATTTTAAATATGCGCTTAGCATTTACATGCTTGATTGTCGGTTTTTGGATTGTAGTAATAGTTTTCATTTTTAGGATAAGTGTCCCTGTTCCAGGGAACTTATCCTTTAAACAGAAAGCCAATGCCTTTTCAATAATACCTCAAGGGTGGGGGTTTTTTACTCGTGATCCTAAAGAGCCTCAGTACTTGATCTTTGATAAGGACGGAACTAAACTTTCAAAATCCAATAGTGAACCTAGCAACTTATTTGGAATCTCAAGAAAAAATAGGCTTATGAATATTGAACTAAGCCTAATAATGTCGAAAATAAAAGAGTCTTCTTGGTCTGATTACAAAGAAGGGAAATTTGATTTTAATAGTACCATTATATCTGACACAATTTCAATCAACTTCAATCCATCGAGTTTAAAGGGTCATTTTTTTATCGCTCAGCAAGAAAGATTACCATGGGCTTGGGCTAAGAGTAATAATAAAATTGTAATGCCATACAAATACGCTAGGATATATGTGGAGTAATTTTTATAAGGATATTGAATCTATAAAAAAATACTTTGAGATAAATCCTTGGACAAATGTATATGGATTCGCAAGGTCATCATTGGCTCTTAGCCTATTGATTACTCTAGTATTTACAGGGCAAGAATATTTGTTTCCTACAGTTGACAATTTACTGATGAAACAGCCTTTATTTTCTGCAGAAAAAGTGAGTATATTCTGGCTATTCAAAAATAATCTCTCAATTGCATATTATCTATCGATTTTTATTTTGACTTGGGTAATTAGTGGCTATCTACCACAAATGAGCGGATTTCTACACTGGTGGATTTCACTTAGTTATATTTCGTCAGGTATTATTATTGAAGGCGGTGATCAAATTGCTGCGATTATTTCCTTTTTCCTCATTCCAGTAACATTAACTGACAATCGTGTCAATCATTGGAATAAGCCCAAACAAAGTAATAGATCTTTGGTCAAATTTTTTATTTGGTCCGTTTATGCAATTATCATACTCCAAGTATCAATTATATATCTCCATGCATCTACCGCAAAATTATCGGTAAATGAATGGTTAAATGGAACAGCAGTTTATTATTGGTTCACACATAATGTTTTTGGAGTTAGTGAATTCCTAAGACCTATGACTTACTCTTTGCTATCCAATACGGTCATTGTTGTTTTAATTTCGTGGGGAACAATAATTCTAGAGCTATTACTGTTTGGATGGCTGTTCATGAAAAGGAATAATTGGAATTGGAAGTTCTTGTTTCTCATGGCTTTTTCATTTCATTTCTGTATAGCCATGGTTCATGGTTTATTCAGTTTCTTCTTGTCAATGGTTGGGGCACTAACCTTGTATTTTTTTCCGAAAAACATTCATTTAAATTTTAAAAAATGGAAACACTTTATTTGATCATCAAAAACCCAGTAGTATTAATATCTTTAATAGTACTAATAATTTTTAAGATTTTTCCTCCAAAAAGTATCAATTCATGGTATGGTTACAGAACAATGGAGTCTATGAAAAGCACTCAAAAGTGGAGTTTTGCTCAGAAATATAGTGCGAACATTGGACTTTTAACCGTTTTTCTAACACTGATCATTCAGCTAACTCTATATTTAACTTTGGGTAAGAAATCATTAACTGATTTATTGACAATAGGGGCTTGGTTGCTATCTATGGGATTCGTCATTTTTAAAACGGAGAGAAAACTTAAAAGTATGTCCTCTTAAGGGGAACAAAAAACGGCTACCAACAGACACTAAAATGAATATGCTAACTGAGCCCTCTGACATGACAATGCTAAAGAGAAACTTTGGCTGTTTCTAGCAACTGGGGCGCATACTCATTTTAGTTGGTCGTTACCTGCCAGTAATGGCAAATATTGTACGTTAAACTAAAATTCAGTCATTATGAAAAAGCTATTAATTATTTTACTCATTGCACTGATATCAAATCAGTTGTTTGCTCAAGAGAGGGTAAACGAACCCCTTCTAAGGAAAGTAGAGAAACCACTTTCTTCCATTTTATCACCGGAACATCAAAGCCATCTAAAAAGTCTCAAAGAGTCAGAAAGTTATCTTGGCGTGTCTGTGATAGCAATTAATCCTCTAGCTAAAATTCAGAATGGGGCTTCATTTACTATCGATTTACCAGGCCATGCAAATACAGCCATTTCGAGTACAACAATACTTGAACAGCGTTCGGAGTATGAAACAATCCTTCAAGGGATATTTATGCTACAGTAATTCATGAGCTTGCCCACGCTTCACATTGGCATATGGATCATGGTGACTTTAATGATACAGAAACTAAAGTCAAAGAATCATGGGCACGAGGGGTTCAGTGGGAACTAACAAGAATGATTTATCCTGACTACAGGGGTGGTGCTACAATTCGTCCCGAATATACGCAAGTCGTAGTTGATTTACTGGATGAAAGAGCACCTTTAGATCGTTTTGGGAGACCAGAAAATATCAATAATGGATCGGAGGATTTGACTGAAGATGATGTATCCGGATACACAATTCGTCAAATAGAAGATGCGTTAAATGGTCGAGAAAATTGGAATGATTGGAGAGATAACATACGAAACAGATACAATAATGGAACGGAAAATAACTTGGATGTACTATTTGCTCACTGGGATTAGTGTAATTCTAACATGTAGTTTTCTATCTTGTAATGAACAAGTGGAATATAGATTAGTCGCAGAGTTTCAGTTTATAAATGAAACAGAAAGCACAATAGAATTTGAAATTTTCCATGAAAGTACGACCGAAATTCAGTTAGCTGCTCAAGAGTCAACAGAAATATTTAGAGTTGAGGCTTCAGGGGGAAGCAAAACACCAAATATTGAAACTTGTTGCGAAGGAATTTTAGATGATCTTTTAGGTTCTTCTGGTAAATTTTATCGGATTAATAGCACAGAATGCGTTTTACATGAAAACGAAAAATCTGATTTAATTAATAATTATCAGTCTGAACAAATTTCTGAAAGGGTTTTTAGATATACTTATACCTTTAGGACAGAGGACTTTTTAGATGCAGAAAACTGTGAATAACTTTCACTAACAGACAATAAAATGAATGCGCTTACTTTCTTCGTAGATAACCACTTTGCCACTAGAAAGGTCAGTGCTTTTATGAACTGGTGAGCGCACTCATTTTATCAAAGCCGTTACCTGCCAGTCATGGCAAATATTGTACGTTAAACTAAAATTCAGTCATTATGAAAAAGCTATTAATTATTTTACTCATTGCACTGATATCAAATCAGTTGTTTGCTCAAGAGAGGGTAAACGAACCCCTTCTAAGGAAAGTAGAGAAACCACTTTCTTCCATTTTATCACCGGAACATCAAAGCCATCTAAAAAGTCTCAAAGAGTCAGAAAGTTATCTTGGTGTGTCTGTGATAGCAATTAATCCTCTAGCTAAAATTCAGAATGGGGCTTCATTTACTATCGATTTACCAGGCCATGCAAATACAGCCATTTCGAGTACAACAATACTTGAACAGCGTTCGGAGTATGAAACAATCCTTCAAGGGGAAGTTGATGGTGGAGAGGTGTTACTGATCCAAGAAAATGGCCGAACATATGGGCAAATCAGACAAAATGAACATGTTTTTGAAATCCAATCTTTAGATAATGGATATGCTACATTTCTAGAGTACAACATGCCATATCTCAATCAAATGGATTGTGCGATGGAGGATGATTCTTCGTATGTCCATCATTCCCCTTATGACCAAAAAGATGAGTCTGGGGGTACATCCGCAAGAACATCAGGAGGAAACCCTTTGATAAGGGTATTAGTGCTTTTTACCCCCGCTGCTCGAGCAACTGGCATGAACATGAACAATCTGGCTAATATGGCCAGAGGTCAATGGCTGACAGCTCAATCCAATAGTGCAGTACAGTCTACCCTGCAAATAGCTGCTGTTCAAGAGCTTAATTTTAATGAAAACACTGTCGGTAATCAAGATATTTTTGCTGACATAAATGCTTTAACCAATAATATTCAAGCCCAACAGTGGCGAGATCAATTTGAAGCAGACGTTGTGATTTTACTTACAAATGGAAACTACCCAGGGATTGGCGGTGTGGTAGCAGATATTGGCCCAAATGAAGGCAGAGCCTATGGTATCGTACAAGTAGCCAATGCTACCGCCACTTTTACTTTCATTCATGAAGTGGGGCATTTATTTGGAGCGCGCCATCAAATAGCGGCAGACCCAACTCCAGGTGATGCGCATGGGCATGACTGGCAACGAACAACAGGCCGATGGTTTTGGCAAAAGACAAATCGATATGGTTCTATTATGCGAACCCAACAGTCGGGTAGAACCAGAGTAACTCATTTTTCTAACCCCTTTCGAACACATCAGGGTCGGGCTACCGGTGTTAACGGCACTTCCCATAATGCCAGAGTAATCAATACGAATGGTCGAATAGTTTGTGATTTTAGAATTAATCCTCCTGCAGTTAATATTTACGGCACAGGATTGGCCAATGGTGGTGATCGACTCACATTTACTTCTTCTGTATCTCAAGGTAGAACCCCCTATACCTACCGCTGGCAAGCGGATATAGGCAGAGTCTATACAGCAAGCAGGTCGTCTTCTTTGTCCATAACAATGCCTCAAAATGATGATTTGGAACTGAGACTGACTGTCACTGATGCCGATGGCAGGGTCAACACAGATACTCACTTTACTCGCAACAGTTTCCTGAATGGGGGAGGATGTACGATCTGCCCAGATAGTAGCTTGTTTGATACTGTAAGTGAAGAAGATATTTTAGAAGAAGAATTACCTTCTGAAATGTTAGTGTATCCTAACCCAACAGTAAATGAATTACAGATCATCTTGGGAAATGATTATGATTCTTACAACAAATGGCAGATTGTAGATTTGCAAGGAAAAGTAGTATTGGAAGCTTTGATAGATGGAGATCAAGCTGAAAGTAGACTAATCAGCATAAATATCCAGAGACTTTCGGCTACCACTTATATTTTAAACTTGTTGGGCACAGGTGAGTCTCATTCAGTAAGGTTTATTAAAGATTAGCAAGATGGTAAAGCTATTTCCCATTTGTATTGGCTTGTTTTTCATGACAAGTTGCAAAGACGATCCGATTTCAGAGCCAAGTTTGTATTCTGGTGAAGCTACCGCCTTAAAAAATGGAGAAGCTTGGGTTGGTAAAACAAGATCAAATCAAGTGTTTCAAGAGCCTGAAAAACTAATTCTACTAATTAGATTATATAATGAGTCTGGTTTTTTAAGGGAACAATTAGGTGTTTCGGGTATAAAAAAAACACTTAGTAAACAGTTGATCTCTGAAATAGATGATGTAAAGATTGAAAATGACACATCTGAAATTTCAGCAGATTATATAACTATAATTGACGATGGAGATGTTGCAGGTGATGATTACGGTTTGGATACCCTTGTTACGGATAACTTCATACAAATTACTGATGTAGATACAGCAGCTATGGAGATCAGTGGGATATTCAATGTGTCATTTATCTTAGAGAGGAAAGGGAATGGAACACCAGAAAACCCACCCCTGAACATTCGATTTACCGAAGGCCAGTTCACCACTAAAGTAGAACAGGAATGGTTCGAATAACCGGCAGGTAACAAACGATATAGAGAATGGTGGGCGGAGATCAAGTGCTAAAATTCAAAGAACATGTCAGCCCATCACTCTCCATATCAAGACGTTAGCACTCATAAAATCACCGTCATGAAGAACCTGAACCTATTAATAATTACCGTTGCACTACTCTTTTCATGTACTCCTGAAAAGAAGGAGTTAAGCATTGAAGAAATTGCCAGGAATTATATTGAAGCCATTAACAATGGTGATTCAGCTAAAATTGACTCATTAACCTCGGACGACTTCAAAGTTTATTCGGATTCAACATCTACAGAAAAGACTGACTTTTTAAATTCTCTAAATAAACCAGAGGCCAATGCAAGGATCAATATTGCTGAATTATCCGTTGCTGAAAATATTGTAAGAACCACGGAGAGTATTTCCGATGATGTTATCAATATCTTGGAATTAGACCCGATTATTAAAAAGAGGGAATATCATTTTGATGACAACAAATTGATAGAGTCCGTTTACAATATGGAACTGATTGAATCTCCTGAATATATGAACATCCAAAAATATTTTGTCCTTTGGGCATATCAAGAATACCCTGATTTTGTCAACAAAATGATAGAAAAGGCTAAGAACAAAGAAAATATTGATGAAGAAAGAAGGTATTTACTTACTAAACTCAAGAGTGCTGGATTAGATGTATTGGAACCAATAAAAAATGGACTGCAAAAGAAGACCGAAGAAGTAAATACGCCAAAAACAAAAACCACAACTCGAAAAAGTATTTATGTAAATCCAGATTCAATCTTTTTAAACTCCTATGTAGTGACCTATTTTGGTCAAAACGCGTTTCCATTTGGTGAACGAACAGTTCAGGAATTCAAAAATGCAGTTGCATCAACAATTATGTCAAACGGAAAAAATCCAAACATAAAAGGATGGACTAAAAATGATAATGTTTATACACTCCACACCGTATTCAAAGATGGTGACATTCAATTCATTTTTGAGCATATGTTAAATCGTGATGGTAAGATTAGTCATATGCGAGGGAAGGTTAAAGGGCTTCCAATAGATGGAGTTAATATGTATCGTTTTGTGCCAAGTTTGACTGAATAGAAAATGACTGTAAATGAATTTATGGACAAGAATATACCTGAAATAAGGTTGATAATTTCAGAGCTTAACACGGTGTTTAACTCTCACGATTTCCTAAAAAAGTTTGCCAAGAGATTTGAGAGAGATTATATCAACTTCCTAAACGACCATTTTGGAAATGAAGCTTTTAGGAATATTCATAGTCAAATAGCAAAGTATTTATCAGAGAACTCGACAACACTGCAAATTCACAAAAAACAACGAGTGAAAAGCGAAAATATCTTTGGAGAAACAGATGAAATTCAAGAATGGGAGAAGGTGTAACGAGTGCTAACAGGTGCTAAAATCCATAGGCTAATGAGCTACTTGCAAACTGCTGTGGAATTCGATATTTTAGAAGAATAAACCAACAGCTAGCCTACGGATTTTATCTTAACGTTAGTAGCAATATTCCGCTCTAGTGTAAAGATTTAATAATAAGTATACTAATTAATTGTTAATTTAGTGCATTTTACCATTGAATATACGGAAAAAATAGTCCGTCTTTTAAAAAATCTTTACACTAGCTACTATCTTTGCATACACGTAAAGAGCAAAACATTATGAATAACCGAATCAAACCACTTGCAAAACTGGCTTTTGTAGCATTAGTCAGTGCAGTTATTTTTGTTGCCTGTCAAAATCAAGATGAATCAATAACTCCTGAATTTGACGATCTTGAAAGCTTAACTCCTGAAGGGAGTAAGATGGTATTGGGGCAGCGACTAGAGAACCCCTACAGTATTGAGAACATGAAAAAAGCACTTGCTAACCTAAATGCCAATGGCAGGACAGCTGGTGATTTCAACATTGAAACCACGGACCTATATATTCGCTTTCTCCCTGCTGATTCTTTGGAGTATAATGCCATTGCAGCAGATACAACAATTGAACTATTTGATCATCCCTTAGACTTTGAGATTGAACAAGAGGGGAATTGGTATCATGATCCATCAATACCTGATCATTTACCTACCTATCAATACTCTGTTGTCAATCCAGACTATGCCTTTCCAGACACAATTGAACACGAAATTCTTGCAGAACTCTTTATTCCAGAAGATCTTGATGAAGACAGTTTATCTAACGGTAGAATAGCATCTAATATTGATTTCTTATACGCACTTGAAGATGAAGCCCTTAAAATTACCAACAACTGGGAAGAACCAATTAATGAAGACTCTGACCCTAATGCGCGAAGAAGAAGCAAATGGAATCCAAGCGGTAGAATACGAGTTAGGGAAGTTGAAAGAAGAAGCGGATTGCAAACCGCACAAAGAGGCTGGCTTCCTGTTGAAAACATTAAAGGTTAGAGTAAGAAGATGGTTCACCATTAAAACAGATTACACCGATGCAAACGGCAACTATCGTATAAGTCATAGATTTAGGAGACCAGTTAACTACAGTGTGAAATTTGAAACTCCGTATGCAAAGATCTCTAACTGGATTGGCTGGGATACACGACATGATGGACCCAAGAGAAAAGGGGCATGGAATGTAGATTTCAACTGGCATTCTGAAAGCTGGGTTCGTGCAACGCTCATAAACGCTATTGTAGAATACAGGGTTCAATACCGAAGAACAGGCATACAAAATCCTTATCCTATAAGCTACTGGGCAGGTGGTGAAGCAGTAAACAAACTGAACGTGCGTGCAGTATTCAAAGAAGGAACAGGTGATATGTTTACGGTACGTGCTAACAGGATAAGAATTTATTCAAAATTCACTAGAGGAAGAGGGAACAAAGGAACAGACGATTTGTATGCCTTAGCGTTCCATGAACTTGGACATCAGTCGCATTCAAAACTCAACGGATTTACTGCTAACTGGCAATTCAGTAGTAGAATCTTAAGAGAGAGTTGGTCGGAGTTTCTCGAATACTATTTTACACGAGAGTATTACCCGAATCATCCTAATGTGAGCCTCGGATTTCTGAATAGTATCCCTAATTATGATGCTAATGAAATAGAGGAATCTGAAAAATCTGCATATACTCAAGTTTTTGTTGACCTTATGGATGACTATAATCAGCTTGATGTAAGAGGAGGAGATCGAGCAGATGACAGAGTTCGTGGTTATACTTTTGCTCAGATACAACAGGCAGTGAAAAAATCCAGCCGTCTTAGTCATGTTCGTGACTATTTGAGAGACAACTACACCAATGCAACAGAAGATAATTTAGACGATCTTTTCGACTTCTATTTGCAATTTTAATTGAAGATTATGAAAAGTATAGTTACCGGAGCATTTCTGCTAATATTTATGCTTATAGAATCATGTGGGCCTGATAATCGAGTTAGTGCTAGATTTCGAGAGAACAGAGTAATAAAAAATATCTCTGACTATGCGGTATCACTAAAACTCTTTTTTGATGATCAGATTATTCAAGAAAGCCTAGAGAGTGGTGATTCGCTGGCCCTATTTGCAGATTGTGAAGTCAGAGGAGGAGATAAGGGATGTGGGAACCCAGATTACAGTTTTGCTTTTGTAGAAGGCCTAGAAGATTCCGTTCATTTTGTTTTTAATAATGAGAAAATACTTCGTTTTAATAGAGAATACATTGGTCCGTGTTGTGAGCGCAACATACTTGTTAGAGAAGAACAATGGGGCTATGCAATCGACGGAGAGGGTACTACTACTAGAACTTACACCTATGCGATCACCAATGAGGACTATGATAATGCTGAACCCATAGATGGATAAAGTGAAAAGCTACTAACAAACAATAAAATGAATGCGCCTTCTTTCTTCGTAGAAACTGAAGTGCTAGATCGAAAGATTGTCACTTCTTGTAATAGTGTGAGCGCACTCATTTTATTTGGTCGTTATGTGGCATAAATAAAAAGCGACAATGAAAGAATACCGTGTTTTGAATATAATGGACACTTCAATGGAAGGGACAGACCAAAGAGTTGCTGTCATTGAATTAGCTGAATTAGAAAGACAGGATTTCAATCTTCCTTCAGGCATACAGCCTTATACATTCGGAACAGATGGTAAAAAATTTTTGATTGACTTTAATTCTTCTCTAACTCAGTCAATTATCCAATCAGCTCAAAACGAAGAAATTGTTACTCTTGACTTAGATGAATTTAGGGAAAGAGAAGAAATGAAAAATGGAAATTTTGAAAAAATATTTTATCACAGAAACGTAAGACTCATAGGAGTTGATGAAGAAGTAAAAACAAGAAATGTTGATTTCAACGTTCTTTGCAACAATTGTAGAACCGACAGGCGATTTAACGTTCCGCTTGGACTACCAGCAGAAATGTATTTAGGATTAAATCAATTCAAAGAAATATTAAACCAGATGGATATTGAATGTTTCTATTGTGGTCAAAAAGGTTATGCAGGAGATGAAACAAAATTTGAATTGGTTAGCACAAAAGGATTAGATGAAGATTTATCACCTCGAATATCTACTCACGAAAAAAGACAATGGTATTATGACTTAGACTTCATTTTTCAACATTACCTTAAAAATATTTTTGACATAAATGAATATGAAAACACAGGGTTTGCAGTTGACTTCTTTGAGTCAAGATTTATACTAAAAAGACAATTTGAAGTAAAACAAAAGGATGCTCAACTTGGCTTTTATATGACAGAAGCTATTGCATTACATAATGGTCAAAATGAAACTGTAGAAGGTAAATTTCCATTTATGTATAAGATTGATTTAGATAAGAATTTGCCCGAACAATTAATCATTAACCCTAAAAACTATTCGGCTGAGGAAAAGCCTGTTAAGACAAAAGAAGGAGGAACTCATTACTTCCCTTTGCTGAAATTAAAGAATGAAAACGCCACATAACACGGTGTATAGTGCATGCCCTGCGGGACACGCACCATACACAAACCGTTAGTTACTATTTTGTCGTACTCATAAAACAAAATTGTCATGAAGAATCTAATACTTGCATTTATTTTGATCAGCCTGATATCAAATTGTTCACAAGAAAATGATGAACCATTGTCTGAACAGTTTACCGGAGAAGAACTTTTTAGTTCCCTTTTCTTTCTTCAAGGAAACGCCGTTCCTGAAATTTCTCAACTCTCTTCGTTAAGACAAGAAATCGAACAAGCGATTGAAGGGGAATTTGATGAGTCTATTACTACAATAAAGGATGAAGTTATTAAGACTATTTCAGAAAATAACCTTGATTTCTTTGACCAGTTTCAATCCGATATACAAAGTGGAGATCATTTAAGAATCGAGAATGCAATTGAATATGGAACAATGGAACTTAGAAGAGCTTCAAGGTTCATTTTAGACAATCAAATAGACAAATTGGCAGAGGAGATTAGAACGCTAGATGAAATTGAGTTGAAAGAATATTTAGGAGAAGATCAAATTTTAAAGATAAACGATTTAAAAAGTGGTGATCCTGAGTTACTCAAAGAGTTCTTATTTAATGAATTTATATCTCAAATCAGATTTGATCCAGCGGGGAGGCAAACATGTCTGGCAGTAGTCTTGCCTACGGCTGTTGCGGTTGGTGTTGTAGTAGTTGTTGCAGCTGGGGGTGTTTTTGATGTAGGGATTTCTATGAACGTAGTTATTGGATACAATTATGCCCTAGCAAGTTATACTTATGTTGTTTCAACTGGAGAAACCGGACAAACTTGGATGTTCTTCAACGCAGGTGTTATAAATTATCTTGCAAGCTGGGGAAGTGGTGATGATTGCGAAACATACGGAGATTGCAATCCAGATGAACACGATGATACGGACTCTCAAAGTTCTAGAGTTGTAAAAAGCTTATCATTTGAGTTATTCGTAAATGAAATAGCAGAAAATCTGAGCAGTCATGCATCCTAAATCATTAGAAGAGACCCACTTATTTGTATGGGTGAGTGTAAATGTTCTTTTTTTCTTTTTTCTAGTATTTATCATCCTGATACGGGTAAAAGGGTGGGCTAAAAAACGCAACTCGTTAACAGGCTATAGAACAATCATGTCTTTTCGGAGTGAAAAAGTTTGGAATTATACTAACAACATTTTTTTTAAACTATTCTTTTATTTAAACTCCATCTGTTTAGGTATGAATACTATTCATTTTGCAGTTAAAAAGAACTATTTTTTGGCATATAACCTTAGTCTGAAGATATACTTTATCTCCTTAGTAGTTTTAGTATTATTAATTGAAATTTTAGCAATTATCAAGTTTAACTGGAAAGGAGAATCAAGGAATTCTAACAATGAGTAATTTCAAACAACAAGTATTATTTGTATTATTGATTTTTATTTATGGTACGTTAATCTTTCTTATTGCTGATGCCTCTTTGGGTTATAATACAATACCTATTAGTAAATCATTCAACAAAATTACATTTGCTATTAGTCCTCAGGGATGGGGATTTTTTACGAGGAACCCTAAAGAACCACTAATAGACCTATATAAAATCAAAGATGATAAAATTAAAAAAATATCCATTCCTAATGCCAGTCTAAAATATTTTTGGGGATTCAATCGAGGAATGAGAATAAGTTCTTCACAGATAGCTTATTTTGCGGATCAAATTCCAGAAGATAGGTGGATATATGACCCCAGCTATAAAGCAGACTCCATAATTCAGGTTTCCACTCCATTTAATGTACTAAATGATTTTTCATATCCTGTGCATTGTGGAAAACTCCTTCTTGTTAAAACGCAAAGGATTCCTTGGGCTTGGTCGAAACATAGAGAAAAGATAAAAATGCCTCGTTCAGTGGTAATCATTGATGTAGCGTGTCGTGCTAATGAATAATTGGAATTCTTATATTCGATTACTGACCATTCAAAATCCATATTCAAGTACTCTAGGACTGGTACGGAGTTTACTTGCATTATCAACTTTACTAACTCTTCTTTTCAATGATTCAGGTTCCATTTTTTCATCGCCTCTTTCAACACAAATTTGTACTTCTGGAATTAAAGAATTATCGCTGTATTGTTTGTTTAGTGGAGGTGATCTTTATATTGCCAGAATAGTATCAATCCTTATTCTTGTACTTGTGATTGTCGGAATTTATCCACGTGTTACTGGTGTTTTACATTGGTGGGTGAGTTTAAGCTTTTTTATTTCTACTCCTTACGTGGATGGAGGAGATTGGACTTGCGACAAAAAAGTGGACAAATAGTTAAGCGCATTTTGAATAATTGATTTTTCCATATTGTTCGGGAGTTTTGTATCCCAGGTATGCGTGTTTTCTTTTTCTATTGTACCATATTTCAATAAACTCGAAGACCTCTCTTCTGGCTTGTAGTATGGAATTGAACCGAATATGTTTGACCATTTCAGATTTGAGTATTTTAAAGAAATTCTCGGCTACAGCATTGTCCCAACAATTTCCCTTTCGACTCATACTTTGAATCACTTGATGGTTTTTGAGTTCATTGCTAAAAGCATAAGAGGCATACTGTACGCCTTGATCTGAGTGGAAGATCATCCCGGGTTTGACCACCCTGTTTTGTCTGGCCATCTTCCATGCAGCCATTATGGTGACTTGAGTTGTCATGGAGGTGCTGGTTGACCATCCAATAACCTTTCTGTCGAATAAATCCATGATAGTGGTCAAATAAACCCATCCCTGATCTGTTGGCAGATACGTGATATCAGACACCCATTTTTGAGAGGGTTCCAAGGCATGGAAGTCCCTGTTTAGGATATTTTCAGCCACAGGAAAGTTATGCCTGGAGTCTGTTGTAGTTCCTCTGAACTTCTTACATGTAATGCTCTTGAGCCCCTCTGCACGCATGATACGAGCTACCCTGGGGCGAGAAACTATCCAGCCAAGATCATGCAACTCATCGGTAATCTTTGGACTCCCATACCTGCCTTTACTACCCTGATATAAATCTTTGATCTGTCTGGTAACCTCTGTTCTTTCAATGGACCTTCGTGACGGCTCTCGTCCTAGCCACTCATAATAACCACTCCTGCTTACTTTAAAAGCCTGACACATCTTCTCAACACCAAATTTGTGGTTGTAATCCATTATGAATTTGAATATTTGTTGTCTCCCTTGGAGAAGATGCTTATGGCCTTTTTTAGAATCTCTCGTTCTATTTGGGCATCCTTTAATTCCTTTTTCAGCTTGGCTACCTCTTTCTGTTCAGGGGTCATATTGACATTGCCATGACCAGAAAAACTTCCGGCTCCAAATTGTTCGTGTTCTCGTTTCCATCTGCAAACCAACTCTGACCGTATCCCTAATTCATCAGCTATTTCCTTAGGGGGCTTACCTCTCAAACACAGATTGACTACCATTTCCTTGAACTCTTTATCGAAGTATCTTCTTTCTCTTTTCATATACAGTAAATTTAGCTTTAACGAGCTTAACTTACTGTCCAGTCAAATGTAGCAGCTCCATATCTTAGAAACCTTATTTGCGATAATAATGAAATTAAGAACTGTAAACCCGCATAGGTTCATCGCCTTGGCTACTTTGATTCTAGGAATCACATCCTGTCAAAAAGATACGGAAGTTTTGGAAAGTGATTTTGAACCCCAAGAAACTTTCTCTGAAACTAACGGTCCAATAAAGTTGGGTAATAAACTGGAGAACCCCTACTCCATAGAAAACATGAGAGTGGCCTATAAAAATCTCAAAGAATCAAGTTCAGGTCGCATTGTCAATGAAACTGAGTTACAAGCATCACACCTCTACCTTAGGTTTTTACCTGAATCTGATTATCAACTGGATTTTTTAAACGAAGATACCTCTTTAGTTTTCTTTGATTACCCCTTAGATTATGAATTTGAGGAATTAGGCGATTATTATCACGACCCTTCTATTCCTGATTCACTACCCACTTGGCAGTATACTGTTGTTCCGATTGATTATAAACTTCCAAATGTATATTTCGAGCTTTTGGACTCAGCCTACATTCCACCTGTTGATGAAGCAGAAGAAAACACCAACGGAAGAAGCTCAAATTATGACTTTGAATTCCTAAACCTTTTAGAAGAGGAGGCTTTCACAATTACAGGAAATGGATCAAACTCCGCAAACGCGCGAAACTGTAAAAACTACAAACCTTCGGGATACATACGTATTGGCCAGACAGGTGCCTATAGCCTACCTCTCAAAGGTGTAGAAGTGAGATGTCAAAATTTTCTTAAGATTAAAAACACCTTTACGAATGATGTTGGTTATTATTATATCAACAAAAAGTTTAGGAGAAGTGCAAGAAGGAGTGTTATTTTCAGTAGATACGAGTTCGAGATAAAAGACGGATGGCTTAGTAAAGCCAAGTACGTTAGAGGAGAGAAATGTGGAAGTTGGAGTGTTACTTTTGATGTAAACTCAAAATATGCTTATTACTCTCATATATTTCGTGCGGCTTTTCGATATTATTATCAGGATATTCTTGGACTAAGAAGGCCTCCTAAAAACGGCGTTTTAAAAACGAAGATGGGTATTCGTGCACATAGTGGTAATGGTGATGGATCTGTAGGCAGTCATGCCGCACATAAACGGTTTTTGGGAAATCAAATATCCATTTGGACAAGGACAAGGACACCTTCATATACCTATGGAACAACCATACATGAACTAGCTCATGCTGCGCACTGGGCAATGGATAAGAGCAATTATAACAAAGGCCATGATATAGTTGTAGAATCTTGGGCTAATGGAGTTGAATGGGCATTAACTACAATGGAATATTCGCCATACTATGGAACGGTTACAGAAAATGGCAAGTACACAAACGTAGTAATTGACATGATTGATGGATTTTCATCTTCTAATCATAATGATGGATTTGAAGATGCTAAGAAGGACAATGTCACGGGCTATTCGATAAGAGAAATTGAAGATGCCTTAAAAGGTCAGAAAACTTGGAATGGTTGGAAAAATAATATTAAAAACAAATATCCTAACAATGCTACTAAAAACAATTTGGATGTCCTCTTCAACGCTTGGCTTTAGTATGGCATTTGCTATACTGACATTCTGTGTTTCTTGTAATGAAACAGAAGAATACCGCATATATGGTGATTTTAAATACGTAAATGAAACAAATCATGAAATTTCATTGAACTATTTAGCATATGATAGCAGCGATGTATTTGAGATCACAACGATTCCTTCTGGTGAGTCCATGGTGATTGAAGCAATAGCTCCTTCAGAAAAAAATGAGAAGAATCTGGACAACTGTGATTGTCAAAAATTGCTAATGGATTTGATTGGATATGACTATCCGAATCTCATCATTTTCGACAATGAACTCTGTAATTACTTTGAAATAAATAAAAGCTATCTCTACAACTTGGATTCATATGAGCAAACTCAGATTAGCCAAAGAAATTTTCAATTTACCTATAGGTTTACTGAAAAAGATTATGATAAGGCCGTGGAATGCAATTAGGACTTTCGCTAACAATCGATAAAATGAATTGCGCCTATTTTCTTCGTAGAAAGGCAAGAAGAGAATTGAAACTACGGAATCTTGGAGAGAGTAGGCGCACTCATTTTATCTGAGCGTTAGCGAGCACTGCGGTATCTAAAAAACAAGCAGCATGGATTACAATGTACTACTACCTATTTTTAGACCATTGTAAGCTGTTTGTTAATTATTTTCACGCAGTACCTCTCAATAGCATCTTGAAGTGCTTCGGTCTGCGTGTTTTTATCCAAACTGTTGGACAATTTCCAACCGACTATGAATCTACTGTAAACATCTATGATGGCAGTCAGATACATGAAGCCTTTTTTCATGGCTACATAGGTAATATCAATAGCCCATACCTGGTTGGGACGGACAATCTCCAAGTTCCGCAATAGATATTTGTGTACATACCTGGCTTTACTCAGCTTACTGAGATTCTTTTTGGGGTAAATAGTCGACCCTTAAAAAGGGTTTTCAGGCTTGAATATTTACAATCTGGATTTTTCTGTTGTACAACACTAACATGCTCTTTATTTTGGATCTGGTTATTTTTAGCCAAAAAGCTTTCTCTTTAAGCTTTTTCATTAATTTTTTGTAGTTAAACCCTGCTGCTGCCAGCATAAAGTTGATACTATCCCCTAATTGTCCCTTCAGGAAGTTCCTTGCTACTCTGTGATCTGCTTTAAGGTGTCCTATGATAGGTTCTATGGCAGCTCTTCTTCTAAAATGTTTCCGTTTTTTGCGTTTCTGATAAAGGGTATCTCTCTTTAAGGGTGGTTTTGGAATATTTATTTGGGTATTTCCTACTACTTGTTTGCCCTTGTAACCTCTATCAACACTTGCTGTTTTGGGGGTTTTACCTGTTAGCTGTTTGGTTTGTATCAATACATCTTCTAAGGTATGACCATCATAAACATTTGTCTTAAAAGTCATAGCCCCTACGATAATGCCACTCTTTTGGGTCAGTACCACAGAGGCTTTACAGCCATATTCATATTTCTTATGGGCTTTACCTTTGCTCATACAATAGACTTCTGGCTCATGAAGACTGTAAATCTTGTTCTTGCTATTTCTCTGTTGGGCGAGTACTTTTTTAAAGAGTTCCAAATCACTAATACAGGCTTCATCGGGCAATTTACGTTCTAATTCCCTTACCAGTCGACCAGCAATGGTTCTGAGTTTTCGTTGGGCGGCATTCGCTTTTTTTCTACGTTTGGGGTGGGTGGCGTTATAGGTGTCTCTTACCAATTGCTTTGAGGTTCGCTTGTAGCTCCTGCGTAAAGTGATCCCTTGTTTGTTGGCTATTTTTACACATTTATCAATAATCTTTTTATGTTGCTTTGCATCGGTGGGATAGGTTATATTCTTCTCCTGAACGGTACTATCGATGCTTACATTAATTTCTTGACCTTCCTTACCGTGTTTGACTATCGAATGTTGCAATATCTTCTCTACTCCTTGCTGACCTATACGCTTGCGAAAGAAAACCAAATCACTGGCTGCACAGGGTTGGCCCCACTGTTGGATACTGGCTCCAGAAAAGTATTGATAGTAGACGTTCATTTCCCAGTGTTTTTCTACTAAATCTTCATCTGATAGGCTGTACATGGCTTTTAGGATCAATAAGGAACTCATCAAACGTATGCTGTGAGCTGGACGGCCTTTCTTTGAATACAGGTCTCCAAATTCTTGTTCAAAATATTGCCAGTCCATTTGCTCTGTGAGAAGGTAAAGCTCGTTCCTGGGGTTGAGTTGTTCTTTTAACCCGGATTTGTCATTAGGAATCGTAATGAGGACATAAATCACAATAAAACAGGCACTTATGTCGAGAGGCATAGCACCGCTATGGTGATTCGACAAGTCTGTGTTAAGTGTCTGTTTTGAAGTGATTTATGGACGTAATAGGTTTTCTAATGACAATTCCGGGTTTAAACTGGGAGCTAAAAAATTAAGTTGATTTGTTGGTTTTTTCTTTGCGCGCATTTGACCAGGTTTTAGGCTACAAGTTAACAAAACATGGTCTTTTTTGCAATGAAAATAACACCTTTTTATCATTCAACTATTTGGTAATCAATTATTTATATTATTTTTTAAGGCTCACCTACATATGGGACAAATCGGGAGGAGAGAAAAAAGAAGATCATAAATCTAGATGGAAATATACCGCACTATTCGAAGACCTTGCAGATGACAACAATCAATTAATAACACGTGGAGGAAATAGACCAAATGACAATGTAGAAGGCTATACCACCCGCCAAATGCAGGAGGCTGTCCGAAAATCAAGAACGCTGGATCAGTTAGAAAGCGAACTGTGGAAGGTAAATAATCCTACCAAAGAACATTTGGGTGAACTTTTTGATTTCTATAAACGTGTCGAGGACACCCGTAAACAATGATGCTTATGAAAAAGGTGAGTCTTTTAACTTTGATCTGTTTCATTTTTCTCACGGGGTGTACTGACAGAGGTACAACACCTTCCAGTACAAAGATTACTCGTATCATCAAGAATGAAAGTGATTATCCGGTACTTATTAAGAGTTATTTTAACCAACCAGACCCTCCACTTGATACGGTGGCTGAGATTAACCTAAATACGGGAGAAAGTCATTCGGCTACTGGGTTTTACGTAAGCGGTCCTCTTACCTCATCAAGAGTTGAAGAGGGACTAATAGAAACGTTAGTTTCTGTGGATTCCGTGGTAGTGGTTTTTGATAATGAAAAATACCAGGTTCATTGTCTTGTTTTAAACCCTAATTGTAATGTAGACAAATTGGATAGAAAAATTATTTTGTCAGACCCTTCGACAAATGATTTAGAACATCTTGGTTATGACCTAGAAAAAAATGGGGGGAAATAACAGAGAATGGATTTACACTATAACCAATGAAGACTATGAAAATGCCGTAGACTGTAATGGACATCCAAGATGTGGTGAGTAAAAGCTACTAACAATAGATAAAAATGAATGCGCTTACGTTCTTCGCAAAAGGCAAGAAGTCAATCCGAAACTTCTGAGCCTTTGGAAGGGGTAGGTGCATTCATTTATAAAAACGTTAGAATCAATGTTCTAATTTTTCGTTAGCTTTAATCTTTATTTAATCAAAACAAAACTCACAATGAAAAAACGTATTCACTTATTTGTAAAACAATCATTCGGACTCATAATGGGTCTTTTTATTTTTATCTCTTGCCAACAAATTAGTGACATCCTTCCTACTGATCCTTCATCCGAATTTCAACGAGATGGATCACCGATGATCCTCGGCAAACAACTTGAGAACCCCTACTCAGTGGAAAACATGAAGAAGGCACTAGAAACTAATGTTTGTTATACGACTAGCATCACACCAAGAAATCTGAATGAGTTTCCGCAGGATCGAGTATCCGGATACACTATAGCTCAGATTGAGCAGGGATTAAGGGGAGCAAGATCTTGGGATCAATGGAGAGACAACATGATTATTAGGCATTCAAATGCCACTGAAAATAGATTAAACGAGTTATTTGCTAATTGGTATTAATATGAGACTCTTTATCTTTATTGATGACCCTTCAGGCACTTATTTTATTGAATTCGTGCGATGGAGGAAAGAAAGCATTCTCAAAGTATGAGATTTTAAATGATACTGATCATAAAATAGTTTTAAAGTCTTATGATAGATCAAATAGTAATCTTCAAAAAACAATACAAATGGCTAACAAAGGCGACAGTTGGGAATCAGAAAGGTTTCAGACTTCTGAACCTGGTGGAGGTATTTTGTCACCAGACAAAGTTCTGAAAGGAGACTCAATTCGAATTGAATTTGATGCTGAAAGGTTAATTATTTATATAGGTGAATATTCTGAAAGAAATATTTTATATGAAGAGAATTTTAAGATACACGTTCAAGATGAAGAAAATACTATAAGAAGATTTACATTCACTGAGCAAGATTATGAAAAGGCTGAATAAAAATTGGAAGTAACACTTTCACTAACAATAGATATATAGAATAGCGGATTTGGTGGTAAACCGAAAAGGAATTGTGTCTTTCAAATTTTATCTTTAACCCGGATTTGTCATTAGGAATCGTAATGAGGACATAAAGCACAATAAAACAGGCACTTATGTCGAGAGGCATAGCACCGCTATGGTGATTCGACAAGTCTATGTTAAGTGTCTGTTTTGAAGCGATTTATGGACGTAATAGATTTTCTAATGACAATTCCGGGTTTAAAGGAAATTTCTCTGCTACTAATCCGCTACTCTCTATATCAATACCGTTGTACTCCATGCCGTAACGTAAAAACCCACCGCACATTTTAGCACATTTGGTTTTTTGCCAACGCACAACCCAACCCCAAAAAAACCAAAAGAGCTAAAATCACCCCACGCTTAGGTGCGAATAACGAGCTAAGTGGGTATATTGAATGATCTTTCAATGACCGACAATAGTTAATGATTTTAAATAAACTTAAACCTAGAAAATCCCTTAATAAAGCCTACCTAAAGGTTAAGCCCAACCGATCTGATATTGAGATTTTTAAAGAGAACCTTATCCATCTAATCGATCAAACGAACGATACCGAATCTGAGGAGTTTCATAAAAATTTGGTTTCTGATTTTCTAAAGAAGACCTACTACGATCCAAATCATTCCATAAATACCAAAGGGCGAAATGACCTAGTGATCCACAACGGAAAAGATGCCAAGTCTACTGTAGGAGTCATCATAGAAGCGAAGAAGCCTACTAATAAAAATGAGATGGTCACAAAAGACAATCTCAACAAAAAGGCTTTCCAAGAATTAGTCCTCTACTACCTACGAGAACGAATCACGCAGAAAAACCTTGAAATCAAATACCTGATTGCTACGAACATCAACGAATGGTTCGTTTTTGATGCCACTACATTTGACAGACTATTTGCCCAAAACAAAAAGCTAGTTAAGCAATTCGAAGACTTTGAAGGTGGGCGATTAGCCGATACGAAAACCGATTTTTTCTATAAGCAAATTTCTGAACCATTTATCGAGCAACTAGATAATTCAGTTGACTTCACACATTTCGATTTGCGTGACTATGACAAACCACTAAGAAATGATGACAAGAAGGACGACAACAAACTAATTGCCCTTTTCAAATTACTTTCTCCTGAGCATTTACTCAAACTTCCTTTTGCGAACGACAGTAACTCGCTGGACAAGAAGTTTTACAGCGAACTGCTACACATCATCGGTTTAACAGAAACTAAAGACGGAGGAAAGAAAATAATTCAACGAAACAAAGCGAGTGAACAAAATACAGGTTCTTTACTTGAAAATGCAGTCATACAGTTAGATACTTTAGACAAGATTCATCGACTAGAGAAACCCAGCCAATACGGTGAAACAACCGAAGACCGTTTGTTCAATGTAGGGCTGGAACTTTCCATTACATGGGTCAACCGAATTCTGTTCTTGAAGTTGCTGGAAGCGCAACTCATTGCTTATCACAAAGGGGACGAATCCTATTCGTTCTTGAATTTCAAGAAGATCAATAATCACGATGAGCTTAACAGCCTTTTCTTTCAGGTGTTAGCGAAGAAACACAACGAACGAAATGGAGATGTAAAGGAGGATTTTGCCAAAGTGCCTTACCTCAACTCTTCGCTTTTCGAACCCAATGAACTGGAGCATAATACGATTCTCATTAGTAATCTTCGAGACGAAAAGAAACTCCCTATTCTATCCAACACGGTACTTAAAGACGATAACGGAAAGAAACGAACGGGTGAACTTAATGCACTTGAATATTTCTTTGCATTCCTGGAAGCGTATGACTTCAGTAGCGAAGGAGCAGAAGATATTCAGGAGGATAACAAAACACTGATTAATGCCTCTGTTCTTGGATTGATTTTCGAGAAAATCAACGGATACAAAGACGGCTCGTTCTTTACCCCTGGTTTTATTACCATGTACATGTGTCGTGAAACTATCCGAAGGTCGGTAGTACAGAAATTTAACGACAGCAAAGGTTGGAACTGCAAAGACTTGGACGACCTCTACGACAAGATTGAAGACCGACAAGAAGCAAATAATATTGTGAACAGTCTCAAAATTTGTGACCCTGCGGTGGGTTCTGGTCACTTTTTGGTATCAACTCTTAATGAAATGATTGCCATTAAGAATGACCTTAAAATTTTTCAGGATAGAGACGGTAAGCGATTAAAGGAATATGTGTTCGAAGTGGTCAACGATGAGTTGGTGATCACGGATGATGATGGAGAATTATTCGAGTACAGTATTAATAATAAAGAGAGCCAACGGCTCCAGGAAACGCTTTTCCACGAGAAGCAGACGATTATCGAGAACTGTCTTTTTGGTGTAGATATTAATCCTAACTCGGTAAAAATTTGTCGCCTGCGTTTGTGGATTGAGCTTTTGAAAAATGCTCACTATAAAAACGAAACTGAACTGGAAACACTGCCAAATATTGATATCAATATCAAATGTGGTAACTCCTTAATTAGCCGTTTTGATTTGGATGCTGACATCAAAGAAGCTTTAAAGAAAAGCAAATGGCCGATTGACAGCTACCGAATAGCGGTGGACTCTTACCGCAATGCCCAAAGCAAAGAAGAGAAACACGAAATGGAACGCCTGATCAACGACATCAAGAGCGATTTTCGTAGTGAAATATCCAAGAATGACCCGAGGCTGAAAAAGCTCTACAAATTCAGTGGAGAACTCGCCAGCCTTACCACTCAGACAGGTCTTTTTGAAATGAGCAAAAAGGAAAAAACGGTTTGGAATAAAAAAGTTGAAAAGCTCACCAAAGACACTAAAAAGCTGGAAACCGAAATAGAAGAAATCAAAAACAACAAGATTTACGAAAATGCCTTTGAGTGGCGTTTTGAATTTCCCGAAGTGCTGAACGATGAAGGAGATTTTATTGGTTTTGATACGGTGATTGGGAATCCGCCGTATGTCTTTACTAGAGAGGCAGACTTTTCTAAACTATACAAAACATACGTTGCTGATTTTCTATCTGCACACAACGTAATTACTGAGTCAAAAGGATTAAATATCCAAACGGGCAAAATCAACTTATTTGGTTTATTCATGGTTCGTTCATATGATTTGATGAAAAAACATGGCGATTTTTCATTCATCATTCCTAATAATATATTAAGAGCCACTACATATGAAGCTATTAGACTATTTATCTTGGATAGAGCTTTTATTAATGAGATAGTTGATTTGGGTTCAGATATATTTCCTGACGCAACTGTTTCTACCGTACTTTTTAGTTTAAGAAAAGAACTAAATGAAGTAAAAACTAGAATTATCAAGAATATTGAAGATTTTGAAAAATGCAAATTTGATACGGCAGAAATACCTCAAGCTTTTTTCAAAAGAAACGTTAGTTTTACCTTCAATATATTATTGAATGAAAAAGAAATTGAAACAGTAGAAAAGATTCAAAATCAATCAAAACCGCTTGAATCCTATTTTAAATATATTTCTCCCGGTATCGATGGTGATAAAAAGAAATACGTTTCATCAAGTAAAGATGGCCCATTATATCAAAAACTACTATACGGAAAAAATTTCAACCGATACGTTACAAAATATGCAGGTCACTACATAAACTATGATAGACAATTATTGAATCGAGCAAGAGCAGAGGAAATATATCTATCTCCAAAAATCTTAATTCAAAGAATAAGTGGAGGTAGTAATCCTTTAACTTGTACAATTGACAATGATCAGTATTACACATTCAACTCTGTCAATAACCTTGTCTTAGACGAAAAATCAAGTGTTCCCCTTGAAGTATTTTTAGCTTTTCTAAATTCCAAACTCATGAATTGGTATTATTCGGTAATGTTTTCAAACAAATCAAGCCTTACAGTAAATATTTCAAAGACATTTTTAAGCCAATTACCAATCCAAGAGCCTACGGAAACGGAAAATTACACTTCCAAAGTCACCCAAATCTTCGACCTCAAAAAAGCCGACCCTGAGGTCGATACCACAGCTTTGGAAGCGGAGATAGATCAGTTGGTGTATGCGTTGTATGGACTGACCGAGGAGGAAATCGCCATTGTAGAAGAAAGTGTGAAATAATATGGGAAAGAAAGGAACCACAATATCAGAACAAAATTCAAAAACTGAAAGACCGAGGCATGTACTTAAACCTCGGAGAAGACAAAGCAAAAGAGGTGCTTTTGGATGTGGGTTACTACCGTATGGGCTTCTATTGGCATCCACTTGAAAAGGATAAGGATCACAACTTCAAAGCAGGGACTAAGTTCTCAGATGCCCTGGATCTCTACTATCTCGATTCGGATTTGAGGCATGTTTTTATCAAATTCCTAAACAGAATTGAGGTCAACTTCAAGACCAAACTGATCTACGAGGCTTCTAACCACTACCAGACCAAACCAACTTGGTTTGCAGACCCCAGTATCATGAAAAAGGAGTTCATCAGTCAACTTCCCAAGTACTATGATGAGCGATTCAAAAATAACAACACAGCATTAAACCCGGAATCATCACAAGAAATACATCAATCAAATCTACGCCCCTGCGTGGAAAGCCTTAGAGTTTATGCCATTTGGCTCCATCCTTACCATTTACAAGTATTTAAACCCGAAATTGTCATTAGAAAATCTATTACGTCCATAAATCACTTCAAAACAGACACTTAACATAGACTTGTTTCTTCTTGTTTTGCGGAACATTCAAATAATGACCAATTTTATGCCGTTTCAATAAATTTCATGCTATTCATAAATCAAATACCCCTTTCTCATCTCTTTAAAAACACTCAACTCTTCTTGCCACGAGGCTCTTATCTCTTCGGTAGTCATTCCCGACTTTATCTGATCATCTAAATCCCCTGCCAAAAGTTTGATATAGGAGCCAAAGAAATCTTCACGCCGTTCCATTTTATTATAAAAATCAATGAGCGGTTCCACAGTAAAACCGTAATTTATTTTGCTTGTGCGGTGGTCAACTCCGAAATTAAGTTGGCCATTATATTTTGGGTTTTTAGCTCCGGGTTTTGGTGAAGGAGTGAAGGAGTATGAGCTGTCCGGATAATCAGGATGCCCGACATGTTGAAAGGGTGCATCTGTTCCTCGACCTACAGATACTATAGTTCCTTCGAACAAACAAAGGCTTGGATAAAGTGCGATACTGGCATCATTGGGAAGGTTGGGCGATGGCTTAACGGGCAAAGAATAGGGCATTGAGTGATCCCAGTTTTCTATAGGAATAACAGTAAGCTCACAAGTAAGCTCACCTTTCAACCAACCTTCGCTGTTAATCATTTTTGCCAGTTCGCCTATCGTGAGACCATGAACAATCGGAATGGGGTGGAGGCCTACAAAGGACCTTTGGGATTCTTTCAGGAATGGGCCATCGACGTAACTGCCGTTCGGGTTCGGTCGGTCTAAAACCACAAAAGGAATATTATTTCTGGATGCTGCCTCCATCATATAATGCATAGTGCTTATGAAAGTATAGAACCGTACACCAACATCTTGCAGATCAAAAACGATAATGTCGAGTCCACTCACATCGTCATCGGATGGTTCACGTTTCTCTCCAAAGAGAGATATCAGTCGATAGTTGTCAGTTTGCTCATCAGCCACATGTTCCCCGGCATCGGCAGTTCCTTTAAATCCATGCTCAGGAGTAAAGACTTTAGGAATGTTGATATCCAAAGAAAGCAGTGTATCAAGTAGATGGATTTCTCTTACCAATGAAGATTGATTAACACACAGGCCAACTCTCTTGCCCTGAAGAAGTGGGATATAATCCTGAATTTGCCATGCACCAGGTTCAATTTCCAGTGAAGTAATTTGTTGCTCTTGTTTTGTTTGTTGTGGGCTGCAACCAATGAATAAAAGCCCGAATAGAGAAATGATAGTATGTTTCATAGCGTTAAATTGCGTGGCTAAAGATAGGACATCTTGAACCTCCCACTATTCATATCACGAAGAATTGCCAAGAACGAATCTGGTTCGTTTTCTTCCACGATCCATCGAATAGCCATAATTAGTATCACTGTTAGTTTGACAGCACTAATTGTGGCTTTTATGGTATTGTATGGATTTCAAGGAGCCATTCGCAACAAAGTATTCAGCCTTAGCGGTCATCTTACTGTGAACAAGTATGCCCTATCAAATTCTTTCGAAGAAACCTCGATCACTACTTCTGATTCGCTAATGGAAGGATTGAATTCCAATGTCCATATTCGCCATGCTCAGAAATTTATTTTGAAGGCCGGGTTACTAAAAACCAATGAAGAAGTTCAAGGAATAATAATGAAAGGCGTTGGTTCCGATTTTGATCGAGCTGCTTTTTCATCCCAAATCACCGAAGGTGAATTCCCTGATTTTTCAGGAGAAAAGTATTCTACCGATGTGGCAATAAGTCAGCACTTGGCAACTCTTCTCCGGCTCAATGTTGGAGACCAGGTGACGATGTTTTTTGTTCAAGATCCACCGAGATACCGCAGGCTATCGATTGCCGGAATATACAGTACCGGAATGGAAGAATTCGATGAGCGATTTGTTTATGGAGATATAGACATGATCAGACGGATCAATGACTGGGCAGAAGACGAAGCTGGGGGCATTGAAGTGTTTCTTCACCACGAGGCTCAGATTCAAGAAATGGAAGATGAGTTGTTTAGTACTTTGGACTATGACCTCAACGTAATAAGCTCTTATAGACAGTACCCGCAGATATTCGAATGGCTCAAGCTTCTAAATAGAAACGTTTTAATCCTGTTAGTTCTAATCGTTTTTGTGGCAGCATTTGGGATGATTTCCATTGTGCTGATTTTAATTATGGAGCGTACCAGAATGATAGGCATGATGAAAGCCTTGGGTAGCCCCGATGGTATGATCAGGAAGGTGTTTTTTCACTCAGGAATCCAACTGGTTTTGAAGGGGTTGTTAGCAGGCAACATTCTTGGTCTTGCCCTTTGTTGGGTTCAATACGAATTTCATGTCATTCCCTTGGATGCAGCAAATTACTATATGCATTTCGTGCCAGTTGTATTTAGTTGGCCAACAGTAGCCATGTTAAATGGACTGATTGTACTGCTCGTTGGGCTTACCCTGTTGATTCCGATTCGTGTAGTATCGACTATTGACCCAATAAAGGCCATTCGGTTTGATTAAACCCGGATTTTTCATTAGGAATCGTAATGAGGAGATAAAGCACAATAAAACAGGCACTTATGTCCAGAGGCATAGCACCGCTATGGTGATTCGGCAAGTCTGTGTTAAGTGTCTGTTTTGAAGTGATTTATGGACGTAATAGATTTTCTAATGACAATTCCGGGTTAAACAGAAGCTGATTCATACTTCCTAAAAAAGCTCCGAACCTTCATCTGAAGTACACCCAGAATTGCTTCTTTGAAGATTCCACTGGATATTTTTGATTGCCCCTTTGTGCGATCTGTAAATACGATTGGAACTTCCTTTATTTTGAACCCATGTTTCCAAGTCAGGAACTTCATTTCTATTTGAAAAGCATATCCGATGAATTTGATTTTGTCTAAATCTATCGTTTCCAATACACGTCGCTGGTAACATTTAAATCCGGCAGTCGCATCACGAAATGGCATCCCGGTAACCAATCGGACATACCAGCTAGCGAAATACGACATCAGCACGCGTCCCATTGGCCAGTTCACCACATTTACTCCGGTCACATACCTTGAACCAATCACCAGGTCAGCACCATCTTTACTGGCCTTGTGTAGCGTCAGGAGGTCTTTAGGGTTATGGGAAAAATCAGCATCCATTTCAAAAATGATATCGTATCCATTTTCCAAGGCAAAATGAAAACCGGCAATGTAGGCTGTGCCTAATCCGTGTTTTCCTTCTCGTTCTAAAAGGTGTAATTTATCCGGCCACTTTTCTTGTAATTTTTTAACCTCAAATGAGGTCAGATCAGGAGAATTGTCATCCACAATAAGAATATGAAAATCATCCTTGAGCGCCATGATCTCACAGATAATATCATGAATGTTTTCAATTTCATTGTACGTTGGAATGATTACCAGAGGCTTGGTCACGGGAGCTAGTTGAATTTTGTGGATATTCGCTGCTAATTTAACACCCCGAAGAGTATAGACCTGTAACTCAATGAAACAAAAGGCGGTTTTTCTGGATCGAGATGGTGTATTGAATGAGGAGCGTGGCGACTATGTCTGGCTTCTCGAGGACTTCAAGATCGTCCCTGGTATTATAGAAGTACTCAAGTCACTCAAATCCAAAGAGTACTTGCTTATAGTGGTGACGAATCAGGCAGGAATCGCAAGAGGCCGCTATACTCGACAACAGATGCAAGATTGTCACGATTACTTTCAAAAGGAATCTGGAAACCTAATCGATCACTTTTATTATGCTCCCAATCATCCTGATTTTTCTGAGAGCCTGACCAGAAAGCCTGATTCGCTTATGTGGGAAAAAGCCATGGCCAAATTCAACATAGACCCTTTACAAAGTTGGATGGTGGGAGACAAGGAGCGCGATTTGATTCCGGCTAAAAAGTTTGGAATTAAAACAATCCGCATTTTCCCTGAAGGGTTTTATGAAGAAGGAGAAAAGACTATTGGAGATCATAGTGTAAAAAACGTGACAAAAATTAATGAATTGATTCCGTAAATTTTTTCTTGATCTATTGTAGGTCTTTTGAATTAGGCACTTAATAAATTAGCTATAAATTTGTGTATATCGTTGATTTTCAGTATCTTACGTATGGTTTAAAAACTTAGAAATATGGAAAAAAGATACAAAAGCATTAATCTTTTCGAATTTCAACAGCAATTTCCCGATGCCCATCGTGTTATGATCATGCGGCCAATCTTAAATGCCCCAATGGGTTCAAATGCGAGAAATGCGAACATACTCATTTCTGTAAAGGGAAGTTAGCCCGGACACGCCAATGCACTAAATGCGGTTATCAAGCAACACCGACAAGCGGAACCCTTTTTCATAAAGTAAAATTTCCCATTCTTAAAGCTTTCTACATTTGCCATACTGGCGGTAATGCTTAGTGTATGATTTCGTAAGGGATTACGGGCTTCAAACTTTTCAAGCTACAACCAAAAATTGAAACGGTTAATTAACGCCCGAAAACCTCTGGACTCCTTATGAATTATACACATTGTTAGGCAAAGTTATTCCGTCCAATTAATAACCAATTCAACAAATTCCTTCCTATATCCAAACGGGTCAAATGAAATAGAATTTTCTGATAAATCAAGAACCATTTGTTTTGGAGCTGTTGTCATCAGCAATTTCATATGCAGTCTGTATTCCTGCAGCACCAGCTGTTGAACCACTGGCACCAAGTTTTTCGATTGCTTCTTTAATTTTATCCTTTTCATCTCCAAATGTTGAAGGAAGCAAGACTCCTGCTTCACCTGCATAAGTTACTATTGCTATTCTATCCTGGTCTTTAACCCGGATTTGTCATTAGGAATCGTAATGAGGACATAAAGCACAATAAAACAGGCACTTATGTCCAGAGGCATAGCACCGCTATGGTGATTCGACAAGTCTATGTTAAGTGTCTGTTTTGAAGTGATTTATGGACGTAATAGATTTTCTAATGACAATTTCGGGTTTAAGATTGTCCACCATTGTTTTGAAATGCCCGTAGACAAACGAACAAATATACGAGTAGAATACCCAATTGAATTGTTGTGAAGTCCAACCATCGACACATTAAAGTAACTTTAACCCGGAATTGTCATTAGGAATCGTAATGA
>CBDBIZ010000009.1:0-73148 GCA_965206195.1 Gammaproteobacteria bacterium
CAAAAAAAATGTAACACAGCTGCCAAGAACAAAGCACACTTCTACCATCATAGACACCCTCCAGCCAATGACATTCTAAACAACACACTTTTTCATTCGCCAACACACATTACATTCCCTCTTATTATTGCCCTATCAATCAACTTTAAGACAACAAACTGTTCTCCTTCTTACCTTCTATTGTGAACTTTATGTGGCCAATCTATATGTTGGGTATACTGCTAGAGATTCAAAGTGAAAACGTCAGTAACAAATAGTTTGCATTCATGCCCACCACACCCCACCCTTTCACGGTTAAAATATCATTTCTTTCCTAATTCAGAAAATTCTATACCTAGATGTGAATTATGAATCAGCCTCGTTAAATAGTGCAAGAGAGATGTTTAAAATATACGATGGAATTGTCACAATGTAAATGACATACTAATTCTTAGTCACTTATGCAGCTAATACAAGTCTTACTAAATATTCCTTATGTGTGCAAGCCGAGGTATCATCAATTCTTTATACACCTGAGGTCCAAATCAACAAGGACGGCTACTGCCGTATTTCCATAACCTGTTCACCCTGCAAACACAGCCACACTTGTTGGACCTGCAAAATGTGATGAAGAAATTACAATAACATCACAATGAAAGCAACATAGATAGTTAATTAAATAGCTAATAAATCTGTAATATACATATGCATATATATATATATATATATTCATTTTATCTACTTTCAAATTATGATAAATAACTCCTCATTTGCACTTAGGGCAGTGAAAGAAGCAGCCTGGACAGCTTACCGTCATACAATCACACTCGTCACTGCCATCCACATCAAAATTGACTAAGATGGCACTCTTCACATCACTGTCGCCGGAGCTGTAATAGGTCATCTCCACACAGTCGGACTCTTCGGTGACCTCCTTTTCGCTGTCATCAAATCCCCGAGAATTTAACTGAATGCAGTTGAACTCATCAGGGTCATTCATATCAGGTTTAGCAGAGCCTGGAGAGTTGACTTCCATATCCTCACACATGTCAGGTGCATGCACTTGACAATCGGTGACCAATTCTGTGCGGGGTATTGATTGCCGTCTGAAAAAAAAAATTGAAATTCAATTAGATATAATTTTTAACCTTTCATTTGTGATGATTCACTACAGAAACTATAACCAACAATTTCTTATGAATGTTTCCACAAAATCTGAATTTTTGGAGCATGGTAGCTCTGTAACTAATAGTATTTACATATATGTGGAAGCTGGTTTCATTCCAGTTCCAGGGTTGATAAACTCAAGCTTCTTTAAAGCATTATTAAACTTCTGGAAGAAAAAAAGGACAATGTAGGTTAGGAAAATCAGATGAAATAGTTAAAAAATATATTATCTACATGTCTGACTACTTGATAAAGTAAACCATGGCTCTAAACATTCATAAATATCCTCAGACAAAAGAAGAACATCATAAATATAATGATAATATTTTATATACGTTAACCCTGTGTTATTCAAGCAAAATACAGGGAGACCAGTCCCTCACCAACTTGCTCACACAGACCTTCTCACACTTAGTATTCACAAAAGTCCTCCTAACACCGATCAACTCACACTACTCACTCACAACAATCCATATCACGCTAATTAAGGGGTAAGTAAGCAAACTCGCCTTTTCTCTTTTGATGGAGTCAGGTGACCATGCTCTTTTAGTAGCTTCACCTTGAGATTCCTCTGACGTCCCTGGTTCCATCTCAGACTTTAATATATTTTCTTAATTCAAAGAAACCAAAATTTAATAAGAAAGCGCTGAATGGGTGAAATTGAAATATGTATTTATATGCACAATATATTTATATATATCCTTGGTCTTCTGTCTGTATGTTTATAACAGCATACTGGCCAAACTGTGGATGGATTTTTCTCTGTACTTATTGTTATAAAGAGTGAATGACAAAAATTTAATTTTTTTCCAGAAAAACTCTAGCATATGCTGTTTCATTCAGGGATTAACTTGGTGTGGGTCCCACTTGACCAAATCTCTTACTTTCTCTGTGTAACCTAAAATTGGCAATAATTGTATTTCTGCAACCAAAAAAAAACAACCCTAGGGAGATAGACCCACGAACCCATATACACTTTTAATTGATATAATTTGTAGAATGTTTGAAGTACATGGAAAAGACCACATCCTTTACTTTTTTTATTGTCAGGCCAAAAAAACAAGCCAAAAGTGGTAATTTGACCAGACAAACCCTTGGATGAACAAAGCTTAGTATATGGCATACAATAACAACTTCACATTTGGAGTGACACAGGCAGAATTCCTCCTGGCTACACATCTCCCTATCAGTATGTAAGGTGAAAAAGTGCCATAAGAAATTATTATGGGTAACGCTTGGACTAAAAGAGTTAGATATATGATCACAATTTAATATATATTTTGGTTTGTGAGTGTGTGTGTGGGCATAAAAAATATAAATAAACACCAAGTAGATTTTAGGACACTTACTTTAACATTATTCGCTGATGTCTTAGGGAAAAGGTGTTCGAGGCTATCATAGGTCATGCAATCTAAACTTGCGCACTGGATCATTAAGTTGATTATGGAACATGCCTCAGCCATTTCCAGGTACATCATTGGTGCCTCAATGGTAATTTCACTGCACTACTGTTTCATCTGGTTGATGGGTAAGTGGAAAGCATTACTACCATTGCTAATGGCAAGAGAGTGAACATCGTGAAATACGAGGAATAATTGATTGTTGTGTAATAAATTCATCATGCACATGCTTATATACATGATAATGCACAAGCTCATTACCTATTTGATCTTGATATCCCTGATAGGTGTCTAGCCACAATAACATCTTAACCGTTTGATGACTATTCAGACAGACGTAACTATTAATCTCTTGGAAACAAAGGTAAAATGTTAACTTACTGACTATTGACACCATTGGTAATATAAGTGTCCGGTGGTACATTATGATTAAAACACATCTTTTAAATTCTCTCTACCATGTCATACCACACAATCCCATCAGTATCTTTTCTATCCGGAGAGTCCCTTGGAATGTATCTGCATTCCTGTGAAAGGATTGATGGAATGGTTTGTTTCGGTCAATACAAATTCTGGTCCATAATCAAACAAAGCGTTCAAAAAACCACCACCAGTAGACATACCTATAAGAAGGTAGCAAAGAAAAGAGTGATAATAAACAAATTAAAAAATAATACTTTTGTCATCTTCACCTCATGTCAAACTGATTTTCCTAATGCTGCCAAACACTTTGCAAAATCTAAATGTAGCTGAATAATATTAATTTCATTCAAACAGGAAGCGCTCCACAAAATGGGCTGGGTTTCATAAGGAATATTGCGGAATGGCACATAGAGAATTACAATTATAAAATAGCTTTATACCTCTTTTGAGAGACCCTTCCACAAGTAGCCACCTTATTGAGAGACCACTTTATTCTTATTCATTCATATTATATTTTCAGTATTAATTTAGCTCTATTGAAAAAACACCTCTTCATATTTTTGTCTGATATAAGCATTGTCTACCAAAAAAGGGACTACTGTACTATAATTAACTGTTGGTGTTTCAGCAAGGACAAATTTTTGATACTGCAAGAAGCAGCTGTTATGGCAGAAATTGCAACATGCAGAATCAATAGTGTGAGTGGGTTATGTTAGAACACAGGGTCAGTGAAATAAGTTTAGAAACCTTCTCTAAGATACCTCTTCGACTTGAGTCATGTGGCTAATGTTTGTCTCCTCATGATTTATTGTCATAGCAAGCTTCCTGGCTGCCATAGGCCTCTCTCCTGAAATCATACAGGGCTCAGTAAGGGTGAGGTGGGCTGTGTCTTTTACATCTCAATTTACCATACTTGGTTAATAATACTTTCTTTGGTACTTGGAGACCACACACACAATTTTTGCCTGTTTGACTTTTTAAACTTGTTGCCAGGAGGGATCTCGCCCCTTTACTCCCAAAGTGTAGTTATGTATGTGTACCATGTTTTAAGTCTGCCTCTCCAAGGGTTTGTCTCAACAAAATACTTTTTTTTTCTCCCTCAAAAGTGATAAAATAATGATTTTGAAGCTGAAACTGAAAATTATCTTAAAAAAAAAAAAAAAAAAATTTGGAAAAATGTGATCCTTCTATCTCTTTTTTTTCTTCCTATCCTTTTTTCCTTCTATCTTTTTTGGGTCTATCCTTTTTTCTTTCTTTTGTTTCAATCTAAACTCTTTGTTCTTCCATTATCTTTCTTCCATCCACCTTGGTTCTTCGATCTCTTATTTTTTCTTCTGTTCTGTTTCTTATATCCTTTTTTTTTTTCTTTCTATTCTTCCCTCTTCTATCTTACACACAGTTCTAGGAAACACCTGGAATGGTGGGGGAGATACATCCACAATATTTGCTCAGGAATTAATTTTTATGGATTTTTTTACTGATTATTTACCTTTTGGAAACATCAAAGTTTGTTGTTACAAGTAATTGGTTTCAACTAAGTGATTTGACTGTATGGAACCCTGTGGTTACAACTATTTCTTTTTTGTGTAAAGAAACCCAAGAGTTGTAAATTTTACTACAACCTTAACCTCATCTAATGTGTTCTAAATAATTATTTTGTTTAGTATAAAGCACCACTTTTTAATTAATATTATAGTAATTATTTGCCACAGGTCTAGGTGTGGACTGCTCATTTCTTTATATTTCTTTTTTGCATCTTTTTTCTCCCTTCAATATTTTTCCTTCCGTTTCTCTTGTGTGTATGTGTGTGTGTGTGTGTACATGCATGCATGTATTATGAGATATACATGTTTGCCAAAATTTAATACAAGGGTAACACATGGTTGTGTGAGTACTATTCAAGTGCTTTTGTTTGTTGCAATCAGTCATATAGAGCATAAGCCCTGTTAACATGTGAAGAACTAACCAGGTTGCTGTTATTAGCTACCTATGTGCATGGTATTATCATAGACACATTTATAGAAAGTTGTTTTGACTGCCTATAACTAATTGGAGGACTAATCGGGTTGAATTTTGTGTGTAGGTTTCATGTAATTGGATGAGCGTTATTAGCCATCTATGGATGTGTCAATGGGTGTAGATCTATCATAGCCACACTTATATGTGGTAGCTTAGATTGCCAAATACTAATTAGAAGAAAATGAGGCTGTAATTTAGCATGTGGTCCCTAAGAAAGAGTTGACCATTATTAGGCACATGTAGGTGCGGCCCCCTCCTTCCCCTTTCTAAAATTCTAGATTCATCCCTGCAGTAACAGGGATAAAACCAAAGCTTCCAAGAATAACACGGTTGTGATCCATAACTCAGATTCTTACACCTAGACACATGAAACTTGGCATTCCTAAACCATTTGACACTGGGATTGACTCTACTAGCACCTACAAATCCAAGTGTTGTTCAAGACCTGGGGAACATACAGACTCTTGGGGCATATATGCTACCACCCTGCTACCTTCCTTTAATCGACCACTCTAGCCTTCTTATTGTATTGCTTTCTCTGCAACGGGACTGTCTGCCTCATTGAAAGTTATTAGCCGGTTGCTAAAACCCAATAAATTCTCTTTATTAAATGCTATTAAAGTTATTGAAATTCTGGAGCAACAGAAGGTGACTTTCACAAGATCAGCAACACAAGGAGAATATATTTCTCAATAATAAGACAATGATGGATCACGCCTTTCCATATATGACCACACATAAGTTCAAGATTTATGAATCTATAATCATTCAATTATAGCTTTAAAAAAAGTTTGGTTAGGTAATTTGTAAGACACTGTTCCAGGGGAAAGCATTTGCAAATATGATCATTTCCCATAGGTGCCTATTCCTAATGTTGTGGGTGGAACATGCAAACCACATTAGTGAGCTTATAAGCTTATGAGTTATACAACTCAGTAACTGTTCATAATAGCTTTTTTCTCAAGTTTTCTTCCACCTAATACTACTTCTTGGCCATAGCAAAGGTGTGGGATAGAAGGAAAGGGCAAAAAAAATGGTGGTGGGGTAGAAGAAGAAAAGAAGAGATAAAAAAACTGAGTGACAAAAAGAAAAGAGTAGTGGTGAAATAACAACCAAGCCATGGATTAGAACCCTGAAGTTTCCACTTAATAGACCTGTGCCTGAACCATTGGGCCATCATTTTGGTAGGCCTTCTTTTTAGGTACTGAAAATTTTAACTTTTTTTTTTTTTCCCATCAAGGCTGTCACTTTAAAAATTCTTGTGGGTGAAAAACCCAGCCAGACATAGAAGGATCATGCCTGAAAAGTTAATCTAAATCCATAAGATGTTCAGTGGTTATTCAAGGACATACATAGAGACAAACTTTCGCTCAATATTTAGATATCATGTATTACCCATAATATATTTAACATGTTACTCAGCGATTGGTTGCCATGGTGGGGAGATGTCGATGGCTGAGGAATGACGGCTGATGGGGTGATTTTCTGGACAGAGTTGAGAGTCCCACAGGAAGGAAGTGATGTTGATGTCCATTGGGATGAGTGTTGCTGTTGCTGCTGTTGAGTGATGGGTTGAGTCTGTACTCTGGTGCATGTTACCATGCCACTGTTAGTAGCTGCAGAAATATAAATGGGGAGGGGATGCCAATTGGACATCACAAGTAACTCAACTACAGAGCAATAGGGAAATGGTCATCACAGTTCAAATTAGCATAGACATACTGAAATGCATGCACATGCATTCTTACATCAATTTTAGTTGCTTATTCCTATTGGTCACTTGTGGGCTTCATGGGTGTGGTCTTTTTCTCTTTATTTAAATTGGTCAATCCAATATAATTGTTTGATATTTTAAACATACTCTATTTTCTCCCTCCAGCTCCAAATTCTTAAACCTTAAAACATGATCAATGTAGTGATGGGTACAGTACCACAAAAAAGAAAGGACTCCTCACAATAAGAACATACAAACAATAATAACAGTAGCAACAATAATAACAGTAGCAACAATAACAACAGTAACAACAATAGCAACAGCATATCTGACAATGATGTGGGTGCCTGTGTGGAGGACTCATATGAGTCTGTACTGGGTCCTGCACTACCATTGTTCCTCTGCCATTGGTCGCTCCACCCATGGTGGCTGGTGACATCCATGTATGAGATGGGCGGAGGAAGGGAGAGAGCACAAACAAAGGAATTAGGGGATGACAGATGGTGATCAAAGCCTTGCTGTAACCCAGTGCTCAGCGCAGATCTGCTAACTGGTCCATCTTGATCACTGCATTCCAGCCAATCCATATTCCCTGAGGGCCAATGTTCAGTGGTGCTAAATCCCTCACTTGGTAGGTCTGAGTAAGTGGGCCCAGTGGTGTTGCTATGGGTGGATGCAGTCAGAGGTCCACCTTGCTCCTCCCGCTGCAGAAACTGCAGCCAGTGGTCAGTGTCGAGACCGAGGTTAAAGCTGGAAGGGTCAACATTGTAAGTGTCCATTAAGGAAGTGCCATTTTGTTGAGGTTGGTTTCCTAAACTCTCATCTAGAGTGGCATTGTCACTCAGAGAGCTTCCATAATGTCCGTGTTGGCCACACAGAGATGACGCCATGGATGGTTCCATCAATAAGTGCTCCATGTTGCCAGCAACTAAAGCATCCTCATCAATTAGGAAGGGCCACAGAAGTGGGTCCTCTGGGAGGGAATCATCAGAATCATCAAAAAATGCAGGCTTCAACCACTCGTGTGAGTACCACACTGAACTCAGATGCTCGGCGAGTGAGAGATCCGGGGAGGGTAGAAAGGAGCTCTGCCCTTGTGAACTCTCTGTGGGATCATACGGCACAATCCTGGTGGATGCATTTCTGCCATCCATCAAACTTCCCAGGTTTGGCTGATAATGAGAATTGGCCGAGCTGCAATTAGAATCCACTTTCATAATTGACTCTGATAACATGGAGAGCTCATCAATAGTAGAGTTACCCAGTGAGCCAGAAGAAGGATGAAGGCTGGGGGGAGAGTTTAGAAGGGGGGAAATGGTGGTTGAACTGAGCTAACCTTTGGTTGAGCCTGACAAGTGATAGCAGATGTACTCCCACATGGACCGCCTTCAACAACATAGCTGCTATCTCCACTGTTAGAAGACACCTGGTCTGAAGGTGGAATCAGATTGTTCATTATTTGCCATAACTTGTCCAGCATGTTCACATGGCAACTGTCCTGTATCCCATTTCTGGACGTCCTTTGTTGGGCTTTGGTCTTCTTCCCAAGAAAACATGGATGCTGTGAAAAGGCAGCCGCACCACGACCCAGAGCAAGGGAGGAAGAGGAGGGCACAGAGGTTGAGGGGAGGGTGGCAGTGGATGAAGGATAGAGTGCAGTATGACATGGAGTGCCATTGGTTGCTCTGTCACTCTTTGAAGGGCGAGGAAGTAGCAGTCGTTGGCCACAGGACAGGAATGGCCGGATGGAACTGTGGAAATCTTTGCCATGGCAACTTTTCAAGACCTTCAGAGCTTCTTGTGAATTCAAACACTGTCCTCCTCCTCCGAGAGCTGTGGCACTTGCAGGAGAGTTGGTTGGAGGTGACTTCATGCTCAAGTCCTCTCCAACAAAGCCGTTCATGTGCATGACCAATACATGCTCTTTCTTGGCCACACTTTTTGGTTTCTTTGAACGACAGTCTTCAAACATGTCAAGCGGAAAGCCGGTGTGTTAGCGACCAGGATATCCTCCAGTGAGGAGCCAGAACAGAGGTAGGCACCAAGAGCCTGTGAGAGTTGGGAGAGCAGAGTCATGGTGATGGCCGCCTCCTTGTTCATGTCAAGGAGAGAGCAGTGGTTGCAGTCACTGATTGTCAGCATGGACCAATCAGTAGGGGTCAGTTTGGGGTCAAGGCTAGGGGCAAAGTTCTATGGAGGAAGTTAGATATGAGTGGAGGTAAGAATAGTAGACCAGTCATTTCTGCAATCCCACAGCATGTACACACACACACACTGACACCATCACATCTACCCACCCATACACATACATTTACCACACACTCACCTCCCATACATGCACACTCTCACACACCCATACACAAACACACCCACGTAATCCCCCTGATCTGAATAAGAAGAGTGAACAGTATTATAAATTTGCATACTGTAGCCTTTAGCATGGCTGTAGTATACCTGATTTTTGAGAGTAGCTGAACTTATATACTCATCTGAATCCAAATAGTGCACCATGATCAGATTAGGATTCTATATGGGGGTGTATTCAAAAGAAAATAAGATCTAGTTATTTTTAACTTATAGAATATTTTTTATGAACCAAAACTATGTCCAGTCGGTCACTCATAGCAACATGCTGCATGCATGACCATACCTGTATGGGCCAGTAAGTTCTCCGATGGAAATTTGGATTTGAGGCAGAGTGAGTATAGCAACCGTATAATAGCTGGAGAAAAAGATGGAAGACAAACTTGAACGTTTTCAGACATAATATGTAGTGAAAATACTCAAGGAGACTGTCAATCTGATTTCTCATCTGACATGCAGATGACTATGATCGCTACAACAGCAAACCCAATTAGATATTATTGTGGTTAAGGCATATACACCAAACATTTCAATTTTCCCTATAATAAACAACCAATATTAAATCCCTACTATAAAATACAAATATAAAATCTCTATTATAAAATGCCAATATTAAAATCCCTATTTTAAAATGCCAAAATGAAATCCCTATTATAAAATACCAATATTAAATCCCTATTATAAAATGCCAGTATTAAATCCCTTTATAAAACACCAATATATCCCCATTATAAATACGATAGGCATCAATAAACAAATGATATTTAAAAAAATTAACAATAATAAATAATCAATGTTAAGCAGCGCCAATAATAAACAGGTAATATTCAAACCTATCTATAGTAAGAAACAGTATTAATTAACCTCCTCCTAAAGACAAATATTTGCCCACCATGATGGTGAGCATATAGGATGGAGCCCATCCTTAGTGATGGAGAACACATAGGGTGGAGTCCACCCTTAGTGATGGTGAGCACATTGGGTGGAGTCCACCCTTAGTGATGGTGAGCACATAGGTGGAGTCCACCCTTAGTGATGGTAAGCACATAGGGTTGAGTCCTGCCTTAGTGAATTGCACTTGTGCTGCTCAATGGGTTACGGTAGAACAAACTTTACCTGGTGCCCCCCGACTTTCAGCTTCTGACCATCCTCCCGCACAGAGCTCAAAGTCTTTCGGGTTTTCCAGTCATAAGCATCGTTACGATAATTCTTGGTCTGAGTAGAAGGGAAAAGAATGAGAGGATGAGGAAGAGAAAGCAAATACACAATAAAGAGAAAAAGAAATAAAAGGAAGGGAGTGAAAAATAATTAGTAAGAATAGACTGGCTATATATAAATAAATAAATGAAATAAATAAAAAAAATTAAACAGATGAAAAAGAAGCAAGGAGAGGTAAAAAAGCACATTCATTATTCATGTCTGAAGCCCTGTCCACACTTGAAACAGGTCTCCAGCAACTCCTGGTCCCTAACATTTTCTAGCGTCCACACTAGCATAGTGCTGAACCCGCTCTACATCACCTGCATATGTTATTGTCCAACAAATTCAGCATGCCTCAACAGAGTGTGGTATTGGTCCGGTGTGTCCCCCCATAGAGCATAAATTTAGAAAAATAAAAGATGAATAGCCAACTTTACAAGCACTGCAAACAGGTGAACTACCTGCTCTATACACCACAATATTGTCAACCTCACAGGTGAATGTGTAAATGGTCAGCTAATTACAATAAACGCAGAGAAATGTTCCACCATATTTTTATCAGAAAAATAACAGTTCTACCTTGTTATTACAGGAGAAACAACAATGCTTTGCTTCAGCTGTTTTTTGGGCCTGGGGCCCAAACTGGCCACAACAACATTTCTCTCTCTTCCTCTCTTACAACAGTTCCCTCTGTACTGCAATTCACACAGAGAGTGAGAGAGTGGACCACAAAAATGGCAGACAGATTTACATCACAACCTTTGTACCTTCATGTTATTGATGAAGGACTTGTCCCTCAAGTGAGAGAGGAAGCATCTTTCAATGAGTCCTAAAATAGATTCAACACAGAGAGACAGACAGAGAGACAGTAGACAGACAGACAGACAGAAAGACAGACAGACAGATAGACAGACAGACAGAGAGGCAGAGAGAGAGACACAGAGGGAGACAGACAAACAGACACAGAGAGAGAGACAGACAGTCAGACAGACGGACAGACAGACAGACAGACAGACAGAAAAACAGACAGACAGACGGACAGACTGACTGACAAACAGACAGACAGAAAGAGAAACAAACAGACAGAGAAGGACAGACATACATAACCCATTATCGTCTACACCTTGGTTGTGTAGACTCTTTACTATATATCACTTATGGGGATGGTGCCAGTGGCAATGGGCAGCTGTAACTTCCTATATATGTGCCATACTAGCTCCTACAAGGCACATGCAGGTATCAGTTTACAAATTATATATCGTCACAGATGAGATTGTCTAGTTATGCTACCTGCAGTGACTGTCACTAACTCCAAGGTCAGAACTGCTCTGACAAACATAACATGCACCAAATTTACCACTGATAGACCATTGAACTTCTTTCCCTCTCTGTCTATTGTTGGAGGCTGAGTAACAGACACTGCATGAGAAGGCACGGTCTCATGTACATCCTGAAACCTCAGGGTTCATTATCGCATAATGCCATTAACCTACTTCCACATATTTTTGTCTAATCTTGTGTTTCAACATGGCAGCATTCAACGTTGACATAGAGTAGCAATTGGTTGGTGACAACAATTTCTCTTAAGACAATGCAGCAGTCTGAATGTACTCCAGGCAAAACCCACATCACACACATCACCTTGTGAACAATATTCATGTGTTGAAGTTATACATACTGTTTTATTCAAGCATCACCATCTTCATATCAATAATTCTTATGTTTCGATGACTTAAACAAGGCAATTTCATTTGGATCAAGTGAAAAAATGCAGGATCAACCAGAATATTGGGAGAACTAAACTACTGGAAATGTGTTTAGTTTTGAGTTGTTTTGTTTAGGGTCTGTCCTTTCTGACTGAGTTTGAAAGGTTTCACCACAATTCCAGATGTTATTTTGTGACAAGTAGTAACTGTTCATATATGGTATGGTCAAGTTTATCTGTTTGTTGTTCTTTTCACCATAAAGAGCTGTATGGGCACAAGTGTAGTTTACACCTGGCTTGCAGTAAATTACTTTTGTTTGTTTTTTGGTCTCAAATAAATGATTTTCTGGGAGGAGAGGTCTTCTCTAATTTCTAGAATTAGTGATGGAAACCTTTATATGTGGTTCTTTTACTTTTGGAAAGAAACTGTCCGTATTGCATTCCGAAGTCATTAAATTTTAATATGGTGGCATGAAATGCAGTACTTAGACTGTTTTCATTACGTTGATCTTCTAGCTCCTAATTTATTTAGTAGCGATTGAATTTATGTGTGCAAGGAAGGTTAGGTTGGGTGCATCATGAATGTAATCTGACACCATTCCATGTTTTGAATAATATAACAACAGTGGAATTTATTAATTGCATGAATATCTAATAGAAGTTTCTAATTTCGTGCTTTGTGATAACAGCTGAAGCTTGTAATTGCATAAATTGTAAACCTCATATGTTTAGTATGTGCTACATGAACCCATAATTCATTTAAATAAAGCAAATATCTAAATCTAATGCCCATACCTGGTGGGGTGGGTGTAAGGGCTAGGCAAGATGCTGACCCACGTGATGACATGGCAATGACAACTGAGTATTTCTTTGACATATAATTAGGATGTAAGTTCAATGATTATGAAAAAAAAAGAAAATTTAATTATATTAATAGTAGTAATGATAAATCACCTTTGTCTGCTTACCTCTGTGTGTGTGTTTATACGGGAAGTGATTTTGATGATTGTACGAATATTCCCTATCACCCGTGTGTAACAAAACTTAGACAACGCACACAAATTTCATCTTTTATCAATGTAAGGGATGATTCAAATTGTGATTGAGTTAACAAACAAGATCGTGGCAGTCTTAATCTTTCATGAATTTAAGGTTTCCATCTGTGAGTCTGTCATTAACTTGGCAACTTGCTGTATTTTGATGTGCCGCAAATAGACAGGCACATTAGTTAACAACCCTCCCGTTCCCCAATCTACCAACAACTGATAAGATATTTTTACATGTTTTATCTTAATTGTACATGGAAAATATTTTACCAGATAGAAGATGCTGGGTGCTGAGCTGCCAAACTTGTGTATGAAACTTGTCTATTGTGCAGATCGAAAATTACCAGATGAGTTTCCACAGCATCCTAATAGGAGTTAATGAGACCTCTGCATTCCTACAACACCTGATAAAATCTATGGCATATGCATCTCATCCTGAACGTCATGGTCATCCACAAATATTCAATACCAAGAATTTGTTAACAACAGGTTATGCTTTATTGTGCATATATTCACATCATCAAACAATACAACGAGTGTACTCATAATAAGTCCGCTCTTTTATCACTTCTTCCATACTTTTAGTGGAGCCCTCTCTGGTCACATTGTACTAAATGCACCAATTTTGATCAAATTTTGCCAAAAGTCTATACCAGCCTTTAACTGCCTAATTACCACACCCTTTGAAAAGGTAATTATCAACTTTTAACTTTGGAATTAATTCACTTGAATGAACTCCAATATGTTTGTATCCAATGGATACAACCATAAAACCATAAAAGTGTTAAGAAACAGTGCAACCCTGATAAATGGACCCCATACATTCCGGACCAAGGTGGACCATACATCCATTTGGTTCACATAGCAGATCAATAGTTAAACAAACATTAAGGGTAATATTGTCAACTAAATAGGCAAATTTATCCAGCAAATAGTGGGCTTTGTCATTGAATCCCTGTGAGGAGCCTGACAGGCCAGCCCGCACATGCGGTGAGGAAATAAAAAAAAATTTAACTACGTAAGTAGCTAGCACTGCCTTTTTTTTCTTTTTAACTTTATAAGGTATATTGGGGAAGAAACCAAGTTAATGCGGTTAAGCGTTGAGCTATGATTTGTTCTTAAGGTTAGAAGGTAAAAGGTCGTTTTTCTTCAGCACTCCATATCCACGTTGAAATGTACTCTGCTAAAAATATCCCAGAAAGAATATATTACAGCGCATGCTCAGTGTGGCCATTGTATTGAGTACCTCGTGCCATCACGGTCAGCATCTTGGTCAGCAGCTAAGTTCAACGGTGTTTGAGAAGTACCGGATTGCGGTATGGAAAGTGGGCGTCCCACAGCGGAAGACCTGCCAGCAGTGAGGGTTTCTGACGTCAGCGAGAGCATGGGTTTGGCCCATTTTGGTGAGTCAACTGAAAGTTTGCTTTCATAATAATATAGATGTTTGGGTGTGAAAATATTCTTGCCAATTGTAACGTTTAAGAGTTACAACTGGGTGGTCAACTATTTTTTTTGGACTGTTGGAATGACCGAAATCAGTAGATCAAAATTTAAAAAAATAATATGGAAACCCTGTGGTTACAATTATGTACTTTTACTGTATAGAAACCTAAAATTTTAAATGTTACCACAACTTTAACCTCATCTCAAATTTTTTCTGAATAATTATTTTGCTTGGCATAAAATGCTACTTTTAATAAATATTTTAGTAATTATCTGCCACAGTTCTTAGTGTGGGATCACTCTTGTTTATGAAAACATGTTATGTTTCCACCTGTGCATATACACTATTTTGCAACTCTATCCACTCCCTCAATTCTATTACAATAACAACTACATAATTGATGTAAAAAAACAGCAATTACATTTTTAGTTTACTTTATGTAAGAAATATCTTAAATGAAGTCAACAAATCTCTTAACCAGCAGGAGAATAAACAGATGATATATATTGTGGAATTCTATCCTTAGAGAGCTTCTAGTTATCTTACAGATTTAATATAATTTTGTCCACAATAATCTTGCTATTATATACTAGTAGACTTACCCTATGTTGTGCCTGGGAATTGACATACCCTCATGAAGAGGTGTGACCAAGTGTGACCAGCACTTTTCTCATTTATAGTTAAGTCTAAGAATTTGACCATCCAAAAGTACAAAAATAGATCACACTATTTTGACTTTTTTGGCCTGACATGCCCGCAGGAAGAGGTGTGATCAAATATCCCAAAATGGTTGGATAAAACCATTCTTGGAATAGTAATTGACTATCAGGAAGAGAGGATTTTTTTTTGGTACAATGATTTGGACCAAGCCCACAGCCAAGGGTTTGGCCTAGATACCATTTTTTTGGGGGCATTTTAAACCTTACAAACCCAGAGAAAGATTTATGATTATGTTGTCTCCAGTTCCCCAGAATAGTGATGTTTCTTCAGCTGCAGATGTTCATTATATCAAGTTACGGATATTGTCTTGTGAATTGTTTTTGGTTGTAATGAGTGGAAGTTTGAAAGATTGACAATCCTCAGCCTTACAGTTCATCGAGTTCATGGACAGGATGGTAAATGGAGTCCATAAGTTTGATAATTTTCGTGCATAATTCACTTTAGAAGTGTAGCCATAAATTCCATTTTATTTTTCTAGTCAAATTTTTTTTTTTAAATCAAACTTTTTTTTGGTTACATACTGGGGCATTAAGGAATATATTGCTCCATCCTGTGCTTTATCAAGATAACTCTTTACCAAAAATGCAGGAAAATTCTTGCCTAAGCTCATGCCCTAGTCCAATCCAAACTTAATTTTTTTTCAGGCACATCCTGGTGTAATAGGAAATATTCAAGCTATGTTTCATCACAATTTGTCCATGTGGCCAAGAAGAATCCCAGGAACACAGATGACTGACATTTGTGATTCATTATAAGAATTAGCATTGTTTTCAATTTTTTCTTGTTTTATTTTGTTGCATGAAATTTTGTGACCAAATATTCATTTAGTCAAGGACAACTTGTAGGTGGATTCCAAATATAAAGTGTCATCTTGATGTTATGTTATATTGTCAAAGTCCATAATGATTTTATCTAATTTATTTCCATTGAATTACATAATTTTGGTAAGCCAACCACTGTTAGAGGTGGAAGTATAGTATATATAGTAGAGTTCGAAAGGACCCTTTTGCTGTCTGCACCTAGCATTATCATTCATTTTATTATTCAGAACAGCATAATGGAAAAAATCTGGAAACCTCCAGCCAAAGTAACACATGCACTCACAGGAAAACAAGTTACAGGAAAAAAAAAAAAAAAAAAAAAAAAAAAAAAAAAAAAAAGTAGCCAGTAGTAGTAATACCCCATTGCAAAGTTTAACCAAATTAGGACCTCCTGCAACTTGAGTGTGTGGTGGAAACCTTAGCAGCCACAGCATTTTCTGCCACAGCGTTTGCAGCCACAGCGTTTGCAGCCACAGCGTTTGCAGCCACAGCGTTTGCAGCCACAGCGATTACAGCCACAGCGTTTACAGCCACAGCGTTTGTTCTGGCCAAGCTGTTACGCAGGTTGCTTGATTATTTAGATGGTGCTCATGCGCGTTGTGAATTTTGAAATTTACAAGGCTCTAAGTGGTGACTTGCAAATTGACAATGGTTCATAATAATAGGTTGAGCATATCTCCTGAATATATATCATAACTTACAAGCTAAGGTGCCACTTTCAATCCTGTACGGTTTCATATTTCCTCATCTTTTAAGGTTAGTACTAAACTCATTCTTACATATAATGGAGAGTTATTCCAGTTTTAGCAATTTGTCCTCTCTTTCGGTTTCATTTATTCTATCTACTTAGTGATTCCTTATAGCTTGCCGGATTATTCTATCCATTTGTACATTCTATAAAATATTTTCTGTAGAATATATGCCTGAGTTTGAAAACTCCACAGATGATCTAAAGGATCATATCACTGAGAGCCTACCTAGGGATAATGAGAAGGATGTCCCATTGGGAGCCACCATATCTGTGGTTTTTGACAATGAAGTAGAAATGTTGAACATGAGCAAGTTGTTTGAGGTGAGTAATATATTGTTGTTTATAGAATCATAGCTATATAGAGGCCTTTTTTTTTACTTAACTTAAATATTTAAATTGTGGGTGTAGCCTCTTTGCCATGCCCAATTCTCTATATTGTTATTGCCTCAGTTTTTCATTATGTTCATTTGGTCAAGCTCCAATACTGTATTGGAGACTGCTGGCATGGATAAGCTGCACAGATCATAAACATTGACCCATTAAATTCTGTTATTTAGAGAGTATACTTGTACTAGTATACCCCAGATGAGAAATTAATTGAGTTCTCAGACATCAGTGGTGGATACAGTATTAAAGAAATATTACCTTTTTTTTTTGTTGTTGTCACTTTCACTTTGGTATCCTTTTCCTAACATGAGTTTGGAAATAACCCTTGGTTTACTCTTCAAATGAATACTGACAAGCTTTATTATGCTTGGTACATAATCATGAAAGTGTATAACAAGTGAAGATGAAAAGCATAGCTGTGATAAAATAACAATTCAATTGATGCTAAGAGATAATGTGGCATCCTACTTTGCCAAGTTTAGTGTCCTAGAAACATTTGAAATCAGTGTGAGTTCTGGCTTATGAGCAGGATTAGCTAAGTTTTCTAAGGGTTACCCCTCCATGGACAAGGTGTGCTCATCACATGTTCTATAGTAGACATCTTAGAACTTTGATCCAGAAAGTGATATATCTTCCGTAAGAAAAGACTAAGGTGTCACAATTTCCTTGGAGGCACCCTTACTTCCTTGGGAATTCAGACAAATTATCCAAATTTTTAAGCATCTAAATTTCCTTTGACACTGAGCATTGTGAGCTTGCTTAGTCTCTTGGACTGGAACAATTTATTTGAAATGTTTATTCTGAGTCGACAAGTCATACCTACATAAAAAATATAAAAGTTTGACCACTTCAATGAACTTTGAGCTGAATTGAATGAGTGCAGAATTTTTGCAAAATGAGCCCCCCATACATTAGCTAAGACTTGAATGATCTATCTATCTACTAATTGTGCATTTCTGTATCAGCTAAATAAAATGAGCACTAACGATATGATAGTTAGGTTATCAATTCTCTATAATGGCAGTAGAAATTATAAAAAATTGTGATAGAAATTATGCTGACTGTTCCGTTGAGAAGGTGGTCTCAATGGAAACCTCTGAAAAACCCTTTGCTCTACCACTGGGTATGTCTATATATATATATATGTAGCCTGCTTCCAGTCAACAATTTGTACTTAGTATTATTGCTGTCGCTTGGTGAAATTGTCTTAGAGGAGAAACAGCATAAGCACTTGGAGAATCCAGGTATGTGAACATGATAATGACTTTAGCCATAGTATTTGTGCTGAACCACGCAATATAGAGGCACGTTGCACACACTGAGCCAGGGTAAAAGGAGTGTTTGACTAGAGTGCTGTCAGAGGAATCTCGTAAAAGTAACTCCCTGCTACAATATGCAATTGGTTTGCTCACCCCTGTGATGTCTCCTGGTGCAGCATTCCAGCTTTTACTACTTTCAAGGATCTCTCTCTGCAGTTAAAGTATTTTTTATGCATGTCAGAACAGCCTATCTTTTATTATCTGTGGATGTTAAAATTTCTTAATATACCTGAGAATAATCCCAAATGATTTATCAGAATATTATGTTGGAGTTATTCCTGACGTCCAATGAGGTTAATGGGGAATTCGAAAGCCTGTGCATGAGCATTCATGGATTGTGCAAATATCCTCTTGGTTTCCTAGACTACCTCCTCCTGCTAGGATCACACTTCCATATCCAGAAACACACAATACATAAATGTGTGTTGAAAGCTTCTCCCCTTTATTCTAACACTATGAAATAAAATTTCTGATAGTGTCTTCTGTGTTTTCATTAAGTGCTACTTCCATTTTTAAGCATGAGTAATGAAGTCGATGTAATAATCAATGCCAGGAAAGTCTTTACTTTCTTTTTCTTTACTAGCATAGCTAAGCACTGAATCACCAGTGTCTTTGGTTTTTCTGTTATAATTCCGTCTCCAGTTGCATTATATATTTAACTAATTTTATCAATACGTCTCCAATAGTTTTAAATTGTGCACAGATCAAGAAGTTACTACATAGTATAAACAGATTAATTTCCTTCATGCAGAGCTCCTATATGTGCATTTATTGAAGCACTGAATTAACTAATTTTTTTTTCTAGGTTACGTGTAATGATGTTTCTCCCCCAACCAGTGCTGTAAAGGGTAGATTCAACTTTGATCCTCGTTTAGCGAAAGCAGAGTTCATTCCTCAAAACACGTTCTATCCGAACTCTAAGTACACAATTGTGGTCATGGGTCATGCTGTGACGACCGAACGCTCTCCATATGGCCTGAATTTCAACAATGCTGTGTTTCAGTTTGAGACATGTAACCCTGGTCCAATAAATATCGGAATGAAGCTGAAACGACAAGCTCCAGAAGAGGTGAGTGAGAATTGATTATTCAGTGGAAGTTCATTGTTATGGTTTTAAAATTATCATTCCAATTTAGTGCATGTCTATAGCTTAACGATTAGCAAGAATGGAAAAGAAGTGATATGACATCTATTCCAATTAAATACTTTTTTTTTACTTTCAAACTAGTAGCAATGGAAAGAAATTGATGCAATGCAATTACAGTGGATCAATATTGTTTTTAGTTTCCCTGTCAACAATCGCAAGATAAGTGTTAAAATATATATTCTAATTAAAGTGTACACTCTGTGTAGCTTTGCTATTAGCAGCCATGGGAAAGTAGTGTTTATATTTACGAGAAATATTGAACCAGACACAGGTAAGTCCATTAGTGAATCACTCCAAGTAAAGAGGTTTTTTCAAAGGTAAATAGATGTTTTGATTGCATTTTTACATCTTGCCAAGTTGGAGTACTACAGCTTTCAAGCAATTTGAACTTGTGTTTGTTAGAAGTGATTGGAAACCAGTAAAGAAGTAATTGTTCTTGTCAGATGCCTGTTGATTTGTTCTACTACAGTATATTTATGTCAATGACAGCATTAATGTGAATCTCAATTGTCTGTCCAATTATTGGAGACATACTCAAATTTATCTTGACATTTGCATTTTATTTTTAATACATTCCCTTTCATCCTGTTGCTTCAGAAACCCTATATCTTGAAGATCGCTGATTATTATAACCTCTACAACTCCCTGGTAATATGGAGCACAAGAAAATGGGGGTGCTCCGGGGAGCACATCATAGGTAAGTGTGTGAGTATATATAGATAAGGTATACAAATTAAATCTTCATGGAGATGGTGAATTATTCAGCAATACTGCTGATTTGTGCAATGCTTTATTGTTAGCTAGAAAGTTGTTTGATGAAAATGATGTTCTTTGTGTAATAATGGAACATACTTGCAAGCATGCTCAGCATTACCCGGTGTATAATGACATTGAAATTGGAAGAGGTGTGGACTTTTGGAATTTAGCCCACTCTCTAACCAGGGTTCAAATTATGTTTGCATTCTTGTATGTCTAATGTCAAAAAATTTGATTATTCACATTGGTGCACCATTGTGGACTACAGCCGCATTGCTTGCTAGGCCTTCCATGGGCTCTGGTTACAAAATTCTTTTATGGATTTTGCGAAAACATTTTTTTCTTGAGTACCCTTTTTTTTCTGGAGTACCATGCTTTGTAGGAGGAGATTTCTTATGGAATATCTTGTATTGGTGGAGAGCATGTCTTCAGAATGGCATATTTCACAATATGTTGTGTTTTACTGGAAGACATGTCTTACTGGAGGACATGTTCTTCATGTGGATATTTATTGTAAGAAGGCATGTTTTGCGGTTCAAGATGTCTCACATTTTACTGCAGGGTTTGCCTTATTGGAAACCATATATCATATGAGGACATATTTAGTAGGAGTACAGTGGACATGTTTAAGGAAACAAATGATTTATTGAAGGATATATCTTAATTGAAGGCATGGCGAGCATGAGGATAGGCTTTATAGGATGGCATATTATGCAGAAGGACATGTATTACTGGTAGACGTGTGGCAGTGGTGGTCATGTCTTTTATGAAAATAGCTGTTAGTGGAGGACATGTCTAGTGAGCGGGCATTTCTTACATGTTTGTGCATAATCTGCAATCATTTAAGCAACAGTGAATTTTGGCAATTGCATGCCTTTTTTTAGTAACTTCTTTTTTGGCTTATTGACATGCTTAACAAGGATTTATTCTTTGAAATGCCCTTCTTTGGTATAAAGACTTATTTTTGTGATAGTAAAATTGTAATTGGAATGAATCCGGCAATGGTGATGGGAAGTCCAGCTGTGGTCACACCCCACCAAGATTGGTTTGAAATATTTGTTGGAATATTTTTCATAATGATACGTTGACTGTGGCTCTTTCAGCAATAAGATGTTTTAACACACTATTTTTGCCTTCTTTAGCACTATTCTTTCTGTGAAATCTTTGATAGCCCTTATATTTGTTGTACAGAAACTTAATTTTTTTGTACAGGAATAGTGGTAAGTGGAGGTAGGGTGGGTGAAGGGGGGGGGGGGTGGGTGGTTTGGTGGTGCACAGAATTTTGTACCTTCATGTGCTCTCCCAAAGCAGCAGTCCCATGTAGAAATAGAATATCATGGAACACTATTCCTGAGTTAAACAAATTTTATTCTCCCTTTGAAAATGCTGATTTTTTTTTTATCTTGTTAACTTGGTGGGCAATGTTAAAATTCATTAGTATCTCTTTAAATTGGTATGGTGTGAACCATACGAATTCCCTTTGATGAGTATAAAATTGAAGACTTGGAAGAGCCTTTTTGGTCTTCCTTTAATGACTCCACTTAAACAATGAGGTGTGGAGCAATGGGACATAGCTCAGGTTACGTTCCCTTGCCTGAATATCATATTGGTCAACTTTCAACTAAATCCTAATAGCCATTTGGCCGGATATCATACATATATGTATGTATGTATGAATATATATATATATATATACACCACTAGCTCTATTAGCATAAGATGTACCATGATTAGTTCATATAATTTGAGTATTTTTATTTGATATGCCCACACAAAGAGATGTAATCAGGTAGCTTCTTCCTTTTGGAGAAAATAATCTATCCACTGTGTAGGATTAGCCTACCCTCAAGAGCTGGTAATATTTAGCTTCCATGGCATGGCAGGAAAGTAGTATGGCCCAGAGTGACCCAACCTAAGTCCAAGAGTTTGCTCAAGTAACATTCTGGGCCCTTTAAGTCTGATATTCCCAGTGGAAATGGATTGGCAGGTGAGACTCAATCTATTTCACTCCCAGTGCTAAGATATGTGTGATATACCCTCTTAAGCCCACAGGAGGAGGTGCTAGTAGGAATAGCCACACTGAATAGGGAATACCTAGGTCCAAGTATTTTGGCACTTTTGCCTTCCACCTGAAGAGAAATAAGGGTGTCCAGATGGAAACTACACCATGTTACTCACAGATTCAAATTGGATGTACAAATCTAGCTTTAGACCTGTGGCATCTTTTCTTTCTCTAAGGTAAAAAATTTTTTTTAGCTTTTTCAATAGAAAAATGGTGTGACGAAATAAACTAATGTAAACCCTTCCCTCGGAAATATGGTAGAGCACCTAGTTAGAATTAGCAGTTAAAATGAGATGGTTTTTCAGTAATCTTTTTCCCTTCTGAAAAACGTCCACTTTCTAATCATTGGTAGTGTCTTCACATTATCTAGGTTAACTCCTCTGTTGATGTGTTCTTGCAATGATATATATAATCCATGAGCCAGAAGGTTGGTTGGTAACATTTTTGTTGAAAAAGCTTCATTTTACCTTTTGAAAAGGTATATAATGTACCACCATAGATAGTAAATGTATGATAGCTTAGCCAAAATTGGAACTTTTGGATTTAATGGCACTTTTAATGAACACACTCTAATTTTCAAATTTACTTAATTAGAACATAACACAATATCTTTGCAGCATTAACTCAACGTGCTTCTTCTTGATAATTTAAGTAAATGTTTTAATCTTATATATATAACTAAGTGGTAATTAGACCACATCTTAATGTTGGCTCATTAAAAGTAATGAAAGAAAACTTGTAACACATCTTCAAAGAAATACAATTTAAGTAACTGGAATTATCTGAGGAACCAAATAACACATATTGGCAGTTGTTACTAGAAACTAAATCTCAAATTTTTATTCCAGTAATATATCTCAGGTCCTGTTGCTTTGTACAAAGCCTACCTTAGTTATTGGAAGAAAACCAAAAACAATTATTATTTGTACAGCTTGCTCTACAGAAGGTAACGATAATCCCTTTGGCCCTATAAATTTAGAATCAGAGGTTACAGCATTTCATAGAGCCAGAGTGAGAAATCATACCTCAATTCTCGACATTGCTAGATATCTTGGGGATAAGGGAGTTCAAAAAAGATTCTATCACCAAATATGTATCATGGACTTAGATTCTCCCAAAATAAATGAAGTTAACATCTCATCAGACTCTGAGCAAGCTAGCACAAAGAGATCATTCAGACAGGAAAGTTTATACTGTATTCTGCATATTTTGTAATAAGGTCAGCAAGTATAAAAATATTCCATATTAAACAAAAAGCTTAAACAAGCTACACAAGTAAGAGCAGATATAACAGCCACCAGCAATCAGAAAAATAGGTGACAAAATCAGTGTGGCATGTCGACAAGAAGAAACTGATAGATGCCTACTTCTGCATGCAGCTCATGCTGCCAAGGGAAGATATCAAGCAGTTTTGATCCACTCAGAAAACACAACCATATTCATAATTTTGGCATTTCATGATAAAATAAATGTACAACTGTTTTGGAAAGTGTGCACAAAAACCTGTATGAAGTTCATTGATATTGATACAATACATACTCATTAAAGATACATGCAGGGTGTTTATTGGCATGCATGCGCAGTGTGGATGCAACAATGTTAATGCTTTCAGAGGCAAAGGAAGGCAAAGGCCCTGAAACTATTAAACACTAGCAAGGAAATGTGATACTTTTTTGAAGATAGGACAGGAATAGAGCCTTTTGCAGATCCTGGGGAAAAAAATGTCAATTTAATATGCAAATTTCATGCTCCAAAATCATGTTAACTATTATAACAGTCAACAATCTAAAATATTACCTCTTAAGTAGTATCAAAAGATAAATAGTAATTCACCACCTTCCATCAATTAATTTAATGAAAATTGCACATGTTAAAATGCATGATAAAACATCAATGAGGGGTTCGTTTCCAAAAGTGTTTAAAAACCCAAAAACTACCACATACGCAAGGATGTCATATTTTTTCCAGCTATATGGGCATCTTCCCCTAACATAAAAGTGAGCCTTATCCAACATCTTATCACCATTGCTCCCCCCCATCCCCTCCCCACAGTTAGTGTGGTGGCCCAAATTTTGGTGTTTGGCTCATGCTCTAATATAGACATGGATGTATAAACTTCTAATCATGTCACAGCACATTCCCAGGACTATGTGATAGGGTTTGAAATGCTTACAGAGAGGGAATAATTGAAGTCAATGAGATAGAGTTTATCAAGTACTGAACACAGACACTACCTCTCCCTCAGGGAATAACATGTGTATGCATATCAAAACGTATTAATTTAAGGATATTTGTCCTTGATACTCAGTCATTGCCAACACTGGTGTAAACCTTTTTTTTGGTGGTTCTAGTGTGCACTCACTTTATGTGGTAAAATAATGTGAATATAGCTATTTGACATTGGAACCACAAAATAATTATAAAGTTTTATGTTTATTTTGAGAAAAGAATCCTACAGGTTGATTTTCTGTCAGCTTCTGGACTCCTGAAGTTACAATCTTGTTTAGTTTTCTAAATGCTTGATATAGAGAGTGGTTGGGGGTTTGTGCTCCAAGTAGACATTACTAATGCCCCTCTAGTTATTATTGTCCTGATGCACTCACCTGGCTATAAATATTTTATTTTTGGCGTAGAAGGGGGTGGATGGGCATTGTCTCATTTTCAGAGTAGATATTATAAATGCACCTTTCACATCATATCATGACTGCTGTTCTTCAAAGCAAGATCCAGATTATAACATTTGTGTCACCAACGTTTTCGGTGCTCAGTCTGGTACTTTTGTGTTTGCATGTGGTCAGGACATGGTTGAGGCACACATTCGCAGGCCACATTTATACACATCATCAATGTAGCCCCACACCAATTTTGCAGATAATGTCTCGACTTTCCCACATCAAACTCATTTTGTCATATGCTAGTTCCTCCATTCAAGATACCCATCCAGATGGTATTTGTTCTTGGGTAAGACATTGTAGCAATTATAATCACTGTTGGTTGTCTCCCATTTTTCAGACCATACTTTCTTGTTAACTGCTTATATTTTTGTATTCAGCATCTGCATATTATTCATGAAACTATAACTCAACTTCATGCAAAGTGTGACAAACACAAATTCATAGACATCCCCTCCATGGATGATAATGGTTTCTGTTTTTTGTTGTTGTGCAACTACTTGTCGCCAGACCTCAGGTAGTGTGATTACCTACAGCTTGTATAGATCCGTTGTTGGTGTTAGGCAGATGCATACTGTTACAAGATGGCATGTGTCATTCGTGGCAACGTGAAACTGTGCAGTCAGCTGACTGACACCATACCGGACAACAGTATTCAGAGATACACCGAGCTATTGCTGTTGTGTGGAATGTTCATGGTGATGCTGAGCACTGCAATTTAAACCGTGAACTTAGTTGATTAGATTCTTCCATGAAGCAATTTTTCACATAAATTTCTTGCAGCTTAACTTGGTGTCAAGTCTGACACCAAGTTAAACTGAGATGCAAGAGTTCCCTAGTTTGATGTCATCCCATGTGACATTCAGCTCATGATTGGCCTGCGTGCACTTGAAATAGAATGCTGCTAGTTTGGTTTTTACCAGGTTTTGTTCAGAGATAGTACTTGATGTATAGATCCAGATCGGCTAGTGCTATTGTGAGGGTAGTATCCACCTCTTTGAACGTTTCCTCTTGTGAAGTCAGACAAGGTCATTTGCATGCAGAAAACCTTTAGTTGATAGTAGTCACTAGGGTCCTGATGACTCCCAAATTGTGGTTTATGAACACAACCACCTCTACTAATATACTTTGGAATTCAACTTCAAAATACCAGTGTGCAGTTGCTCATGAATATGGTAGTGTATTCAATGGCTTTATGCTCTTTCCTTGATCCTAGCCTTAACCATATTTTCTCCAATCTGGGCCAGTGTGTTTGTGAGCAATCCCTAACATTTTAAACCTGCTATGCCGAAGCGTTAGGGAGAAGGTATCAAATATACATACAGACATTGAAATTGTTTATTATGGTAAAATTATAACGATTTTTATGTGCCATGCTCCTCTTTTACCAACTAATCTTATGTTGATGTTGCAAATCGAGCAAAACTAACTTTTTTTTTTACATCCGGACCTCGCATGTTTTGTTACATTGGACCAGCACTTATTTATTCTGTTGTTGTTTATTGTACAGGCATGTCTACTAGGAAAGTGGATGGTGAACTTCATCCAGTGAAATCCGATCATGATGTTCTGAAGTTGAAAGAGAATGATGTCGTGATAGTGGAAATCAAAGACTAATACTATCTAATGTTGCTATGACAACAAGCAACTTGGTCCTTTTTTATATTGTGTCCCAAATGTTGCTTGTTCTAACCTTTGTGATTTAGTCATCTCATGATTTTTCAAGAGATATTTTCAGCTATGATGTTCTAATTACTGACATCCTATATTCATCACTTCCACGACTATCTAATCACAGCTAGTTATAACTTTCCTCTCCCCCCTCTCACCACCACCAACAACATAGCGAAAGATAAACAAAATTATAACAACTTTAGACTCACAGTGCAAATAGGCTAACAATAGAAAGAGTGTAGACAGAAATTTTTAGATCAATTCTACCTCCACAAAATCACCATACTCATCGCAGAGGTGGGACACTATTCCCTAAACTACAATAATCTTTAATTCTGAAAGCTTTCCCATTCACCTCTGTAATCTTCAATAGAGAAAAACCATTTGTTCAACCCTGCAGCTCCACATCTTTACGCTCCCACCGTTCTTATCTCACCTTCTCAGTGAGGCAAATGCAATGAATATAATGTTAACTCAGAAGGTGCACACTATGCACCAGAGCAATCTATCATTACTCTTGAGTGGATCTGATAATTTTTTCAAAATATTAGTTAAACTTTGTGGTGTACTGGACTAATTGGCTAAATCTACCTGCAAGGACAGTGAATCGACCTCCATCATTCAACTTTTGAAGTTGATGCAGCTAAAATGGGAATTAAAGAATTAGTGCTGGAAATTTGTCTAGTGGGTCTGGAAATATAATAATTCAATCTGCAAATAGATAATGTAGTCAAATTGGATGAACTGTGGTACCTATAAAGTTATGTATCATTAGCCATTTTCTATGAATATATCCTTAGCTATTCGTAGTTACTAATGTCTTTGTTTCAATGACAAATTTGAAATGAACGATTCGTAATAAAAAAAATTTGTGTGTACAATATCAGTCAATAATACCCTTAACTTATATATAACCTTTCACTAATTAAAAAAAAAAAAAAAAAAAAAAAAAAAATTAACCCATCCGTTACTCTAAAAACAGCAGTTGAGTCAGAATAGAAATACACAGAGGGTTTAGAGTCTAATTTGAGGCCACCAATATTTCTCTCTGCATTGATGGTCTGGAACAAAATGGTCAAGATGAAATAGTTGAAGTTGAAATTTTTAGCTAATATTTAGCATGGAGGACAGAGTTACATTATCTGGAATCACATCACATGCCAGGGATCATTAACTAGTTCTTAATAGAAGCCCAAAATATGAACTTCAGGATCTCCAGCAGATTTCATGGATCCCTGTAGCCTCTCTAAAGGTTTAGCTAAAAAGACATCAAGGTTGCACAAAGTGGCCTGTCAGAAAACACATTGCCGGTTTGGCTCTCCACACAATTGGTGTGCAATTCTAGGAGGGAGCCAACACAACTGGCCACAATATGAAACAGACCATGTCCAATGACATGTTCTTTGATTTTTACCAGCAAACTTGTTTTTGCAGAGTCTCAATGTTACTTATTTGTGGATCTTATTGTGGTTTTTTTTTAGAAAACTATTAATTTTTTTCCATTTTTTCCCCCTCTTTTTTGTCTTATATTTTTAATTACCATCTATAAAGTCATTGTCAAATAAAGACATTAAATCTTAAGTAGTGCAATTTATGATATGAAATTTCCAGTTTGGCTGACCCACCAGCGGCATAACCATGACCCTGATCTTTAAAGATGGGCATGGAAAATGCCAGTTTTGTGGGATATGGGCTCATTGGACATCAAAGGACATGCCAGTGTGTGCTAGTACAATGGAGATCCTTGGCACTGTGGCCATCTGTTCCTTCATTATCCATGTGGTTGATGCTTATTCAATCTAGTATATGTTGTCGACATGCCTCCTGGACCATTGCCTAGATGAGGATCCTCCACATTCCTCATGATAGTCACGTGAGCACTAATCCATAGGATGACGAGGTTGGTGAGGAGGTGTGCCATTTCTTTCGAGATTGTTCGAGCACTCAGTTCGGTAGAGCAGAATGTGAATCTCCATGTAATTGTAGAACTAACCTGTGGTTGATATCTCCGACTACTTCATATGCAGGGCAATGATTGCACATTGTGGCTTCTTTTCTGCTCCAGATTGGGATACATGTTGCTAATCCACACATGAATACTATTATTGGCCCTTGTCATAAGGGAAATTAATGGCTTCTCCCGCTGTAACCAATGAGATGTTGACATCACCCATCCTGAGCTACAATACTGCAAATGACCCTGCACTTGGATTTCGTAGTGTTTGATGGACCACACATTTTCTTGACAGTGTGAAAGTTTTGGATGAGTGTTCCAAAGGCAGCTTAGAAGCAGGGAAGGAAGAAATGTGAAATAGGGACAAGTTATAACCACCTAGAATAGAAAAGAACAAACTAATACCAAATCAAAACCCATTGTGTGCTGCTAAGAATCTTGAGTTACCTTTGATAGAGACGTGCCTGCTTTATTTTTTATTTGCTACATCTAGGTATCTTCCAAATTTTATTCTAGCCTTTGCAAATACGAGCGTGGACAATTCCAATGTCACTGAGTTATGATGAAACAGTAAACAGAAAATTGCTCTTAGGAAATCCAGCTCCCAGTTTTAAAGAATTTATCGCTTTTTCATCGTCATGAGAGAAACAGACTTTAAACTAATTTTTCTGTATCATCTATGCGTAGCCAGTCCGATGCTGCGATATTATAGTGATGTGTACTCTGATTTCTCTGTGAAGGTTGCGCATAGAAGATGGAGATCCCAGTGTGTCAGTGATTGGCTTCTCCAGTTCTATTGACGTCATAGCAGATGACCTTACACCATGGATATCCCTGAATACAAGTGAGTGACAATGTTGTGTCATCATCTGCACACCCACACATCACCTATTCGGTCAATATATCAAGCTTTCCCAAATATTATCAGCAAAAGAGAGAAGCAAATACAATATCAAGGATAACACAAATTTGAAACGGGAAAATTATCACACACTTGCTGAGGTTTAAATTAGATGTTAAACCAGTGCAAATGCTCATAATTCAAATGAATTAGCGTGCACACGATGCCTGATAGACTCAAAGAACAACGATGTGACCAAACTACAGATCCTTCAGAGTCTGGTTAGCAGCTGTCATCTATTTCCAATATTTTGAATCTCTCCATATATCCAAAGAAGTGGGTAATGGGCTCCTTTGAACCTCCATCTTTACTGCTTCAGTATTTCTTAGACAAGAAATGCCATTGTTTTTTCTAACACTGAAGTATCATCCGTTGACTGAGGCAGTTTAAAATCAGAAGCAAACTTAAGCGCAAGTGCATTCTAGGATATTCACTGTTTCCGTATGATTAGAAAAATGTCTCAAGTTGAAAATTAATATATAAACAAATCGATCTTCACATGAGGAATATTACAGCAATTTTGGCTACAAATATGTGGCTGTACACTGACCTATCCTGTCTGTATCGTCCTGAAAAAGGTGATGTCATTAGTGTGATGATACTGAAAAACTAATTTTGTGATCACAGGTGCAAAATATGTTTATTATGCACATCATACTAGCTGACATGCAGCTATTATTGCTATATATTATGATTATTATTGCTTGTCATTTTATGTGTAGATTTCAGTGTGATGGATGAATCGACTGCACTCTACAATTTGCATTGTATGATCGAAGACTTCATTGAAATCATGACCAAACAGGCTGAAGTACTCCCCGGCAGTGTTGGTAACAAATTTGTGTTTACCGTATACTCAGGTTTGCTGAAGTCCTGCAGCCAACATGTGCAGTACTTTTTTTAAAACTAGTGCCATTTGATATGTTAGCATGAGCTAGGCTGCAACTGATGTGAATTCTGTGAGGCTTTATTTAATTTCCTTTAGTAGCATTCTTTCAATTGCTATGTAATAGTAGACAATTCATTGTGCAAGGTACAGCACTCACATTTATTTATGCTAATTCACAAACATACCTAGATTAGTTTCATGATTTGGCTTGACCAGTTTCGATAGTGTCACCAACCTCCCTATAATACATCTGAGCAAATGACTTAAACTCTATATTAGTGTTGTGTGCACCACCAGTGACACTGTCATCACTGTCATGGTGTGACCCTATGTCTTACCCATATCACTGTGTATTCGTGCTTCTGCTGTGGAGCCAGTGTCGAAGCGTGCAGTAAATGGGATAAGGGAGCTGTGTGACACATGCCAAACCTCAATCTTCAATTTTCAATGGGTATGTTCATCCTGTGGCTTTTGTATCTGCCCAGAATGCTACAACCATGAGAAGAGATCCATCTTTGGTAAGAGATAAACGTAAACTGCATTCAAATTTGCATTCTCATGATTTTTTATTGACTATTTCAGATATCTATACCCATCAGTGTTCAAATTTTGTTTTCCTTTTTATTGTTTATTTTTTTGTGTGTTGCATGTACACAGATATTGAGGCAGTCAGTTCCATTGAGGCAGTTGTAAAATGGCGAGTATGTGTAGCTAATGGACAGCTTCATCAACTCACTTCTCTTATTTTGACCCAGATCATTCCAAGCAATGGTAGGCTGGTTTAATAATGTGCGTGGGGAGTGAAGGAAACATAGGGTTGGGACTTCACTTCCACTATGTTATCTCCTTCTTTATATATATATATGTATGTATGTATATATGTATGTATGTTTGTATGCATGTATGAAGGTATGTATGAATGTATGTATGTACGTACGTATGTATGGATGTATGTATGTATGTATGTATGTATGTATGTATGTATGTATGTATGTACGTACGTATGTATGTATGTATGTATGTACGTATGTATGTATGTATGTATGTATGTATGTATGTATGTATGTATGTATGTATGTATGTATGTATGTATGTATGTATGTATGTATGTATGTATGTATGTATGTATGTATGTATGTATGTATGTATGTATGTATGTATGTATGTATGCATGCATGCATGCATGCATGCATGCATGCATGTATGTATGTATGTATGTATATATGTATGTATGTATGTATGTATGTATGTATGTATGTACGTACGTACGTACGTACGTACGTACGTACGTACGTATGTATGTATGTATGTATGTATGTATGTATGTATGTATGTATTTATGTATGTATTTATGTATGTACGTATGTACGTATGTATGTATGTATGTATGTATGTATGTATGTATGTATGTATGTATGTATGTATGTATGTATGTATGTATGTATGTATGTATGTATGTATGTATGTATGTATGTATGTATGTATGTATTAATGTAAGGATGTAGGTATGTGTATGTATTCTAAATTTTCCTTTCCATTCCACACTACCATACTTAATTTACAACATCAGCATATCTGACATTAAGATTTGAAGGAATTGAAAAGACTGATTTATACTCTTCTAAATAGGTATTTTATGGATTTGTCCTAAAGTGAACCATCATTGAAAGTGAAAAGAATAAATTTGTACTTTATAATAAGTTTTGATAGAATTGAAGAGCTCTTATGTGGTGGTCCAAATATATATATATATATATTTTTTTTTTTTTTCTTGGTGATTGCTAAAATTTGAGAAACATTAAGGTCCATTATTTCCCTTTTAGAAAGGAACGCGTGAACTTTAACAATTTCCCTGTCTGTTCCATCTATTCCTAGTTTAAAACTAAATTGTGTCTCCTTAGTTATTAGAAGGAATGTGAGCCCCACTCTGCATGAGTAATGCATGTACTATGCCCGTGCTCCTTCCTTCTTGACTAATCAGAATTTACATTTCATCTATATGAAAACGATAGCTTTCGTTCAGCTAATACTGTCTAGAGCACTAAAATCTTGGAATATCAGCAGAGAATTACACCAATAGATATTTATTTTCTAAAAACTATACTTTATTGGTTTAATTCTCTCCCATCTCTTTGTTAAGAAATGGTAATCATATACACAACAAGGATATACATATATGTTATAACAATTTTAAAGAACGTTGGTATAGAACCAAAAAAAAACGAAGATAATTGCACTTTGCTAGCATGGATGGCAGGAGCAAAACAATGAAGTCAATTTAACAGTTCGGTGTCCTCCTTCCTACTTATAGTTCTGATTAACCACATAGTGCCAGGTCTGGCTGATGAAACAGTGGTGGATTGCCTTACAAATACTGCACTGTACTCATCAAGAATTATAACACCCAGTTAGGTCTTGCACTGTGCTTCGTTTGTTTACTGTCCTCTCTGTCCCAATCTATCTGCAGTTCTGTCAGATGTAATTGAGCAGGTGCTTGACATATGCAAATATCATCAAATAGAAGTCAGTTGACAACAACGTTATGTACTGCAATACAATGCCCAGCCTTAGTGTGCATGTCCATGTGTGTGTGTGTGGTGCGTGTTGCTTCGGTCATGGCGTGATGATGCCATGCAAGTTTCTTTATGCCACCATGAGCCTATGATATATATATAGAGTTGCAGATGGAAATAAGCAGCTTTACATTATGCCATAAATGTAATAAGATAGAGAGCTCATCTGACTGACTATTTAAGAAAACCTAGCATACTCCAGCACGACCACTCTGTCTTATGCAAATTTCATAGGCTAGCATCATTTACAATGAACTGTCATAAATATCTGTTTCATTGTAGGTAAAGCTGTATATTCAAAATTTTTTCAAATTAACCCTAGTATCATGGCCCCTGAGGCTTACACAGACTTCAAGTGTTTCAACCACTTCAGTATGTTTCTCAAAATGTTTTGATTTATGTGTGATAAGGTCAATTTGCCCAATGTTTTTCACCTGCTGACCACAATGCTGAACCAGCAAGTTCCTCCATCCAAATTACTGGTACAATTACGCCAAAAGCCCAGTGAAGAGTCCACCAGTGGAGTTGTCACACCTCAGGTCTGTTTATAGCTATTAGTGATCACTTATGTAGTCTTTACTCACCTCTTTGCCAAGCCATCACTGCACTATGAATCCTTTCTAACTATATTGCTCCTACAGCTAGGTTTACATGTTAACAGCCCATTAATAATGTTTTTAGTGTGCAATCATCATTCTAACATATTTAGGTAATGATTTGATCATTGAACAAATTATTTGTTTCACTATTACCAGTAACTCTCTGTGTTTCCAATGCAACTCTTCATATCAGTTACACGACCTTTTGCTAAAGATCAAGTGTATTCTGTATTTTGTTCATATTGTAGAGGTTAATAGTAAAGATGCTATGCAAATCCATTTTGCACCTATAATCAATCCGGAAAAACCATATCTCCATAGTCACACCACCATGTTGTTTCTAATTTGCATCTTTCCACCTTCACATGCTCATTCTTCTCTCTTGATCCTTCTACCCTTGTCCCTAAAATATTATCGGATACTGTTCAACTCAGTATCCCTTGTATCACCTCTCAGCCCTCAGAATGCACCAAACTCTTCCCCGCTGCCATCTCCGTCCTCCCTTTTCAACCCATTTGCACGATCGGGCATGGACATGTGGGCCACCGAGATACCACATTTACGCAGTGGGGATATTTGGAAATTTCCATCTATCGAAATCATTGCCTGCCCTCACCAATGGCTATACGAGGGGACACTTCTTTGTCTACTGGATGCTAAGCACAGTGAGAACACTGCTGCATTTCAGATGTGTTGGAAGAGGAATGAAGGAAGCATTTCCTTCCCCTTCTCTTCTTCAAATGAAATAACATGTTCACATGTAATGTAATAGTCACTGTCAACCTTTTTTTTTTTAGCCTGTTCTGGTGGCTGGAGTGGATCATTTCCTCGACAGAGATCTCTGGACACCCAACGCTTTCAGCAGGGATTTTGGTTAGCATGTAATTATACGAAAGCATACACAACAGTATGCTGCTGCGCATGCTAGATGTATATATATATTATAATACAGCATAGATCATGGATTATCACAATTACTACTAACACCACCGCTGCTAGGCTCTCATGCTATAGCGTTCAGTTTGATCTCAATTGTATGAAAGGACTAGCATTGCTTGTAAGTGCTGTCAGCTCTCAGCATATGTGACTCCAAGGCTACATACCTGGGCTGGCAGATTAGTTTTGTTCACATCCATGTTTACTGCTAATACAGCTATTACTACTCTTACTATAACTTTGGAGTACAAATACCTTTACAGCTAATACTAGTATTCCATTACAAACACTGTCGCAAAAATCACAACAATGCGGGTCCTTCTTGTATGTCCAGCACCATCATCAAATATATGGGACAATAAGCTCTGACTAATCCAGTTAGTGATCAGAGAATATGTGCTCATTCTCCTTATACACAGGTAAGGAAACAGCCGAACTGGTGGATTGTAGATTTGGTTTGCATCCCCAGTTGCCCTCCAAGGCATTCTGGGATGGTTTCGAGGACATGAATTGTGAGTTCTGTCAGTAAAGGAAATGACTTTTGTCTGATGTGTGCGCAATTGACTTGTTGAGCATCCTCGTACTGAAATGCAATCCAATGTCATCAATGGTTTTTTTTTTATTTAATTGATTTCAATATGTGCAACCATTGATTAGCTCGTTTGATGGATCCCACTAAGAAGGAGGCAAGATTACTGAAGTTGGTGTAGTGGCCACCGGATTGTGATTTTAGTGAGAAATTGCCTAAAAGGTAGCCTTGAAATATATGTCCATGTTAGGCTTGTATCAGAGAATTTATATAAAATTTTGGATTCGTTAATGGAAAGGTTTGAATGCAATTGTTATTCAGTTTTAACTCCATGTCTGTGCATTTTTTCACAGGCTTACACTTTAGATCAGACTGGTTTCTATGAGAAAAAAGACAGTGAGGTTTTACCAGCTAACATAATAAAGTTTTCGATATTTATGGCTCTACAGGTTTAATGACTTCATGAAAGCCCTACCCCTACCAGACTATACCAGACGAAATGGCAAGCCAAACATAGCATCTAGTCTGCCGCCATTATGTTAGTCCTGATCTAGGACCGAAGATGTACAATGCCTATGGTGAGGTTACTATGAATGCAGGAGAGAAATCCTTCAATATTGCTATTGTAATCATCATCATCATCATCATCATCATCATCATCATCACCATTATAGCATTTGCAGAAAATAAACGACTGTAGTCAAGAATATTACAAATTAAACAAATTTTTTCACCAAATTATATTAAATGAAATAGCTAATTTGGGAGTTGGATACACTGGCAATATACTAGCCTTTAGCCCAGCTTTCAGGTTGGGCTTCGGTCTACTGTATTTACAAATTTGTTTGGATTGCAGTGTTTTGATATATGAAGTGTGGGGTAGGGGGTTTGTGGGGCATTGTGAAGTAAATATTATGATTGCATTTCTAGTAATCAGTGTCATTTCGTACTCGCATGGGTTTTAATTCTTTGCTGTCTGACATAGGGCTGGTGTTATGCGAGGCATTGCCCCATTTTTTGGGGAAATATTGCGATGCACCTCTACTACTCAGTGTCTACTTTTTGTGAGATCAGATCATTGCGTTTTATAAAAAAAATTCCTGTAGAAACGTTCTTTTGAATTTGAACAGATCAGATTACGTATTGATACTCTGCTTGTTCACCAATGGGAAAGTTTATTCAATTGCATTAAGCCTCTGACATAGCCCTGGCCCTAAGTACATTCCCCACAGATGAAGCCATTAGTCATGCAAGCAACCCCGAAAAATTTTAGCATGATTGGTCAGCATTTGGCTGGAGATGCGTTGCACACTGACTGACAGACAGTCAGACAGACACACACATGTGCACTACATGAATTATAGTAACATACATTCGTATGACCACATATTTACATGGATGGTTTGGATGTGAAACTTGACAATGACAAATGTTTAAGAGGAGCCTTTAAAAAGAAACACTGATTTGAAAGAATTTGTTCTTTCATACTTTTCACCTAATGACCAAAATATTTTTAAACCCCATAACTTCAACTCAGAGGATTAGCAGTGTAATTAAAAGGAATCATGTGTGTAATCAGAGACTTGTCATTTTGTAATTACAGAATAAGAAGGTGAAATTTCATGAAATTACAGAAATTATGTATGCTGCATGCAGGATCCCCTCACTTTCCTGACAGTGGGACTACAAACCTTCACTTAGATGTCTCTTATGCTGCAAATATCATGGTATGTGGTGGGTGTATGTGTAGGCAGTGTTCAGAATTTGTACCTAACTGGTTCTTTTCTCCCACTCACCATCACTCCTCCCCTTCCCTTCGTTGCCTCCAACTACCATAAATCTGTTCAATCAGGTTGAAGTTTTTTTCCCTTAATTTTCATCTTATGAAAAGCTACTATCCCATATGCATAATCTTGATTGGAGTATTTTGTTGGCCACAGAAAACAAGTGGTAGGCTGCATAAAATGTTAGTATTGTGCTCATATTGCTTTGCCAAGAGGCAGCAGTAAAATGTTGCTATGACAGGAGAGTCTGTCCATATAAACTCCATGGTTAACGTCGTCTGCTTCTAAAGATGTTTCTGTTGAGATGGACATGGGAATTGTATAAAATGTAATGGAATACTCAGATCATACTCCTTCTTTTAGATTATTTGTAGTTGTTGTACTGAAATAATACACTCTTCTCTGCTACTCTGTGAATCCTGGCTGAATAAACGCACATCTTTGCCTCATTTATCTAACGTGCAAGGAATGCTAGAACAATATGTCTGTCAGACAACATGCATGCTATGTTATAGACTTGTGTACTCATGGTAATGGTATTGCGCTGTGTAGGTGTATTGTAACATTCCTCCTAGTGTGGCAGAGAGTGAATGGAGACTGGTGGAAGATATTGTTCATACAGAGTGCTGTAAAAAAACACACCTTAGAGTGCAGAAAAAAAGGGCTAAAGTGGTGAGATAATATATGTGAAAATAATGGTGCATTTCTGTATGATGTAGATATAAGTTGATATTCATTAATGGATTATATTGATAGCTTTCTGAAATACTATGTTACTCTGAACAAGAGTATGTTCATTTTTTTCTTTTTGGCATTCCATTCTACTTTTATCCATAAGTAGTATTAGTCAATTCACTCATTTTGAATCATTAGCATCTCCAATGGCAACCAAATTATGTGTTTTGACAAAAGAAGGATGAATAGAAAAATGAATCTATAGTAATCAAACTTAGTACTTCCTTTTATCAAACCTTTTTGTACGGCAGAATAGTTCTAAGATGCACCTCCATTGCACTTTGATTTATAAGAAGCAACCATGGAAACCACCTGGAATTGTAGTCACAAATATGGGCTATAGCTGTGATATAAGACCACTATTTTTTTCCTAAGAATTCCCTCTTTTTTTACTAAGAATTCCCTTTTTTCTTTTCTTGGCATTGTTCATTACAATTAGGTGTATGAATTAATACATTACACAGACATTATGATGTTTTCAGCATAAAGTGCTGCAGGATAATCTTGTGAACGACTACACTATAGTGTTATGCTTATTACTGCCATATACTACATACACTGAATGCTATTGTTGTGTTACAGGGAGCTATTTGGCATATTTACTCTCAAACAGATTCCGACAAAATCAGAGCACTTATTAGAAAATGAGTTAATTTTATTCCCTCTTATTTCTGATGTTGCATTTTGTTATCCATTTTATTCAGAAATATTGCAATTGAATGAAGAGGACTGTATATATATATACTATATATACTGGTGTGTATATATATGTATATACATAGGTATATATATATGTATATATACATATGTATATATATATATATATGTACTAACCGTGTTACTCAGACCCTGTGCAGGAATTTCACTCTAACAATTTCGGAATAGACAACATTGCTGGAGCTGCCATGCACTGTTGGCATGAGTGTGATGTATATAGAATAAATTAATTCTACCTAATAATAATATCTGGACATCTCCACATGACCAGCTTATGAAAATTAAGAATAAACATCAGGCAACTGAAGATGTTTCCCTTCTCTTGTTTACTAACTCTAATCACTTTGTTAACTGATATCATCCGAACCTAATTTTAAATAAGATCTTGAATATGCTTTGTAATGAAGGCAGTTTTGTAACTGAAGTTTTATAACGCGATTTTAGCTGAATAGCCTATTTGGTTGGCCTACACAGGCTAATTATTAACTTCCAGAAATGCAAAATCGAATATAGCTGCCGCATCCCACAAATTAGATGGACTGAAAATAAATTTTAGATCCGACCTGTGGTCAAGAACATCGAGTATCATTTTGCAATTCTGCATTCCATGTCAGGAACGTGAACATTAGGATCAGACCTAGGCCAGTTTATTTTTTCAGCCTGCATAAGATGTGCGATTGTATTTAAAATCTAATATCATTACTGCAGGTGTACGAAGAGACTTCAGAGCCTCTTCCCATAGGATCTGATCCCATACATGACCTACTCACGTACCTCGATGCTGATCTCCGTGAGAGGCTCTATTATGAGTATGGGGTTAGAGGTTGGGCCATAGTCCAGTGTGAAGGTGATGCAGTATTCATACCTGCAGGAGCAGTTCACCAGGTTTGTGTGCTTAGAGTGGAGAGTAGATTGGGTCGGATTGAATGGAAGCTTCATGCTAGTAAATACTTCCCTAGTGTATCAGCACACCATTGTCCTGATTCTCTATTTCTTGACACGAACCTATGTTACTCTGCTGCAAAGAAAAATGTGCTCCTAACTTTTGCTGAATCCAGAGATGATAAAATCGTTTTCTTAAGCAAATATAGGTAACCAGCTTGTAATCGTCTAATACAATGTGATCTGCATCAAATTGTAACTTCATTTGTGAATGTCAAACATGTAAGCCTTTTTTTTTTTATATATTTCTTACTTGTATCTACTTCAACCAATGCTAAATCAGCCCAAAAAATGTCTTGCCATAGGAGCATACTTGCCATTTTAATGTTTCAGTGAATTATTTTGGAATCAAACAGTGTCGTGTGAGCACATGCCAATTCTCAATCATGATCCAGGTGAAATGTATAACCAATTGATACCGTACATGTTTATTTTTAGCATAGAGCAATTCCAAGTTAAACAATTACTTCTTTAATTGAATGTAACAGCCGGTATGTACTACTCAATTTTTAAAAAAATATTTTGATGTTGTCTCTAGGTTCAAAATCTGTGCAGCTGCATCAAAATTGCCGAGGACTTTGTTTCACCAAAAGTGAGTTCAGTAGTGGCACCATTACAACACAGTAGGTATGGAGAGCCTTGCATTATTTCACTCTTTGGGTGATACAAGGGTTCCTGCAACATATATGTGGGGATCAAAAATATAATGAGGTTAAAACTTGTGAAAGTCAAAACGCACCTGAGTACCACTGTTTCGTGCACATGTTTTCTTTGTTTATGGCAATGAATTATGTTTTAGCATGTGAAGGAATGCTTAAAGATGACAGAGCAATTCAGAAACCTCTCTGAACAGCATGCCAACCATGAGGACAAACTTCAAGTATAGATTCAAAATTTTATCACAATCACCTATCATGGATATTGTTCATAGGAAAATAATTGCTCATACTCACACCAGTTATGTATTGACTTTCAATGTTAATGAGTTGAAATTTTCCATTTTTGTACAACCCCATTTTCAGGTAAAGAGCATGGTCTACCACTCCATCAAGGACATTGTGGGTGCTCTCACTTCTTCGACAAGATGAATGCTTCCTCTGTGTCCTGTTTGGACTTGTCCTTGCAGCATACATACTAAACTCGTTTTGAGAACTCAGAATCATAGACAGAGATTTGATTAATGACTATATGACATGATATGATATGATATTGCACAATACAAGATTGATCAACAGGTGCTCTAATCCAGGGTGGAAGAATCTTTCTTTCTCTGCATTCTCTCCATTTGCTTAGCTTTGATAGTGTGGTCATTTACTTGCAAATATTACCCCAAAAATTGCATCAACTGGTTCGTTAGATATCTAGGGCTAGGGCTAGGGCTAGAGATAATGGGATTGGGGTGTTGGGGAGAGGACAGTGGGTAAAGTGAATACCATATCCCCAGCTGCTCCCTAAATGCAGCTGCACTAAGAAGTACCATAGTCTGAGTGTTGAGTGAAGTTTATTGAACTGAACCTAGTGTGTGTGTCTCATTTAGGGTCAAGTTTTATGGAACACTACATTAGTACAATTGAAAGAATTTTATTACTTCCAATTTTATTATTGGATCCTTTCAACATGGTGAGGAACACTTTGTTTACCAATGGAGGCCATGTTTCCACTCACAAACTCTTTATAATGTTATAATGTCTACTGTCCCAATTCTGCTAAAAATAACCAAAAAAGCCATCCCCAAATTAACACCCTCCTTGGGCCTCTGAAAATCCAGCAGAATTAAGGGAATGATGCATAGGGATTACATGTAGACAGAGTTTGTTCAATTGTAATAGGATTTGTTTATCCTATCACAATTATTTTGTCTGCATAATTTTAAAGGTGCCACATATTTCCTTTTGAAAGTGTTAGAACTTTATTTTAACTGAGTTAATGAATAATTTTGCTCTTTGGTTAGTGAAATACATGTTACCAGGTTTTCTATGTTGCTATAGGCACTGCCATGAAGGTAAATTGAGAATAAATGCTTTACCGAAACTGAGGAAGTAGTTTTACATAGCCAATGAATTTATGGCTGCATTTAAAGATGGAATACCTGATATCTCGCTCTCCCCTCCTACCCACTTATGCATTGGCTTTGGGATCTCCCCCATTACACATGTACCCAGAGATCTCCTATCCCCCAACCACCTATAAATAAATCCTGGTATCATACTTCACCTATACACATGAACCCAAAAATCTCTCCACCACACCCTCCACCAACATATGGGCTATTGTATCTCTCTACCACGCCATAAACATGATCCCTTGAATCCTGAAACCCCCTACCCATGGGCCCTGGATTGTCTATCCACCTTTAAATATGGGTTCCTAGACTTATTCTCTGGTATCTTCCTAACCTACAAATGGGACACACAAATGGGCCCTGGAATCCACCCACTCTAATCATGGACCCAGAAATCTTACTCTAACCTTACAAATTGGCTCTGCAAATTCACATCCCTTCCCAACACATGGCCCCTGGAATTTCCCTAACCACCACCTATATATGGACTCTGTAATATTCCCCTATTCCTAAAACCTGTCCCTATAACTCCATATGCCCCCTACCCACAACGCTTGAGACCAGGAATATCTTTCTACTAAACAGGTGCACAGGATTTTCCCTCCACCAGCCCCACCCCCACCTCCCCACTACCCCCGCCCTAATTATGCATTAGCCCAGGTATGTCCACCCTTTACACATGGACATTGACAACTAGGTAATTGGTAACTCCCGTCATCCCCTACTCCCACACATGTGCTCTGGTATCTCTCCCCACCCTCTCCAAAATATGGGCCACTGGCCTCACTGGCATAAATTTTATACCAACTAGATGCAAAGATCACTGACTCCTTGTATGTAGGAGGAACAAAATTAAAGCCAAATATTACTCTACCAGTCTGGTTTGGAAATGAGGATACCGAAATTTTCCCAGTGTGGGTTTTAACCTATTACATGGGCTTTTCATGAATATTTTTGTTAACTATTGTTTGTTGGTGGACAATGCCAACTATTAGTTATCAGCATGTCAGTATTAGATGAGCATTTACAGATAAAGTAGGCAAAAGGACATAAAGTATATCTTTCAATTATTCTTTAAGTAACACTGTATTAACTATTGATAATGTGATTGCCATGTGTTAATTGGTAGCTGAGAGGGGGTGTAGCACAGATCTTTGAAAGTGGGGGCTACGAGTATGAGTGAACCGCATTATATCTTTTTTAATTTATCCTGTTGTTTATCTCATATATATATATAAAAAGAGATGTCTGTCTGTTTGTCTGTCTGTCTCTCTGTCTGTCTGTCTGTCTGTCTGTCTGTCTGTCTGTCTGTCTGTCTGTCTGTCTGTCTGTCTGTCTGTCTGTCTGTCTGTCTGTCTGTCTCTCTGTCTGTCTGTCTCTCTCTCTGTCTGTTTCTTCCATCATTCTGGCCAAACCAGTGAGTGGATTTCTTTGAAAATTGGCATGATGATATGTTTGGACCCAACTTCAAACATGAGCTAAAAAATTTGGAAATTGGTTACAATATTAATGAGAAAAGCCAATAATGGAATTTTTGCTAGAAGAACAATTGGAACTACAGATCTAAAACTTGGAATATATATATGCAACTTCTCTCTGGGAGTAACATGGGCTGGGTACCAGTTGACCACATCTCTTCCTTTCCTTATGTAATTCTATTAATTACAAAAATGGTATTTCAGCAAATACATTTGAATCTAGTGATTTAGACCAATGAGCCCATATAATTTTAGAATCAATATAATCTGAGAGATATTCTTAGTATATTTATATGACCACACCCACTTCTATTTTCATGTCAGGCCCAAGAGACCCAAAATGATACTTTGGCCTAGCAAACCCTTGAAGCGACAGAATTAATATATGGTATGTATACACAACTTGACTTTGAGAGTAACATGAGTAGGATTCTTCCTGGCTAAACCTCTTTCCATTGGTTTGTGAAAAAAAAAATTTCTGAATAACGCATGGACCAAAGGAGCTAGATTAACAAACACACTTTAATATATATTTTAGTTTGTAAATATGTTTGTGTTTAGGCATGATGGCTAAACACTTGGATCTAAAATGCCAAAATTCGGTATATACTCTCCTAGAACCCAGGTGAGCATTATTGTGCACATGTGGGCATGGTAAATGGTGCAGTTTGATCATGTGTACACCAACAGGAATAAATTAGGCTTTAAAAAAGTTAATGAGAGGCCAATAAGGCTCATTTTGGCATTTGGTCTCCAATTACCAAGGAAAACATTATTATCCGAGTATGCCTGTAGTCTGGTCATAGCCACAGCCACAGTAAGTTATTATTGCTATTTTAAGATAATGAAACAACCAACCTGAATGAAATTTGGAGTGACACTTCCATGAAACTAGGTGAGCATTACTGATTATGTGTGTGTCACTGGGTATGGTTTGGTCCTGGCCACACCCATAGGACATCATTATGCCTTACAAATACTCATTTATGCACTAATTATGCTAAAATATGGTATACTGAGTCCCAAGTAATTGGTTGGGCATTATTAACTATATGTGAGAGTAGCAATGTGTTTGGTTTGGTATTAACCACACACCCTGGAAGTTGTTTTGGCTAACCAAAGTTAATTAAAGGCCCAACCAGGCCAAAATTGGAATGGCTTCTATAATGTTTCATGTTGACATTGGCAGGGCAACACCAGGAACATGCTGCTAGTAGTCTATACATATATTTAAAATATATTAAGTGACTGCAGGATGTCAGAATAGAGCTCCTGGCTGCATGGTGAGGTGGGAGAGGGAGGTGGGGGAAGTGATGTGTGTGATACCCATGAAAGCCAAACAAGTGTGGGGAATGAATGAGATCATTCAAGAACTGACCACATGTCACATGGTACTTTATTATCAACAAGGCAGCTCAGACAATTTGACATAATTGCCATAACACTAGTAGAACCTCCCTAAATGGACTCTCTGAAATAGGGACAACCTCTCTACAATGGACAAACAGTAAGGCACCAGATCGATACCCTATAGAGCTAATAAATCAGTACCTCTGAAAGCAGATCCTCCTAACTCTGAATAATGGACAAAAGCTAGGCCAATCTCCAAAAAATCATTGAAAATGATCCTCTAATATGGATAAAAGCCAGACCCCCATACTTTTGTAAAAATGAATGAACAAAAGTCAGGAATGAGGACACACCTGCTAAATAGAGCTAAACGAGGCTGCTGACTCCTGAAGATTCTCCACCTGTTCCTTCTTCATCTCAATGTAGCATTTTAGTCCCTACAGCCAGTAGGTATATTGTTTTCAGGCAAAAACTAGCAATTCCATTCCAGGGGCCAAGCAGTTAAAATATTATTATTATTATAAAACTATATCCCACCAGCCACAACTCTGCATGCCAAATTTTATCACAATCTTCCCAGTGGTTACACGTAAAGGGTAAGAGAGGCAGATAAATAAATTACTGCAATGTCACATTTTAGTATAGTAAGAATCAACCCACCCACTCTAAGAGCTTATGCCAAGCATTTGGACCTGTGGTTTTCCAAATCCCTGTGGTTATGCACTTATAGAAAAAGCTAGATTGATAGGCCAATTTTAATTATATAAAAACCAACCCCCCCCCCCCCCCAACAATGTGCTTATGCCCAATCTCATCCCAATCAGCAAAGATGTTCTTTAAATCCTAGTGGTTATGCACAAATAGAAAAAATATATATAGGAATTAAAAATGCAATTTTGTAATATTGATCCCACACCCAACACAAATGCTTATGCCAAATCAGTCCATTGGTTCTCTCAATCCCAATAGTTATGTACAAATACAAAAAGATAATTAGTGTGACAGAACCTGCCACAGCACCCACACAACTTCAGCCTCTCCAGCCAACACAAACTCTGCACCCAAGCAGACTGCATGCTGTGTCTGCACCCTAGTTCCTCAGAACGGATATTGCCCAGTAATTCCCAAGTAACAACACAGGCAAAAAAAAAGAGAAAAATCTCTCTTCTGGAGTGAACTAATAGCTCTCAGAATCCCAGAAAAACTGCACACCACATTATTATATTACAGACAAAATCAATGAGCACAAAATCAGACACCATTAATGTTCTGTCCAGTCAGAGGAATCCAATTAATAAGCAACACGAAACTATATAAATCAATGACCACAAAACCACACACTTAATGTTTCCTATACAGTTAGAGAATCCAATTAAGAAGTAACACAAGACTAATATAATAACAAACACATAGCTAATCATGTTTCCTCTTCTTCACCAGTTCACCATCAAGTCTCTGGTCCTCTTGCATTGCCCAGGTCATCAGAGAAGGGTCATCCTCGATCTTTCACATTAGATAGACTAAAATACATTAATTCAAAATTTTATTATGTAATAATTGTCTCACACTCAACCCAAGGGATCATGCCAAATTTTTTTCCAACTGGCCCAGTAGTTCTCTGAATGCCAGTGGTCATGCACAAATAAAAAAAGATAGATATATATAAACAAAAATGACAGTAATTCAGAATTCGATCATGTAAGACCATCCTACACCCACCCCAATTGTTCATGCCAAATTTTGTGCCAATTGGCACATTTTTTCTCTCACAGTGCTATAAGTCCATCTGTCTGTCTGTTCGCCTGTGCATCTGTGTCTAACACTTGAAAGGTTGAAGTTGGACCCACAAACCCATATATATTTAGAATCAATATCGCCAGTGGGATGTCATGAGCATGTCTATGGGCCACACCTCTTTCTGTATTCAAAAAGTCAAAAAAGTACTTTTGCCAGAAAAAAGAATTAACATAGACTTACGAACTCATGCATATTCAAAACCAATGTCACCAGAGGAATGTCATAAGCATATCAATATTACCACATCCCTCCGTTATTAAACCAAAAAAAAAAAAAAAAAAAAAAAAAAAAAAAAAAAAAAAAAAAAAAAATCAAAGGGAAAATGATACTTTTAAAACAAGAAATAAAGGAGCTACAGGACTAAAAGTTTGACATCAAGACACATGTGTCTGCGAATAATATGGGGTGGGTCCATTCTAACCACACCTCTTCTTTTTTTGTGTGTAAGGCTGAAAATGTCAAAAGTTGTGGTTCTAAATAATACTTTGACCTAATCATATGTTCACTTTTGCTTTAAAAGTCTACATATTTTCAATGCAGCCACTTTCATGACTGCAGTCCACTAAAGGTGGGCCAAAAAATCACCCATAGGGTGGGTTTAACACTAGTATTTATAAATGTGAAAAAGTATGTGTGTATGTGTGTGCTTGTGTGGGCTCGATAGAGAGCAAAACGTTGAATGAATATTGACAAAAATTTGCACACATTAGGTTTCAGTGCATACTAATGTTTTTCACAGAAAAAATTCCAAACAAAAGTCACCCTTGGAAAGGGAAAGAAGAATTTAAATTTCTAATAATAAAAAAGGCCTTAAATATCGTGGCTCAGTGGTTGAAGACCAAGTTTCTCAAGCTGAAAGTCTGTTGTTCAAACCTGGAGTTACTTGATTTTTTTTTTTTCCTTTCCATTTCCCCCCCCCCCCCCCTTCCTACCCAACTCTTTCTTCCTTCTGTGTGTCCCCCCCCCCTTTCCCCTTCTTAAAATTCTGACATGGCTAAAATGTTAAAACAGATAATTTTAAATTCGTAGTGCAAACACAATACACTTTGTTAATTATTGAATTATGCACCTGAAAAGATTGCCATTAGTAGATGACTGAAGCAGATGTTATTCATTGAATTGATATGTTATTTAATGACTTCATTTGTTACATGTCGATTAGTGGCCTGAGTAGGAAGCATACTTGTATACACATTCAAATATATATTGTAATTATGGTATTCATTATTGAATCTATTATTATTTTGTTATATTGTCACCTCCATTAGAGAAAGAGCACCTATTAAAAGGAGGCTGACCTCTGAAGAATGTGGAGCAGTCTTGAGCAGTGTTGCCACAAGTAGTAAATTTTGGAAACAAATTAGAAGGAAAAAAGTCTGATAGGAAAATTGTCAAAACTCTCAAAATGTATTGAATTTTTTCAGCAGCAGCAAAGGATTGCAGACAAAGTTAGACCATAGCCGGATGCCCATGCTGAAGATGAGACTGGAAAAAATCTTCAATTTTCTGAGGAATATATTATTCATAAGGTGCATCAAGAATCAAGATGGTTACCTACCAGGATGGCTCCATTCCAATGGTGACTGTTCATGCAAGCTACACTACAGAGAGAATATCTGTCCCCACAATCGCTTCCATAAGATTTCCTCCCAGGGAGAACCCGTAGTATAATGCCTCATGATAAAGCAGTTGCCCCATGATAAAGAAGATGGCCTGGGACACAAGCACAGAAAAATTCTGGTTGAAGGTGAATTCATACTAGGATCCAATGGAGAGATTTCTTTTCCAACTGTTCAGCCTGTGTGTGCTAAATTTTTTTTCGGTCTTTCTATTTCTGAGTGCAGATAAGGGCATAAGGCAAATTTTAAATCTGTGATCTGAAGGAAAAGAATAATCCAATGCAAATTTGTAGTGTGGTTTGAATGCTAAATATAATCTGTATTGTGTTTTCGTTGGGATTTTTCAAAGCTAATAAATAAGTAGTGACAAAAAGTAGTGAATTTAAGCTGAATTCATCTTGTAACAGCAGTTTTGAGTCACAGAGTATTTCAATAATACTTCTGTAAATGAGAGACTTAAATTACATTTGAGTGGATACTCTTTACTTAGTGTGCTTCAAACCTCTTCCTGTAGGTTTATGAGGTTAAAAGTGCCAAAAGTGGTACTTGTTGGACAGCTCTTGGACATTGGCTTGGTCACAGTTGGCCACTAACCACCAGAAAATTATGACCTGCTCTTTAGGGTAGGCACATCCAATGCAGAGGATGATTTTCAGCAACCCCACCCCCACCACCCCTCCTCCCCTACCCCAACTTGGGTCACCAGACAATATATCTTTCTCTGGCCATGTCAGGTCAAAAATGATGCATTTGTACTAATGATGGTGAAATTCATAAATTCCCAACCAAAGTGATAGCAGTTCAATTTCTAGGATTGACCAGTCCTGACCTGACCATGGTGAATGTAGTAATATATAAACCTGAGTCACCATCCACAAGATTGACATGTTTGTGTTTTTACCACTAATCAGAGTTGAGTCACTTCTTTATAATACATGCTAGCTACCTAATATTTGGTTAAATTTAAATCCTTTGGAAATGAGGTTACTGTGGGTGGACTGGTAGAGGTGTGCTCTATTTACCCTCCTAGCCAAATAGGAGACCCTTTCCATAGATTTTTGGACTAAAATCAGATACAGACTCAGTTGGAACACTTAAGCATACTGAATATCTCTTCAATTGCTGCAGAAAACATCTGTCAGCTGATATACACACTGTAATAATTTAATTACTTTGGTAGCAACTGAAATAATCACTTGGTATTCAATGTATCTGTTCCTAACTAACCTGTGGAGAGCTCAGCCTCTCACAAATTGTTATCTGTTCCTGTTGGTGCTGAGATTGGAGTTGCTGGTGTAAAAATATGCAGAAGTTGTACTTACTGGGTATACAGTGATAGGTGTGGTTTATGAAAGCTTAACAATTATAACAAATTGCACATATCTAGAAATGGTTGTCTCTCTTTATACCTAGCTATTGTTGCCTATTTTTTTAGAGAGATTTTATGTCAGTGAATAACTAAGCCAGTTTGTAGCCAAACCTGTGGTTTTGTTATCTATACTACTGGCTTTTAAGAGCTTACAATTCGGTTTAAAGTTGACATTCCCTTTGGTTTTGTTATCTATACCACCAGCTTTTGAAAGCTTACAATTGAGTTGAAAAGTGAAATCACTATTTTACCATAGTATCACACAGCTTTTTTAAAATCAATTACTAAAGTCCCTCTCGGTAAGACCCCTCCATTGTAAGATCACCTTTTTGAAAAACAACATTCTTCTTGCACCATGTATTTATTGAAAAAAACTCACCTCAGGTGGAAAATAGCCATTTTGTAGGACCTCACAGAAGTGATAAAATTTGACGATCCTATAGTAACCTGAAGTAAATACTTAAACCTTGCTAGTTTACTAGGTGGTTCAACCTGCAAATCATACAATAAATATTATGTACCTTTGGGATTGCAGAAGATGTGAAGGTTTTGTTGTTCCAGCAAGTGCTAAGTTTCCTTCCAGTCTTCAAAGATATCTAGGAATACTAATTGCTTGACCTCTACAAGAAGGAATTGCTGTTTTAACTGCAACCAAGCATCTTTGTGGATTTTGAGATTTGTTCTTCCTTATGATAAGACAGATTTGTTCGAGCTGGTATTTTGGAGGGGATATTAAAATGGTCTAGTAAGGTAAAATCGACTAATAATTGCATATTCTAATATATATATGCAAATTTCATCATACATATTGCCATATTTTGGGACCACACCTACTTCCATCTCCATTTCCTGGAAGACAACCTCTTTAGGGAGACCCATTTTGGTTGGATTTGAGGGTAGTGTCTCAAAGGAAGGACTATTATATGTTAAAAAATTGTATCAGGAGCTTCCTTAAATGATTTAATCCTGGTCAGAGTTTAATATTCTAATTGATAAAAAAAGCATATGACACAAATTACAGATCAATATTATTCAAGCACAGGTAATTGACATATACTGTACATAAGCAATGCAAAGAGATGGTGACTTAACGTACAACTCATCATAAGAGTTTAACACACAGCTAATAAGCATACTCAGATCTAAACATGACAGTTAATAGATAGTTAATTACAAAATCATGTTTTAGTTAGTACTGGAGTCTGGAAGATTCTCTCTCTTTATTCTCTCTCTTTATTCTCTCTCTTTATTTTCTCTCTTTATTCTCTCTCTTTATTCTCTCTCTTTATTCTCTCTCTTTATTCTCTCTCTTTATTCTCTCTCTTTATTCTCTCTCTTTATTCTCTCTCTTTATTCTCTCTCTTTATTCTCTCTCTACCCTCTAGTCCTTACAGTTGGGACTTGAGAGTCTTAGAACTTGAGCTGTAGAGTGTTGATACTTAGTGCAACTAGAACCGTTACCAAATTGTTAAGCTGGAGTTTAGACTCCCCTGACTTCTATCCATTCAAGTTGCTCCTTAATTTATAAAAAAAAATGCAAAGTTTGATTGTCAGATTACCGTAGAAATTTATGACGCAGAGTTACATGATTTGTTTTGGTAGTGGTGTAACATATCTCAGAATTATGCCAAATAATTTAAAACAATATATATGCAAAAAGGAATATTTCTACGTCAGGCTTATTTCAAATATGCCAGCAAGGTTTATGTGTTTTTGTTTCATCAAAGTGGTAGAAAGGATCTTTTAACTTTTTTTTTTTTCCACTTAACAATGCAAAATACCCGCAAACAGCACCCGGGTGGCATTTGGGTTCCTTATAGTGATCCCAGAAGTTGAATGGTTGGAAAACAGGCTATCACAGTTTCTGGTTCATCATTCTCAATTTTCTTGGCGTCCAACTCAATCTTATGATTGGTCCACAAAAATTAAAATTTCTTATCACTTTTTTGGGGGGGGGGGGGGGGGGGGTTTTGTTAGTGTTCATGGTATTGTTCGGGTCTTTCTTCTTGGTTTCTTCAGTTGATTTGGTTGGGATATATTTATTTTTTGAGTTACAAACTATCATACTTTTTATTTTAGTGGCAAAAAGAAATAGTGCCTATGGGACAGAAGCGGGATTGAAATATTTGGTTTTAGGGGTGGATTCTTCTGGGCTATTTTTATTCAGTGGTGCTTTATTATACGTGGTATCTGGTGATAGGAGCGTTCAAGTGATTAATTCAGTATTAATGGGGGATGTGGGTAAAACTTTTATGACCATCTCTTTCTTATTTAAATTATTTGCGTCCTCTTCATATGTGGGCCTCAAATGTGTATGAGGGTGGCCCTACCCTAATTACAGCTTCATTGATTTTGATCCCCAAAATAAGTCTATACAGTTTTAGTACAAGTGGGTTTAGTAAGAAATGTGTTACTTTTTTTGTGGGGTATCTCCATCATTTATTGAGTAGTGGGGGCTTTGAATCAAACAAAAATCAAGCATTTATTGTCTTACAGTGGAATAAGATATTTGGGGTTTATTCTTTTAGGGTTTGAAATAGGGTCTTTTGAAAGTCTTCAGGCAAGTTTAATTTACATGATCCTCTATATGGTCATGTCTGTGTGTGTGTTTTCAGTGCTTTTATCTTTACAATTAATGAGGGTGATTATAATGAATGTTAGTAGTTTATCTAGATATAATTTTCTAATCACTTTTACCAAAGGTTGAACTGTCTTTTTTCACTTGACAATGCAAATTCCCACAAACAGCACCCGGGTGGCATTCAGGTTCCTTACAGTGATCCCAGCAGTTGAGTGTTTGGTAAACAGGCTAGTCACCATTTCTGGTTCATCATCCAGTTTTCATGGCGTCCAACTCAAGCTTAAAGTTGGTCCAAGAAAATTAGAATTTCTTATCACTTTAAGTACTGTCACAGCATCTTTTTTAGAAGCAAAGTTGATCTATACATGCCTGTGCTCGGCAACACCTTTCACATGGACTCTGAAGCGACCAAACTTCTTTATTCTTTGGAACAGATGGTTTCGTATTTCACAATCATTGAAAGAATTTTGAAATTTGTAACCCGCAAGGAGTATTTATAATATCTGGCATATGATTGAAAGGGGTGAGTATTTGGTGATATTCTTTCCTTCTCACTCCAATTCCCCACATTTGACCTCTTTATTTCAGGCCTTCTAAGATGCCCACCTCTTTGATCAGCAAAACTTGATGTACACTGCACAGCATACTTCTTCTTTTCCTAAGATGAATCTGAAAATGTTCTTTTATTCCTGTGACCAGATTTGGACATTTGTGGACAGTGTGTCCAGTGAATTTTCTGATTCTGAATTCGTCCCCCTTTGGAGACAAACTCCTGCTCTTCACTGCTGGCCATCCTTCCACCACAGCATCTATTTAGTGTATAGAAGCAACACTAGCCAAATATTTTTTCTAAGCACAATTTCCACAGTCAGAACCTGCAGTGAGATAGAGAGAGATATGATTGAATAGATAAGGTGAGCTCAAAATATGAGTAATCCTATATAAATACAAATTTAAAATCACAACAGTAATATGGTTGAGATCCTTGGGTGAAAATTTGCAAAAAAAAATTTAATAAATGCAAATTTCATGTTTATAATTACCAAAAAATAGCAAAACAAACTATATACCTCAGATATGTTTCAATATTACTCCACCTATTCCATATTGTTCATATGATTGCAATATGTTAGATTGTAACTTTGTGCCTATTGATATATTTGAGCACAAAAAATAGTTTGAAATATCAAGACTGGATATTTCCAGCAAAATCCCACTCAATTATGATTTTATGTTTCAACTAAAAAATATTAGAATGTTAACTTCCAAATCCACTTAATTTCCATTGGAAAAACGGAATGATAAAAAAAAAATTGGGATAAAAAGTGACCCAACCATGACCAGGAATTGAAATGGAGACCTTAGCGCTGGTGTTCCTGATGATGTTTCCCAAGATGAAGTTGATAAACAAGAAAGTAACATTTAGACTTTACGAAAAATGGTTAGCGGATTAAAGTGAGGAATTGATGTAGGTATGGAGTTGCATCCCTCATTCCTCAGTTTTCATTTCTATTGTGAATAAAGTTTTTTTGAATAAATTTCAATCCACATTTGACAGATAGTACAGTACAAGGTAAACTTTTCAATAGATTTAAGATCTTTGGTCACTTGAAAATCTATTTGAGAGGTGTTAGTGACCACAGGTATGCCTATATCAACTACACTTCTAAGGAGAATGCTACAAGAGCACTTAAAGAGATGCACAATTGTTATCTTCTTGGAGGAAGCCTCAAAGTAAGTTGGACACGACAAAGATATAAAAGTAATGCAAAAGCAGTTACTGATGTGCATCCCAGCCATTCTGTTCACAAGACTCACACTCCACCCTGGAGAAACAGGTCCGCTACTGTGAACCATTCCCATGCCACCCGGGTGCTGTTTGTGGGTCATCTGCCCTATGGAGTAACTCAGCAAGAGTTAAAAGACCTTTATCATCCATTAGGAGAAGTTGAATCCATCTATATCATTTACATCCAAAAAGCCTCCATTACCAATGCTTACGTCAATTTCTTTTCTATTACTGATGCCACCTTTGCTAAGAGCCACACGAATAATAGGTGGTACAGAGGTGACACACTGCAGGTGCACTTTAGCAATAGAAATCCTCATGCTAAGGTAAGGATACAGAATTTGAGTGGATATGAAGATATGGCAAAAATCTCTTCCCTTTTTGGATAATTTTGGTTTCATCCAGAAGGTTGACCACAATACTGGCAATGACTATGGTTTCCTTCACTTTGATAGCATGAATGATGCCCAAACGGCTGTGGATACTCTGAGTACATTTAGCCTTGAGAAAACTAATCTTTATCTTCAAATTGAGCCCTGTCCAACCATGAAATGCGATTCTGCTTGTGAGAATGAGGATGACAATGCAGATGATCAGTGTTTGGTACTCCCCAAGAAGGTACCAATTACAGGCAGCTTTGTTTCTCTCCATTTCCAGATCAAGATTTTTTTTCTCTCTAAATACTAGTGTGAAAAGTGAAGAAGGGGAAATATCAGAATCAGAGGAATATTTGAAGCATGTCTTGCACTCTGATTCTGCGCTGAGACAAGTTGAATTTTCTCTCAAAGACCCTTGTCAATATGATGGAAAGGACAGAGATTTTGTTGTGATAGCCATCTCACATCAGGGAAGCACATCATGATTACTCCAGTTACTTTGACAGTACAGATGGCATTAGAAGAGCTCGAATGTTTGGAGAAAAAGTCAATCTGAGAGTGGCTCTACATACCATTACAATAAAGAACATGAAGACAGCTCTCTCTTTGACAACATGTCATATGAGCAAGACAGTGATCGTTTGTCCAATTGGGATACGGAATATGACAGTGAGAGGGGAGGAAAAAGAGTACAAGAACAGGGCAGTGTTTTCATGGGAGATTACCACCATGGTTTGTCTCTTTGTGATAAGCAGACACACACGGAGTCTGCAGCACATGAAACGAATCAGGAAGTTGAAATGAGTGCATCCAATTGTCCAAAATCTGACATGTCATATTATTTGGGGCTGATGCTGACGTGGAATTGAATGTGTGTACACATTATACCACTTCTGGTGATGGTGAGGATGAGAGTGGAGTAAAGCCAAGCTTAAAAATGGATAATTTGGCAGACCTTGCAAGGATGAACCCTATCATTTGGCATAGAAACTTGTTATTAAAACATATATTATTTTCAGCTCAGATACACCTGATAGTTGGAGATGTTTCTGTGGCTAATGGTATAGTAGAAGCTAAGTGACACAGGGAAGATATGAATGTCCTCCACTTTACTCATCGATTGCATCTTGATCCACCTCAACTGAAGGATCTGAATGAGCGTATAGCCAGTGGTGCAAGACACTGCATCCTCCTGGCTGTGCCTGCAGCCATCCCAGACTCACAGTCCTCCAACTCATCCACTTCTCTTCAACCTTTGGAGGGTCTCATCAGCTATCTTGATAAAAAAAACATCATGCTGGAGTAGTTGTGCTGAACAGTGCAGATGGCAGAGGAAAACGAAGAGGTTCACTGAAGAAGTCTGTCTGTGATATTCTGTATGCCTTCACTCCAGGTGAGTTTACTCAGAAGCTCTTACTAATGCTTGCACTTAATCTTGGAGAGAAATTTGCCAAAGAGGAACACATGGTGGTTTTGTTGATCAAGAGAACTATCTGGAACACAGTGTTGCAGTTAACAAAGACTTGAATGTATTTCCTTATCTCATAATATTTGGTGTCTTGTCTCTCACCTATCCATAATTAATGAACTAATTATTACTTGATATTGTTTGGACTTTTTCATAATCATTTCTTGTTAAATTTTATTTTCATTAACATTGTATTGATGCAAACAAGAATAACCTTGTTTTATTGTTATGCATATGTTCATCTGAAAAAGCTCGACACTATTAATGACACAGAAGTAGCTATTATGTGACATACTTCACCCCAAAACAATTGGGGGTCAAACATTTTGTGATGACCCCATAACATTCAAAGGTGTAGAAGTGCTTATTTTAGCGTTATCATACAGGATGTGGTCCCTTCTCAAATACAAGCACTTAAAAACTAAGTCTATTCATATCTTGTTAGCCACAAGTCTATTTGATGGCTATTAATGGATGACACTGCTCCCCAAAGAGTGTCAGTGATGGAAGGCTGGAATAGCTAAGAAAGTCCAGGGTTATGGCAAGGAGGGGGTGATTGTGGGGATCAAGTTGGTTTTAAGTCTTGATCTCCTTAACTCAGGATAAGCTGCACCCGAAGCCACCAGGTGTGGGGGCAAGAGGGTTCTAAGCTTTAGTCTCCTCAGTTCATGCTACCACCAGAGATCAACCTAAGTGCTAGGTAGATTTTTACCTACCTTTAAGTTCAATAGGTTTTAAAATATTTATCTTAAATGCACTTTAGGGAAATCTGGCTCTTCCACTCAGGAGCTCCTTCAATTAGTAATTCCTGGTGGGTTGAGCCACATGAAAGATGACACAAAATCATGAGTGAGAACACATAACAAAATAATAAGTAACTATACACAGAGCTGGTTAACATAAGTAATGACATTAAATTATATAGTTGCCTAACAAATAACTAATCTTAAGGGTTCAGCCAAAATTATAATGTTATTACAATTGATGGATGTGTTAATTAGAAAAATTGTGTTTTAGTTTTCCAGGAGTGAATTTACATAATCTTCTTTAGCTATATTTGAAGGCTGTTCCTTAGAGGTATCAACCAGAGTGGGGCAGTGGGAATGAAAAGGGGCAGAATAGATTGTAAATAAGCTTTCTCTCTTGACCTATGTGCAACATGGGTTACTGCTGATGCTAGATTTTGCAAGGACTTCTGTGTAGGAAATTTCATTGACCCTTTTTTCCCCCTATTTTTGCAGCACCATGAGTAATGTGTGATCAATGTCATTGCCCACCTGGAAAATAAAGTGCAGGACTAATGGCTATTCACTGAATTGTTCACCAATAACATCTCATAGCAAAATATATGAGTACCTAGTTCCAAATTGCACTGCAGTTAGGGGTCAGAGCAATGAGCAAGATCAAAGGAATCTACTCAAATATTGTCTCCTTGCCACCTAAAGCACTCTAATGGGATAAAACCCACTGATATTCATGGTTGATACCCTACATTATGGATGAGTTTAAAGCCAAACATTTTGGGACAACTGATCTTGTCCTTTTTTTTTATGTGTGGCTGAAAATACATACCACCATCCCCCCCTCCCCCCTCCCCTCCCCAAAAAAAAAAGAAAAAAAAAATACTCCAGAAACCCATGGACCAGAATCTAATACTTGGTATGAACACATATCATTATTCTTGGAGAAAACTAGGGCTGTGTCCCACCTGTCCACACCACTTCCTCTGGGTGGTTAAAAATATCCAAACATTTTACTTGGTCAAACCCTTGGTCCACACTGCTTCACATGCAGGGTATGCTAGTACCCTATTTAAACCATTTACTGAATATTTAAAAATCTTCCCCCCCCCCCCCCCCCTCCCCCTACTCTCCATTCCTTAAAAAAAAATTTTGTAGGGCATTAGAAGAGTTTCAATTTAATTTTTCTGCTTGGCTGTGATCAAATTTGTTAATTAAATGACTTCTACCACAGTTATTCCTCAGTATTTCTAAATTCTCTAGTTGTCTTATTCCAGTTATTGATTTCCATGTGTCCAGCCACAGACATTGCTCATGAGAGTGTAGGTTTTACTTTTTCAAAATATTTCAACTTTATGGTCTAATTAATTGTAGGAAAGGACCTTTCCCTCATGGATACCCCATGAGGGCATTTATGAGAGAGGTCACTGTCCACATGGCTTCCCCCCCCCCCCCCCCCCCTTTTTACTTCCCTAGTACATGTTGTTTTTCTTGTTTGTTGCTGTTTATTTGAATATTTGCATGACTGAAAGTGAAATATGGCAGAACTGTCTTGTGTGGTCCAAAGTGAACTTTGACCTATTTTTTTTTTTTTTTTTTTTTTTTTTTTTTTTTTTTTTTTTTTTTTTTTTTTTTTTTTTTTTTTTTTTTTTTTTAGAGCCATAAATGAATATAGTCACATATGAGTATAGTTATATTTTTAGCATTGATCCTTCTTATAATTTTTCATTTTTTTTTTCCATGTATTTAATATTCTCTCTTCATAAATATTATTACTTGTGTATCAATTATATATTTGTGATAATGCTATTGTATTATTCTAGTAGGTCATCATTCAAGGAATGGGTATAAGAAAATATCTTCCACTTTTTAATATACTTCACTTCTTTTTTTGCAATTTTTTTTTTATATTCAGTCAAGTATATATATTTTTTTATTAATTTACACTTGCCCACAACCCAGTGTAGTAGCTGCTGCAGCTTTTTTCTGCTACACCCCTCCACTTCTTGTGCTTGAAAATTGTACATGGTGAAGTGTGGAAGAGTTGAGAATGAAAAAGAAGAGCACTAGTGTGGAGGGGGGGGGGGGGGGGGGGGTGAAACACAGCTGTAGCTGAATTTTGGTGGTGAAGTTATCTAATATTGAAAACTGAATATTTGCCAGATACACCACAGACCTAATAGTTTTACTTTAATCTTGGTTAACAGTTCTTGTTCACTATTTGAGATACACTACATGAACCTGAGTTTATACAGCACTTAATAGACCACCATAGTACATTAATTATTCATACAAATGTGATTTTGTTTTTTGTTGACTTTTCTTATATAGTTTCATAACACACTTAGAAACTATCTCTCAGAGTATTAATCAATTTATGTATTACATGAATAATTTATTTGTTATGATATCTCTACCACTCCCCCTCATAACTACACAAATTTCTAAAAAGAATGAATATAATTATAAGTAGACCTTTAGCATAAGCTAAGAGTTTACTGTTAGTAGGAATACTAGTGAAAATGATAAAAAAAATTGAAAAGAAGCCAAATGATTGAGCGGAAATTTGGCAATTTAAATTAATATAGGTCATAGAGTTCTTTCATCAATCCTGCCATATCGCATAGGGTTTAAACCAGACAGGATCAATTGTTTAGTTATCAGTACAGATGTCTTCTCCAGACCATGCTTGCAGCTCACCCCATAGTGGAGAGGATGAAGACAATAAGGTGAAGCGCCCAATGAATGCCTTCATGATCTGGTGTAAAAAAATGCGAAAGAGAGTCTCTAAGGAGAACCCGGATTTCAATGCTGTTGAAATTAGTAAGCAACTGGGCAGAGAGTGGAAAGGACTAATAGAAGAAGAAAGGTGGCCTTTCATTGAAGAGTCAAAAATGTTGATGGAAGCTCATAGGAGGAAGCATCCCAATTTTCAATACAACAAAAAAAGGTACAAGCCTCAGCCCTACCACTGATTTCCAAAGGATATGTCTTCCTACCACTCCCACACTACCAGTCCTAAAACATTGCCTCAAAGAGAGAGCCCACAAGCTGCTGCTAGGTCACTTTGGAATATACAGCAAGGCCAATATTCTGGAATGCCAGATAGAGGCAGGCTTTACACTGGAGCACAAAACTCAGCAGGCCCTGTCTACTCATATGGGCATGCTTCTCCAATGGGTGCAGCCAATGGATCCTACAGCAGCTCCACCAGGCCCAGTTACAGCTATACTCCAACCAACAACTGGAGTGCTTCTGGAGTTCCAGAACTCTCCATTCCTGTCAATGGCTATGGGAATAATATCATTAGCAGTCTTCCTGGTCCTGAAGAAGCTACAGCCAATGGCCTCCTGCATTTTGACAGCACCCACCAAGCAGCATCCTTCAACTTCAGTGAGTGCAGTGCTAATCTAAATGCATCGAATCCTATCAACAATGGTAAACTGTGCTCAATGCAACCTGTAGGCTCAGCCTCTGCATACAACCTGGATAACCATGTGAGCACCAGCTCCTCTTTGGGAAATGTTGAGACCTACCAGAGACCGATGCTTGAGAAAAACCTTGAGGGTGAGAGCCAACAAGAATTTGATCTGAGATCCATGGTCAATATCTATCTGGGCAATCCACCTGGAGCCATTGTTAATGGTATTGCACTACAAAACAAACATGCTGCAGATCACTTCCGGAAGTACTCCGCTGCTTCTGTGGAAATTTCAGCTGGAATTTTCCCTGACTTTGAATCTAACCTGACAGCTCTGGCACCTGTTAGCATTGACTCTTAGCTGGAAGGTGTTAGTACTACTTTTCCTCTTGAACATCTGATGTGAATAAAGAAGATGCATGTAGTACTGATAGTTTATTCTTGTATTTTTATGGGTAGAAGATATTGCTTAACTAGGACCATGATACACAAGTGTTATACCTTTTCCTCAAGTGTTCTTGATATATAAATAATATTGTTTTTGCAGCATCAATGAAAAAATTTACCTAACAAAATGTAAAAAATATATATAAAAACATACACTAAAGGTCGGTAGATTTGATGGAGTGAAGGTGATTAACGAAAGCACCTTTTTATTAGCAGTGCATTGTAAATGGTAAATGCCAATCCAACCAAAATCAGTCACCCCAAAGTGGCGGTCTTCCAGTAAACCAGGGTAGGAATGGGTGTAATCACAAATAAGGGAGGGAGGACAACATTGAAGTGGAAAAGCTTTCCCTCCATTATTTCTCCCATCACCACTGGATAAAACTATGGAATGCAATGTTATGAAGATGTGTACTTGTAATTATACTTTAATTGTCTTTAAAGAACAACATCTGTAAAGAACATTGTAGATTTTCAGCAATTTATATCTGATAGACCACATTCCTCTTTCTAGCATTTAGTCAATGATTAAGTTTAAATTATATTTGGGTAGTTTGAAAATTATTTCAGCTAGATTAGCAGTTTCATAAGGACATCTTTAGGTAAGGGTTTAAATGTTGAAATTTGGATAGCTAATGATCTTGTAGGCACTGTAGATAGATTGCTATGGAAGAAATAGTCTTCCAGACAGGAACAATCATGAGAGCAAAGTCATGGTGATGAGAGAAATGTCAACAGAGACTATGAATAGTTTATGGAAAAGATTGTCAGCAAGTCACTAGATGGCTCTTAGTTTAAATCCTCTCCACCATGTCAAGTTGGTAACCTGCGGAAAGGTTAAGCTTTTTTTATAGTGGAGCTATCACTCTTTGGTACAAAAGTTTTGTAGAGTTGGAAGATTGAGGACCCCAACTTTTCACTTCTCCTGTACCGAAGTATGCATCATGCCACTACTTTTCATGTGGGGGGAGCACAGGAGTAAGTAGAAGAATGTAGAGTACATTCTATTCACATATCTATTAGTATGTGGTTGTTCTCAGAATCTAGCTGTAAAAGATCAAATTTTGGAGGCTCATTTCAAGGGTGAACAGGTATGCATATACAAATGCACATCCAAATCCATGATCCCACTATTTGTTGTTCATTAGGAGCTGTTGTATGTAGTGGCATTTGTGGCCAAGTTGCTGGAATCATGTGCCGAGAGTGTCATATTCAAGCTGCCTAATCCATGGACCATGGCAATCATGTCCGTATTACGTAAACTTCATGAGGTTCCAAACTGCAAGGTATTCAATATTCATTTTAATTGACACTTCACTATTTTAAACTATACTACACTGTGCTGTTTAAATTTGTGACTTAGCTCAACTTAAGATATGAAGTTGAAGTTCTGTGCAAGCACCTGTCACTGGAAATATCGGTAAGTTAGGATATGGTTAGATGTGCATTGGACATCGGCATAGGTGCCAACCTTTTCTTATTGGATTAGGGGATCAGACATATACCAAACACATCAAAAAAAAATTAAATAAAGTGCAACTATTAGTGCTGGAGAATAACGTGCCATTTTCATTATGGTGGTGAGCTCATTGGGGCAATTTTTATGTATGGTCTTGTGCATCTAAAATAGACTTCTGCTGTTAACTTAAAAGAATAGTACGGAGAACACCCGTTGATAGCAGGTATACGAGTACACTGGTGCTGTACATATCACAGGAATCAGTATCGATGGAGTCAATTAGTGATTATGAAAGTCCCTGACTGAAACATTTGTGGTTGCATGCGTGGTTTACAGATAAAAAACAAATTTGCTGACCCATATTGATGATAGATAGTGATCTCATACATCTCTTTTATCAGCTATTTGTAGAGGTGTTAATTATAGATAGTTATCTCATCCATCTCTTATCAGCTATTTTTAGACATGTGTTAATTATAGATAGTGATCTCATTAATCTCTTATCAGCTATTTGTAGACCTCATTCATCTCTTATCAGTTACATGTAGACATGTGTTAATGAGATAGTGATCTCATTCATCTCTTATCAGCTATTTGTAGTCATATGGACCATGAAACCACAATGTTTTCAGTCACAGCCCTGGTCACTAATACTTTGGAGACCAATCTGGACACCATAGGGGAATGGGCACAAAGCTGTCAGTTAGAAAACATATTTGGCACTTATGTCTCTGCATAACCATCCCATTATTCATGTGGACACATTTATTACTATGCATATATATGCATGTATATTTGTGTACAGGATATAACTCCCAGCAAACTTCTCGGTAATGCTGAGAAAGCTAAGAAACTCCATCAACTTTCCACACCTAAAGGTAGATAGGCAGTGTGTGTACACTGAGTTGAGAGATAGGAATGTGCAGCTATAGTACTAGTCTGTGGTGACCTTCATACTGAACATTGTGTGTATAGTAGCCATCATCTCTATGTGTCCATTAGTTTAATTAAATGTTATCAAGGCCTATACAAATTTCTATCAAATGCTGATTCTAACAGTATTAGAGATTCCATTGGACAATGAAATGAGTGCATACCAATAAAACACCAATTGATTCTTCCAAGCAAAAAATAAATTATTACATAATAATAAATTCTCATATGTTCTGTGGATCTCAAAGAATTAGAAATCCACAACACCAAAAATACTTGGCAATACTTTCATCGATGTGTGTTTCTTCAGACCCCTCTCCAGTTTAGCCTCAGCTTGGTGTTAACCATGCTGTAATTCTGTCTGGGAATTCTACCACCTCTCAATCTATATCTTATGTTGATGATATCAACATTGTATCAATTGATGGCCTTGCTCAGAATATGCAAATCAACAATCAGGTATGAAGCATTAAACTAACCGTGTGTATTGATTAAAATTACTAATGTGGGCTTATTTATTTTTGTGGTGTGTGTCTCTGTGCGTGCATATGTGATGCATGTGCGAGTATGTGTATGAAGTTTATTGCTTTATTCTTATATTATTATTAGGTATTGCAATTGTGTATGACATTTATATGCATGAAATGTTGTTTCTCGCAGATTCCCTTACTCCAGCAGTATCCCCAGTTGAAGCAGTGTATCATGCCATCAGTGGAAAAGGCCATGCAGAATCTTGTGTCCACTGTGTTAAAACGTTCAATCAAAGAAGCTGTCACTACAACTGAACAAATATTCAAAAAGGTGCGCAGTTGTATTTTAAGGTTTGTCTAGCACAATATTTTCTTTCCTGTTTTTTTTGGCTTCCTTCCTCCCACTCTTTTTCATGGCAGGACTTCAGTTTGGACTCACATAACCACAGGATGCACATTGTGACCCAACGCATGGTGCAGAACTTGACTGCCGGGAAGGCCATCATCAATTGCAGGGAACCTCTTCTTCTGAGCATCATCTCCAATCTCAAGAATTCTTTTTCTTCAGCAATAAGGGTTGGAATTAATTTTTTTAGTATATATATTTTGTATTAATATTTTTTGGTGTGGGTGTTTGAATTCTGTTTCTATTGCTTACTTTGTCGGAGTAGTTTAACTTCATATTAAGATGTGTATTAGAACCCACCTGATGGGCTGAAGGAACATATCAGGTTTGCAGCCCAACGGATTAGTGCAGAGAACACTGAATTGGCTTGTGCACACATACAAAAGATATCCATGGAAAAGGCAGTACCAGAGATGGAAAGAAGACTATTGGAGGTAATCTAATTTATCAATCTCAAACTGTGCCTTCATCAAGTTTAATACAGGAATTTGTGCTACATAAATCAGCGCAAAGTGAAGGAAGACATTATTGTGACAACGTGGCCCTCTCGTATCAAGCTGAAAGGATGCCAAAACAAACATGCCTCACAGTAAGTTAATATAGGTGTGCTAGAACCTTTTTTTAAACTGACAATAATTTAATTTCTATCTTACGATGGAGCGCCTTCCCAGGAACAAGCTGCAGTGCATGAAGAATTTTCTCGGTCAATTTCTGGCTTCTTGCCAACTTCTGACAAGGCATGGTGAAAAGAAACATTTTGTAAACTCATACTTAGTTAAAAACTATTTTATTCCTGCAGGAGGCAAAGTATACTGGAAACACTCAGGTAAGTTTATGCATTTTTGTTGTAAGTTATTTGCATGACCGTTCAGTTGGGTTTTTTTTGTGTGCGTTTGTTATAGTTCTTAGCCAAAGAAGAATTCATCCAAATTTTGATGAAATGAATTCTGGAGCTTCAGTGGCGATTGGATGTAGTTCCAGCCCCTCCTAGTAATTCCCATGTGTGCATGATGAGAAGTCTCCTTGAACTGACTAAGAAGTTGCGCAGCGCACCTAACCACTTCAATATTCTTAGTCTTTTTCAGAAGGTAGAACAGATAAAAGGAGTTAATTTGTGTACATGCTGTGTGAAAAATTGTCTACTAAATTTCACATTAAGTGTACTCCACTCCATGAAAAAGTTGTACTATTCAATATAATTACTATAAAGTTAAGATTTCAATGCTGGTTCAGAGGATTGATATTTAACTTCAAATATGCTCAAACTATATTCCTGTAGGGCACTTGAAGTCTATTATTTCATTGTGCTCAAACTTACAATATTTCTACTAGGCACTTGAAGGTCTATTGAAAGGCATGAACCGACCTCCCAATGAACCTGGGCTCTTCGGTAACTTTAAAGACTGCCATCTCCTTGTCTTGAAGATGATTCAAGGGTGTGCTGGTCTTGATGCAGCAATGATCAAGCATCATGTGACATGCATCCTTCAGGGAGCAAGGGATGACATTAAATACAGTCCTCATGCCATCATTCTCTTGATTGATATGCAATTGGTTGATATGAAGCTGTTGGATGAATTTTTAGCTGAGGTATGGAGTAGTGATATAATATTTGGTGATACTTCATTGAACACATTTTCCCATCTCTTTTATCTTAAAATGATTAAGTCTGGACAAAATGTAGCAGCCCTGAGTTGCTGTATCAAGCTTGTTAATACTATCACGTCAGTTGAGAAAAGAAAGACGTCCACTACTGCCGTACGATCTAGTTGATTGTTGCTTGATGTTAATATCATATAATGATATTATTATTCTACTGTGTACAAGAAGTATGTTGTATTTACTGTTTAATATGATGAAATAGCAGATATTTTGGGACCCATCTTGAATTTATCAAATTCCTCGTGGGTGCCAAGTTGTAACTTTTTGCATTCGCAATTGAAATTCTTCTGTTAATAAATTGATTATGTGCATGCAGTCTAGTATATTCATGTTAATAATCTCTGTGGAAAGAAAGAATTATTCTATTTTTTTCTGTTGCAGTTTTTCTTTACGTACAGAAGGATCTATTGAAGACAAAGGATGCATTGTATCATTTAACTGAAAACTTAAAATTTCTTCCAGACAGGTACCTATAAAAATTACTGAATTGACTGACACAAATGGACTGCATTTCAATAAAGCTTTGTTCATTTCTGTATGTGTGAGGGGCTAGACATCATTGTCCTTGTTTAACATTCAAGGGATCTCTTCACAATCCTGTGATGAATTCTTACTATTGAGGCAGTGGTCCTTGGTAGATATAGTGTGATCTGTTTATAGAATCTTATACTACTCTTTTCATGATAGAAATGCGTGTGAGTTTATGAAAAAAAATTTTCAATCACATATAAATATAATGTGCATGTTGACTGGTGTCTAATTACAGACACACTTTTAAATCTAATTAAATTGAATTAAGCGCAATGCCTAATAACCAACTATAAAATGAAGCAGACATGTCAATCTTTCCTTGTGCAAACCTTCGTATGGCTATTAAAAAAATGTATTTTAGAACCATCAACAAGTACACTTTATGGTAAGTGTATAGTATAACATACCTGCTGTTGTATGCTTATGTAACAAATCAAATGCCTTGCGATTGATGTCACCACCCACAAGATTGTGAACTCCTTCAAGATGGACTTTGAACTTCACCAGATCAACTGGACACATCAGGTTTGAACATTTCCCTCTTACCAAGAGTGATGACAACATTCCATTTTTCTCACCATACTCAATCAGAGTATAAAAGGAGCCCAAGATGCCTATCTCTTTTCCAGTGTAGGTCGTCAGGTTCACAGTTGCTGACTGAAGGGTATTTTTCGATCCTTTTTAATCCTTTGGTAATTTGCTTGGTTGATCAATGAAGCGCAGTCCTGGTGTCATACTGAATTTCAACAGGCACAACATTAATTAAAACTTGCACTTGAATAAGTAAGTTAGCCCTGTCTTGTAATGTGAAACAGGAGTACGTGAAGTTTTTATCTGCTTCAACTTTTTCTTCACCAGTGTCTACAAAATTTGTTACTGATTTCTTTGCGGACTGAAATGTTTGGTACTCTGCTCCACCCTGCTTAATTTAATATGCAGAAACAATTTTCCCTCTCTTTTTAGAGTAACTAAATGTATTTCTTTTAATTTGCGATGATCTGCCCTTTGGACTCCTCCACACTGTTAGCAAATGAGGTTCTATAGTGAAGTCCTTTATTAAGTAAAGTTCACTCCAGTGACTAACCGCAAGAAAGTTGAGGTAGTAGTCTGCTTTGAGAGAGTTTTCACATTTAGTTCTGCAGCCTCAATAGTACTAGCTATGTCCAGAGCTTTGTCAAATGTTAAATTTTTCTCTGTGAGCAACTTACGTTGTGTAGCTTCATGTTCACTCCACACTCATCTGTCATGCAACACATCTGTGAACATGGCTATATAGTGCTATATTTACTTCAGGGTTCTGCACTCAATAGTTGAATTGAAAGTGCGGCATGACAATAGAAGGTTTGATGTCAAAATAACTAGTTAAGACCTATATTGTTTCCTTGTAGCTCTCATCTTCAAGGCTACCAGGTCATTATGGTTTTTAGTAACAAGTGAATTTGAAAACCCCTGCCCCTGCTATATAGTAAAATTGCTAGCTTTTTGTCAAGGTCTGCCACTCTACTGACCGTAAAGTAGAATTTTATATTCTCCAATTAGGAAGTCCAATCTTCCTTTTACGATCAAAACCATGCAAGGCACCGTGGGCTTTAGCCATGCTAGCCACTGAAATGTTATATCCAGAAATATTAAACAGGATCTTACACTTTAAGAATAAACTTCAACAATGTATCAAACAAAGACTAAACATGTGTAACAAAATGGAATTAAAATATTGCACAATATGGATTATCATAAATGACATCAATTTGACAAGGTTAACCAAATGCACAATAAGAATGGCAAGTATTGAGTTCAAAACACAATAATTATCATCCATTGAGTTACTCATTAACTTGATTTTTTTTTACATATGCTATGTACCTACATAGCATTTTCTACTGTTTATTGATGTTGGACGTATGTGTGTGCACACATCTCTGTTCGACTATTGGAACCATTTTGACAGAGTCATAATCTTCAACTAATTTCTGGTTTTACTGGGATCATGTCAAGAAATAGAGCAGTTGGTGATGTGGACGAGCTCCTGAGATTCCTGCTAATGGAATGAAATCCAACTTGTCTCTGGCGACAACCAGTCATATAGAAGATCCTCCAGGACTCTATAAGAAGGTGGAGCAAAAGTATTATATCATGTATCACAAATGTTATCTGTTATACTTTGATAATCAGGTTGACTACTTACTCTCTGAGTGGGTGCATCGTTTCCACCGACCAGGCATGCTCAGAGAAAGTGATAAAATATATGCTGCATATATATCACGTGTAAGTAGACTAAATTTCTACTCTATCCTTTTTTTAAGTTTCTGTGGGAGGAGAGAGTACAGTATAGTATAAACATACACTGGTTTTGATGACAACAGCGATGAATCTGTTTATTATTTTTTTTGTTTGTTTGTAGTTGCAACAGGAGGGCATACTAAAAAGTGATAATCTCCTTACAAGATTTTTCCGAATCAGTGCAGAGATGTGTGTGGACTTATGCCACAGAATTCTTAATGATCAGGGAATAGTTTCTATGTGTGCATATAAGTAATGCATAATGATATATACACCTCTTCTTTCTTTTATTCTATATTCCTCTAGACTATCAGTGGCTCAATGACTCGTGCTAAGTGTTACCACACAATGGATGCATTTATCAAGATGGTAGTGATATTTTCAAGATATACCAGCAATGTATCGAACACTGTCATCAAACTTAACCTTTTGAGAAATGTAAAGTTCACTGTAGGCCTGTGATGATTGTTCTCTTATGCACAAATGTGCACACATACAGGCATGAAACATGCACACAAACAGATATTTTGCATGTTTGAATTTATCTCATTATTTAATATTTCTTGTTGCACAGGTGTTGGTCACAGTTTCTGATGTACTTATCAAAGCTCACAATCAGCGGAATACAGACTTCCAACAAATGGCCTACCACCGTTTCTTTATATTGCTCCTGAGTGACCTAAATCTTCCAGACACATTTTTTGATTCTCATTCTTTTCCAGTTCTACATGCTTTCAGGTGAGCTGAGCATATATATGTATGTAAATTTTGTGGTTTTCCTAAACAGTTTGTGTTTTGAGGTGATTTGAAAGAGGATCATATTTTCTTTTTGGGTGAAGACATTTATAGTGTGATTTTAATACAAGAATCGAAAATTCACTCAATAGTGAAAAAAAACAAAAACAAAAACAGATTAGCCTGATGCCTAATGTAAAAATAATACACAAGATCCATAAATTTCCTCTCGTTTTTTGTGATCAGATTCTATCTTCATACTCTCTACTTGGTTAAAATTGTCTCAGGCAAAAGAGGGAGAGACAAGTTTTCTTTTTTACAAATGACTGTGTAAAAGGGCATCAAAATAAAATTTTTTAAACAATGAGAAGAGAGCGTTTATTTCAGGAACACCCTAATTAAGAGGTGTAGAGGATACGAAACATTACCATTGCTGAATACTGCAGGCTCCATAATTTCTTAATGTCAGAGGCACCACTCTAGCATGAATAGCACAGACCACACATAACCAACTCAGATCTGGAGTTGGAAGATTTGCATGAACCACACATGTCTGGGGATTGAAAAATAGCGCAGAATATGACTATGGCCACCACGACCAAACAGTCAGCCATATCATTCAAATTGAGGCCTACCCACTACACCAACCACCTAAACTTTAGGGGGTGACCAAGTATTGTTTCAGTAAAGTTTAATTAATATCCATTGAGCCATTTGGCTGTCCATCTCTAACACACGCATGCACATGGACACACATACACGTCTTTCACAATTATAGATACTAGCAAAATTGCTGTCATACAGGCATTTTTTTTGCCCCACATTTGATCAGCTATAGACACAAAAGTGTCTGGTTTCATGACATACGTGATGGAGTTAATATACAACAGAACATGTGATAAGGTCAGTGTGTCTTAAGTACCATTTTTGACATTTATAGCCTCACACACAAAGAAGAAAAGGTGTGGCCGGATTGGACCCATCCGATGTTATTCACGGGGTCAAGTTGTGTCTGCATGAGTAAGATTTAGGCATTTTGTTCCATTCTTTCTTTTGGCAACATTACCATTTTTGGCTTTTTTTAATTAAGAAAGGGGTGTGGCAATGAGATGTACTCAGACATACCCCTGATGAAACTGACTCTAAATATATATGGTTTTGTGGGTCTAGCTCCATTTTTTTTTCTGGAAAAAGTACAATTTGTTGTTGTTGTTCTTTTAATATGGAGAGGGGTGTGACCATATAAATATGCTAATTGTGTTCTCCTAGTGACAAATATATATGAGTTCATGAGTCTACCTTGAACCACTCAAGCATGAATCCAAGGCACACAGAGAGACAAACAAACGGACAAAGAGACTATTCTGACTTAATGTAATGATAGGTGCTATTTTCTTTCAACACGGACAAATACCTTGTTTCAATTATTTCATTGAAGAAATTATATGAAATTGTTTTCTCTATATAAATTAGTAATATTACAACTGCAGTACATAATCAGTGGGAGCTGTTGGTGAGGAAAGTACATATATTTTTTTTTTTCTCTTTAATTTTGTTTAATTATCTTGCAGTCATGCTTTTCACATTATTCGGCCAAGCAGAGAACCAGGATTAACTTATTCATGGTTGGAACTTATTTCTCATCGGATTTTCCTGGCAAAACTTTTAAAGCCAGCAGATCAGCAGAAAGTACATATATTGTAACTAATTAAGTGATAGTCAGATTAGCAGTAACTATTGTTCTTTCTCTGTAGCACTTACTATGTGGTTGTAATATATAGGGTTGGCCTTTATTCCATCAACTATTGATTGACTTATTTGTGTTCCTTGTTCCATTTTTACGGACTGCTGAGCTCACCAAATCAACTCTATTCCTGTATAAGGTGAGTACTGAACTCGACTTTACCTTTCAAATGTGACATGGACTAATATTACAATTGTAGGCCACTTTGCGTATCCTATTAGTCTTACTTCATGACTTTCTTGAGTTGTGACTACCACTTTTCTTTCTGTAATGTGATTCCACCAAACTGCATCCAGATGAGGAATCTTATTCTCTCTGCCTTTCCTGTCAATGTGTATCTTCCTGATCCTTACACAGCAAATCTAAATGTTATTTGAAAGCAATTAGTATGTTTGAATGATATCTATTATTAAACCATTTGTGTTATTTTCAAGGTTGAGATTTTACCAGACATTTCCAATGCTCCGCGGATCATTCCAACTTACTCCCAGTACATACAATCCAATCTTAAAAAGGTGCCTGCATAATATTTAACTCTCTCTCTCTTTTTTTTTTTTTTTTTAGTGTATCATTATTCACATAATATATTTGTATTATCTGGTTTCTAATTTATAATAGGATTTGGACAATTACATTCAAACAAGAGCACCTGTGACTTTTCTTCAAGAACTCAGGGGGCATTTAATAGTAAAGAAGAATCATTTTTAATTGTGGAAGAGTATTTCTTATTCATGTTGTCATATCCACATAGGTCTCCAATGATCCTGGAAACAAGTACGATGTGTCCTTGATGAATGCTCTCATGTTGCATGTGGGCACTCAAGGTATAGCTTACTTGCACAGCAAGGAAAGGGAACCATCAACTAGCAACATAGCTCACACTGCTCACATGAACATCTTCCAGCATCTTGTTGTAGACTTGGATACTGAAGGTGAGTGGTTTGTGACCTGGCTGTATCAGTAAGAGTATTCTGATTTGTTATGAAATATTTTACTTTAAATATATTCGGCTGGCAAAATTTACTTAGCTATCCATTTATCAAATATTTATAAGATATTGGATATGTATTACCTACATTTTGTGAATATCTTTATTTCCAGGTCGCTTTCTCTTCCTCAGTGCCATTGCTGACCAGTTGCGCTAATAGCCACACCCACTACTTCAGCTGTGCTCTGCTATCATTGTTTGAGGAGAAAAGTGCTGAAATGATCCGAGAGCAGATAGCACGAGTTTTTCTGGAGAGGCTGATTTTGAACAGGCCCCATCCCTGGGGAGTCCACATCACTTTCATTGATTATTGTAGTTTAGGGAATAGTGTCCCACCTCTGCGATGAGTATGGTGATTTTGTGGAGGTAGAATTGATCTAAAAATTTCTGTCTACACTATTTCTATTGTTAGCCTATTTGCACTGTGAGTCTAAAGTTGTAATAATTTCGTTTATCTTTCGCTATGTTGTTGGTGGTGGTGAGAGGGGGGAGAGGAAAGTTATAACTAGCTGTGATTAGATAGTCGTGGAAGTGATGAATATAGGATGTCAGTAATTAGAACATCATAGCTGAAAATATCTCTTGAAAAATCATGAGATGACTAAATCACAAAGGTTAGAACAAGCAACATTTGGGACACAATATAAAAAAGGACCAAGTTGCTTGTTGTCATAGCAACATTAGATAGTATTAGTCTTTGATTTCCACTATCACGACATCATTCTCTTTCAACTTCAGAACATCATGATCGGATTTCACTGGATGAAGTTCACCATCCACTTTCCTAGTAGACATGCCTGTACAATAAACAACAACAGAATAAATAAGTGCTGGTCCAATGTAACAAAACATGTGAGGTCCGGATGTAAAAAAAAAAGTTAGTTTTGCTCGATTTGCAACATCAACATAAGATTAGTTGGTAAAAGAGGAGCATGGCACATAAAAATCGTTATAATTTTACCATAATAAACAATTTCAATGTCTGTATGTATATTTGATACCTTCTCCCTAACGCTTCGGCATAGCAGGTTTAAAATGTTAGGGATTGCTCACAAACACACTGGCCCAGATTGGAGAAAATATGGTTAAGGCTAGGATCAAGGAAAGAGCATAAAGCCATTGAATACACTACCATATTCATGAGCAACTGCACACTGGTATTTTGAAGTTGAATTCCAAAGTATATTAGTAGAGGTGGTTGTGTTCATAAACCACAATTTGGGAGTCATCAGGACCCTAGTGACTACTATCAACTAAAGGTTTTCTGCATGCAAATGACCTTGTCTGACTTCACAAGAGGAAACGTTCAAAGAGGTGGATACTACCCTCACAATAGCACTAGCCGATCTGGATCTATACATCAAGTACTATCTCTGAACAAAACCTGGTAAAAACCAAACTAGCAGCATTCTATTTCAAGGGCACGCAGGCCAACCATGAGCTGAATATCACATGGGATGACATCAAACTAGGGAACTCTTGCATCTCAGTTTAACTTGGTGTCAGACTTGACACCAAGTTAAGCTGCAAGAAATTTATGTGAAAAATTGCTTCATGGAAGAATCTAATCAACTAAGTTCACGGTTTAAATTGCAGTGCTCAGCATCACCATGAACATTCCACACAACAGCAATAGCTCGGTGTATCTCTGAATACTGTTGTCCGGTATGGTGTCAGTCAGCTGACTGCACAGTTTCACGTTGCCACGAATGACACATGCCATCTTGTAACAGTATGCATCTGCCTAACACCAACAACGGATCTATACAAGCTGTAGGTAATCACACTACCTGAGGTCTGGCGACAAGTAGTTGCACAACAACAAAAAACAGAAACCATTATCATCCATGGAGGGGATGTCTATGAATTTGTGTTTGTCACACTTTGCATGAAGTTGAGTCATAGTTTCATGAATAATATGCAGATGCTGAATACAAAAATATAAGCAGTTAACAAGAAAGTATGGTCTGAAAAATGGGAGACAACCAACAGTGATTTTAATTGCTACAATGTCTTACCCAAGAACAAATACCATCTGGATGGGTATCTTGAATGGAGGAACTAGCATATGACAAAATGAGTTTGATGTGGGAAAGTCGAGACATTATCTACA
>CBDBIZ010000010.1:0-71500 GCA_965206195.1 Gammaproteobacteria bacterium
ATGACACTGGAAAATTCTCAGATGAGAATGCACCACTCTCAGATGACACTGGATAACTTTCAGATGATACTCAACTACTGTCAGATGACATTGGACCACTCACAGATGACACTGCACCATTCTCAGATGACACTGGATCACTCTCAGATGACACTCGATCACTGTCAAATGACACTGGACCACTCTCAGACGACACTGGATCACTCTGAGATGACACTACATCACACTCAGATGACACTGGATCACTTTCAGATGACACTCAATTACTCTCAGATGACACTGGACTACTCACAGATGAGACTGCACCACTCTCAGATGAAACTGGATAACTTTCAGATGACACTCGACCACTCTCAGATGACAATGGACCACTCTCACATGACACTGCACCACTCTAAGATGACACTTGACAACTCTCAGTTGACACTGCACCACACTCAGATGACACTGCACCACTCTCAGATGACTCTGCTCCACTCTCAGATGACACTAGACCACTCTCACATGACACTGGACAACTGTCAGATGACACTGGACAAATCTCAGATGACACTGGACCATTTTTAGATGACACTGGACCACTCTCAGATGATACTGGACCAATATCAGATGACACTGGACCACTCTCAAATGACACTGCACCAGTCACAGACGACACCGGATCACTCTCATATGACGCTGGACCATTCTCAGATGACACTGGACCACTCTCAGATGACACTGGACCACTCTCAGATGACACTGCTCCGCTCCCAGATGACACTGCACCACTATCAGATGACACCGGATCAATCTAAAATGACACTGGACCACTCTCAGATGACACTGGACCTCTCTAAAATGACACTGCACCACTCTCAGATGAAACTAAACCACTTTCAGACAATACTGGATCACTTTTGGATCACACTCAAACACTCTCAGATGACACTGGACCACTCTCAGATGACACTGGATCACTTTTAGATGACACTCAACCATTCTCAGATGACGCTGGACCACTATCAGATGACACTGTATCAATCTCAGATGACACTGGATGACTCTCAGATGATAATGAACCATCCTCAGATGACACTGCACCACTCTCAGATGACACTGGATCTCTTTCATATGATACTCAACCACTCTGAGATGACACTGGACCACTCTCAGATGACACTGGAACACGCTCAGATGACACTGGACCATTCTCAAATGACACTGGACCACTCTCAGATGACACTGGACCACTCTCAAGTGACACTGGACCACTCTCAGATGACACTGCACCACACTCAGATAACACTGGACCCCTCTCAGATGACCCTAAAACACCCTCAGATGACACTGGACCATTCTCAGTGACACTTCACCACTCTCAGATGAAACTGGACAACTCTCAGATGACACTGGACCACACTCAGAAGACACTGGATCACTCTAAGATGACACTGGACCCCTTTCAGTTGACAATAGACCACTCTCGGTTGATATTGGACAACCATCAGATGACACTGCACCACCCTCAGATGATACTGGATCACTTTCAGATGACACTAAACCATTCTAAGATTACACTAGACCACACTCCGATTACACATCACCACTCTCAGATGACACTGGTTACTCTCAGATGACACCGAACCACTCTCAGATGACACTGCACCACTCTCAGATGACACCGGACCACTCTCAGATGACACTGGACAACATTCAGATGACACAGGAATACTCTCAGATGAAACTGAACCACTCACAGATGACACTGACCAATTCTAAAATGACACTGGACCACTCTAGGATGATACTGGAACACTCTGAGATGACAATATTCCACACTCAGATAATACTGGAACACTCTCAGATGACACTGGACACTGTAAGATGAGACAGCACCACTCTCAGATGACAATGGATCACTCTCAGATGACACTGGACCACTCTCAGATGAAAATGGATCACTCTCAGATGACACTGGACAACTCTCAGATGACACTGCACCACTCTCAGATGACACTGGATCACTTTCAGATGATACTCAACTACTGTCAGATGACACAGGACCACTCACAGATGACACTGCACCATTCTCAGATGACACTAGATCACTCTCAGATGACACTCGATCACTGTCAAATGACACTGGACCACTCTCAGATGACACTGGATCACTCTGAGATGACACTACATCACACTCAGATGACACTGGATCACTTTCAGATGACACTCAATTACTCTCAGATGACACTGGACTACTCTCAGATGAGACTGCATCACTCTCAGATGAAACTGGATAACATTCAGATGACACTCGACCACTCTCAGATGACAATGGACCACTCTCACATGACACTGCACCACTCTAAGATGACACTTGACAACTCTCAGTTGACACTGCACCACACTCAGATGACACTGCACCACTCTCAGATGACTCTGCTCCACTCTCAGATGACACTAGACCACTCTCAGATGACACTGGACAACTGTCAGATGACACTGGACAACTCTCAGATGACACTGGACCATTTTTAGATGACACTTGACCACTCTCAGATGATACTGGACCAATATCAGATGACACTGGACCACTCTCAAATGACACTGCACCAGTCACAGACGACACCGGATCACTCTCATATGACACTGGACCATTCTCAGATGACACTGGACCACTCTCATATGACACTGGACCACTCTCAGATGACACTGCTCCGCTCCCAGATGACACTGCACCACTATCAGATGACACCGGATCAGTATAAGATGACACTGGACCTCTCTCAGATGACACTGGACCACTCTAAAATGACACTGCACCACTCTAAGATGAAACTAAACCACTCTCAGACAATACTGGATCACTTTTAGATCACACTCAACCACTCTCAGATGACACTGGACCACTCTCAGATGACACTGGATCACTTTTAGATGACACTCAACCACTCTCAGATGACGCTGGACCACTATAAGATGACACTGGATTAATCTCAGATGACACAGGACGACTCTCAGATGATAATGGACCAACCTCAGATGACACTGCACCACTCTCAGATGACACTGGATCTCTTTCATATGATACTCAACCATTCTGAGATGACACTGGACCACTCTCAGATGACACTGGAACACGCTCAGATGACACTGGACCATTCTCAAATGACATTGGACCACTCTCAGATGACACTGGACCACTCTCAAATGACACTGGACCCCTCTCAGATGATCCTAAAACACCCTCAGATGGCACTGGACCATTCTCAGTGACACTGCACCACTCTCAGATGAAACTGAACCACTCACAGATGACACTGACCAATTCTAAAATGACACTGGACCACTCTCAGATTATTCTGGAACACTCTGAGATGACAATGTTCCACACTCAGATAATACTGGACCACTCTCAGATGACACTAGACACTGTAAAATGAGACAGCCCCACTCTCAGATGACACTGGACCACTCTCTGATTATACTGCCCCTCTCTCAGATGACAATGGATCACTTTCAGATGAAACTGGACAACTCTCAGATGACACTGCACCACCCTCAGATTACACTGGATCACTTCCAGATGATACTCAACCACACTCAGTTGACACTGGATCATTCACAGATGACACTGCATCACTCTCAGATGAAACTGGATCACTCTCAGATGACACTCAATCACTGTCAGATGACAATGGACAACTCTCAGATGACACTGCACCACTCTAAGATGACACTGGACCACTCTCAGATGACACTGGATCACTCTGAGATGACACTGCATCACACTCAGATGACACTGGATCACTTTTAGATTACACTCGACCACTCTCAGATTACAATGGACCACTCTCATATGACACTGCACCACTCTAAGAGGACACTTGACCACTCTCAGATGACACTGCACCACACTCAGATGACACTGCACCATTCTCAGATGACTCTGCTCCACTCTCAGATGACACTAGACCACTCTCAGATGACACTGGACCACTCTCAGATGATACTGGACAACTCTCAGATGACACTGGACCATTTTCAGATGACACTGGACCACTCTCAGATGATACTGGACCACTATCAGATGACACTGGACCACTCTCAGATGACACTGCACCAGTCACAGATGACACCGCATCACTCTCAGATGTCACGGGACAATTCTCAGATGACACTGGACCACTCTCCGATGACACTGGACCACTCTCAGATGACACTGCTAAACTCAGATGACACTGCACCACTCTAAGGTACATTGGATCAATCTCAGATGACACTGGACCACTCTCAAATGACACTGGACCACTCTCAGATGACACTGGACCTCTCTCAGATGAACCTGGAACACCCTCAGATGACTTTGGACCATTCTCATGTGACACTGCACCACTCTCAGATGACATTGAACAACTCTCAGATGACACTGGACCACACTCAGATGACACTGGATCAATCTCAGATGATACTGGACCCCTTTCACTGGACCACTCTCAGTAGATACTGGAACACCCTCAGATGACACTGCACCACCCTCAGATGACACTGGATCACTTTCATATGACACTAAACCACTCTCAGATAACACTAGACCACTCTCAGATTACACTGCACCACTCTCAGATGACACTGGATTACTCTCAGATGACACCGAACCACTCTCAGATGACACTGCACCACTTTCAGATGACACTGGACCACTTTCTGATTGACTGGACCATTCTCAGATGACATTGGAAAACTCTCAGATGACACTGCACCACTCTCAGATGATACTGGAACATTCTCAGATGAAACTGGACAACTTTCAGATACCACAGGAATACTCTCAGATGAATCAGGCCCACACTCAGATGACACTGGATCATTCCAGATGACACTGGACCACTCTCATATGACACAGCAAAACTCTCAGATGAAACTGGACAACTTTCATATGAAACTGCACCACTCTAATATGACACTGGACCACTCTAAGATGACACTGCACCACTTTCAGATGACACTGCACCACTCTCACATGACACTGGACCATTCTCAGTGTACACAGGATCATTCTCAAACAACATTGGACCACTCTCAGATGACACTAGAACACCCTCAGATGACACAGGACCACTCTCAGATGACACAAAACCATTTTCAGATGACACTGGACAACTCTAAGATGACACTGGACCAAACTCAGATGACACTGGATCAATCTCAGATGACACTGGACCACCATCAGATGACACTGCACCACCCTCAGATGACACTGGATCACTTTCAGATGACACTAAACCATTCTCAGATGACACTGGACCACTCTCAGATGACACTGCACCACTCTCAGATGACACTGGACCACTCTGATGTGACACTGGAAAACTTTCAGATGACAAAGAATATTCTCTGATGAAACTGGACCACTCTCAGATGACACTGAACCATTCTCAAATGACACTGGACGACTCTCAGATGAAAATGGACCACCCTAAGATGACACTGCACCACACTCAGATGACACTGGATCTCTTTCATATTACACTCAACCACTTTGAGATGACACTTGACCACTCTCAGATGACACTGGAACACACTCAGATGACACTGGACCACTCTCAGATGACACTGGACCACTCTCAGATGATAATGGACCACTCTGAGATGACACTGGAAAACTTTCAGATGACAAAGAATACTCTCAGATAAAACTGGACCACTCTCAGATGACACTGAACCATTCTCAAATGACACTGGACAACTCTCAGATGATATTGGACCACTCAGAGATGACAATGTACCACACTCAGATGATACTGGACCACTCTCAGATGAAACTGGACACTCTAAGATGAAACAGCAACATTCTCAGATGACACTGGACCACTCTCAGATGAAAATGGATCACTCTCAGATGACACTGGACAACTCTCAGATGACACTGCACCACTCTCAGATGACACTGGATCACTTTCAAATGATAATCAACTACTCTCAGATGACACTGGACCACTCACAGATTACACTCCACCATTCTCAGATGACACTGGATCACTCTCAGATGACACTCGATCACTGTCAGATGACGCTGGACCACTCTCAGATGACACTGGATCACTCTGAGATGACACTACATCACACTCAGATGACACTGGATCACTTTCAGATGACACTCAATTACTCTCAGATGACACTGGTTACTCTCAGATGACACCAAATCACTCTCAGATGACACTGTACCACTCTCAGATGACACTGGACCACTCTCAGATGACACTGGACAACATTCAGATGACACAGGAATACTCTCAGATGAAACTGAACCACTCACAGATGACACTGAACAATTCTCAAATGACACTGGTCCACTCTCAGATGATACTGGACCACTCTGAGATGACAATGTTCCACAGTCAGATAATACTGGACCACTCTCAGATGAAACTGGACACTGTAAGATGAGACAGCACCACTCTCAGATGACACTGGACCACTCTCAGATGACACTGGACCACTCTCTGATTATACAGCACCACTCTCAGATGACAATGGATCACTCTAAGATGAAACTGGACAACTCTCAGATGACACTGCACCACCCTCAGATTACACTGGATCACTTCCAGATGATACTAAACCACACTCATTTGACACTGGATCATTCACAGATGACACTGCATCACTCTCAGATGACGCTGGATCACTCTCAGATGACACTCGATCACTGTCAGATGACAATGGACAACTCTCAGATGACACTGCACCACTCTAAGATGACACTGGACCACTCTCAGATTACACTGGATCACTCTGAGATGACACTGAATCACACTCAAATGACACTGGATCACTTTCAGATGACACTCAACCACTCTCAGATGACACTGGACTACTCTAAGATGAGACTGCACAATTCTCAGATGAAACTGGATCACTTTCAGATGACACTCGACAACTCTCAGATTACAATGGACCACTCTCATATGACACTGCACCACTTTAAGAAGACACTTGACCACTCTCAGATGACACTGGACCACTCTCAGATGATACTGGACCACTATCAGATGACACTGGACTACTCTCAGATGACACTGCACCAGTCACAGATGACACCGGATCACTCTCAGATGACACTGGACAATTCTCAGATGACACTGGACCACTCTCAGATGACACTGGACCACTCTCAGATGACACTGCACCAGTCACAGATGACACCGGATCACTATCAGATGACACTGGACAATTCGCAGATGACACTGGACCAATCTCAGATGACACTGCACCAGTCACAGAGGACACCGGATCACTCTCAGATGACAATGGACAATTCTCAGATGACACTGGACCATTCTCTGGTGACACTGGACCACTCTCAAATGACACTGGACCACTCTCAGATGACACTGGACCCCTCTCAGATGACCCTGGAACACCCTCAGATGACACTGGACCATTCTCAGATGACACTGCACCACTCTCAGATGACATTGGACAACTCTCAGATGACACTGGACCACACTCAGATGACACTGGATCACTCTCAGATGACACTGGACCACTTTAAGATGATAATGGACCATTCTCAGTAGATACTGGAACACCCTCAGATGACACTGCACCACCCTCAGATGACACTGGATCACTTTCATATGACACTAAACCACTCTAAGATAACACTAGACCACTCTCAGATTACACTGCACCACTCTCAGATGAAACTGGATTACCCTCAGATGACACCGAACCACTCTCAGATGACACTGCACCACTCTCAGATGACACTGCACCACTCTCAGATTAACTGGATAACTTTCAGATGATACTCAACTACTGTCAGATGACACTGGACCACTCACAGATGACACTGCACCATTCTCAGATGACACTGGATCACTCTCAGATGACACTCGATCACTGTCAAATGACACTGGACCACTCTCAGATGACACTGGATCACTCTGAGATGACACTACATCACACTCAGATGACACTCAATTACTCTCAGATGACACTGGACTACTCTCAGATGAGACTGCACCACTCTCAGATGACACTGCACCACTCTCAGATTAACTGGATAACTTTCAGATGATACTCAACTACTGTCAGATGACACTGGACCACTCACAGATGACACTGGACCATTCTCAGATGATACTGCTACACTCAGATGACACTGCACCACTCTCAGATGACACCGGATCAATCTCAGATGACACTGGACCACTCTCAGATGACATTGGACAACTCTAAAATGACACTGCACCACTCTCAGATGAAACTAAACCACTCTCAGATAACACTGGATCACTTTTAGATCACACTCAACCACTCTCCGATGACACTGGATCACTTTAAGATTATACTCAACCACTCTCAGACGACACTGGACAACTTTCAGATTGCACTGGATCAATCTCAGATGAAACTGGACCACTCTCAGATGATACTGGACCACCCTCAGATGACACTGCACAACTCTCAGATGAAACTGGATCTCTTTCATATGACACTCAACACCTCTGAGATGACACTGGACCACTCTCAGACGACACTGGACCACTCTCTGATGACACTGGACCATTCTCAAATGACACTGGACCACTCTCAGATGACACTGGACCTCTCTCAGATGAACCTGGAACACCCTCAGATGACTTTGGACCATTCTCATGTGACACTGAACCACTCTCAGATGACATTGAACAACTCTCAGATGACACTGGACCACACTCAGATGACACTGGATCAATCTCAGATGATACTGGACCCCTTTCACTGGTCCACTCTCAGTAGATACTGGAACACCCTCAGATGACACTGCACCACACTCAGATGACACTGGATCACTTTCATATGACACTAAACCACTCTCAGATAACACTAGACCACTCTCAGATTACACTGCACCACTCTCAGATGACACTGGATTACTCTCAGATGACACCGAACCACTCTCAGATGACACTGCACCACTTTCAGATGACACTGGACCACTTTCAGATTGACTGGACCATTCTCAGATGACATTGGAAAACTCTCAGATGACACTGCACCACTCTCAGATGATACTGGAACATTCTCAGATGAAACTGGACAACTTTCAGATACCACAGGAATACTCTCAGATGAATCAGGCCCACACTCAGATGACACTGGATCATTCCAGATGACACTGGACCACTCTCATATGACACAGCAAAACTCTCAGATGAAACTGGACAACTTTCATATGAAACTGCACCACTCTAATATGAAACTGGACCACTCTAAGATGACACTGCACCACTTTCAGATGACACTGCACCACTCTCACATGACACTGGACCATTCTCAGTGTACACAGGATCATTCTCAAATAACATTGGACCATTCTCAGATGACACTAGAACACCCTCAGATGACACTGGACCACTCTCAGATGACACAAAACCATTTTCAGATGACACTGGACAACTCTAAGATGACACTGGACCAAACTCAGATGACACTGGATCAATCTCAGATGACACTGGACCACCATCAGATGACACTGCACCACCCTCAGATGACACTGGATCACTTTCAGATGACACTAAACCATTCTCAGATGACACTGGACCACTCTCAGATGATACTGGACCAATATCAGATGACGCTGGACCACTCTCAAATGACACTGCACCAGTCACAGACGACAACGGATCACTCTCATATGACAGTGGACCATTCTCAGATGACACTGGACCACTCTCAGATGACACTGGACCACTCTCAGATGATACTGCTCCGCTCCCAGATGACACTGCACCACTATCAGATGACACCGGATCAATCTAAGATGACACTGGACCTCTCTCAGATGACACTGGACCACTCTAAAATGACACTGCACCACTCTAAGATTAAACTAAACCACTCTCAGACAATACTGGATCACTTTTAGATCACACTCAACCACTCTCAGATGACACTGGACCACTCTCAGATGACACTGGATCACTTTTAGATGACATTCAACCACTCTCAGATGACGCTGGACCACTATAAGATGACACTGGATTAATCTCAGATGACACAGGACGACTCTCAGATGATAATGGACCACCCTCAGATGACACTGCACCACTCTCAGATGACACTGGATCTCTTTCATATGATACTCAACCATTCTGAGATGACACTGGACCACTCTCAGATGACACTGGAACACGCTCAGATGACACTGGACCATTCTCAAATGACATTGGACCACTCTCAGATGACACTGGACCACTCTCAAATGACACTAGACCACTCTCAGATGACACTGCACCACTCTCAGATGACACTGGACCCCTCTCAGATGATCCTAAAACACCCTCAGATGGCACTGGACCATTCTCAGTGACACTGCACCACTCTCAGATGAAACTGGACAACTCTCAGATGAAACTGGACCACACTCAGAAGACACTGGATCACTCTCAGATGACACTGGACCCCTTTCAGTTGACAATGGACCACTCTCAGTTGATATTGGACAACCATCAGATGACACTGCACCACCCTCAGATGACACTGGATCACTTTCAGATGACACTAAACCACTCTCAGATTACACTGCACCACTCTCAGTTGACACTGGTTACTCTCAGATGACACCGAACCACTCTCAGATGACACTGCACCACTCTCAGATGACACTGGACAACTCAAAGATGACACTGGACAACATTCAGATGACACAGGAATAATCTCAGATGAAACTGAACCACTCACATATGACACTGACCAATTCTAAAATGACACTGGACCACTCTCAGATTATTCTGGAACACTCTGAGATGACAATGTTCCACACTCAGATAATACTGGACCACTCTCAGATGACACTGGATCTCTTTCATATGATACTCAACCATTCTGAGATGACACTGGACCACTCTCAGATGACACTGGAACACGCTCAGATGACACTGGACCATTCTCAAATGACATTGGACCACTCTCAGATGACACTGGACCACTCTCAAATGACACTGGACCCCTCTCAGATGATCCTAAAACACCCTCAGATGGCACTGGACCATTCTCAGTGACACTGCACCACTCTCAGATGAAACTGAACCACTCACAGATGACACTGACCAATTCTAAAATGACACTGGACCACTCTCAGATTATTCTGGAACACTCTGAGATGACAATGTTCCACACTCAGATAATACTGGACCACTCTCAGATGACACTAGACACTGTAAGATGAGACAGCACCACTCTCAGATGACACTGGACCACTCTCTGATTATACTGCCCCTCTCTCAGATGACAATGGATCACTCTCAGATGAAACTGGACAACTCTCAGATGACACTGCACCACCCTCAGATTACACTGGATCACTTCCAGATGATACTCAACCACACTCAGTTGACACTGGATCATTCACAGATGACACTGCATCACTCTCAGATGAAACTGGATCACTCTCAGATGACACTCAATCACTGTCAGATGACAATGGACAACTCTCAGATGACACTGCACCACTCTAAGATGACACTGGACCACTCTCAGATGACACTGGATCACTCTGAGATGACACTGCATCACACTCAGATGACACTGGATCAGTTTTAGATTACACTCGACCACTCTCAGATTACAATGGACCACTCTCATATGACACTGCACCAATCTAAGAGGACACTTGACCACTCTCAGATGAAACTGCACCACACTCAGATGACACTGCACCATTCTCAGATGACTCTGCTCCACTCTCAGATGACACTAGACCACTCTCAGATGACACTGGACCACTCTCAGATGATACTGGACAACTCTCAGATGACACTGGACCATTTTCAGATGACACTGGACCACTCTCAGATGATACTGGACCACTATCAGATGACACTGGACCACTCTCAGATGACACTGCACCAGTCACAGATGACACCGCATCACTCTCAGATGACACTGGACAATTCTCAGATGACACTGGACCACTCTCCGATGACACTGGACCACTCTCAGATGACACTGCTAAACTCAGATGACACTGCACCACTCTAAGGTACATTGGATCAATCTCAGATGACACTGGACCACTCTCAGGTGACACTGGACCACTCTCAGATGACACTGGACCATTCTCAGATGATACTGCTACACTCAGATGACACTGCATCACTCTCAGATGACACCGGATCAATCTCAGATGACACTGGACCACTCTCAGATGACATTGGACAACTCTAAAATGACACTGCACCACTCTCAGATGAAACTAAACCACTCTCAGATAACACTGGATCACTTTTAGATCACACTCAACCACTCTCCGATGACACTGGATCACTTTAAGATTATACTCAACCACTCTCAGACGACACTGGACAACTTTCAGATTACACTGGATCAATCTCAGATGAAACTGGACCACTCTCAGATGATACTGGACCACCCTCAGATGACACTGCACAACTCTCAGATGAAACTGGATCTCTTTCATATGACACTCAACACCTCTGAGATGACACTGGACCACTCTCAGACGACACTGGACCACTCTCTGATGACACTGGACCATTCTCAAATGACACTGGACCACTCTCAGATGACACTGGACCTCTCTCAGATGAACCTGGAACACCCTCAGATGACTTTGGACCATTCTCATGTGACACTGAACCACTCTCAGATGACATTGAACAACTCTCAGATGACACTGGACCACACTCAGATGACACCGGATCAATCTCAGATGATACTGGACCCCTTTCACTGGACCACTCTCAGTAGATACTGGAACACCCTCAGATGACACTGCACCACACTCAGATGACACTGGATCACTTTCATATGACACTAAACCACTCTCAGATAACACTAGACCACTCTCAGATTACACTGCACCACTCTCAGATGACACTGGATTACTCTCAGATGACACCGAACCACTCTCAGATGACACTGCACCACTTTCAGATGACACTGGACCACTTTCAGATTGACTGGACCATTCTCAGATGACATTGGAAAACTCTCAGATGACACTGCACCACTCTCAGATGATACTGGAACATTCTCAGATGAAACTGGACAACTTTCAGATACCACAGGAATACTCTCAGATGAATCAGGCCCACACTCAGAAGACACTGGATCATTCCAGATGACACTGGACCACTCTCATATGACACAGCAAAACTCTCAGATGAAACTGGACAACTTTCATATGAAACTGCACCACTCTAATATGACACTGGACCACTCTAAGATGACACTGCACCACTTTCAGATGACACTGCACCACTCTCACATGACACTGGACCATTCTCAGTGTACACAGGATCATTCTCAAATAACATTGGACCACTCTCAGATGACACTAGAACACCCTCAGATGACACTGGACCACTCTCAGATGACACAAAACCATTTTCAGATGACACTGGACAACTCTAAGATGACACTGGACCAAACTCAGATGACACTGGATCAATCTCAGATGACACTGGACCACCATCAGATGACACTGCACCACCCTCAGATGACACTGGATCACTTTCAGATGACACTAAACCATTCTCAGATGACACTGGACCACTCTCAGATGACACTGCACCACTCTCAGATGACACTGGACCACTCTGATGTGACACTGGAAAACTTTCAGATGACAAAGAATATTCTCTGATGAAACTGGACCACTCTCAGATGACACTGAACCATTCTCAAATGACACTGGACGACTCTCAGATGAAAATGGACCACCCTAAGATGACACTGCACCACACTCAGATGACACTGGATCTCTTTCATATGACACTCAACCACTTTGAGATGACACTTGACCACTCTCAGATGACACTGGAACACACTCAGATGACACTGGACCACTCTCAGATGACACTGGACCACTCTCAGATGATAATGGACCACTCTGAGATGACACTGGAAAACTTTCAGATGACAAAGAATACTCTCAGATAAAACTGGACCACTCTCAGATGACACTGAACCATTCTCAAATGACACTGGACAACTCTCAGATGATATTGGACCACTCAGAGATGACAATGTACCACACTCAGATGATACTGGACCACTCTCAGATGAAACTGGACACTCTAAGATGAAACAGCAACATTCTCAGATGACACTGGACCACTCTCAGATGAAAATGGATCACTCTCAGATGACACTGGACAACTCTCAGATGACACTGCACCACTCTCAGATGACACTGGATCACTTTCAAATGATAATCAACTACTCTCAGATGACACTGGACCACTCACAGATGACACTCCACCATTCTCAGATGACACTGGATCACTCTCAGATGACACTCGATCACTGTCAGATGACAATGGACCACTCTCAGATGACACTGGACCACTCTCAGATGAAAATGGATCACTCTCAGATGACACTGGACAACTCTCAGATGACACTGCACCACTCTCAGATGACACTGGATCACTTTCAAATGATAATCAACTACTCTCAGATGACACTGGACCACTCACAGATGACACTCCACCATTCTCAGATGACACTGGATCACTCTCAGATGACACTCGATCACTGTCAGATGACAATGGACCACTCTCAGATGACACTGGATCACTCTGAGATGACACTACATCACACTCAGATGACACTGGATCACTTTCAGATGACACTCAATTACTCTCAGATGACACTGGTTACTCTCAGATGACACCAAATCACTCTCAGATGACACTGTACCACTCTCAGATGACACTGGACCACTCTCAGATGACACTGGACAACATTCAGATGACACAGGAATACTCTCAGATGAAACTGAACCACTCACAGATGACACTGAACAATTCTCAAATGACACTGGTCCACTCTCAGATGATACTGGACCACTCTGAGATGACAATGTTCCACAGTCAGATAATACTGGACCACTCTCAGATGACACTGGACACTGTAAGATGAGACAGCACCACTCTCAGATGACACTGGACCACTCTCAGATGACACTGGACCACTCTCTGATTATACTGCACCACTCTCAGATGACAATGGATCACTCTCAGATGAAACTGGACAACTCTCAGATGACACTGCACCACCCTCAGATTACTCTGGATCACTTCCAGATGATACTAAACCACACTCATTTGACACTGGATCATTCACAGATGACACTGCATCAATCTCAGATGACGCTGGATCACTCTCAGATGACACTCGATCACTGTCAGATGACAATGGACAACTCTCAGATGACACTGCACCACTCTAAGATGACACTGGACCACTCTCAGATTACACTGGATCACTCTGAGATGACACTGAATCACACTCAAATGACACTGGATCACTTTCAGATGACACTCAACCACTCTCAGATGACACTGGACTACTCTAAGATGAGACTGCACAATTCTCAGATGAAACTGGATCACTTTCAGATGACACTCGACAACTCTCAGATTACAATGGACCACTCTCATATGACACTGCACCACTTTAAGAAGACACTTGACCACTCTCAGATGACACTGGACCACTCTCAGATGATACTGGACCACTATCAGATGACACCGTATAACTCTCAGATTACATTGGACCACTCTCAGATGACACTGCACCACTTTAAGAAGACACTTGACCACTCTCAGATGACACTGGACCACTCTCAGATGATACTGGACCACTATCAGATGACACTGGACTACTCTCAGATGACACTGCACTAGTCACAGATGACACCGGATCACTCTCAGATGACACTGGACAATTCTCAGATGACACTGGACCACTCTCAGATGACACTGGACCACTCTCAGATGACACTGCACCAGTCACAGATGACACCGGATCACTATCAGATGACACTGGACAATTCGCAGATGACACTGGACCAATCTCAGATGACACTGCACCAGTCACAGATGACACCGGATCACTCTCAGATGACAATGGACAATTCTCAGATGACACTGGACCATTCTCTGATGACACTGGACCACTCTCAAATGACACTGGACCACTCTCAGATGACACTGGACCCCTCTCAGATGACCCTGGAACACCCTCAGATGACACTGGACCATTCTCAGATGACACTGCACCACTCTCAGATGACATTGGACAACTATCAGATGACACTGGACCACACTCAGATGACACTGGATCACTCTCAGATGACACTGGACCACTTTAAGATGATAATGGACCATTCTCAGTAGATACTGGAACATCCTCAGATGACAGAGCACCACCCTCAGATGACACTGGATCACTTTCATATGACACTAAACCACTCTAAGATAACACTAGACCACTCTCAGATTACACTGCACCACTCTCAGATGAAACTGGATTACCCTCAGATGACACCGAACCACTCTCACATGACACTGCACCACTCTCAGATGACACTGCACCACTCTCAGATTAACTGGATAACTTTCAGATGATACTCAACTACTGTCAGATGACACTGGACCACTCACAGATGACACTGCACCATTCTCAGATGACACTGGATCACTCTCAGATCACACTCGATCACTGTCATATGACACTGGACCACTCTCAGATGACACTGGATCACTCTGAGATGACACTACATCACACTCAGATGACACTGGATCACTTTCAGATGACACTCAATTACTCTCAGATGACACTGGACTACTCTCAGATGAGACTGCATCACTCTCAAATGAAACTGGCTAACTTTCAGATGACACTCGACCACTCTCAGATGACAATGGACCACTCTCACATGACACTGCACCACTCTAAGATGACACTTGACAACTCTCAGTTGACACTGCACCACACTCAGATGACACTGCACCACTCTCAGATGACTCTGCTCCACTCTCAGATGACACTAGACCACTCTCAGATGACACTGGACAACTTTCAGATGACACTGGACAACTCTCAGATGACACAGGACCATTTTTAGATGACACTGGACCACTCTCAGATGATACTGGACCAATATCAGATGACACTGGACCACTCTCAAATGACACTGCACCAGTCACAGACGACACCGGATCACTCTCATATGACAGTGGACCATTCTCAGATGACACTGGACCACTCTCAGATGACACTGGACCACTCTCAGATGATACTGCTCCGCTCCCAGATGACACTGCACCACTATCAGATGACACCGGATCAATCTAAGATGACACTGGACCTCTCTCAGATGACACTGGACCACTCTAAAATGACACTGCACCACTCTAAGATTAAACTAAACCACTCTCAGACAATACTGGATCACTTTTAGATCACACTCAACCACTCTCAGATGACACTGGACCACTCTCAGATGACACTGGATCACTTTTAGATGACACTCAACCACTCTCAGATGACGCTGGACCACTATAAGATGACACTGGATTAATCTCAGATGACACAGGACGATTCTCAGATGATAATGGACCACCCTCAGATGACACTGCACCACTCTCAGATGACACTGGATCTCTTTCATATGATACTCAACCATTCTGAGATGACACTGGACCACTCTCAGATGACACTGGAACACGCTCAGATTACACTGGACCATTCTCAAATGACATTGGACCACTCTCAGATGACACTGGACCACTCTCAAATGACACTAGACCACTCTCAGATGACACTGCACCACTCTCAGATGACACTGGACCCCTCTCAGATGATCCTAAAACACCCTCAGATGGCACTGGACCATTCTCAGTGACACTGCACCACTCTCAGATGAAACTGGACAACTCTCAGATGAAACTGGACCTCACTCAGAAGACACTGGATCACTCTCAGATGACACTGGACCCCTTTCAGTTGACAATGGACCACTTTCAGTTGATATTGGACAACCATCAGATGACACTGCACCACCCTCAGATGACACTGGATCACTTTCAGATGACACTAAACCACTCTCAGATTACACTGCACCACTCTCAGTTGACACTGGTTACTCTCAGATGACACCGAACCACTCTCAGATGACACTGCACCACTCTCAGATGACACTGGACAACTCAAAGATGACACTGGACAACATTCAGATGACACAGGAATAATCTCAGATGAAACTGAACCACTCACATATGACACTGACCAATTCTAAAATGACACTGGACCACTCTCAGATTATTCTGGAACACTCTGAGATGACAATGTTCCACACTCAGATAATACTGGACCACTCTCAGATGACACTGGATCTCTTTCATATGATACTCAACCATTCTGAGATGACACTGGACCACTCTCAGATGACACTGGAACACGCTCAGATGACACTGGACCATTCTCAAATGACATTGGACCACTCTCAGATGACACTGGACCACTCTCAAATGACACTGGACCCCTCTCAGATGATCCTAAAACACCCTCAGATGGCACTGGACCATTCTCAGTGACACTGCACCACTCTCAGATGAAACTGAACCACTCACAGATGACACTGACCAATTCTAAAATGACACTGGACCACTCTCAGATTATTCTGGAACACTCTGAGATGACAATGTTCCACACTCAGATAATACTGGACCACTCTCAGATAACACTAGACACTGTAAGATGAGACAGCACCACTCTCAGATGACACTGGACCACTCTCTGATTATACTGCCCCTCTCTCAGATGACAATGGATCACTCTCAGATGAAACTGGACAACTCTCAGATGACACTGCACCACCCTCAGATTACACTGGATCACTTCCAGATGATACTCAACCACACTCAGTTGACACTGGATCATTCACAGATGACACTGCATCACTCTCAGATGAAACTGGATCACTCTCAGATGACACTCAATCACTGTCAGATGACAATGGACAACTCTCAGATGACACTGCACCACTCTAAGATGACACTGGACCACTCTCAGATGACACTGGATCACTCTGAGATGACACTGCATCACACTCAGATGACACTGGATCAGTTTTAGATTACACTCGACCACTCTCAGATTACAATGGACCACTCTCATATGACACTGCACCAATCTAAGAGGACACTTGACCACTCTCAGATGACACTGCACCACACTCAGATGACACTGCACCATTCTCAGATGACTCTGCTCCACTCTCAGATGACACTAGACCACTCTCAGATGACACTGGACCACTCTCAGATGATACTGGACAACTCTCAGATGACACTGGACCATTTTCAGATGACACTGGACCACTCTCAGATGATACTGGACCACTATCAGATGACACTGGACCACTCTCAGATGACACTGCACCAGTCACAGATGACACCGCATCACTCTCAGATGACACTGGACAATTCTCAGATGACACTGGACCACTCTCCGATGACACTGGACCACTCTCAGATGACACTGCTAAACTCAGATGACACTGCACCACTCTAAGGTACATTGGATCAATCTCAGATGACACTGGACCATTCTCAGGTGACACTGGACCACTCTCAGATGACACTGGACCATTCTCAGATGATACTGCTACACTCAGATGACACTGCACCACTCTCAGATGACACCGGATCAATCTCAGATGACACTGGACCACTCTCAGATGACATTGGACAACTCTAAAATGACACTGCACCACTCTCAGATGAAACTAAACCACTCTCAGATAACACTGGATCACTTTTAGATCACACTCAACCACTCTCCGATGACACTGGATCACTTTAAGATTATACTCAACCACTCTCAGACGACACTGGACAACTTTCAGATTACACTGGATCAATCTCAGATGAAACTGGACCACTCTCAGATGATACTGGACCACCCTCAGATGACACTGCACAACTCTCAGATGAAACTGGATCTCTTTCATATGACACTCAACACCTCTGAGATGACACTGGACCACTCTCAGACGACACTGGACCACTCTCTGATGACACTGGACCATTCTCAAATGACACTGGACCACTCTCAGATGACACTGGACCTCCCTCAGATGAACCTGGAACACCCTCAGATAACTTTGGACCATTCTCATGTGACACTGAACCACTCTCAGATGACATTGAACAACTCTCAGATGACACTGGACCACACTCAGATGACACTGGATCAATCTCAGATGATACTGGACCCCTTTCACTGGACCACTCTCAGTAGATACTGGAACACCCTCAGATGACACTGCACCACCCTCAGATGACACTGGATCACTTTCATATGACACTAAACCACTCTCAGATAACACTAGACCACTCTCAGATTACACTGCACCACTCTCAGATGACACTGGATTACTCTCAGATGACACCGAACCACTCTCAGATGACACTGCACCACTTTCAGATGACACTGGACCACTTTCAGATTAACTGGACCATTCTCAGATGACATTGGAAAACTCTCAGATGACACTGCACCACTCTCAGATGATACTGGAACATTCTCAGATGAAACTGGACAACTTTCAGATACCACAGGAATACTCTCAGATGAATCAGGCCCACACTCAGATGACACTGGATCATTCCAGATGACACTGGACCACTCTCATATGACACAGCAAAACTCTCAGATGAAACTGGACAACTTTCATATGAAACTGCACCACTCTAATATGACACTGGACCACTCTAAGATGACACTGCACCACTTTCAGATGACACTGCACCACTCTCACATGACACTGGACCATTCTCAGTGTACACAGGATCATTCTCAAATAACATTGGACCACTCTCAGATGACACTAGAACACCCTCAGATGACACTGGACCACTCTCAGATGACACAAAACCATTTTCAGATGACACTGGACAACTCTAAGATGACACTGGACCAAACTCAGATGACACTGGATCAATCTCAGATGACACTGGACCACCATCAGATGACACTGCACCACCCTCAGATGACACTGGATCACTTTCAGATGACACTAAACCATTCTCAGATGACACTGGACCACTCTCAGATGACACTGCACCACTCTCAGATGACACTGGACCACTCTGATGTGACACTGGAAAACTTTCAGATGACAAAGAATATTCTCTGATGAAACTGGACCACTCTCAGATGACACTGAACCATTCTCAAATGACACTGGACGACTCTCAGATGAAAATGGACCACCCTAAGATGACACTGCACCACACTCAGATGACACTGGATCTCTTTCATATGACACTCAACCACTTTGAGATGACACTTGACCACTCTCAGATGACACTGGAACACACTCAGATGACACTGGACCACTCTCAGATGACACTGGACCACTCTCAGATGATAATGGACCACTCTGAGATGACACTGGAAAACTTTCAGATGACAAAGAATACTCTCAGATAAAACTGGACCACTCTCAGATGACACTGAACCATTCTCAAATGACACTGGACAACTCTCAGATGATATTGGACCACTCAGAGATGACAATGTACCACACTCAGATGATACTGGACCACTCTCAGATGAAACTGGACACTCTAAGATGAAACAGCAACATTCTCAGATGACACTGGACCACTCTCAGATGAAAATGGATCACTCTCAGATGACACTGGACAACTCTCAGATGACACTGCACCACTCTCAGATGACACTGGATCACTTTCAAATGATAATCAACTACTCTCAGATGACACTGGACCACTCACAGATGACACTCCACCATTCTCAGATGACACTGGATCACTCTCAGATGACACTCGATCACTGTCAGATGACAATGGACCACTCTCAGATGACACTGGATCACTCTGAGATGACACTACATCACACTCAGATGACACTGGATCACTTTCAGATGACACTCAATTACTCTCAGATGACACTGGTTACTCTCAGATGACACCAAATCACTCTCAGATGACACTGTACCACTCTCAGATGACACTGGACCACTCTCAGATGACACTGGACAACATTCAGATGACACAGGAATACTCTCAGATGAAACTGAACCACTCACAGATGACACTGAACAATTCTCAAATGACACTGGTCCACTCTCAGATGATACTGGACCACTCTGAGATGACAATGTTCCACAGTCAGATAATACTGGACCACTCTCAGATGACACTGGACACTGTAAGATGAGACAGCACCACTCTCAGATGACACTGGACCACTCTCAGATGACACTGGACCACTCTCTGATTATACTGCACCACTCTCAGATGACAATGGATCACTCTCAGATGAAACTGGACAACTCTCAGATGACACTGCACCACCCTCAGATTACTCTGGATCACTTCCAGATGATACTAAACCACACTCATTTGACACTGGATCATTCACAGATGACACTGCATCACTCTCAGATGACGCTGGATCACTCTCAGATGACACTCGATCACTGTCAGATGACAATGGACAACTCTCAGATGACACTGCACCACTCTAAGATGACACTGGACCACTCTCAGATTACACTGGATCACTCTGAGATGACACTGAATCACACTCAAATGACACTGGATCACTTTCAGATGACACTCAACCACTCTCAGATGACACTGGACTACTCTAAGATGAGACTGCACAATTCTCAGATGAAACTGGATCACTTTCAGATGACACTCGACAACTCTCAGATTACAATGGACCACTCTCATATGACACTGCACCACTTTAAGAAGACACTTGACCACTCTCAGATGACACTGGACCACTCTCAGATGATACTGGACCACTATCAGATGACACTGGACTACTCTCAGATGACACTGCACCAGTCACAGATGACACCGGATCACTCTCAGATGACACTGGACGATTCTCAGATGACACTGGACCACTCTCAGATGACACTGGACCACTCTCAGATGACACTGCACCAGTCACAGATGACACCGGATCACTATCAGATGACACTGGACAATTCGCAGATGACACTGGACCAATCTCAGATGACACTGCACCAGTCACAGATGACACCGGATCACTCTCAGATGACAATGGACAATTCTCAGATGACACTGGACCATTCTCTGATGACACTGGACCACTCTCAAATGACACTGGACCACTCTCAGATGACACTGGACCCCTCTCAGATGACCCTGGAACACCCTCAGATGACACTGGACCATTCTCAGATGACACTGCACCACTCTCAGATGACATTGGACAACTCTCAGATGACACTGGACCACACTCAGATGACACTGGATCACTCTCAGATGACACTGGACCACTTTAAGATGATAATGGACCATTCTCAGTAGATACTGGAACACCCTCAGATGACACTGCACCACCCTCAGATGACACTGGATCACTTTCATATGACACTAAACCACTCTAAGATAACACTAGACCACTCTCAGATTACACTGCACCACTCTCAGATGAAACTGGATTACCCTCAGATGACACCGAACCACTCTCAGATGACACTGCACCACTCTCAGATGACACTGCACCACTCTCAGATTAACTGGATAACTTTCAGATGATACTCAACTACTGTCAGAATACACTGGACCACTCACAGATGACACTGCACCATTCTCAGATGACACTGGATCACTCTCAGATGACACTCGATCACTGTCAAATGACACTGGACCACTCTCAGATGACACTGGATCACTCTGAGATGACACTACATCACACTCAGATGACACTTAATTACTCTCAGATCACACTGGACTACTCTCAGATGAGACTGCATCACTCTCAGATGAAACTGGCTAACTTTCAGATGACACTCGACCACTCTCAGATGACAATGGACCACTCTCACATGACACTGCACCACTCTAAGATGACACTTGACAACTCTCAGTTGACACTGCACAACACTCAGATGACACTGCACCACTCTCAGATGACTCTGCTCCAATCTCAGATGACACTAGACCACTCTCAGATGACACTGGACAACTGTCAGATGACACTGGACAACTCTCAGATGACACTGGACCATTTTTAGATGACACTGGATCTCTCTCAGATGATACTGGACCAATATCAGATGACACTGGACCACTCTCAAATGACACTGCACCAGTCACAGACGACACCGGATCAATCTCATATGACACTGGACCATTCTCAGATGACACTGGACCACTCTCAGATGACACTGGACCACTCTCAAAGAATATTCTCTGATGAAACTGGACCACTCTCAGATGACACTGAACCATTCTCAAATGACACTGGACGATTCTCAGATGAAAATGGACCACCCTAAGATGACACTGCACCACTCTCAGATGACACTGGATCTCTTTCATATGACACTCAACCACCCTGAGATGACACTGGACCACTCTCAGATGACACTGGAACACACTCAGATGACACTGGACCACTCTCAGATGACACTGGACCACTCTCAGATGATAATGTACCACTCTAAGATGACACTGGAAAACTTTCAGATGACAAAGAATACTCTCAGATAAAACTGGACCACTCTCAGATGACACTGAACCATTCTCAAATGACACTGGACAACTCTCAGATGACACTGGATCACTTTCAAATGATAATCAACTACTCTCAGATGACACTGGACCACTCACAGATGACACTCCACCATTCTCAGATGACACTGGATCACTCTCAGATGACACTCGATCACTGTCAGATGACAATGGACCACTCTCAGATGACACTGGATCACTCTGAGATGACACTACATCACACTCAGATGACACTGGATCACTTTCAGATAACACTCAATTACTCTCAGATGACACTGGTTACTCTCAGATGACACCAAACCACTCTCAGATAACACTGCACCACTCTCAGATGACACTGGACCACTCTCAGATGACACTGGACAACATTCAGATGACACAGGAATACTCTCAGATGAAACTGAACCACTCACAGATGACACTGAACAATTCTCAAATGACACTGGTCCACTCTCAGATGATACTGGACCACTCTGAGATGACAATGTTCCACAGTCAGATAATACTGGACCACTCTCAGATGACACTGGACACTGTAAGATGAGACAGCACCACTCTCAGATGACACTGGACCACTCTCAGATGACACTGGACCACTCTCTGATTATACTGCACCACTCTCAGATGACAATGGATCACTCTCAGATGAAACTGGACAACTCTCAGATGACACTGCACCACCCTCATAATACACTGGATCACTTCCAGATGATACTAAACCACACTCAGTTGACACTGGATTATTCACAGATGACACTGCATCACTCTCAGATGACGCTGGATCACTCTCAGATGACACTCGATCACTGTCAGATTACAATGGACAACTCTCAGATGACACTGCACGAATCTAAGATGACACTGGACCACTCTCAGATTACACTGGATCACTCTGAGATGACACTGAATCACACTCAAATGACACTGGATCACTTTCAGAATACACTCAACCACTCTCAGATGACACTGGACTACTCTAAGATGAGACTGCACAATTCTCAGATGAAACTGGATCACTTTCAGATTACACTCGACAACTCTCAGATTACAATGGACCACTCTCATATGACACTGCACCACTTTAAGAAGACACTTGACCACTCACAGATGACAATGGACCACTCTCAGATGATACTGGACCACTATGAGATGACACTGGACCACTCTCAGATGACACTGCACCAGTCACAGATGACACCGGATCAATCTCAGATGACACTGGACAATTCTCAGATGACACTGGACCACTCTCAGATGACACTGGACCACTCTCAGATGACACTGCACCAGTCACAGATGACACCGGATCACTATCAGATGACACTGGACAATTCGCAGATGACACTGGACCAATCTCAGATGACACTGCACCAGTCACAGATGACACCGGATCACACTCAGATGACAATGGACAATTCTCAGATGACACTGGACCATTCTCTGATGACACTGGACCACTCTCAAATGACACTGGACCACTCTCAGATGACACTGGACCCCTCTCAGATGACCCTGGAACACCCTCAGATGACACTGGACCATTCTCAGATGACACTGCACCACTCTCAGATGACATTGGACAACTCTCAGATGACACTGGACCACACTCAGATGACACTGGATCACTCTCAGATGACACTGGACCCCTTTAAGATGATAATGGACCATTCTCAGTAGATACTGGAACACCCTCAGATGACACTGCACCACCCTCAGATGACACTGGATCAGTTTCATATGACACTAAACCACTCTAAGATAACACTAGACCACTCTCAGATTACACTGCACCACTCTCAGATGAAACTGGATTACCCTCAGATGACACCGAACCACTCTCAGATGACACTGCACCACTCTCAGATGACACTGGACCACTTTCAGATTGACTGGATCATTCTCAGATGACACTGGACAATTTCAGATGAACTAGGAATACCCTCAGATGAATCAGGCCCACTCTCAGTTGACACTGGATCATTCCAGACGACATTGGACCACTCTCAGATAACACAGCAAAACTCTCAGATGACTCTGGACAACTTTCATATGAAACTGCACCATTCTAATATGACACTGGACCACTCTAAGATGACACTGCACCACTTTCAGATAACACTGCACCACTCTCAGATCACACTGGACCATTCTCAGATGACACAGGACCATTCTCAAATAACACTGGACCACTCTCAGATGACACTAGAACACTTTCAGATGACACTGGACCACTCTCAGATGACACTGCACCATTTTCAGATGACACTGGACAACTCTAAGATGACACTGTACCAAACTCAGATGACACTGGATCACTCTCAGATGACACTGGACCACCATCAGATGACACTGCACCATCCTCAGATGACACTGGATCAATTTCAGATTACACTAAACCACTCTCAGATGACACTGGACCACTCTCAGATGACACTGCACCACTCTCAGATGACACTGGATTACTCTCAGATGACACTGGACCACTTTCAGAAGACACTGTACCACACTAAGATGAAACTGGACCACTCTGATGTGACACTGGAAAACATTCAGATGACAAAGAATATTCTCAGATGAAACTGGACCACTCTCAGATGTTACTGGATGACTCTGAGATGACAATGTACCAAACTAAGATGATACTGGACCACTCTCAGATGACACTGGACACTCTAAGATGAAACAGCACCACTCTCAGATGAAAATGGATCACTCTCAGATGACACTGGACAACTCTCAGATGACACTGCACCACTCTCAGATGAAACTGGATCACTTTCAGATGATACTCAACTACTCTCAGATGACACTGGACCACTCACAGATGACACTGCACCATTCTCAGATGACACTGGATCACTCTCAGATGACACTGCACCACTCTAAGATGACACTGGATCACTCTCAGATGACACTGGATCACTCTGAGATGACACTGCATCACACTCAGATGACACTGGATCACTTTCAGATGACAGTCAATTACTCTCAGATGACACTGGACTACTCTCAGATGAGACTGCACCACTCTCAGATGAAACTGGATAACTTTCAGATGACACTCGACCACTCTCAGATAACAATGAACCACTCACACAGGACACTGCACCACCCTAAGATGACACTTGACCACTCCAAGATAACACTGCACCACACTCAGATGACACTGCACCACTCTCAGATGACTTTGCTCCATTCTCTGATTAAACTAGACCACTCTCAGATGACACTGGACAACTGTCAGATGACACTGGACAACTCTCAGATGACACTGGACCATTTTTAGATGACACTGGACCACTCTCAGATGATACTGGACCAATATCAGATGACACTGGACAACTCTCAAATGACACTGCACCAGTCACAGACGACACCGGATTACTCTCAGATGACACTGGACCATTCTCAGATGACACTGGACCACTCTCAGTTGACACTGGACCACTGTCATATGACACTGCTCCACTCTCAGATGACACTGACCACTATCAGATGACACCGGATCAATCTCAGATGACACTGCACCACTCTCAGATGATTCTAAACCACTCTCAGACAAGACTGGATCACTTTTAGATCACACTCAACCACTCTCAGATGACACTGGACCACTCTCAGATGACACTAGATCACTTTTAGATGACACTCAACCACTCTCAGATGACGCTGGACCACTTTCAGATGACACTGGATCAATCTCAGATGACACTGGACGACTCGCAGATGATACTGGACCACCCTCAGATGACACTGCACCACTCTCAGATGACACTGGATCTCCTTCATATGACACTCAACCACTCTGAGATGACACTGGACCACTCTCAGATGACACTGGAACACACTCAGATCACACTGAACCATTCTCAAATGACACTTGACCACTCTCAGATGACACTGGACCACTCTCAAATGACACTGGGCCACTCTCAGATGACACTGGACCCCTCTCAGATGACCCTAAAACACCCTTAGATGATCCTGGACCATTCTCAGTGTCACTGCACTACTCTCAGATAACACTGGACAACTCTCAGATGACACTGGACCACATTCAGAAGACACTGGATCAATCTCAGATGAAACTGGACCCCTTTCAGATGACAATGGACCATTTTCGGTTGATATTGGACAACCCTCAGATGACACTGCACCACCCTCAGAAGACACTGGTTCACTTTCAGATAACACTAAACCACTCTAAGATGACACTAGACCACTCTCAGATTAAACTGCACTACTCTCAGATGACACTGGTTACTCTCTGATGACACCGAACCACTCTCAGATGACACTGCACCACTCTCAGATGACACTGGACCACTCTCAGATGACACTGGACAACATTCAGATGACACAGGAATACTCTCAGATGAAACTGAACCACTCACAGATGACACTGAACAATTCTCAAATGACACTGGACCACTCTCAGATGATATAGGACCACTCTGAGATGACACTGGACACTGTAAGATGAGACAGTACCACTCTCAGATGACACTGGACCACTCTCAGATGACACTGGACCATTCTCTGATTATACTGCACCACTCTCAGATGACAATGGATCACTCTCAGATGAAACTGGACAACTCACAGATGACACTGCACCACCCTCAGATTACACTGGATCACTTCCAGATGATACTCAACAACTCTCAGTTGAGACTGGATCATTCACAGATGACACTGCATCACTCTCAGATGACACTGGATTACTCTCAGATGACACTCGATCACTATCAGATGACAATGGACAACTCTCAGATGACACTGCACCACTCTAAGATGACACTGGACCACTCTCAGATGACACTGGATCACTCTGAGATGACACTGCATCACACTCAGATGACACTGGATCACTTTCAGATGACACTCGACCACTCTCAGATGACAATGGACCATTCTCATATTACACTGCACCATTCTAAGAGGACACTTGACCACTCTCAGATAACACTGCACCACACTCAGATGACACTGCACCATTCTCAGATGACTCTGCTCCACTCTCAGATGACACTAGATCACTCTCAGATAACACTGGACCACTCTCAGATGACACTGGACAACTCTCAGATGACACTGGACCATTTTCAGATGACACTGGATCACTCTCAGATGACACTTGACCACTCTCAGATGACACTGCACCAGTCACAGATGACACCGGATCACTCTTAGATGACACTGGACAATTCTCAGATGAAATTGGACCACTCTCAGATGACACTGGACCACTCTCAGATGACATTGCTACACTCAGAAGACACTGCACCACTCTCAGATGACACTGGATCACTCTCAGATGACACTGGACTCCTTTCAGATGATAATGGACCACTCTCAGTAGATACAGGACCACCCTCAGATGACACTGCACCACCCTCAGATGACACTGGATCACTTTCATATGACACTAAACCACTCTCAGATAACACTAGACCACTCTCAGATTACACTGCACCACTCTCAGATGACACTGGATTACTCTGAGATGACACCGAACCTTTCTCATATGACATTGCACCATTCTCAGATGACATTGGACCACTCTCAGATGACACTGGACTACTTTCAGATGACACAGGAATACTCTCAGATGAAACTGGACAACACACAGATGACACTGAAAAATTCTCAAATGACACTGGACCACTCTCAGATGATACTGGACCACTCTGAGATGACAATGTACCACACTCAGATAATACTGGAGCACTCTCAGATGACACTGGACACTCTAAGATGAAACAGCACCACTTTCAGATGACACTGGACCACTCTCAGATGAAACTGGACCACGCTCTGATTATACTGCACCACTCCCAGATGACAATGGACCACTCTCAGATGACAATGGATCACTCTCAGATGAAACTGGACAACTCTCAGGTGACACTGCACCACACTCTGATTACACTCGATCACTTTCAGATGATACTCAGCTACTCTCAGATGACACTGGACCATTCACAGATGACACTGCACCACTCTCAGATGACACTGGATCACTCTCAGATGAAACTCGACCACTGTCAGATGACAATGAACCACTCTCAGATGAAACTGCACCACTCTAAGATGACACTGGACCACTCACAGATGACACTGGATCACTCTGATGACACTGCATCACTCTCAGATGACACTGGATCACTCTCAGATGACAGTTGATCACTTTCTGATGACACTCGACAACTCTCAGATGACAATGGACCACTCTCACATGACACTGCACCACTCTAAGATGACACTGGACCACTCTCAGATAACAATGCACCACACTCAGATGACACTGCACCACTCCCGGAAGACATTGCACCACTCTCAGATGACACTGGACCACCCTCAGATGACACTGGAGAATTCTCAGATGACACTACATTACTCTCAGATGACACTGGACCATTCCCAGATGACATTGGACCACTCTCAGATGGCACTAGACCACTCTCAGATGACACAGGACCAATCTCAGATGACACTGGACCACTCTCAGATGACACTAGACACTCTCGGATGACACTGGACAACTCTCAAATGACACTAAACCAATCTTAGATGACACTGGACCACTCTCAGATAATACTGGACCACTCTCAGATGACACTGGACCACTCTCAGGTGACAACGGAACACTTTCAGGTGACACTGGACCAATCTCATATGACACTTCACCACCCTCAGATGACACTGCACCACTCTCAGATGACACTGGATCACTCTCAGATTACACTGCACCACTCTCAGATGACACTGCACAACCCTCAGATGACACTGTACCAATCTCAGATGACACTGTACATTTCTCAGATGACACTGGACCACACTCAGATGACACTGGACAACTTTAAGATGACACAGGAATACTATCAGATGAAACTGGACAACACACAGATTACACTGAAAAATTCTAAAATGACACTGGATCACTCTCAGATGATACTGGACCACTCTGAGATGACAATCTACCACACTCAGATAATTCTGGACCAATCTCAGATGACACTGGACACTCTAAGATGAAACAGCACCACTCTCAGATGTCACTGGACCACTCTCAGATGAAACTGGACCACTCTCTGATTATACTGCACCACTCTCAGATGACAATGGACCACTCTCAGATGACAATGTATCACTCTCAGATGAAACTGGACAACTCTCAGATGACACTGCACCACCCTCAGATTACATTCGATCACTTTCAGATGATACTCAGCTACTCTCAGATGACACTGGACCACTCACAGATGACATTGCACCACTCTCAGATGACACTGGATCACTCTCAGATGAAACTCGACCACTGTCAGATGACAATGAACCACTCTCAGATGACACTGGACCACTCTAAGATGACACTGGACCATTCACAGATGACACTGCATCACTCTCAGATGACACTGGATCACTTTCAGATGACACTCGACAACTCTCAGATGACAATGGACCAATCACACATGACACTGCACCACTCTAAGATGACACTGGACCACTCTCAGATAACAATGCACCACACTCAGATGACACTGCACCACTCTCGGAAGACATTGCACCACTCTCAGATGACACTGGACCACCCTCAGAATACACTGGAGAATTCTCAGATGACTCTACATTACTCTCAGATGTCACTAGACCACTCTCAGAAGACACTGGACCACACTCAGATGACACTGGATCACTCTCAGATGACACTGGACTCCATTCAGATGATAATGGACCACTCTCAGTAGATACTGGACCACCCTCAGATGACACTGCACCACCCTCAGATGACACTGGATCATTTTCATATGACACTAAACCACTCTCAGATAACACTAGACCACTCTCAGATTACACTGCACCACTCTCAGATGACACTGGATTACTCTCAGATGACACCGAACCATTCTCTGATGACACTGCACCATTCTCAGATGATACTGTATCACTCTCAGATGACACTGGACAACTTTCAGATGACACAGAAATACTCTCAGATGAAACTGGACAACACACAGATGACACTGAAAAATTCTCAAATGACACTGGACCACTCTCAGATGATACTGGACCACTCTGAGATGACAATGTACCACACTCAGATAATACTGGACCATTCTCAGATGACACTGGACACTCTAAGATGAAACAGCACCACTCTCAGATGACACTGGACCACTCTCAGATGACACTGGATCACTCTCAGATGACACTGGATCACTTTCTGATGACACTCGACAACTCTCAGATGACAATGGACCACTCTCACATGACAATGCACCACTCTAAGATGACACTGGACCACTCTCAGATAACAATGCACCACACTCAGATGACACTGCACCACTCTCGGAAGACATTGCACCACTCTCAGATTACACTGGACCACCCTCAGAAGACACTGAAGAATTCTTAGATGACACTACATTACTCTCAGATGACACTGGACCACTCTCAGATGACATTGGACCACTCTCAGATGGCACTAGACCACTCTCAGATGACACTGGACTACTCTCAGATGACACTGGACCACTCTCAGATGACACTGGACAATTCTCTGATGACACTGGACAACTCTCAGATGACACTAAACCAATCTTAGATGAAACTGGACCACTCTCAGATAACACTGGACCAATCTCAGGTGACAACGGATCACTTTCAGGTGACACTGGACCAATCTCATATGACACTGCACCACCCTCAGATGACACTGCACCACTCTCAGATGACACTGGACCACTCTCAGATGACACTGCACCACTCTCAGATGACACTGCACAACTCTCAGATGACACTGTACCAATCTCAGATGACACTGGAACATTCTCAGACGATACTAAAAACTCTCAGATGACACTGTACCAATCTCAGATGACACTGCACCACTCTCAGATGACACTGGACCACTCTAAGATTACACTGGACCACTCTCAGATGACTCTAGACCACTCTCAAATGACACTGGACCACTCTTTGATGACAGTACACCACACACAGATGAAACTAGACCACACTCAGATGACACTGGAACACCCTCATATTACACTGGACAACTTTCAAATGAAATTGGACCACTCTCAGAGGACTCTGGACCACTCTCTAATTACACTGGACAACTTTCAGGTGACACTGGACAACTCTCAGATGATAATGGACCAATCTCAGATGTCACTGAACCACTCTCCGATGACACTGGACCACTCTCAGATAGCACTGCACCACTCTCAGATGACACCGGATCACTCTCAGAAGCCACTGGACTACTCTCAAATGACACTGGACCTCTCTCAGATGACACTGCACAACTCTCAGAAGACACTGTACCACTCTCAGATGATACTGCACCACTCTCAGATGACACTACACCACTCACGGATGAAACTGGACAATGTAGGATGACACTGGACCACTCTCAGATGAAACTGGACCACTCTGAGATGACACAGGACCACTCTCAGATGACACTGGATCACCTTAAGATGACACTCAACCACCCTCAGATGACACTGGACCACTTTCATATGACACTGGACCACTCTCAGATGATACTGCACCACTGTCAGATGACACTGGACCACTCTCAGATGACACTGAACCATTCTCAGATGACGCTGGACCATACTCAGAAGACACTGGACCAATTTAAGATGACACTGGACCACTCGCAGATGACACTGGACAACTCTCAGATTACCCTGCACCACTCTCAAATGATACTGGACCACTCTCAGATGAAACCGGACCACTCTCAGATGACAGAGTCCCACACTCAGATGACACCGGATCTCTCTTAGATGACACTGAACCACTCTCAGATAACACTGGACCACTGTCAGATTACACTGGACCACTCTCAAATGACACTAGACCACACTCAAATGACACTGGACCACTCTCAGATGACACTGCACCACTCTAAGATGACACTGGACCACACTCAGATGACAATGTTCCAAACTCAGATGATACTGGACCATACTTAGATGACACTGGACCACTCTCAGATGACACTACACCATTCTCAAATGACACTGGACCACTCTGAGATGATACTGGACCACTTTGAGATGACAATGTACCACACTCCGATGATACTGGACCACTATCAGTTGACACTGGACACTCTAAAATGAAACAGCACCACTCTCAGATGACACTGGACCACTCTCAGATGACAATGGATCATTCTCAGATGACACTGGACAACTCTCAGACGACACTGCACCACTCTCAGATAACACTGTATCACATTGAGATGATACTCAACTACTCTCAGATGACACTGGACCACTCACAGATGTCACTGGACCCCACTCAAATGACACTGGATCACTCTCAGATGACACTCGATCACTGTCAGAATGCAATGGACAAACCTCAGATGACACTACACCACTCTAAGATGACACTTGACCACTCTCAGATGACACTGGATCACTCTGAGATGACACTGCATCACACTCAGACGACACTGGATCACTTACAGATGACACTCAATTACTCTAAGATGACACTGGACTACTCTCAGATGAGACTGCACCACTCTCAGATGACACTGGATAACTTTCAGATGAAACTCGACCATCTCAGATGACACTGGACCACTCTCAGATGACACTGGACCACTCTGAGATGACACTGGAACACCCTCAGATGACACTGGTCCATTCTCAGATGACACAGCACCACTCTCAGATGACATTGGACAAATCTCATGTGACACTGGACCCCTCTCAGATGACCCTGGAACACCCTCAGATGACACTGGACCATTCTCAGATGACACTGCACCACTCTCAGATGACATTGGACAAATCTCAGATGACACTGGACCACACTCAGATGACACTGGATCACTCTCAGATGACACTGGACTCCTTTCAAATGATAATGGACCACTCTCAGTTGATACTGGACCACTCTCAGATGAAACTGAACCACCCTCAGATGACACTGGATCACTTTCATATGACACTAAACCCTCTCAGATAACACTAGACCACTCTCAGATTACACTGCACCACTCTCAAATGACACTGGATTACTCTCAGATGACACCGAACCACTCTCAGATGACACTGCACCACTCTCAGATGACACTGGACCACTCTCAGATGACACTGGATAACTTTCAGATGACACAGGAATACTCTCAGATGAAACTGGACCACTCACAGATGACACTGAAACATTCTCAAATGACACTGGACCACTCAAAGATTATACTGGACCACTCTGAGATGACAATGTACCACACTCAGATAATACTTGACCACTCTCAGATGACACTGTATACTCCAAGATGAAACAGCACCACTCTCAGATGACACTGGACCACTCTAAGATGAAACTGGACCACTCTCTGATTATACTGCACCACTCTCAGATGACAATGGACCACTCTCAGTTGACAATGGATCACTCTCAGATGAAACTGGACAACTCTCAGATGACACTGCACCACCCTCAGATTACACTCGATCACTTTCGGATGATACTCAGCTACTCTCAGATGACACTGGACCCCTCACAGATGACATTGCACCACTCTCAGATGACACTCGACCACTGTCAGATGACAATGAACCACTCTCAGATGACACTGCACCACTCTAAGGTTTCACTGAACCATTCACAGATGACACTGGATCACTCTCAGATTACACTACATCACTCTCAGATGACACTGGATCACTCTCAGATAATACTGGATCACTTTCAGATGACACTCGACAACTCTCAGATGACAATGGACCACTCTCACATGACACTAAACCAATCTAAGATGACACAGGACCACTCTCAGATAACAATGAAACACACTCAGATGACACTGCACCACACTCAGATGACATTGCACCACTCTCAGATGACACTAGACCACCCTCAGATGTCACTGGAGAATTCTTAGATGACCCTGGACCACTCTCAGATGACACTGGACCACTCTCAGATAACACTGGACCACTCTCAGATGGCACTAGACCACTCTCAGATGACACTGGACCACTCTCAGATGACACTAGACCACTCTCAGATTACACTGGACCACTCTCTGATGACACTGGACCACTCTCAAATGACACTGGACCACTCTCAGATGACACTGGACCCCTCTCAGAAGACTCTGGACCACTCTCAAATGACACTGGACCACTCTTTGATGACAGTGCACATAACATAGATGACACTAGACCACACTCAGATGATACTGGAACACCCTCATATGACACTGGACAACTTTCAGATGAAACTGGACCACTCTCAGAATACACTGGACCACTCTAAGATGACACTGAACCACACTCAGATGACACTGGATCACTCTAAAAATTACACTGGACAACTTTCAGATGACACTGGACCACTCTCAGATGACATTGCACCAATCTCCGATGACACTGGACCACTCTCAGATGAAACTGCACCACTCTCAGATGACACCGGATCACTCTCAGAAGACACTGGACTACTCTCAAATGACACTGGACCTCTCTCAGATTACACTACACAACTCTCGGAAGACACTGTACCACTCTCAGATGACACTGCATCATTCTCAGATGACACTACACCACTCACGGATTAAACTGGACAAGGTCAGATGACACTGGACCACTCTCAGATGAAACTGGACCACTCTGAGATGACACAGGACCACTATAAGATGACACTGGACCACTCTCAGATGACACTGGACCACTCTCAGATGACACTGGACAAATGTCAGATTACATTGGACCACTCTCAAATGACACTGGACCACACTCAAATGACACTGGAACACTCTCAGATGACACTGCACCACTCTAAGATGACACAGGACCACACTCAGATGACAATGTACCACACTCAGATGATACTGGACCACTCTTAGATGACACTTGACCATTCTCAGATGACACTGAACCATTCTCAAATTACACTGGACCACTCTCAGATGATACTGGACCAATCTGAGATGACAATGTACCACACTCCGATGATACTGGACCACTCTCAGATGACACTGGACACTCTAAGATGAAACAGCACCACTCTCAGATGACACTGGACCACTCTCAGATGACACTGGACCACTCTCAGATGACACTAGACCACTCTCAGATTACACTGGACCACTCTCTGATGACACTGGACCACTCTCAAATGACACTGGACCACTCTCAGATGACACTGGACCCCTCTCAGATGACCCTGGAACACCCTCAGATGACACTGGACCATTCTCAGATGACACTGCAACACTCTCAGATGACATTGGACAACTCTTAGATGACACTGGACCACTCTTAGATGACACTGGACCACTCTCAGATGACACTGGACCACTCTCAGATGACACTGGACCACTCTCAGGTGACAACGGATCACTTTCAGGTGACACTGGACCAATCTCATATGACACTGCACCACCCTCAGATGACACTGCACCACTCTCAGATGACACTGGACCATTCTCAGATGACACTGGATCACTCTCAGATGACACTGCACAACTCTCAGATAACACTGGACCAATCTCAGATGACACTGCACCATTCTTAGATGACACTGGACCACTCTCAGATAACACTGGACCACTCTCAGATGACTCTGGACCATTCTCAAATGACACTGGACCACTCTTTGATGACAGTGCACCAAACACAGATGACACTAGACCACACTCAGAAAATACTGGAACACCCTCATATGACACTGGACAACTTTCAGATGAAACTGGACCACTCTCAGAATACACTGGACCACTCTAAGATGACACTGAACCACACTCAGATGACACTGGATCACTCTAAAAATTACACTGGACAACTTTCAGATGACACTGGACCACTCTCAGATGATACTGGACCACTCTCAGATGTCATTGCACCACTCTCCGATGACACTGGACCTCTCTCAGATGACACTGCACAACTCTCGGAAGACACTGTACCACCCTCAGATGACACTGCATCACTCTCAGATGACACTACAGCACTCACGGATGAAACTGGACAATGTCAGATGACACTGGACCACTCTCAGATGAAACTGGACCACTCTGAGATGACACAGGACCACTATAAGATGACACTGGACCACTCTCAGATGACACTGGACCACTCTCAGATGACACTGGACAAATGTCAGATTACATTGGACCATTCTCAAATGACACTGGACCACACTCAAATGACACTGGAACACTCTCAGATGACACTGCACCACTCTAAGATGACACAGGACCACACTCAGATGACAATGTACCACACTCAGATGATACTGGACCACTCTTAGATGACACTTGACCATTCTCAGATGACACTGAACCATTCTCAAATTACACTGGACCACTCTCAGATGATACTGGACCAATCTGAGATGACAATGTACCACACTCCGATGATACTGGACCACTCTCAGATGACACTGGTCACTCTAAGATGAAACAGCACCACTCTCAGATGACACTGGACCACTCTCAGATGACAATGGATCACTCTAGGATGACACTGGACAATTCTCAGATGAAACTGTACCACTATCAGATGACACTCTATCACTTTCAAATGATACTCAATTACTCTCAGATGACACTGGACCATTCACAGATGACACTGCACCACACTCAGATGACACTGGATCACTCTCAGATGACACTCGATCACTATCAGATGGCAATGGACAAACTTCAGATGACACTGCACCACTCTAAGATGTCACTGGACCACTCTCAGGTTACACTGGATCACTCTGAGATAACACTGCATCACACTCCGAATACAGTGGATCACCTTCAGATGACACTCAATTACTCTAAGATGACACTGGACTACTCTCAGATGAGACTGCACCACTCAAAGATGATACTGGATAACTTTCAGATGAAACTCGACCACTTTCAGATGACAATGGACCACTCTCACATGACACTGCACCACTCTAAGATGACACTTGACCACTCTCAGATGACACTGCACCACACTCAGATGGCACTGCACCACTCTCAGATGACACCGGATCAATCTCAGATGACACTGGACCACACTCAGATGACACTTCTCCACTCTCAGATGACACTGCACCACTCTCAGATGACACCGGATCAATCTCAGATGACACTGGACCATTCTCAGATGACACAGGACCACTCTAAAATGGCACTGCACCATTCTCAGATGACACTAAACAATTCTCAGATTACACTGGATCACTTTTAGATCACACTCAACCACTCTCAGATGATACTGGACCATTTTAAGATGACACTGGATCAATCTTAGATGACCCTGGACCACTCTCAGATGATACAGGACCACCCTAAGATGACACTGCACCACTCTCAGATGACACTGGATCTCTTTCATATGACACTCAACCACTCTGAGATGACACTGGACCACTCTCACATGACAGTGGAACACTCTCAGATGACACTGGACCATTTTCAAATGACATTGGACCACTCTTAGATGACACTGGAGCACTCTCAGATGACACTGCATCAGTCACAGATGACACCGTATCACTCTCAGATGACACTGGACAATTCTCAGATGACACTGGACCACTCTCAGATGACACTGGACCACCCACAGATGACACTGCTACACTAAGATGACACTGCATCAGTCACAGATGACACCGTATCACTCTCAGATGACACTGGACAATTCTCAGATGAAACTGGAACACACTCAGATGACACTGGACCACCCACAGATGACACTGCTACACTAAGATGACACTGCACCACTCTCAGATGACACTGGACCACTCTAAAATGACACTGCACCACTCTCAGATGACACTAAACCACTCACAGATAACACTGGATCACTTTTTGATCACACTAAACCACTCCCAGATAACACTGGAACACTCACAGATGTCACTGGATAACTTTTAGATGACACTCAACCACTCTCAGATGACACTGGACCACTTTCAGATGAAATTAAATCATTCTTAGATGACACTAGACCACTCTCAGATTATACTGGACCACTCTAAGAGGACACTGGATTACCCTCAGATGACACCGAACCACTCTCAGATGACACTGGACCACTCTCAGATGATACTGGACCACTCTGAGATGACAATGTACCACACTGTGATAATACTGGACCACTCTCAGATGACACTGGACACTATAAGATGAAACAGCACCATTCTCAGGTGACACTGGACCACTCTCAGATGACACTGGACCACTCCCTGATTATACTGCACTACTCTCAATTGACAATAGACCACTCTCAGATGGCAATGAATCATTCTCAGATGACACTGGACACCTCTCAGATGACACTGCACCACCCTCAGATGACACTAGATCAATTTCAAATGATACTCAACTATTCTCAGATGACACTGGACCACTCACAGATGACATTGCAACATTCTCAAATGACACTGGATAACTCTAAGATGACACTCGACACTGTCAGATGACAAAAGATCACTCTCAAATGACACTGTACCACTCTAAGATAACACTGGACCACTTTCAGATGACACTGGATTAATCTCAGATGACCCTGGACCACTCTCAGATGGTACTGGATCACCCTAAGATGACACTGCACCACTCTCAGATGACACTTGATCTCTTTCATATTACACTCAACCAAAATGAGATGACACTGGACCACTCTCAGATGACAGTGGAACACTCTCAGATGACACTGGACCATCCTCAAATAACACTGGACCACTCTCAGATGACACGGGACCACTCTCAAATGACACTGGACCACTCCCACATGACAATACACCATTCTCAGATGACACTGGACCCCTCTCTGATGACCCTAAAACACCCTCAGATGACACTGGACCATTCTCAGATGACACTGCACCACTCCCAGATGACACTGGACAACTCTCAGATGACACTGGACCACCCTCAGATGACACTGGATCACTCTCAGATAACACTGGACCCCTTTCAGATGACAATGGACACTCTCAATTGATACTGAACAACCCTCAGTAGACACTGCACCACCCTCAGATGACACAGAATCACTTTCATATGACACTAAACCACTCTCAGATAACACTAGACCACTCTTAGATTACACTACACCACTCTCAGATGACACTGGATTACTCTCAGATGACACCGAACCACTCTCAGATGATACTGCACCACTCTAAGATGACACTGGACCACTCTCAGATGACACTGGACCACTCTCAGATGACACTGGACAACTTTCAGATGACACAGGAATATTCTCAATTAAAACTGAACCACTCACAGATGACACTGAACCATTCTCAAATGACACGGGACCACTCTCAGATGATACTGGACCTCTCTGAGATGACAATGTACCAAACTCAGATAATACTGGACCACTCTCAGATGACACTGGACACTCTAAGATGAAACAGCACCACTCTCAGATGACAATGGACCACTCTCAGATGACAATGGATCACTCTCAGATGAAACTGGACAACTCTCAGATGACACTGCACCACTATCAGATTACACTGGATCACTTCCAGATGATACTCAACTACTCTCAGATGACACTGGAACATTCACAGATGACACTGCACCACTCTCAAATGACACTGGATATCTCTCAGATGACACTCAACCACACTCAGATGACAATGGACTACTCTCTGATGAGACTGCACCATTCTCAGAGGAAACAGGATCACTTTCAGATGACACTTGACCACTCTCAGATAACAATGGACCACTCTCACATGACACTGCACCACTCTGAGATGACACTTGACCACTCTCAGATGACACTGCACCAGTCACAGATGACACCGGATCACTCTAAGATGAAACAGCACCACTCTCAGGTGACACTGGACCACTCTCAGATGACACTGGACCACTCTCTGATTATACTGCACCACTCTCAGATGACAATGACCACTCTCAGATGACAATGGATCATTCTCAGATGACACTGGACAACTCTCAGATGACACTGCACCACCCTCATATGACATTGGTTCACTTTCAGATGACACTGCAACACTCTCAGATGACACTGGATAATTCTCAGATGACACTCGACCACTGTCCGATGACAAAGGACCACTCTCAAATGACACTATACCACTCTAAGAATACACTGAACCACTCTCATATGACACTGGATCACTCTGAGATGAAACTGCATCACTCTCAGATGACACTGGATCAATTTCAGATGACACTAAACAACTCTAAGAAGACAATAGACCACTCTCACATGACAATGCACCACTCCAAGATTACACTGGACCTCTCTCAGATGAAACTGCACCACACTCAGATGACACTGCACCAATCTCAGATGACACTGCACAACTCTCAGATTACACTGCACCATTTTCAAATGACACTGGACCACTCTCAGATGAAACTGGATCATTCTCAGATGACACTGCACCACTCTCAGATGACACCTGATCACTCTAAGATTACACTGGGCAACTCTCAGATGACACTGGACCACTGTCAGATTACACTGGACCACTCTCAGATGACACTGGATCACTATTAAATGACACTGGACCATTCTCAGATGACACTGTACCACTTTCAGATGACACTGGACCACTCTCAGATGACATTGGAACACCCTCAATTACACTGGACCACTCTCAGATGGCACTGGACCACTCTCAGATGACACTGGACCATTCTAAGATGACAATGGACCTCACTAAGATGACACTGGATCACTCTCAGATGACACTGCACAACTATCAGATGACACTGGACAACTCTCAGATGACACTGGACCACTCTTTGATTACACTGGACTACACTCAGATGACACTTGACCACTCTCAGATGACACTGGACCATTCTCAGGTGACAATGGATCACTTTCAGGTGACATTGAACCACTCTCATATGACACTGGAACATTCTCAGATGATACTGGACAACTCTCAGATGACATTGGACCAATATCAGATGACACTGCACCATTCTCATATGACACTGGACCACTCTCAGATGACACTGGACCACTCTCAGATGACACTGGACCACTCTCAGATTACACTGCACAACCTTCAGACGACACTGGAACACTTTCAGATTACACTGGACCACTCTCAGATGACACTGGACCACACTTAAATGACACTGGACCACTCTCAGATGACACTGCTCCACTCTCAGATGACACTGGACAACTCACAGATGACACTGGATCACTATTAGATGACGCTGGACCACTCTAAGATGACACTGGACCACACTCAGATGACACTGGATCATTCTCAAATGACACTGGACAACTTTCAGAAGACACTGGACCACTCTCAGAACATACTGGACCACTCTCCGATGTCACTGCATCAATCTTAGATGTCATTTGATCACTCTCGGAAAACACTGGACTACTCTCAGATGACACTGGACCACTCTCAGATGACACTGGATCACTCTTAGATGACACTTGACCTCTCTCAGATGACACTCTACAACTCTCAGATGAAACTGGACCAATTTCAGATGACACTGCACCACTCTCAGATGACACCTCACCACACATAGATGAAACTGCACCAATCTCAGTTGACACTGGACCACTCTCAGATGACACTGGACCTCTCTTAGATGACACTGGACAACTCTCAGATGACACTGGACTACTCTCAAATGACATTGCACCACTCTCAGATGACACTGGACCACTCTCAGAATAAAATGGACCACTCACAGATTGAACTGAACCACTCACAGATGACGCTGCAACATTCTCAGATGACATTGAACCATTCTAAGATGAAACTTGACCATTCTCAGATTACACTTGACCACTCTCAGATGACACTGCACCAGTCACAGATGACACCGGATCACTCTAAGATGAAACAGCACCACTCTCAGGTGACACTGGACCACTCTCAGATGACACTGGACCACTCTCTGATTATACTGCACCACTCTCAGATGACAATGACCACTCTCAGATGACAATGGATCATTCTCAGATGACACTGGACAACTCTCAGATGACACTGCACCACCCTCATATGACATTGGTTCACTTTCAGATGACACTGCAACACTCTCAGATGACACTGGATAATTCTCAGATGACACTCGACCACTGTCCGATGACAAAGGACCACTCTCAAATGACACTATACCACTCTAAGAATACACTGAACCACTCTCATATGACACTGGATCACTCTGAGATGAAACTGCATCACTCTCAGATGACACTGGATCAATTTCAGATGACACTAAACAACTCTAAGAAGACAATAGACCACTCTCACATGACAATGCACCACTCCAAGATTACACTGGACTTCTCTCAGATGAAACTGCACCACACTCAGACGACACTGCACCAATCTCAGATGACACTGCACAACTCTCAGATTACACTGCACCATTTTCAAATGACACTGGACCACTCTCAGATGAAACTGGATCATTCTCAGATGACACTGCACCACTCTCAGATGACACCTGATCACTCTAAGATTACACTGGGCAACTCTCAGATGACACTGGACCACTGTCAGATTACACTGGACCACTCTCAGATGACACTGGATCACTATTAAATGACACTGGACCATTCTCAGATGACACTGTACCACTTTCAGATGACACTGGACCACTCTCAGATGACATTGGAACACCCTCAATTACACTGGACCACTCTCAGATGGCACTGGACCACTCTCAGATGACACTGGACCATTCTAAGATGACAATGGACCTCACTAAGATGACACTGGATCACTCTCAGATGACACTGCACAACTATCAGATGACACTGGACAACTCTCAGATGACACTGGACCACTCTTTGATTACACTGGACTACACTCAGATGACACTTGACCACTCTCAGATGACACTGGACCATTCTCAGGTGACAATGGATCACTTTCAGGTGACATTGAACCACTCTCATATGACACTGGAACATTCTCAGATGATACTGGACAACTCTCAGATGACATTGGACCAATATCAGATGACACTGCACCATTCTCATATGACACTGGACCACTCTCAGATGACACTGGACCACTCTCAGATGACACTGGACCACTCTCAGATAACACTGCACAACCTTCAGACGACACTGGAACACTTTCAGATTACACTGGACCACTCTCAGATGACACTGGACCACTCTTAAATGACACTGGACCACTCTCAGATGACACTGCTCCACTCTCAGATGACACTGGACAACTCACAGATGACACTGGATCACTATTAGATGACGCTGGACCACTCTAAGATGACACTGGACCACACTCAGATGACACTGGATCATTCTCAAATGACACTGGACAACTTTCAGAAGACACTGGACCACTCTCAGAACATACTGGACCACTCTCCGATGTCACTGCATCAATCTTAGATGTCATTTGATCACTCTCGGAAAACACTGGACTACTCTCAGATGACACTGGACCACTCTCAGATGACACTGGATCACTCTTAGATGACACTTGACCTCTCTCAGATGACACTCTACAACTCTCAGATGAAACTGGACCAATTTCAGAAGACACTGCACCACTCTCAGATGACACCTCACCACACATAGATGAAACTGCACCAATCTCAGTTGACACTGGACCACTCTACGATGACACTGGACCTCTCTTAGATGACACTGGACAACTCTCAGATGACACTGGACTACTCTCAAATGACATTGCACCACTCTCAGATGACACTGGACCACTCTCAGAATAAAATGGACCACTCTCAGATTGAACTGAACCACTCACAGATGACGCTGCAACATTCTCAGATGACATTGAACCATTCTAAGATGAAACTTGACCATTCTCAGATTACACTGGACAACTCTCAGATGACACTGCACCATTCCCAGAAGACACTGCACCACTCTCAGAAGACACTGGACCACTCTCAGATGACACTCTACCAATCTCAGATGACAATGGACCACTCTCAGATGACACTGGACCACTCTCAGATGAAACTGAACCATTCTCAGATGGCATTGGACCATTCTCAGATGACACTGCACCATTTTCAGATGACACTGGACCCCTCTCAGATGACACTGGACCACACTCAGATGACACTGGACCAATCTTAGATGAAACTTGACCACTCTCGGATGACACCGGTTAACTCTCAGATTACACTGGACCACTACCAGATGACACTGGATCATTCTCAGATGAACCTGGACCATTCTAAAATGACATTGCACCACTCACAGAGGACACTGGACCACTCTAAGATGACATTTCTCCACTCTCAGATGACACTGGATCATTCCAAAATGACACTAAACCAATCTCAGATGTCAGTTCACCACTCTCAGATGTCACCGGATCACTCTCAGATGACACTGGACCACACTCAGATGACACTGGACCACTCTCAAATGACATTGCACCACTCTCAGATTACACCAAATCACTCACAGATGACACTGCACCACTCTCAGATGAGACTGGACCACTCTCAGATGATACTGCGCCACTCTCAGAATACACTTGACCACATTAATATGACACTGGATCAAAGTCAGATGCCACTAGACCACTCTCAGATGACACTGCACCACTCTCAGATGACACTAGACCACTATCAGATGACACTGGACCACATTAATATCACACTGGATCACTGTCAGATGACACTATACCACTCTCAGATGACACTGCACCACTCTCAGATAACTCTGGATCACTCTCAGATGACACTGGATCACTCTCTGATGACTCTTCACCACTCTCAGATGACAATGCACCACTCTCAGATGACACTGCATCACTGTCAGATGACACCGGAACACTCTCAGATAACACTTGACCACTCTCAGATTACACTGGACCACTCTAAGATGACACTGCACCACTTTCAGATGATTCTGGACCACTCTTAGATGACATTGCACCACTCTCAGATGACACTGGACAACTCTCAGATGTCACTGGACCATTCTCAGATGACACAGCACCACTCTCAGATGACACTGGACCACTCTCAGATGAAACCAGACCACTCTCAGATGGATTGGACCACTTTCAGATGACACTGGACAACTCTCAGATGACAGTTGGACCACTCTCAGATGAAACTGGACCAATCTCAGATGACACTGAAACACTCTCAGATGACACTGGTCCACTATTACATAAAACTGGACCACTCACAGATGACACTTCACCACTTTCAGATGACACTGCACCACTCTGAGATGACACTGCACCACTCTCAGATGACGCTGGTCCACTCTCAGATGATACTGCACCACTCTAAGTTGACACTGGACAACTCTCAGATGACACTGCACCACTTTTAGATGACACTGGACCACACTCATATGTTACTGGATCACTCTCAGATGACACTGTACCACTCTGAGATGACACTAGATCACTATCAGATGACACTGGACCACTCTCAGATGTCATTGGACCACTCTCAGATGACACTTCACCACTTTCAGATGACACTGCACCACTCTGAGATGACACTGCACCACTCTCATTTGAGACTGGACCACTCTCAGATGATACTGCACCACTCTAGGTTGACACTGGACAACTCTCAGATGACACTGCACCACTTTTAGATGACACTGGACCACACTCATATGTCACTGGATCACTCTCAGATGACACTGTACCACTCTGAGATGACACTAGACTACTCTCAGATGACACTGGACCACTCTCAGATGACATTGGACCACTCTCAGATGACACTTCACTACTTTCAGATGACACTGCACCACTCTGAGATGACACTGCACCACTCTCATTTGAGACTGGACCACTCTCAGATGATACTGCACCACTCTCAGATGACACTGGACCACACTCATATGACACTAGATCACTCTCAGATGAAACTGGACCGTTCCCAGATGATATTGCACCACTCTCAGATGACATTGGACCACTCTAAGATGACACTGGACCACTCTCAGATGACATTGTACCACTCTCAGACGACACTTCACCACTCTCAGATGACACTGCACCACTCTCATATGATACTGCACCACTCTCAGATGACACAGGAACACTCTCAGATGACTCTGGACTACTCTCAAATGACATTGCACCACTCTCAGATAACATCGGATCACTCTCAGACGACACTGCACCATTCTTATATGACACTGGACCAACTTAATATGACACTGGATCACTGTCAGATGACACTAGACCACTCTCAGATGACACTGCACCACTCGCAGATGAAACTGGACCACACTCATATGACACTGGATCACACTCAGATGAAACTGGACCGTTCTCAGATGACACTGCACCACTCTCAGATGACATTGGACCACTTTAAGATGACACTGGACCACTCTTAGATGACATTGGACCACTCTCAGACGACACTTCACCACTCTCAGATGATAATGCACCACTCTCAGATGACACTACACCAACCTCAGATGACACTGGACAACCATCAGATGATACTGCACAACTCTCAGATGACACTGGACCACTCTCAGATGACACTGCACCACTTTCAGATGACACTGGACCACACTCAAATGACACTGGATCACTCTCAGATGACACTGCACCACTCTCAGATGACACTAGACCACTCTAAGATGACACTGCACCACTCTCAGATGACACTGGACCACTCTCCTATTATACCGGATCAAACTCAGATTACATTGGACAACTTTCAGATAACACTGGACCACACTCAGATGATACTGGACCAATCTCAGATGACACTGGACCACTCTCAGATGAAACTGAACAACTCTAAGTTGACACTGGACCATTCTTAGATGAAACTGGAATACTCTCAGATGACACATCCCCACTTTCAGAATACACTGCACCACTCTCAGATGGCACTGGACCACACTCAGATGACACTGGACCACTCTAAGAAGACACTGCACTACTCACAGATGACACTGGACCACACTCAGATGGCACTGGATCATTCTCAGATGACACTTTACCATTCTCAGATAAAACTGCACCACTCTCAGATGAAACTGGACCTCTCTAAGATGACACTGGACCATTCTAAGATGACACTGGATCACTCTCAGATGACACTTCACCACTCTCAGATGACACTGCACCACACTCAGATGACACTGCACCACTCTCAGAAGACACTGGACAAATCTCAGATGACCATGGACCACTCCCAGATGACACTCTACCAATCTCAGATGACAATGGACCACTCTCAGATGACACTGGACCACTCTCAGATGAAACTGAACCATTCTCAGATGGCATTGGACCATTCTCAGATGACACTGCACCATTTTCAGATGACACTGGACCACTCTCAGATGACACTGGACCACTCTCAGATGAAACTGAACCATTCTCAGATGGCATTGGACATTCTCAGATGACACTGCACCATTTTCAGATGACACTGGACCACTCTCAGATGACACTGGACCACACTCAGATGAAACTGGACAACTCTCAGATGACACTGGACCACACTCAGATGACACTGGACCAATCTTAGATGAAACTTGACCACTCTCAGATGACACTGCTCCACTCTCATATGAAACTTCACCATTCTCAGATGACACCGGTTAACTCTCAGATTACACTGGACCACTCCCAGATGACACTGGATCATTCTCAGATGACCCTGGACCATTCTAAAATGACATTGCACCATTCACAGAGGACACTGGACCACTCTAAGATGACATTTCTCCACTCTCAGATGACTCTGGATCATTCCAAGATGACACTAAACCAATCTCAGATGTCAGTGCACCACTCTCAGATGTCACCGGATCACTCTCAGATGACACTGGACCACACTCAGATGACTCTGGACCACTCTCAAGTGACATTGCACTACTCTCAGATTACACCAAATCACTCACAGATGACACTGCACCACTCTCAGATGAGACTGGACCACTCTCAGATGATACTGCGCCACTCTCAGATGACACTTGACCACATTAATATGACACTGGATCACTATCAGATGACACTGGATCATTCTCAGATGACACAGCACCACTCTCAGATGACACTAGACCACTATCAGATGACACTGGACCACATTAATATCACACTGGATCACTGTCAGATGACACTATACCACTCTCAGATGACACTGCACCACTCTCAGATAACTCTGGATCACTCTCAGATGACACTGGATCACTCTCTGATGACTCTTCACCACTCTCAGATGACAATGCACCATTCTCAGATGACACTGCATCACTCTCAGATGACACCGGAACACTCTCAGATAACACTTGACCACTCTCAGATTACACTGGACCACTCTAAGATGACACTGCACCACTTTCAGATGATTCTGGACCATTCTTAGATGACATTGCACCACTCTCAGATGACACTGGACAACTCTCAGATGTCACTGGACCATTTTCAGATGACACAGCACCACTCTCAGATGACACTGGACCACTCTCAGATGAAACCAGACCACTCTCAGATGGATTGGACCACTTTCAGATGACACTGGACAACTCTCAGATGACAGTTGGACCACTCTCAGATGAAACTGGACCACTCTCAGATGACACTGAAACACTCTCAGATGACACTAGTCCATTCTTACATAAAACTGGACCACTCACAGATGACACTGCACCACTCTCAGATGACACTACACAACTCTCAGATGACACCGGATAACTTTCAGATTACACTGGACCACTGTCAGATGACACTAGACCATTCTCAGATGACCCTGTACCACTCTCAGATGACATTGGACCACTCTAAGATGACACTGGACCACTCTCAGATGACATTGGACCACTCTCAGATGACACTTCACCACTTTCAGATGACACTGCAACACTCTGAGATGACACTGCACCACTCTCAGATGACGCTGGTCCACTCTCAGATGATACTGCACCACTCTCAGTTGACACTGGACAACTCTCAGATGACACTGCACCACTTTTAGATGACACTGGACCACACTCATATGTCACTGGATCACTCTCAGATGACACTGTACCACTCTGAGATGACACTAGACCACTCTCAGATGACACTGGACCACTCTCAGATGACATTGGACCACTCTCAGATGACACTTCACCACTTTCAGATGACACTTCACCACTCTGAGATGACACTGCACCACTCTCATTTGAGACTGGACCACTCTCAGATGATACTGCACCACTCTCAAATGACACTGGACCACACTCATATGACACTGGATCACTCTCAGATGAAACTGGACCGTTCCCAGATGATATTGCACCACTCTCAGATGACATTGGACCACTCTAAGATGACACTGGACCACTCTCAGATGACATTGTACCACTCTCAGACGACACTTCACCACTCTTAGATGACACTGCACCACTCTCATATGATACAGCACCACTCTCAGATGACACAGTAACACTCTCAGATGATTCTGGACTACTCTCAAATGACATTGCACCACACTCAGATTACATCGGATCACTCTCAGACGACACTGCACAATTCTTATATGACACTGGACCACCTTAATATGACACTGGATCACTGTCAGATGACACTGGACCACTCTCAGATGACACTACACCACTCTCAGATGATATTGGACCACTCTCAGAAGACCCTGGACCACTCTCAGATGACACTGCACCACTCGCAGATGACACTGGACCACACTCATATGACACTGGATCACACTCAGATGAAACTGGACCGTTCCCAGATGACATTGCTCCACTCTCAGATGATTTTGGACCATTCTAAGATGTCACTGGACCACTCTCAGATGACATTGTACCACTCTCAGACGAAACTTCGCCACTCTCAGATGACACTGCACCACTCTCATATGATACTGCACCACTCTCAGATGACACTGGACCACTCTCAGATGACATTGTACCACTCTCAGACGACACTTCACCATTCTCAGATGACACTGCACCACTCTCAGATTACACTGCACCACTCTCAGATGACACTGGACAACTCTCAGATTATACTGCACCACTCTCAGATGACACTGGACCACTCTCAGATGACAGTGCACCACTTTCAGAATACACTGGACCACACTCACATGACACTGGATCAATCTCAGATGACACTGCATCACTCTCAGATGACACTAGACCACTCTAAGATGACAATGCACCACTCTCAGATGACACTGGACCACTCTCATATTACACCGGATCACTCTCAGATAACATTTGACCACTTTCAGATGACACTGGACAACTCTCAGATGACACTGGACAACACTCAGATGACACTAGACCACTCTCAGATGACACTGGACCACTCTAAGATGACACTAAACAACTCTCAGAAGGCCCTGCACCATTCCCAGATGACACTCCACCACTCTCAGACGAATCCGGATAACATTCAGATTACACTGGACCAATCTCAGATGACGCTGGACCACTATCAGATGACACTGCACCACTCTCAGATGACACAGGACAACACTCAGATGACATTGGATCATTCTCAGATGTTACTGAACCATTCTCATATGACACTGCACCACATTCAGAGGAAACTAGACCACTCTATGATGAAAATGGACAACTCTCAGATGACACTGGACCACCTTCAGATGAAACTTTACCACCCTCAGATGACACTGCTCCATTTTCAGATGATACTCCACCATTCTAAGATGACATTGGACCTCTCTCAGATGATTCTGCACCACTCTCAGATGACACTGGACCACTCTCAGATGACACTGGACCACTCTCAGATGAAACTGCACTACTATCAGATGACACTGGACCACACTCATATGACCCTGGATCAATCTCAAATGACACTGGACCATTCTCAGATGACACTGCACCACTCTCAGATGACATTGGACCACTTTAAGATGACACTGGACCACTCTTAGATGACATTGGACCACTCTCAGACGACACTTCACCACTCTCAGATGATAATGCACCACTCTCAGATGACACTACACCAACATCAGATGACACTGGACAACCATCAGATGATACTGCACAACTATCAGATGACACTGGACCACTCTCAAATGACACTGCACCACTTTCAGATGACACTGGACCACACTCAGATGACACTAGATCACTCTCAGATGACACTGCACCACTCTCAGATGACACTAGACCACTCTAAGATGACACTGCACCACTCTCAGATGACACTGGACCACTCTCCTATTATACCGAATCACACTCAGATTACATTGGACAACTTTCAGATAACACTGGACCACACTCAGATAACACTGGACCAATCTCAGATTACACTGGACCACTCTCAGATAAAACTGAACAAATCTAAGTTAACACTGGACCATTCTTAGATGAAACTGGATAACTCTCAGATGACACATCCCCACTTTCAGAATACACTGCACCACTCTCAGATGGCACTGGACCACACTCAGATGACACTGGACCACTCTAAGAAGACACTGCACTACTCACAGATGACACTGGACCACACTCAGATGGCACTGGATCATACTCAGATGACACTTTACCATTCTCAGATAAAACTGCACCACTCTCAGATGAAACTGGACCTCTCTAAGATGACACTGGACCATTCTAAGATGACACTGGACCACTCTCAGATGACACTTCACCACTCTCAGATGACACTGCACCACACTCAGATGACACTGCACCACTCTCAGAAGACACTGGACAAATCTCAGATGACCATGGACCACTCTCAGATGACACTCTACCAATCTCAGATGACAATGCACCACTCTCAGATGACACTGGACCACTCTCAGATGAAACTGAACCATTGTCAGATGGCATTGGACCATTCTCAGATGACACTGCACCATTTTCAGATGACACTGGACCACTCTCAGATGACACTGGACCACACTCAGATGAAACTGGACAACTCTCAGATGACACTGGACCACACTCAGATGACACTGGACCAATCTTAGATGAAACTTGACCACTCTCAGATGACACTGCTCCACTCTCATATGAAACTTCACCATTCTCAGATGACACCGGTTAACTCTCAGATTACAATGGACCACTCCCAGATGACACTGGATCATTCTCAGATGACCCTGGACCATTCTAAAATGACATTGCACCACTCACAGAGGACACTGGACCACTCTAAGATGACATTTCTCCACTCTCAGATGACACTGGATCATTCCAAGATGACACTAAACCAATCTCAGATGTCAGTGCACCACTCTCAGATGTCACCGGATCACTCTTAGATGACACTGGACCACACTCAGATGACTCTGGACCACTCTCAAATGACATTGCACCACTCTCAGATTACACCAAATCACTCACAGATGACACTGCACCACTCTCAGATGAGACTGGACCACTCTCAGATGATACTGCGCCACTCTCAGATGACACTTGACCACAGTAATATGACACTGGATCAATGTCAGATGCCACTAGACCACTCTCAGATGACACTGCACCACTCTCAGATGACACTGGATCACTATCAGATGACACTGGACCATTCTCAGATGACACAGCACCACTCTCAGATGACACTAGACCACTATCAGATGACACTGGACCACATTAATATCACACTGGATCACTGTCAGATGACACTATACCACTCTCAGATGACACTGCACCACTCTCAGATAACTCTGGATCACTCTCAGATGACACTGGATCACTCTCTGATGACTCTTCACCACTCTCAGATGACAATGCACCACTCTCAGATGACACTGCATCACTCTCAGATGACACCGGAACATTCTCAGATAACACTTGACCACTCTCAGATTACACTGGACCACTCTAAGATGACACTGCACCACTTTCAGATGATTCTGGACCACTCTTAGATGACATTGCACCACTCTAAGATGACACTGGACAACTCTCAGATGTCACTGGACCATTCTCAGATGACACAGCACCACTCTCAGATGACAGTTGGACCACTCTCAGATGAAACTGGACCACTCTCAGATGACACTGAAACACTCTCAGATGACACTGGTCCACTCTTACATAAAACTGGACCACTCACAGATGACACTGCACCACACTCAGATGAAACTACACCACTCTCAGATGACACCGGATAACTTTCAGATTACACTGGACCACTGTCAGATGACACTAGACCATTCTCAGATGACCCTGTACCACTCTCAGATGACATTGGACCACTCTATGATGACATTGGACCACTCTCAGATGACATTGGACCACTCTCAGATGACACTTCACCACTTTCAGATGACACTGCACCACTCTGAGATGACACTGCACCACTCTCAGATGACGCTGGTCCACTCTCAGATGATACTGCACCACTCTCAGTTGACACTGGACAACTCTCAGATGACACTGCACCACTTTTAGATGACACTGGACCACACTCATATGTCACTGGATCACTCTCAGATGACACTGTACCACTCTGACATGACACTAGACCACTCTCAGATGACACTGGAACACTCTCAGATGACATTGGACCACTCTCAGATGACACTTCACCACTTTCAGATGACACTGCACCACTCTGAAATGACACTGCACCACTCTCATTTGAGACTGGACCACTCTCAGATGATACTGCAACACTCTCAGATGACACTGGACCACACTCATATGACACTGGATCACTCTCAGATGAAACTGGACCGTTCCCAGATGACATTGCACCATTCTCAGATGACATTGGACCACTCTAAGATGACATTGGACCACTCTCAGATGACATTGTACCACTCTCAGACGACACTTCACCACTCTCAGATGACATTGCACCACTCTCATATGATACTGCACAACTCTCAGATGACACAGGAACACTCTCACTTGTATCTGGACTACTCTCAAATGACATTGCACCACTCTCAGATTACATCGGATCACTCTCAGACGACACTGCACCATTCTTATATGACACTGGACCACCTTAATATGACACTGGATCACTGTCAGATGACACTAGACCACTCTCAGATGACACTACACCACTCTCAGATGATATTGGACCACTCTCAGATGACCCTGGACCACTCTCAGATGACACTGCACCTCTCGCAGATGACACTGGACCACACTCATATGACACTGGATCACACTCAGATGAAACTGGACCGTTCCCAGATGACATTGCTCCTCTCTCAGATGACATTGGACCATTCTAAGATATCACTGGACCACTCTCAGATGACATTGTACCACTCTCAGACGAAACTTCGCCACTCTCAGATGACACTGCACCACTCTCATATGATACTGTACCACTCTCAGATGAGACTGGACCACTCTCAGATGACATTGTACCACTCTCAGACGACACTTCACCAATCTCAGATGACACTGCACCACTCTCAGATTACACTGCACCACTCTCAGATGACACTGGATAACTCTCAGATTATACTGCACCACTCTCAGATGACACTGGACCACTCTCAGATGAGAGTGCACCACTTTCAGATGACACTGGACCACACTCACATGACACTGGATCAATCTCAGATGACACTGCATCACTCTCAGATGACACTAGACCACTCTAAGATGACACTGCATCACTCTCAGATGACACTGGACCACTCTCAGATTACACCGGATCACTCTCAGATAACATTTGACCACTTTCAGATGACACTGGACAACTCTCAGATGACACTGGACCACACTCAGATGACACTAGACCACTCTCAGATGACACTAGACCACTCTAAGATGACACTAAACAACTCTCAGAAGACACTGCACCATTCACAGATGACACTCCACCACTCTAAGATGAATCCGGATAACATTCAGATTACACTGGACCAATCTCAGATGACGCTGGACCACTATCAGATGACACTGCACCACTCTCAGATGACACAGGACCACACTCAGATGACATTGGATCATTCTCAGATGTCACTGAACCATTCTCATATGACACTGCACCACATTCAGAGGAAACTAGACCACTCTATGATGAAAATTGACCACTCTCAGATGACACTGGACCACCTTCAGATGAAACTTTACCACCCTCAGATGACACTGCTCCATTTTCAGATGATACTGCACCACTCTAAGATGACACTGGAGCTCTCTCAGATGATTCTGCACCACTCTCAGATGACACTGGACCACTCTCAGATGAAACTGCACTACTATCAGATGACACTGGACCACACTCATATAACCCTGGATCAATCTCAAATGACACTGGATCATTCTCAGATGACACTGCACCACTCTCAGATGAAATTGGACCACTTTAAGATGACACTGGACTACTCTTAGATGACATTGGACCACTCTCAGATGACACTTCACCACTCTCAGATGATAATGCACCACTCTCAGATGACACTACACCAACCTCAGATGACACTGGACCACCATCAGATGATACTGCACCACTTTCAGACGACACTGGACCACACTCAGATGACACTGGATCCCTCTCAGATGACACTGCACCACTCTCAGATGACACTAGACCACTCTAAGATGACACTGCACCACTCTCAGATGACACTGGACCACTCTCCTATTATACCGGATTACACTCAGATTACATTGGACAACTTTCAGATAACACTGGACCACACTCAGATGATACTGGACCAATCTCAGATGACAATGGACCACTCTCAGATGAAACTGAACAAATCTAAGTTGACACTGGACCATTCTTAGATGAAACTGGATAACTCTCAGATGACACTTCACCACTTTCAGATGACACTTCACCACTCTGATATGACACTGCACCACTCTCATTTGAGACTGGACCACTCTCAGATGATACTGCAACACTCTCAGATGACACTGGACCACACTCATATGACACTGGATCACTCTCAGATGAAACTGGACCGTTCCCAGATGACATTGCACCATTCTCAGATGACATTGGACCACTCTAAGATGACATTGGACCACTCTCAGATGACATTGTACCACTCTCAGACGACACTTCACCACTCTCAGATGACATTGCACCACTCTCATATGATACTGCACCACTCTCAGATGACACAGGAACACTCTCACTTGACTCTGGACTACTCTCAAATGACATTGCACCACTCTCAGATTACATCGGATCACTCTCAGACGACACTGCACCATTCTTATATGACACTGGACCACCTTAATATGACACTGGATCACTGTCAGATGACACTAGACCACTCTCAGATGACACTACACCACTCTCAGATGATATTGGACCACTCTCAGATGACCCTGGACCACTCTCAGATGACACTGCACCACTCGCAGATGACACTGGACCACACTCATATGACACTGGATCACACTCAGATGAAACTGGACCGTTCCCAGATGACATTGCTCCTCTCTCAGATGACATTGGACCATTCTAAGATATCACTGGACCACTCTCAGATGACATTGTACTACTCTCAGACGAAACTTCGCCACTCTCAGATGACACTGCACCACTCTCATATGATACTGCACCACTCTCAGATGACACTGGACCACTCTCAGATGACATTGTACCACTCTCAGACGACACTTCACCAATCTCAGATGATACTGCACCACTCTCAGATTAAACTGCACCACTCTCAGATGACACTGGACAACTCTCAGATTATACTACACCACTCTCAGATGACACTGGACCACTCTCAGATGACAGTGCACCACTTTCAGATGACACTGGACCACACTCACATGACACTGGATCAATCTCAGATGACACTGCATCACTCTCAGATGACACTAGACCACTCTAAGATGACACTGCATCACTCTCAGATGACACTGGACCACTCTCAGATTACACCGGATCACTCTCAGATAACATTTGACCACTTTCTGATGACACTGGACAACTCTCAGATGACACTGGACCACACTCAGATGACACTAGACCACTCTCAGATGACACTAGACCACTCTAAGATGACACTAAACAACTCTCAGAAGACACTGCACCATTCACAGATGACACTCCACCACTCTAAGATAAATCCGGATAACATTCAGATTACACTGGACCAATCTCAGATGACGCTGGACCACTATCAGATGACACTGCACCACTCTCAGATGACACAGGACCACACTCAGATGACATTGGATCATTCTCAGATGTCACTGAACCATTCTCATATGACACTGCACCACATTCAGAGGAAACTAGACCACTCTATGATGAAAATTGACCACTCTCAGATGACACTGGACCACCTTCAGATGAAACTTTACCACCCTCAGATGAAACTGCTCCATTTTCAGATGATACTGCACCACTCTAAGATGACACTGGAGCTCTCTCAGATGATTCTGCACCACTCTCAGATGACACTGGACCACTCTCAGATGACACTGGACCACTCTCAGATGAAACTGCACTACTATCAGATGACACTGGACCACACTCATATAACCCTGGATCAATCTCAAATGACACTGGACCATTCTCAGATGACACTGCACCACTCTCAGATGACATTGGACCACTTTAAGATGACACTGGACTACTCTTAGATGACATTGGACCACTCTCAGACGACACTTCACCACTCTCAGATGATAATGCACCACTCTCAGATGACACTACACCAACCTCAGATGACACTGGACCACCATCAGATGATACTGCACCACTTTCAGACGACACTGGACCACACTCAGATGACACTGGATCCCTCTCAGATGACACTGCACCACTCTCAGATGACACTAGACCACTCTAAGATGACACTGCACCACTCTCAGATGACACTGGACCACTCTCCTATTATACCGGATTACACTCAGATTACATTGGACAACTTTCAGATAACACTGGACCACACTCAGATGATACTGGACCAATCTCAGATGACACTGGACCACTCTCAGATGAAACTGAACAACTCTAAGTTGACACTGGACCATTCTTAGATGAAACTGGATAACTCTCAGATGACACATCCCCACTTTCAGAATACACTGCACCACTCTCAGATGGCACTGGACCACACTAAGATGACACTGGACCACTCTAAGAAGACACTGCACTACTCACAGATGACACTGGACCACACTCAGATGGCACTGGATCATTCTCAGATGACACTTTACCATTCTCAGAAAAAACTGCACCACTCTCAGATGAAACTGGACCTCTCTAAGATGACACTGGACCATTCTAAGATGACACTGGACCACTCTCAGATGACACTTCACCACTCTCAGATGACACTGCACCACACTCAGATGACACTGCACCACTCTCAGAAGACACTGGACAAATCTCAGATGACCATGGACCACTCTCAGATGACACTCTACCAATCTCAGATGACAATGGACCACTCTCAGATGACACTGGACCACTCTCAGATGAAACTGAACCATTCTCAGATGGCATTGGACCATTCTCAGATGACACTGCAACATTTTCAGATGACACTGGACCACTCTCAGATGACACTGGACCACACTCAGATGAAACTGGACAACTCTCAGATGACACTGGACCACACTCAGATGACACTGGACCAATCTTAGATGAAACTTGACCACTCTCAGATGACACTGCTCCACTCTCATATGAAACTTCACCATTCTCAGATGACACCGGTTAACTTTCAGATTACACTGGACCACTCCCAGATGACACTGGATCATTCTCAGATGACCCTGGACCATTCTAAAATGACATTGCACCACTCACAGAGGACACTGGACCACTCTAAGATGACATTTCTCCATTCTCAGATGACACTGGATCATTCCAAGATGACACTAAACCAATCTCAGATGTCAGTGCACCACTCTCAGATGTCACCGGATCACTCTCAAATGACACTGGACCACACTCAGATGACTCTGGACCACTCTCAAATGACATTGCACCACTCTCAGATTACACCAAATCACTCACAGATGACACTGCACCACTCTCAGATGAGACTGGACCACTCTCAGATGATACTGCGCCACTCTCAGATGACACTTGACCACATTAATATGACACTGGATCAATGTCAGATGCCACTAGACCATTCTCAGATGACACTGCACCACTCTCAGATAACTCTGGATCATTCTCAGATGACACTGGATCACTCTCTGATGACTCTTCACCACTCTCAGATGACAATGCACCACTCTCAGATGACGCTGGTCCACTCTCAGATGATACTGCACCACTCTCAGTTGACACTGGACAACTCTCAGATGAGACTGCACCACTTTTAGATGACACTGGACCACACTCATATGTCACTGGATCACTCTCAGATGACACTGTACCACTCTGAGATGACACTAGATCACTCTCAGATGACACTCGACCAATCTCAGATGACATTGGACCACTCTCAGATGACACTTAACCACTTTCAGATGACACTGCACCACTCTGAGATGACACTGCACCACTCTCATTTGAGACTGGACCACTCTCAGATGATACTGCACCACTCTCAGATGACACTGGACCACACTCATATGACACTGGATCACTCTCAGATGAAACTGGACCGTTCCCAGATGACATTGCACCACTCTCAGATGACATTGGACCACTTTAAGATGACACTGGACCACTCTCAGATGACATTGTACCAATCTCAGACGACACTTCACCACTCTCAGATGACACTGCACCACTCTCATATGATACTGCACTACTCTCAAATGACACAGGAACACTCTCAGATGACTCTGGACTACTCTCAAATGACATTGCACCACTCTCAGATTACATCGGATCATTCTCAGACGACACTGCACCATTCTTATATGACACTGGACCACCTTAATATGACACTGGATCACTGTCAGATGACACTAGACCTCTCTCAGATGACACTACACCACTCTCAGATGATATTGGACCACTCTCAGATGACCCTGGACCACTCTCAGATGACACTGCACCACTCGCAGATGACACTGGACCACACTCATATGACTCTGGATCACTCTCAGATGAAACTGGACCGTTCCCAGATGACATTGCTCCACTCTCAGATGACATTGGACCATTCTAAGATATCACTGGACCACTCTCAGATGACATTGTACCACTCTCAGACGAAACTTCGCCACTCTCAGATGACACTGCACCACTCTCATATGATACTGCACCACTCTCAGATGACACTGGACCACTCTCAGATGACATTGTACTACTCTCAGACGACACTTAACCACTCCCAGATGACACTGCACCACTCTCAGATTAAACTGCAAAACTCTCAGATGACACTGGACAACTCTCTGATTATACTGCACCGCTCTCAGATGACACTGGACCACTCTCAGAACACAGTGCACCACTTTCAGATGACACTGGACCACACTCACATGACACTGGATCAATCTCAGATGACACTGCATCACTCTCAGATGACACTAGACCACTCTCAGATTACACCGGATCACTCTCAGATTACATTTGACCACTTTCAGATGACACTGGACAACTCTCAGATGACACTGGACCACACTCAGATGACACTAGACCACTCTCAGATGACACTGGACCACTCTAAGATGACAATAAACAACACTCAGAAGACACTGCACCATTCCCAGATGACACTCCACCACTCTCAGATGAATCCGGATAACATTCAGATTAGACTGGACCAATCTCAGATGACGCTGGACCACTATCAGATGACACTGCACCACTCTCAGATGACACAGGAACACACTCAGATGACATTGGATCATTCTCAGATGTCACTGAACCATTCTCATATGACACTGCACCACATTCAGAGGAAACTAGACCACTCTATGATGAAAATGGACCACTCTCAGATGACACTGGACCACCTTCAGATGAAACTTTACCACCCTCAGATGACACTGCTCCATTTTCAGATGATACTGCACCAATCTAAGATGACACTGGACCTCTCTCAGATGATTCTGCACCACTCTCAGATGACACTGGACCACTCTCAGATGACACTGGACCACTCTCAGATGAAACTGCACTACTATCAGATGACACTGGACCACACTCATATGACCCTGGATCAATCTCAAATGACACTGGACCATTCTCAGTTGACACTGCACCACTCTCAGATGACATTGGACCACTTTAAGATGACACTGGACCACTCTTAAATGACATTGGACCATTCTAAGACGACACCACCACTCTCAGATGATAATGCACCACTCTCAGATGACACTACACCAACCTCAGATGACACTGGACCACCATCAGATGATACTGCACAACTCTCAGATGACACTGGACCACTCTCAAATGACACTGCACCACTTTCAGATGTCACTGGACCACACTCAGATGACACTGGATCACTCTAAGATGACACTGCACCACTCTCAGATGACACTAGACCACTCTAAGATGACACTGCACCACTCTCAGATGACACTGGACCACTCTCCTATTGTACCGGATCACACTCAGATTACATTGGACAACTTTCAGATAACACTGGACCACACTCAGATGATACTGGAGCAATCTCAGATGACACTGGACCACTCTCAGATGAAACTGGATAACTCTCAGATGACACAGCCCCACTTTAAGAATAAACTGCACCACTCAGATGGCACTGGACCACACTCAGATGACACTGGACCACTCTAAGAAGACACTGCACTACTCACAGATGACACTGGACCACACTCAGATGGCACTGGATCATTCTCAGATGACACTTTACCATTCTCAGATAAAACTGCACCACTCTCAGATGAAACTGGACCTCTCTAAGATGACACTGGACCATTCTAAGATGACACTGGACCACTCTCAGATGACACTTCACCACTCTCAGATGACACTGCACCACACTCAGATGACACTGCACCACTCTCAGAAGACACTGGACAAATCTCAGATGACCATGGACCACTCTCAGATGACAATCTACCAATCTCAGATGACAATGGACCACTCTCAGATGACACTGGACCACTCTCAGATGAAACTGAACCATTCTCAGATGGCATTGGACCATTATCAGATGACACTGCACCATTTTCAGATGACACTGGACCATTCTCAGATGACACTGGACCACACTCAGATGAAACTGGACAACTCTCAGATGACACTGGACCACACTCAGATGACACTGGACCAATCTTAGATGAAACTTGACCACTCTCAGATGACACTGCTCCACTCTCATATGAAACTTCACCAATCTCAGATGACACCGGTTAACTCTCAGATTACACTGGACCACTCCCAGATGACACTGGATCATTCTCAGATGACCCTGGACCATTCTAAAATGACATTGCACCACTCACAGAGGACACTGGACCACTTTAAGATGACATTTCTCCACTCTCAGATGACACTGGATCATTCCAAGATGACACTAAACCAATCTCAGATGTCAGTGCAACACTCTAAGATGTCACCGGATCACTCTCAGATGACACTGGACCACACTCAGATGACTCTGGACCACTCTCAAATGACATTGCACCACTCTCAGATTACACCAAATCACTCACAGATGACACTGCACCACTCTCAGATGAGACTGGACCACTCTCAGATGATACTGCACCACCCTCAGATGACACTTGACCACATTAATATGAGACTGGATCAATGTCAGATGCCACTAGACCACTCTCAGATGACACTGCACCACTCTCAGATGACACTAGATCACTATCAGATGACACTGGACCATTCTCAGATGACACAGCACCACTCTCAGATGACACTAGACCATTATCAGATGACACTGGACCACATTAATATCACACTGGATCACTGTCAGATGACACTATACCACTCTCAGATGACACTGCACCACTCTCAGATAACTCTGGATCACTCTCAGATGACACTGGATCACTCTCTGATGACTCTTCACCACTCTCAGATGACAATGCACCACTCTCAGATGACACTGCATCACTCTCAGATGACACCGGAACACTCTCAGATAACACTTGACCACTCTCAGATTACACTGGACCACTCTAAGATGACACTGCACCACTTTCAGATGATTCTGGACCACTCTTAGATGACATTGCACCACTCTCAGATGACACTGGGCAACTCTCAGATGTCACTGGACCATTCTCAGATGACACAGCACCACTCTTAGATGACACTGGACCACTCTCAGATGAAACCAGACCACTCTCTGATGGATTGGACCACTTTCAGATGACACTGGACATCTCTCAGATGAGAGTTGGACCACTCTCAGATGAAACTGGACCACTCTCAGATGACACTGAAAAACTCTCAGATGACACTGGTCCACTCTTACATAAAACTGGACCACTCACAGATGACACTGCACCACTCTCAGATGACACCAAATAACTTTCAGATTACACTGGACCACTCTCAGATGACACTAGACCATTCTCAGATGATCCTGTACCACTCTCAGATGACATTGGACCACTCTAAGAAGACACTGGACCACTCTCAGATGACATTGGACCAATCTCAGATGACACTTCACCACTTTCAGATGACACTGCACCACTCTGAGATGACACTGCACCACTCTCAGATGACGCTGGTCCACTCTCAGATGATACTGCACCACTCTCAGTTGACACTGGACAACTCTTAGATGACACTGCACGACTTTTAGATGAAACTGGACCACACTCATATATCACTGGATCACTCTCAGATGACACTGTACCACTCTCAGATGACACTAGACCACTCTAAGATGAAACCGCACCAATCTCAGATGACATTGGACCATTCTCAGATGACACCAGATCTCTTTCAGATAACATTGGACCACTTTGAGATGACACTGGACTTTTCTCAGATGACTGTGGACCACACTCAAATGAGACTGAACCACTCTCAGATGACACTGGACCACTCTCAGATGAAACTGCAAAACTCTCAGATTACACTGGACCACACTCAGATGACACTGGATCACTCTCAGATGACACTGTACCATTCTCAGATGAAACTTCACCACTCTAAGATGACACTGGACCATTATATGATGACACTGGACTACTCTCAGATGATCCTGCACCACTCTCAGATGACACTGGACCACTCTCAGATGACACTGCACCACTTTCATATGACACTGGACCAAACTCAGATGATGCTGGATAACTTTCAGATGACACTGCACCACTCTCTGATGACACTAGACCACTCTAAGGTGACACTGCACCACACTCAGATGACACTGGACCACTTTTAGGTGACACTGGATAAGTCTCAGATAAAATTGGACCACTTTCAGATGACACTGGACAACTCTAAGATGACACTGTCCAACACTCAGATGACACTGGACCATTCTCAGACGACACTGGACAACTCTCATATGACACTGCACAATTCTCAGATCGCACTGGACCAGTCTCAGATGAAACTGGACCACTCTTAGATGAAACTAAACAACTCTCAGATGAAACTGCCCCACTCTCAGAATACACTGCACCACTCTCAGTTAACACTGGACCACTCTAAGATGACACTGGACAACTCTCAGACGACACTGCACCACTCTCAGATTACACTGGACCACTCTCTGAAGACATTACTCCAATCTCAGATGACACAGGATCACTCTAAGAAGACACTACACATATCTCAGACGACATTGCACCACTCTAAAATGACACCGGATCACTCTCAGATGACAATGGACCATTCTCAAAAGACATTGCACCACACTCAGATGACACCGGATCACTCTCAGATGACACTGCACCACTCTCATTTGAGACTGGACCACTCTCAGATGATACTGCACCACTCTCAGAAGACACTGGACCACATTAATATGACACTGGATCATTGTCAGATGACACTAGACCACTCTCAGATTACATTGCACCTTTCTCAGATGACACTGGATCACTCTCAGATGACACTTGACCACTCTCAGATGACACGGGACCATTCTCAGATGACACTGGACAAATCTCAGATGAAAGTGCACCACTCTCAGATGACACTGGACCACTCTCAAATGAGACAGGACCACACTAAGATGTCACTGGGGAAATCTCAGACAACACTGCAACACTCTCAGATGACACCGTAAAACTCTCAGATTGCACTGGACCAATCTCAGATGACACTTGACCACTCTCAGATGACACTGACCACTCTCAGATGACACTGGACCACACTCAGATGACACTGGATCATTCTCAGATGTCACTGGACCATTCTCATATGACAATGCACCACTCTCAGAGGACACTAGACCACTCTCAGATGACACTGGATCACTCCAAGATGACACTAAACCAATCTCAGATGACACTGGACCACACTCAGATGACTCTGGACCACTCTCAAATGACATTGCACCACTCTCAGATTACACCAAATCACTCACAGATGACACTGCACCACTCTCAGATGAGACTGGACCACTCTCAGATGATACTGCGCCACTCTCAGATGACACTTGACCACATTAATATGACACTGGATCAATGTCAGATTCCACTAGACCACTCTCAGATGACACTGCACCACTCTCAGATGAAACTGAATCACTATCAGATGACACTGGACCATTCTCAGATGACACAGCACCACTCTCAGATGACACTAGACCACTATCAGATGACACTGGACCACATTAATATCACACTGGATCACTGTCAGATGACACTATACCACTCTCAGATGACACTGCACCACTATCAGATAACTCTGGATCACTCTCAGATGACACTGGCCAGCTCTCAGATGACTCTTCACCACTCTCAGATGACAATGCACCACTCTCAGATGACACTGCATCACTCTCAGATGACACCGGAACACTCTCAGATAACACTGGACCACTCTCAGATTACACTGGACCACTCTAAGATGACACTGCACCACTTTCAGATGATTCTGGACCACTCTTAGATGACATTGCACCACTCTCAGATGACACTGGACAACTCTCAGATGATACTGCACCACTCTAAGATGACACTTGACCACATTAATATTACACTGGATCAATATCAGATGCCACTGGACCAATCTCAGATGACACTGGACCACTCTCAGATGAAACTGGATCACTATCAGATGAAACTGCACTACTATCAGATGACACTGGACCACACTCATATGACCCTGGATCAATCTCAAATGACACAGGACCATTCTCAGATGACACTGCACCACTCTCAGATTACATTGGACCACTTTAAGATGACACTGGACCACTCTTAGATGACATTGGACCACTCTCAGACGACACTTCACCACTCTCAGATGATAATGCACCACTCTCAGATGACACTACACCAACCTCAGATGACATTGGACCACTCTCAGATGAAACCAGATCACTCTCAGATCACAGTTGGACCACTCTCAGATGAAACTGGACCACTCTCAGATGACACTGGAACACTCTCAGATGACACTGGTCCACACTTACATAAAACTGGACCACTCACAGATGACACTGCACCACTCTCAGATGACACTACACCACTCTCAGATGACACCGGATAACTTTCAGATTACACTGGACCACTCTCAGATGACACTAGACCATTCTCAGATGACCCTGAACCACTCTCAGATGACATTGGACCACTCTAAGATGACACTGGACCACTCTCAGATGACATTGGACCACTCTCAGATGACACTTCACCACTTTCAGATGACACTGCACCACTCTGAGATGACACTGCACCACTCTCAGATGACGCTGGTCCACTCTCAGATAATACTGCACCACTCTCAGATGACACTGGACAACTCTCAGATGTCACTGCACCACTTTTAGATGACACTGGATCACACTGAGATGTCACTGGATCACTCTTAGATGACACTGTACCACTCTCAGATTAAACTGGACCACTCTAAGATGAAACCGCACCAATCTCAGATGACACTGGACCACTCTCAGATGACACCAGATCACTTTCAGATTACATTGGACCACTTTGAGATGACACTGGACTCTTCTCAGATGACAGTGGACCACACTCAAATGACACTGGACCACTCTCAGATGACACTGGACCACTCTCAGATGAAACTGCAAAACTCTCAGATTACACTGGACCACTCTCAGATGACACTGGACCATTCTTAGATGAAACTGGACAAATCTCAGATGACACTGCCCCAATCTCAGAATACAATGCACCACTCTCAGAGGACACTGGACCATTCTCAGATGACACTGGACCACTCTGAGATGACACTGCACTACTCTCAGATGGCACTGGACCACATTCAGATGACACTGGATCACTCTCAGATGACACTGTACCATTCTCAGATGAAACTGCACCACTCTCAGATGACACTGCACCACTCTTGGATGACACTGGACCACTCTAAGATGATCCTGCACAACTCTCAGATGACACTGGACCACTCTCAGTTGAAACTGCACCACTTTCAGATGACACTGGACCACACTCATATGATGCTGGATAACTTTCAGATGACACTGCACCACTCTCAGATGACACTAGACCACTCTAAGGTGACTCTGCACCACACTGAGATGACACTGGACAACTTTCAAGTGACACCGGATCAGTCTCAGATAAAATTGGACCACTTTCAGGTGACACTGGACAACTCTAAGATGACACTGTCCCACACTCAGATAACACTGGACCATTCTCAGACGACACTGGACAACTCTCAGATGCAACTGCACAACTCTCAGATTACACTGGATAACTCTCAGATTACACTGGACCACTCCCAGATGACATTGGACCATTCTCGGATGACACTGCACCACTTTCAGATGACAATGGACCACACACAGATGACACTGGATCATTCTCAGATGACCCTGGACCATTCTCAAATGACACGGCACCACTCTCAGAGGACAATAGACCACTCTAAGAAGACATTGCTCCACTTTCAAATGACACTAGATCACTCTAAGATGACACTAAACCAATCTCAGATGACATTGCCCCACTCTCAGATGTCACCGGATCACTCTCAGATGACACTGGACCACACTCAGATGACTCTGTACCATTCTCAAATGACTTTGCACCACTCTCAGATTACACCAAATCACTCACAGATGACACTGCACCACTCTCAGATGTTTCTGCACCACACTCAGATTACACTTGACCACATTAATATGACACTGGATCAATGTCAGATGCCACTAGACCACTCTCAGATGAAACTGCACCACTCTCAGATGACACTAGACCACTCTCAGATGACACTGGACAACATTAATATCACACTGGATCACTGTCAGATGACACTAGACCACTCTCAGATGACACTGCACCACTCTCAGATGACTCTGGATCACTCTCAGATGACACTGGACCACTCTCAGATGACACTTCACCACTCTCAGATGACAATGCACCACTCTCAGATGAAACTGCACCACTCTAAGATGACACCGGAACAAACTCAGATAACACTTGACCACTCTCAGATTACACTGGAAAACTCTAAAATGACACTGCACTACTTTCAGATGACTCTGGACCACTCTTAGATGACATTGCACCACTCTCAGATGACACTGGTCAACTCTCAGATGTCACTGGACCATTCTCAGATGACACAGCACCACTCTCAGATGACACTGGACAACTCTCAGATGAAACCGGATCACTCTCAGATGACAATGGAACACTTTCAGATGACACTGGAAATATCTCAGATGACAGTTGGACCACACTCAGATGAAACTGGACCACTCTCAGATGACACTGGAACACTCTCAGATGACACTGGAACACTCTAACATGAAACTGGACCACTCACAGATGATACTGCACCACTCTTAAATGACCCTTTACCACTCTCAGATGACACCGGAAAACTTTCAGATTACACTGGACCACTCTTAGATGACACTAGACAACTCTCAGATGACACTGTACCACTCTAAGATGACATTGGAACACACTAAGATGACACTGGACCACTCTCAGATGACACTTCACCACTTTCAGATGTCACTGAAACACTTTCAGATGATACTGCACAACTCTCAGATGACACTGGTCCACTCTCAGATGATACTGCACCACTCTCAGTTGACACTGGACAACTCTCAGATGACACTGCACCACTTTTATTTGACACTGGACCAAACTCAGACGTCACTGGATCACTCTCAGATGACACTGTACCACTCTCAGATGACACTAGACCACTCTAAGATG